>NZ_SPMY01000017.1 GCF_012939955.1 Candidatus Accumulibacter phosphatis
GGTTCAGCAAGTTGAAGCTGCCGCCAGCACTGATCGGGCCGTTGCCGCTGATTGTTGCGTTGAGTGCCGCTTGCGGCGCGCTCGTCGCCTGGTTGGTCACGCTGACCAGCGCGGTCGGCGAGCTGTCACCCACGCGGACGTTGCCGAGATTGATCGGGCTGTTGTTGATCACCGGGCTGGCGGTGTTGATCACGTTGGCCTGGATCAGCCCCTGCACGCCGTAGTCGACCGAGCCGAGGTTGAACGTTCCGAGTCCGTTGCTGCTGCCAGCGACAGCGCCGGCGCTGGCAAAATTGACGGCGATGGTGCCGTTGATGGTGGCCGCGGCGCTGGTGTCGACGTTGACCGTCATGCCACTGGCGTTGGTGGCGCCGGCGAGCAGGCCGCTGATGCTGCCGCTGCCGGTGATCAGGCTGCTGCCGGTGCCGGAACTGGCGCCAAAGACGGCGTTGAGGTCTTCGACGAAGCCGGCGGCACCGCTGGCGGTGTTACTGATGCTCAACACCTGGCTGACGGCCTGGCCGACCTGTACGGTGCCGAAGTTCAGCGGCAGGGTGTTGATCTGGCCGCTGGCGAGCTGGTAGACGTTGCCCGAGACGTTGATCACTTGCGAGCCGGCGCTGGCCGCCGCCAGGCCGCTGCTACCGTTGCCGTCGGTCTGGTAGTTCAGGGTGACGCTGCCGGCCTTGGCGCCGGCAGTCGTCGTGTCGACACCAGCCGACATCGCCGTACTGCCAGGATCACCGGCGGCGAGCAGGACGACCGCGCCGCCAGTGTTGGTGGCGTTGCCGGTATTGGCGCCGAAGCTGGCATTGAGCTTCTCGGTGAAGCTGCCGGCAGCGGCGGTATTGGTGACGGTCAGGACCTGGTTTAGCATGCCGCCGACGCGCTGGTTGGCGAGCACCACCGGGTCCGGTGTGGCGCTGCCGACGGCGGCGTTGTAGCCGGTGCCGCTGACATTGATGGTCGCGTCGGTCAGGGCCATGCTCGCCAGCCCGGAGGTGGTGCTGCCGTTGCTGGCGAGATTGATGGTCACGGTGCCGGTATTGACGCCGGCGCTGGCGGTGGCGTTGTCGATGCCGACGCTGATCACGCTGGAGTTGCCGCCCTGCGCGAGATTGCTGATCGGTCCGCCGCTGGCGCTGGCCTTGCCGGCGGTGCCGCCGATGCTGGCATCGAGGCCTTCCTGGAAGCCGGCCGGGGCGACATCGGTGTTGGCGATGTTGATCGCCTGGCTGCCGGCACTACCGAGACGGAAGTTGCCGAGGTCGACATTGGCCGGGAGGTTGGCCTGGGCGATCTGGTAGACGTTGCCGGAAACGTTGACCACCTGCGAACCGACGCTGGCGGTACCCAGACCGCTGCTGCCGGTGCCGTCGGTCTGGTAGTTGAGCGTCACGCTGCCACTGCGCGCGCCGGCGGTGTCGGTGTTTACACGAACCGCCATGGCAGTGCTGGCGGGGGAACCGGCTACCTGCATGATGACCGAACCACCGTTGTTGATGGCGCTGCCGGTGTCGCTACCGAAGCTGGCATTGAGCTTCTCGGTGAAGCTGCCGGTGGCGGCAGTGTTGGTGACACTCAGGATCTGGCTCTGCATGCCGCCGACGCGCTGGTTGGCAAACACCACCGGATCGGGCGCGGCACTGCCGACGGCGACGTTGTAGCCGGTGGCCTGCAGGTTGATGGTCTGCGCATTGACGTTCTGGGTGACGAACAGTGGATCGATCAGTTGGCCGTTGGTGGTGTACTGGAGGGTGACGGCGCCGCTGTTGACGCCGGCGACGCCGTTGTTCACCGTGGCGGTGACGGCGGCGGACTGCTGGCCACCGGGGTCGATGAAGTTGCTGCCGAGGTTGTTCGTTGCCGCGAAGTTGCCGGTGGTAGCTGCCGAGCCGATCCCGAGGCGTTCGGCACCGACGCCGCTGGTGAGGTTGACGACCTCGAAATTCTGCGTTGGCGCCGGCGGCGGGGTGAAGCCGACGCGGAAATTGCCGAGGTTGACGGGGTCGCTGTTCGGCGTCGCGCTGCCTTGCGCGAGCACCGAGGCGAAGCCGTCGATATTGATGGTCTGCGTGGCGACGTTATCGAAGTTGCTGGCGACGCCGGCTTTCTGGCCGACCAGCGCGCCGCCACTGCTGGCGCTGAAGCTGATGGTGTAGTCGCCGCTGTTGGCGCCGACGGCGAGCGGGCCGAAGTTGCCGGTGCTCACCGACAGCCGGCCGTCAGTGACGTTGCCGGTGCCGGTGCTCTGCACGGCGCCGCGGATATCGGCGCCGGTGCCGCTGTTCTGGACCTGGAAAGTCTTGTTGGCGGTGGTGCCGCCGCGCACGTTGCCGAAGTCGACGGTGAAGGTGTTGGCGCCGGCGCTGACGACCTGGCCGACGACGGTCTGGGCGGCGTTCTGGCCGATGATCCGGCCGGCGCCGCTGACGTTGCTGCGGCGGTCGAAGCTGTTGCCGGTACCGAAGTTGGCGTTGCTGTAGTCCTTGGAAACGACGAGGTTCTGGCCGCCGAGATTGAGCGCGCCGTCCATGCTCAGGCGCTGCGCGCTGCTGGCACCGGCAGCGCTGCTCAGGTCGAGCGTCGCGCCACTGTCGACCTGGATGTTGCCAGTGCCGTTCACACCGGCTTGCGCGATCAGCGTGCCACCGCTGGCGCGGACCAGGCCGGTGTTGACGATCGCCGGCGTGACCCTGCCGAAGCCGCGCAAGGTGCCGGCGTTGGCCAGGCTGGTAGAAGCAAAGGTGCCGCCACCGAGTTCGAGCGTCCCCTGGTTGTTGATCGCCTTGCTGGTCGTGTAATCGCGGTTGGCGAGCACATGCAGTGCACCCGCCGCGGTGATCGTGGTCAGGCTGTCGTCGAGTGCAACGTAGGTGTTGTAGGTGCCGGAAGCCGGAACCGTGTCATAGGTGCGCAACTGCGAATCAGCACCGCTGAGCACGACGTCGGCGGCCAGAGTCGTCACCGGGGTGCTGGTCGACGACTGCAAGAGGATCTCGGAACCGGCATACGCCTGGTAGCTGCCGCCGGTCAGCGTGCCGGCGGCGAGGTTGGTCAAGGTCGTTGGCGCAACCAAAACGACTGAACCGTTCGACGACGAAATTGAGCCGTTGTTGGTGAACTCGCTGGGGATGATGTTGTTGTTGCTGCTGCCGTTGCTGAAGGCAATGCTGCCGTTGTTGACAATCGGACCACCGTAAATCTGGCCATACGAGCTGGCGGCCCCGTCGGCGAGAATCTGCAGGTCGGCGCCCAGGGTCAGCGTGCCGCTTTCCGAATAGAGGTAAGCGGGACCCGAGCTGCCACCGAGGTGCACCGTCGCCTTGTCGAGCGTCTGCGTGCCCTGCGAATACAGGTAGGCGCCGAGACCCGTGACGTTGACCACGCCCGGATTGGTACCGCTGCTGTCCTTGACGCTCAGACCATTGACGAAGTACGCCGTGGCATAGGTCCCGGTGACATCCAGGTCACCGTGCAGGGTGACGCCGTCGAGCCAGCCGCTGCTGCCGTCGCTGGCAAACAGGTTGGCGGCAGCGTTGCCGAGTACCGTGCCGCCGCGGATCGTGCCGCCGGCCATGCGCAATCCGTCGAGCGGCGAACTCGCGGTAATGTCCAGCGTCTGGCCGCTGTTCTCGAGGAAGCCGTTGAGCTTCACCGTGCCACCGCTGCGGTTGATCGTGCCGACGTCGGCCTGCGTGAAATAGCCGCCCAGCAACAGATCGGTGTCGGTGACGTTGATCGTGCCGGTGTTTTGCCACTGGTAGGTGGGGTTGTTGCCCGGGTTGCCGGCGTAGCCCATCTGCAGCACGGTCGCGCCGCCGGCGCCGTTCATGGTGATCGTGCCGGCGTTGCTCGCTGCCGCCCCGCCGAACTGGATGAATGAACCGTCGTCGCCGGTGATGCTGCCGGCCGCGGTGTTGCTCAGCTTCGTCGGCGTAATGTACAGCGCCGTTGCCGGGGCGACGGTGATCGTGCCCTTGTTGGTGAACTCGCTCAGATTGATGTAGTTGTTGTAGTGGCCGTTGGTGAAGGCAATGCTGCCTTCGTTGATGATCGAGGCACCGTAGAGCCGGCCATAGGAGCCGACGCCATCGGCGAGAACGTGCAGGTCGGCGCCCAGAGTCAGCGTGCCGCTTTCCGAATAGAGGTAACCGGGACCCGAGCTGCCACCGAGGTGCACCGTTGCGTTGTCCAGCGTCTGCGTGCCCTGCGAATGCAGGTAGGCGGCGAAACCCGTGACGTTGATCACGCCCGGATTGGTTCCGCTGCTGTCCTTGACGCTCAGGCCGTTGGTGAAGGCCGCGGAGGCATAGGTACCGGTGACATCCAGGTTGCCGTGCAGGGTGACGTTGTCCAGCGTGCCATAACTGGAGTCGGTGGCAAACAGGTTGGCGGCGGCGTTGCCGAGTACCGTGCCGCCGCGGATCGTGCCGCCGGCCATCTGCAGACCGTCGAGCGGCGAACTCGCCGCAATGTCCAGCGTCTGGCCAGTGTTCTCGAGGAAGCCGTTGAGCTTCACCGTGCCACCGATGCGGTTGATCGTGCCGACGTCGGCCTGCGTGAAATAGCCGCCCAAGCGCAACTCGGTATCGGTGACGTTGATCGTGCCGGTGTTTTGCCACTGGTAGGTGGGGTTGTTGCCGAGGTTGCCGGCGTAGCCCATCTGCAGCACGGTCGCGCCGCCGGCGCCGTTCATGGTGATCGTGCCGGCGTTGCTCGCTGCCGCCCCGCCGAACTGGATGAATGAACCGTCGTCGCCAGTGATGCTGCCGGCCGCGGTGTTGCTCAGCGTCGTCGGCGTAATGTACAGCGCCGTTGCCGGGGCGACGGTGATCGTGCCCTTGTTGGTGAACTCGCTCGGGTTGATGGTGTTACTGGCCGAGCCGTTGCTGAAGGCGATGCTGCCTTCGTTTACGATCGGGCCACCGTAGATCTGGCCGTACGAGCCGGCACCGTCGGCGAGGACCTGCAGGTTGGCGCCAAGGGTCAGCGCTCCGCTGCCGGAATACAAGTAAGCCACACTCGAGCTGCCACCCAGGTGCAGCGTCGCGTTGTCCAGTGTCTGCGTGCCCTGAGATTGCAGCCATGCGCCCGCACCGGTGACGTTGATCACGCCCGGGTTGCTGCCGCTAACGTCCCTCACCGCCAGGCCGTTGGCGAAGTACGCGACGCTACCCGAACCGGTGAGGTCCAGGTTGCCGTGCAGGATAACGTTATCCAGCGTGCCATAGGCGCCAGACACGACGGAAACAGCCGTTCCGCCGCTGCCGACGTAGGTGCCGCCGCGCAGCGTGCCAGCGTAACTGAGCGTCACCCCATCGCTGGTGGTCAGCATCGACGAATTGTTCAGCGTATTCTGGCTGATGGTCAGCGTGCCGATACTGACCGGCGAGTTCAGGTCGACCGTGAACGGTCCGGTGTTGATGTCGATCGTGGCGTCGAAGGTGTTGCCGCCGCCGTTGTTGGGGAAGGCGCCATTGCAACTGCTCCACAGGGCGCTGGTCAGCCACGAGCCGTTGGCGTTGGCATTCCAGTTGCAGGAGTAATTGGCGGCCTGGGTCTCGGGCGCCAGCCCGATCATCGCCAGAGCCATGGGCAGGACCAGCAGCCGCCCGAACGGCCGCACCGAAACGCACCGCGCGTTGTTCTTTTTCATTTGTCTACGCTCCGCCAACCGAAACCCTGTTCCAACTGACCCGTCGCGCTGCGGCGACGGAACCCGCTTCAACCATCTATCGACAGCAAACGGTAGAACGCGGACTTGCGCCTCCGGAGAGACCCGCGGCTACGATGTTTTGGCCTAAGCAAGAATTGCGCCTTGCTTACATGAAAAACAGACAATACCCAATAAACCAATAGATTCTATAGCCTATTAAATCCTCGCTGCGGGATCAAAGCGGCTCTGCTGGCAGGTCACTGTAAAATTTTTCGACACTTTATGAGCCTCCTTACGGAGGCAGGCCCAACCCGTGCGACCGCCCCGGACGCCAGCGTCGTTTGGCCTTGTTCTTCCCACGCCTGCGCGTAGAATCCGATGCTTCCCTCGCCTCCGAAACCGCCATGCAATCGCTGTGGATGATCGTCGCCAGCCTCCTCTTCGCGTGCATGGGGGTCTGCGTCAAGCTGGCGGCGGAAAGCCATTCAGCCGTCGAAATCGTCTTCTACCGCAGCGCTCTCGCGCTCTTGCCGATGCTCGCCCTGGCCCGGTTGCGCGGCGTCGCGCTGCAAACGCCGCACTGGCGCTGGCAGCTCAGCCGTGCTGCCTTCGGCTTCGCGGCGGTGATTGCCTACTTTTCGGCAATCACCCTGCTGCCACTAGCCACGGCGGTGACTCTCAATTACACCTCGGCGATCTTTCTGGCCGGCTATCTGGCGCTGACCGGACTGCGCCTGACGGCTGGAATCATCGCCGCCCTGATTCTTGGGCTGAGCGGGGTCGCCCTGCTCCTCAAGCCGGCGCTGCACGCCGAGCAGATGCTCGGCGCACTGCTCGGGCTACTCTCCGGCGCACTGGCCGCGATGGCTTATTTCAGCGTCCGCGAACTGGGCGCGCGCGGCGAGCCGGAAACGCGCACCGTCTTCTATTTCTCGCTGCTGTCGTCGCTCGGTGCCGGGCTATGGCTGCTGTTCTCCGAACTGCACGGGGTCGACTGGCGTAGCGGCACGCTGCTGCTCGGCGTCGCCACTTTTGCCACCGCCGCCCAACTGGCGATGACGCGCGCCTATGCTGCGGCCAGGACGCTGACCGCGGCAGCCCTGGCTTACAGCACGGTCGTTTTTGCCAGCCTGTTCGGAATCTTCCTCTGGAACGAGACGTACGACGGCTGGTCGTGGCTGGCGATGGCGCTGATCGTCCTGTCGGGACTGGCGGCGACGCAGTTCGCTCCGATTCCCGAAGCGAAACCGGCGTCGCCGGCCAGATAGAAAACATCGCCGCGCTGACCGACGCTTGAGCCACAAATCACCGAATTCATAGAACTCATCGGGCGATCGAACGACCCACAGGCTGGCGTTGCATAGAAACCAATCCTTCGCGCCTTGCCAGCCTCAAAACACCTTCAGCCCATGCAGCAGCACCGCGGCGATCGACAGCGGCGCCACGAAGCGAACCAGGAAGAAAACCAGGCTCACCAGCCGCTTGTTGCGCAGCGCTCCAGCGTTGCTCAACTGCCGGGCCATTTCCGGCAATCCATAGACCCAGCCGACGAAGAGACAGATCAGAATCCCGCCGAGCGGCAGGAGCACATTGGAACTGAGGAAGTCGAAGAGGTCGAAGGGATTCATGCCGAAGACCTTGAGCTCACTGGTCAGACTTGCCGACAGCGCTGCCGGCACTCCCAGGGCGGCAACCACACCGATGGTGCACAAGGAGGCGCGCTTGCGGCCCAGGCCATAGCGTTCGGAGAGAATCGCCACCGGCACCTCGAGCAACGAGAGCATCGCGCCAACGCTGGCGATCGCCGTCAGGATGAAGAACAAAGTCATGAACAGCGTGCCGCCGGGCATGGCCGTAAACACGGCGGGAATGGTCATGAAGACCAGCGATGGGCCGGCCGCGGGTTCAAAGCCGAAGGCAAACACGGCCGGAAAGATGGCCATACCGGCCAGCAACGATACCGACAAATCGGCAAACATGACCCGCGTGGCGGTCACCGGGATGTTCTGGTTGTCGCGGAAATAACTGCCGTAGGTGAGCATGCAGCCCATGCCGATGGAGAGCTTGAAGAAGGCCAGGCCGAGCGCCGTAAGCAGGACGGCCGGGGTGATTTTCGCCAGATCCGGGCTGAACAGGAAGCTCAGGCCGGCGCTCGCTCCGGGCAGGGTCAGGCTGCGCGCGCAGAGCACCAGCAGCAGGATGAAGAGCAGCGGCATCAGTTTGCGGGTCACCGCTTCAATGCCCTTGGCGACGCCGAACATGATGATGCTGCCGGTCACCGCCAACACCACCCACTGCCAGAACAGCGAGCTCAGCGGATTCGCCACCAACTCGGCAAATATGGCGCCGGCCAGCTGCGGATCGGTGGTGGCGATCTGCCCGGCCATGGCTTTGAAGACGTAGGCATAGACCCAGCCGGCCACTTCCGAGTAGAAGGCGAGAATCAGCACTGCCGCCGCGAAGCCCATCCAGCCGATACTCTTCCACCACCACTGGCCGCGCGGCGCGACCCGGTCGAAAGCGCTCACCGCGTTGGCCCGCGCCGCACGCCCGAGCATGGTCTCGGCGATCATCACCGGCAGACCGACCAGCAGGGTGGCCAGCAGATAGACGAGCAGGAAACCGGCGCCGCCATTGGCGCCGGTCAGTGAAGGGAATTTCCAGATGTTGCCGAGTCCGACGGCCGAGCCGAGCGTCGCCACCAGGACGCCGAATGAGCTGGTGAAACCGTCGCGGGAAGATTGATTCATCGTGTCTCCGAATACTGAATTACTGAATGGGCAAAAGCACGCAACCGTTCCGCGGAGCGGCCGCTGGCGCTCTCTGACGGTCGAGGTGCAAGGAAGGGGGAAGACTGCCGGGCAAAGCGCTTTCGTGCTTGCGCCCTGCGCGCTCGGCGCAGGCAGTCCTCGGTCTTAGAGCATGTTCTCCAGAAACGCCCGCGTACGCGGATGTTCGGGGGCGGCAAACAGCTCCTTCGCCGGACGCGCTTCGACAATTTCGCCGCCGTCCATGAACACCACGCGGCTGGCCACCTCGCGTGCAAAAGCCATCTCGTGCGTCACCACCAGCATCGTCATCCGTTCTTCGGCCAACTCGCGGATGGTGCGCAAGACTTCGCCGGTGAGTTCCGGATCGAGCGCCGAGGTCGGCTCGTCGAAAAGCATGATGTCCGGCTCCATGGCCAGCGCCCGGGCAATCGCCACGCGCTGCTTCTGGCCACCCGACAGCCGCGCCGGGTAGCTATCGCGCTTGTCGAGCAAGCCAACTTTACGCAACAGCTCGTCAGCCTTGGGAAGAACGTCCTGGCGACGCAATCCCTTGACCGTCAGCGGTGCTTCGATGAGGTTCTGCAGCACGGTCAAGTGCGGAAAGAGGTTGAAGTGCTGAAAGACCATGCCCATCTTGCGGCAGATGCGCCGCAGTTCGATGTCGGCGACGTAGCGGCAGAGCGCCGTCTCGTCCGTGCCGACGAGGGTTTCGCCTTCGATGTCGATGCGCCCACGGTCGATGGTTTCGAGATGATTGAGGCAACGCAGGAAAGTGCTCTTGCCCGATCCGGAGGGACCAATGATCGCCACGACTTCGCCCTTACCGACGTCCAGCGAGACGCCCTTGAGTACTTCCACCGCAGCAAAGCGCTTGTGCACGTCGAGCGCGTGAATCATCGGGCTATTCATCGTACACCGCGTACTTCTTTTCCAGATGCTGGAAAGCGAGCGTCAGCACCAGCGTCATCACCAGATAGAAAGCCGCGGCGACGATGAAAGGCGTGGTTGTGAAATCGCGCTGGACGATGCCGCGCGCGGCGCGCAGCAGGTCGTTCATGGCCAGCACGTAAATCAGCGAAGTGTCCTTGACCAGGGTGATGGTCTCGTTGCTCAGCGGCGGCAGGATGCGCTTGAAGACCTGCGGCAGCACGATGCGGCGCATCGTTTGCGTGTAGCTCAAGCCAAGCACGCGCGCGCCCTCGTACTGACCGCGGTCGATCGACTGGATGCCGGCGCGAAAAATCTCGGCATAGTAGGCCGCATAGTTGAGAACGAAGGCGACGATCGCCGCCGTGAAGTCCGGCAGGCGAATGCCGATCACCGGCACGAAGGGCAGGGCGAAATAGATGAACAGCATCTGCAGCATCAAGGGCGTGCCGCGCATCAGCCAGATGTAGCCGTTGACCAGGCCGCTGACGGCAGCAAGCCGCGAAACGCGCAGCAGCGCCAGGCACAAGCCGAACGGTACCGCCAGAACGAAGGTAATGACAAAAACCTGCAAGGTGACCCCTGTGCCTTCGAGCAGGGGACCCATTATTTGCATCACATAATCCATGCGCTATTTCTCAACAGCCGATGTGGGGCGGCTAGCGGGCGACCATCCCCCGCCAACCGTCATTGCGCGGAGGCACAGCCGACGCGGCAATCCAGTTCCATGCTCTCACTCTCTGGCGCCGCATTGGCAACGCGAACAGCCACACCGCAAACCTCTGGATTGCCGCGTCGGCTTTGCTTCCTCGCAATGACGTGCGCGCTGCGCCACGCCGCGACAGTCCGGCGGCAGGCCCGTGTCTGTTCGCAGCGCGCGGGCCAGTCCGGGCTATTTCTTGATGATGTCCTTGCCGAACCATTTCGTCGAAATGGCGGCGGCGGAACCATCATTCTTCATTTCATCCATCGCCTTCTGCAGCCTGGCCATCAGCTCGGTGTCCTCCTTGCGAGTACCGACGCCGTAGTCTTCGGTCCCGAAGTTCTCCTCGAGCACGCGGTACTCACCGGGCTTCTTGGTGGTGTAGTAGCGCCCGACCACCTCGTCGACCACCAGCGCATCGAGTCGGCCAACGCTGAGATCCATCAGCGCCGTCACGTTGTCACCAAACTTCTTCAGTTCCTGCAGCGACTTGGCCGTCGCAGCATCCTTCTCGACCGCTTCGATGGCGCTGCTGCCGTCCTGAACGCCGACCACCTTGCCGGCCAGGTCGGCTTTGCTGTTCACCGGCGACCCTTCGGTGACAATGATGATCTGGCGGTTTTCGAGATACGGCGTGGTGAACAGGATCTTTTCCTTGCGCGCTCGGTGATCGTCAAGCCGTTCCACAGGACGTCCACCCGCTTGCTGCTCAACTCGGCTTCCTTGGCATTCCAGTCGATCGGTTTGAAGCTCACCTCGGCGCCCAGGCGCTTGCCGGCTTCGCTGGCCAGATCGATATCGAAACCGACCAGGGTATTGCTTTCGTCACGAAAGCCCATCGGCGGAAAATTGTCGTCCAGTCCGACGACGATCATTGCCGCCGGTGCCGGTGCCGCTGCGGCGTTTTGCGGCGTGGCTTCTTTCTTGCCACAGGCGGCGAGCAGTGTTACGGCCAGAAGGGCGACGATCATTAGCGAGGTCTGTTTTTTCATGTCTTTTCTTCAAGAATGCGTGGAAAGGGCGGCATGATAACAGGGTCTGGCGCTGGCTTCGCTCAGACTCCCCGCTGCAGGAGCGTCCGCGCGCCGTCATCCTCGTCTTCGGCCTCGCTGCTCCCGGCAAAACTCAGCCCACGCGCCTCGCGCAACAGCACCTCGAACTCCTCGCTCGGCAGCGGCCCGCTGAAGTAAAAACCCTGCAGTTCGTCGCAACCGCGCTCGCGCAGAAATGCCAGCTGCGCCTCGGTCTCGACGCCTTCGGCGATGACCTTCACCCCCAGGCTCTTGGCCATGGCGATCACCGCCAGCGCGACGGCCGCCGCGGTCCGGTCGCTGAGAATGTCGCGCACGAAGCAGCGGTCGATCTTGATCCGGTCGACGGTGATGCGCAGCAGATGGGCCAGCGACGAGAAGCCGGTACCGAAGTCGTCCATGGCCATCGTCACCCCGGCCTGGCGAATCTTCTGCAAGATCGCGGTCACCCGGCCGATATCCTGCAGAGCGAGGCTTTCCGTCAGTTCAACTTCGAGGGCCCCGCCGTCCAGCCCGGCGCGGGCGAGCGCGGCGGCCAGCTGTTCGGCCAGATCGTCACTCTGGAACTGTCGCGCCGACAGATTGATCGCCAGCCGGGGCGTCGCCAGGCCAGCGTCCCGCCAGGCGCGCACTTGCTGGCAGGCGGTTTCGATGACCCATTGACCAATCGGCACGATCAGGCCGCTGTCCTCGGCAAGGGTGATGAAATCCTTGGGGGCAATCATCCCGCGCGCGGGATGCCGCCAGCGCAACAGCGCTTCCGCGCCGACGATTTTGCCGCTGAGCAGATCGACCTGCGGCTGGTAGTGGAGCTCGAGCTCGCCACGCTCGAGCGCGCGCCCGAGATCCGCTTCCATGGCCAATTGCCCGGCGACCCGCTCGTTCATCTCGGCCTGGTAGAAATGGAAGGAGCCGCGGCCTCTGGCCTTGGCGCGATGCATCGCCGCGTCGGCGTTCTTCAACAGGGTTTCCGGATCGCGACCGTCACGCGGGAAAAGACTGGCGCCGATACTGCAACTGATCGCCAACGCATGCCCGTCGAGGTCTATCGGCTGTGCCACTTTTTCCAGGATGCGCGCGATGACGCGCGCCACTTCTTCCTCACCGAGCGGATCGGCCAGGATCATCACGAACTCATCGCCGCCAAGGCGGGCGACAGTGTCCCCGTCGCGCACACTGTCGGCGAGCCGCTCGGCGACGATACGCAGCAACTGGTCGCCATAGCCGTGCCCGTGGCTGTTATTGACCCGTTTGAACTGGTCGATATCGACAGCCAGCAGAGCCAGGCTCGAATCGTGCCGTTCGGCATAGGCAATCGCCTGCTGCTGACGGTCGCGCAGCAGGTTGCGGTTGGGCAAACCGGTCAGCGAGTCATGGTTGGCCTGGTGTTCGAGCTCTTCTTCGTAACGCCGACGCTCACTGATATCGTGGAAGACACTGACGAAGTGGCCGAGCGTGCCATCGGCCGAGCCCACCGGCGAGACGTTCAGTTCGACCCACAACGGCGACCCGTCCTTGCGCAAACAACGCAGCGTCACCTGCGTAGCGCGGCGCTCGCGCAGCGCCTGACTCAACTCGTTGAGCGCCAACTGATCGTGGTCGCCAGCGAGCAGAAAGCGGCCGCTGTTGCCGAGCACTGCGCCGGCGCCATAACCAGTGATCGCTTCAAAGCCAGGATTGACGTAGGTAATCGGGTGATCGTGCTTGAGCGCATCGGTGATCATGACGCCGTTCGCTGACGCTTCGACAGCACGCTTGAGGAGCCGCATGCCAGCTTCGGCGCGCTGCGCGAAAATCCCGTAGGCCAGGTCGTCGGCGAGATCTTCGAGTACCTCGCAGGCGGCTTCATCGAAGCCTTGTGGCTCCGGCGTCAACAAGTTGAGCACTCCGATCGCCACGCCGCGGCCGAACAGTGGCAGGGCAATCGCCGCGCGCTGCCCGCGGTCGGCGAGGTCACCACTCCAATCGGCGAGGCCGCCAGCCGACCCAAACAGACAGGTCAGTGCCTGAGCCTGCTCAAGGGCAGGGAGCGTGAGCTGCTCGCGAAAGCCGCGCCGCCACAGATCGCCGTCCAGGGAAGACGCAACGACCAGCGCTGCCGGTTCAGCCGCAAGTCGAGCATCGCTGCTGCTACGATCGACAAGCTCGACCCACACCGCCGAATAGCCGCCTTGTCGATGCAGGCGGTCAACGATCCCGGCGATCATCTCGCTCTCGCTGCCGGCGCGCACCAGCGCCGCGTTGCAATCGTGGATCAGACGCAGCGAGGCATTCAGCCGCCGCAGTGCCAGCGCCTGGCGGTCGCGTTCGCTGACGTCACGAACGGCGCAGGTGACGATCGTTCCGGAGGCTTCGATGATGTAGCTCAGGCTGATCTCGGCGGGAAAGACGCTGCCATCGCGACGCTGTCCGGCGAGATGCGTGAGGCGCCTGCTGCCGTGGCGCGGCTGCGCGTCAAAGTGGGCGCGGTGCTCACCATGCGCCGCACGCTTTGACTCCGGAACCAGCAGGTCGATGCATAGTCCGCTCAGGGAACCCGGACGATAGCCGAACATCCGTTCGGCGCTGCTGTTGGCGAGCAGGATGCTGCCGGCCGCATCGACCAGAAAAATGGCGTCCGCGGCCGCTTCGAGTACGCCACGGTAGCGCGCCTCGGCGGCCGCCAGAGCAACCAGGCTGCGCGTTCCCTCAGCAGCCTCCGGCGGCTCGGCAAGAGGCGCCGGTGAGCCAGGCGAGACGTCAGCTTTCATGCGCTCAGCTCAGCCAGCACGCGCGGCAATTCAGGCACCAGATTGGACTTGCAAACGTAGGCGTCGACGCCGATCGCCGCCGCCGCTTGCCGATACTCAGGCGTCGCGTGCAGAGAAAGAATCAGCAACTTGACGTCCGCGCATCGCGCGCGAATCCGCTGCGCGGTCTCAAGACCATTGAGGCCAGGCATCGCGATGTCGAGAATGACGACATCGGGGTGCTCGCTGGCGAGAAACTGCAGCGCTTCTTCCCCGGAGCCGACGCTCGCGGCTATCTCGAAACCCAGCCCGCGCAGCAGGCGGCCCAGCAACTTGCGAAATTCGGGAGAGTCATCAACCAACAACACCTTGATCACGCGCATGACAGCCATCCACAGCATTGAAGATGGCTGTCAGTCTGGCGGCTGCGACGGCCCGGCGCCATCGGGCAATCCCCCAGACTCGACCAGAAAAATCCCGGTCGGCAATCGCCCCAGGCGCGGACAAGCCTAAGCGGAGGCGGAAACCAGTCCGTTGCGAATGGCGTAGCGGGTCAGGCCAGCGACCTCGTGTATTCCCAGTCGCTCCATGATCTGGGCGCGGTGCGACTCGACGGTCTTGGTGCTGATACCGAGATCAAAAGCGATCTCCTTGACCCCGCTGCCGGCAGCGATACGGCAAAGGATCTCGCGTTGGCGCGGCGTCAGGGCATCGGCGGCCGGCGGGTCACCGTTGAGACGGGCAAGATAGCCGTCGACCACCTGCCGCGAAATGCGTGGCGATAGCCAGCTTTCGCCACGCATTACCGCGCGCAGCGCGAGTTCCAGTTCGATCGGCGCCGCGTCCTTGATCAGGTAGCCGGTGGCACCGGCCTGTAGCGCCTGCAGCACGTACTCGGCATCGCTGTGCATCGACAATACGATCACCCGTACCGCCGGATAGTGGCGATGGATTTCGGCGGTCGCCAGCAGCCCGTTCATGTCCTTCATGGCGATGTCGATCAGCAGCACGTCCGGCAGACACTCACCGACGCGCGCGATGGCGCCACCGCCGTCGTCCGCTTCGCCGACGACTTCGACGCCGTTGACGCCGCCCAGCAGCGAACGAATGCCGGCGCGCACCAGGCCGTGGTCGTCGGCGAGAACGACGCGGATGCACGCACTCATTGACGCGCTCCGGACAGTGGCAGCGGCAGCGTCACGCGCAGCTCGCTGCCGGCGCGTCGCGCAGGCTCCGAAAGCAGCTCCAGCTGCCCGCCGACAAGCGCCGCGCGTTCCTGCATCGAGAGCAGACCGAGGCTCTTGCCGCGCGCCGCACCGGCAAGAGCCGCTGCGGCATCAAAGCCACGGCCGTCGTCGCGCACGGACAGCACCAGCAAGCCTTTTGCAAGCCGCAGTTCGAGCGCCAGCGCACTCGCCCCAGCGTGGCGGACGGCATTGTTCAGCGCCTCCTGGGCGATGCGGAAGCAGGCGATGGCAATCTCCTCCGGCGGCTGCGGCATGCCTTCATCGGCAATAAAGCGTGCCTTCAGTCCGGCCTGGCGGCAGGTGCTGTCGAGATGCGCGCGCAGCGCCGGCAGCAGACCCAGGTCGTCGAGCTGCGGCGGGCGTAGCTCGACCGACAGGGCGCGTACACGCTGCAGGGTGCGATCGGCGATGTCGGCGGCTTCTTGAACTTCGTCCCGGTCGCCGCCCGCAGGCCAGGGTCGCATGCCTAGCAGCACGATTTTTATCATCGTCAGGTTCTGCCCGATGTCGTCGTGCAGATCGCGGGCCAGGCGCCGCCGTTCCTCTTCCTGCACGCCGATCAGCCGTGCCGAGACCTCGTGCAGGCGATCGAGAGCGCTACGCAACTCGGCCTCGGCACGCTGTCGACGCTCATCGGCGCTGAATTTATCGAGCGCAAAGGAGATGTCGCTGGCCAACTCGCCGAGCAGTTCGATCAATTCCTCGTCGAAATAAGCGACTTCGCCGGCGTAGAGGCTGAAGACGCCGACCACTGCACCAGCGCGGCGGATCGGAAACACCGCCGCAGCGGCGATGCCCGCCGCCCTGGCACGTTCCTGCCAGGGGCCCGTACGCGGGTCGTTCAGGAAGTCGTTGCAGATCGCCGGGCGACCATCGCGCATGGCAGCGCCGTCAGGGCCGTGCCCCTCCGCCGGCTGCGCGTCGATCGCAATGCGCAGCCCGCGCAGGTATTCGCCGGCCATGCCGGAATCGGCGACGACCTCGATCCAGCCGTCGGCGTCGAGCAGGCCGACCCAGGCACCGTCGACTTCGCCGTGGCGGACGACGATTTCGCAGGCGCTGACCAGCAAGGCCGCGGCCGATTCGGCGTGCATGATCGCCTGATTGATCTGCGCAACGGCGTTGAAAAAACCACTCAGCCGGCGCAGGCGCCGCTCGGCCTCCTTGCGCCCACTGATGTCGCGGGCAATGGCGAAGACGCCCACCGTCTCGCCGGCAATGCGCAGACAGCCCTTGGTCGTCAGATAGGTGCGCTCGCCGCCGCCAGCGCCGCTGATTTCCTCCTCGCAGGTCTCGGTCGCCGCCGCCGACATCAGGCGCCGGTCGTCGGCGCGCAGGCGGGCAGCCATCCGGGCCGGGAAGAGCTCCTCGTCACGATGGCCGAGAATGTCCTGGCGCTGCCGCCCGAGCAAACGTTCCACGGCACCGTTGCAGAGGATGTAGCGGCCGTCGGAACCCTTGGCGGAGATGCAGTCGGTCGAACCCTCGACGAGCGCCGCCAGCGTTGTCGCCAATTCGTCGATACGGCGCTCCTGGTGCTCGGCTTCGAGAAGCAACAAGGCCTCGTGCTGGTGCCGCTGCAGTGCCAGCTCAATCGCCAATTGCAGCTCGCGGTCGCTATAGGGTTTGATGAGATAAGCATGCGGCGCGGTGATGCGCGCACGCGCGAAGCGCTCCTCGTCGGCGTAGGCGGTCAGATAGAGCAGTGGCACACGTTGCTCGTCGATAATCACCCGCGCCGCGTCGATGCCGTCTACGGCACCAGGTAGAACGATGTCCATCAACACCAGGTCGGGCCGCTCACGCGCCGCCGCAGCCACCGCCTCCTCGCCAGAGGCCACCGGCCCGGCGACAGTGAAACCGAGCGCGGCCAAGCGCAGCGCCAGGGCCCGGGCAATGAGTGCATCGTCCTCGACGACCAGGATGCGTTTGCCCGCCGGCATGCTGTCGTTCATGCTCTGTCTCCGGGGAGTGCGCCGCCAAGCTCGAGGCGATTGCAGCCCAGGCGCTTGGCGAGCAAGGCGCTGGCGCTCATTCGTCGTCGCCGACGACCAGCACAGGCGCCGGCCGTAGCGCCGGAGCAGCCGCCAAACCGCCCACGCTTTCGGCGCCCACTGTCGTGCTGATCAGCAAGGGCGCCGCGTCCACCGCCGCCTTCAGCGTCGCCAGAAGGCGAGCGAAGGTCTCCCTGGCACTGGCACTGCCCACCACTCGTGCTGCCGGCTCGGCCTGCAGCTGGCGCGCCAGCGCCTCCATCTGGAGGGCCGTTGCGCCGAGCGCGGGGTGATCGAAAGTTCCGGCGGCGCCAGCGAGACGATGCGCGGCGGCAGACAGTTCGCGCAGCGCCGCTTCCCAACCCTCCCTGCCCGCCACATCCGCGCAATCCGTCCAGCTCGCGCCGAGAGCCTTCACCGCAGCCTCGATCTGGCCCACTCGCGCCGGCAGCGAGCGCTGGAATTCCTCGCCCAGCTCGGCCAGTTGCGCCGCCAGTTGGGCGGCAGCAGCGGCGGGCAATTCAGGCATCGCGAGCCTCCCAGAACATGCGCACCTGATCGGCCAGCGCCATCGGATCGAAAGGCTTGGTAATCACGCCCAAGGCGCCCTCTGCCTTGAGCGCCGCGACCTCGCCGGGCAGCGCGCGCGCGGTCATGAAGATCGCCGGCACGAACTCCGTTTGCGACTGCGCACGCAAAGCGCGCAAGGTCGCCGGCCCGTCCATGCCCGGCATCATGACGTCGAGCAGCAGCAGATCGGGCGCGAAGTCGCGCACACGCAGCAGCGCCTCGTCTCCGGAAGCGGCGACCTCGACCTCGAAACCGCCGACGGCCTCCAGCGCCAACTTGGCGACCGTGCGAATATCGACTTCGTCCTCGACATAAAGTATCCGTTGCAAGCTAGCGCTCATCGTCGTTCTCCTTATTGTCATGCTTCTCCTGCTCTTCCCCGTCGACCGTCACCGGCCGCCGCCGGACTCCGGCTGCTGCAGCCGATTCCTCTGCTCGAGCCGCGTGCGCCGGCTGCGTCAACTCACGGACGATCTGTAGCAGCCGCTCGTTGGAGGTACGCGACTTGACGAGGCTGGCGGCGACCGCCTGCTGCACATCGACTCGAGTCGCGGTGTCGCTGGCAGAAAAGACGACCACCGGTGGCGGATGCTCCAGTCCCTGGATCACTGGCAGAAGTTCCAGCCCCGAGCCGTCCGGCAAGCCAAGATCGAGAATGACCACATCGAAAGTCCGCGTCGCCAGTTCGTCCTTGGCAGTGGACAGCGTACGCGCCTCATTGATTTCTGCCAGGCTGCCGAACTGGGCGGCAACGATGTGCACCAGATCGGCGTCGTCCTCGACATGCAGGATGCGCGCGCACCGCGACGCCGGCGCGTGAATCGCCCGCTTCAGCGCGGCAGTAAGTCGCTGCACATCGACCGGCTTGTCGAGCCAGTCGACCACCGCCAGGGCGCCACCGAGCGCTGGCGTCGCCAGATCGTGCGATCCTGAGACGACCACTACCGGCACCACGAAACCGCCCTTGGCGGCACGCAGGCTGCTCAGCAGGTCGCTACCGGTCTCGTCGGGCAGAGCCATGTCGAGCGTCATCGCCGCGTACTGACGGCTGCCGAGATACTCTCTAGCCTGCGCCGCACTTGCTGCCAGATCGACCTCGTATCCGGCACGCTTCAACACCGTCGCCAGGAGCTGCGCGACGGCAGCATCGTCTTCGCAAACGAGTACCCGTGGTGCGTCGGCGCTCGCCAGCGGCACGATCATTGACGGGCTCTCGGCCATGACCTCCGGCAACTCGAACCAGAAACGAGCGCCCTGACCCGGCTCGCTGCTGAAGCCGATGGCACCGCCCATGCGCTCGACCAGCGCCTTCGAGATCGACAGGCCAAGACCCGAACCGCCCTTGGCGCGCGTCGTCGACCCGTCGGCCTGCGAAAACTTCTCAAAAATCCGCGCCCGAAAGGCCTCCGGGATGCCTGGGCCATGATCGGCAACTTCTATGCGCAGGCAATCGCCGCGGCGCAGCAAGGAGACCTCGACCGCCTTGCCAGGCGGCGAAAACTTGGCCGCGTTCGAGAGCAGATTGGCAAGCACCTGCAGAAAACGATCGGCGTCGATGCGCGCCCTGGCCCCGGCAAGGCGAGCGACGAGTTCGAGGCGCACCTCATGCTGTACGGCAAAGCCCTGGTTCGCCACCAGCGCCTGCTCGATCAAGGGCAACAGCGGCTGCGTCGCGAACTGGAAGCTCATCCTGCCCGAGGCAATTCTTTCAATATCGAGAATATCGTTGATCAGGTCGACCAGGCGATCGCAGTTGTTGGCGGCGATACCGATCAGCGCTTTCGCCGGCGCCGGCAGTTGGCCGCCGACGCCGCCTTCGAGCAGGCCCAGCGAACCACGAATCGACGTCAGCGGCGTGCGCAGCTCATGGCTGACCGTGGACACGAACTCATTCTTGAGTTGCTCCATTTTCTTGCGCTCGGTAATGTCACGCGCCAGCCCGATAAAACGGCGGCGGTCGTTCACGACCACTTCGGTCACCGCCAACTCCATCGGAAAACAACTGCCGTCGGCACTCTGGCCAAGGACTTCGCGGCCCAGACCAATGATCTTGCGCACCCCGCTTTGCCGATAAGCACGGAGATAACCGTCATGAGCATTGGCGTAAGGCGCGGGCATCAGCATCTTGACATTGTGCCCGAGCACATCCTTGGTGGCGTAGCCGAAGAGCTTCTCGGCGGCGAGGTTGAAGCTTTCGATCAGCCCCCGCTCGTCGATGGTGATGATCGCATCGAGAGTGTTGTCGAGCACGGCCCGGGTATGGGCCTCCGATTCGCGCAGTTCGTGGGTCATGGCGTCGGCCAGTTCGAGCGCGCGCGCGCGCGATCCGGCGAAGGTCTGCAGGAGGGCGAACAGCAGGATGCTGACCAGCGCACCGCCAGCGAGAACCACCGTCGCAGTACGCTGGACTGCGGCCGGCGCGGCGTTGGCAGCAATGCGCAGTCGCCACTGTCGACCGGCGAAATTGAGCAGCATTTCGCTGCTGTAAGGCGCGCCCTCGACCTTGCTCGCCGAGGGCGACAAGCGCAGCAGGGGCTGCGCGTCAGCAACGCCGCCCGCGGCTGTGCCAACGAGGCCGACATCGTCGACCGCCAGGTCGAGGCGCTGCGCATCGTCGCCGAAAATGCCGCGGGCCAGGTCCTCCATGCGAAAGGCCGCGTAAACGACACCAAGGAAAGCTTCCTGTCGTTCGTCCATCGTCGCTATCGGCGCCGCATTACGGTAGATCGGCAAGATCAACAGAAAGCTGGCCTGCCGGCCGGTTTCCTGGGCCAGGATCAGCGGCGCCGTGGCCGCCGCTGCGCCAGTCGCGCGCGCGCGCTCGGCGGCGCCTCGACGCGCGCTTTCGCTGAGCATGTCAAGGCCCATAGCGGCTTCGTTACCCTGCGCCGGTTCGGTGTACTCGATGGCCAGGTACTCCGGCCGCGCACCTGGTGGGCGGAGCGCAAATGCCGGATATCCCTCGGCAACGAGGTGGCGATCAGCACGAACAGCCGCGAGGAACGCAGCACGCTCGGCGAGCGCAACGCGGCGCGCAAAACCGACCACCTGAAAGCCGGGGAGACGCTCGGTGAGTTCGAGACGGGCGACATAGCGATGGAACTCGCTACGGTCGACTTCGGCAGAGCCGGCGAAAAAGCCCTGCAGCCCGCGCAACACCCCTTCGTAAGCATCGAGTCGTTTGTCTAGCTGCAGCACACGTATCGCCGAAGCCTGTTCGAACTCCTGCCGGGCTTCGCTTTCCGCGATGCCGGTGGCCCACTGCGCCGCCCAGGCGGTCAAGGCCAGACCAGCGAAGAGAGAAAGCACTGCGCTACGTTGCATGCTGAACCATGCCATTTACGACCTCCGCCGCCAGCCCCCGTCCACGCGCCGCACGAAGCAGCCACCTGCGCGGCACATAGCACCCTCCCGGGCACGACCATTCAATAGCCGTATGACGAGTATAGGGGCGGCAGTAAACAGCGGTCAATCAAGGTTTTTCTGACGGCGTGGCGATGTCGCCAGCGGCAGCCCGTTGCACTCCCGGCACTGCCGGTCGGCCACCCACTAATCGATCGGCAACTTGTTCGAGCCGCGCCTTTCGCGCACACTGGCGACCTTCAAGGGAGCCCGCGCATGGCACTGAAAGCCACCATTTTCAAAGCTGAACTGACCATTTCCGATACCGATCGCGGCTACTACGCCACGCACGCACTGACCCTCGCCCGCCATCCCTCCGAAACCGACGAACGCATGATGGTGCGCCTCCTGGCCTTTGCCGTGCATGCCAGCGACAGCCTGCAGTTCACCACCGGGCTGTCCACCGAAGGTGAACCCGATCTCTGGCAAAAATCGCCGACCGATGAAATTGATTTATGGATTGACGTCGGCCTGCCCGATGAAAAACACCTGCGCAAGGCCTGCGGGCGAGCGCGGCAGGTGGTCGTCTATGCCTATGGTGGCCACAAAGCCGGCATCTGGTGGGCGAAAATCAGCAATGCACTCGCCCGCTGCGAGAACCTGAGCATTTTCCAGCTACCGCGCGAAGCGACGAGCGAACTCGCGGCGCTGGCCGAACGCGGCATGAACATCGCCTGCATGATCAGTGATGGCCAGATGTGGCTGAGCGACGCAAGGAAAAACGTCGCTGTCGAGCCGACGGCGTGGATGCACGCCGGCGCCGACAAGTGATGGCGCCACGCACTCAGGACGGCGACTGCAGCTCGCCAATCACCGCCTCGATCTCGGCCAGCGGCAGATCGGAGAAGCCGGCTATTTCACCGGCGCCCTGCCCCTGCGCCAGACGCTAACGTAGGTCTGCTTTCCGGCCATTAAGGCGATTGCCGGAAAAGAACGTACCAGATTGCGCCGGATTTTCGGTCGTCTTCAAGGCGCGACAACAGGCGCATAGTCGAACTATGTAACTGTTGTTGTAACACAGAAGACGGGCGAAAAGACAAGCAAGATGGTATGCTATTTGACAGAAATCGCCTAAGCCCCCGGCCTTCCTAGCCGGCAAGAGGCGACTCGGGGTGAAGCAGGCGGCGGTCGAGCTGTGGCGAAGGCTGACGCCGCTGCCAGATCTCCTGCAGCGGAGCGAGCAGCAGCCGCTGCCAGGGCTTCACCGCCGGCTCGAAGCGGACGCGCCCGTCGCCGATCGCCTCCAGCAAGGCGAGACCATGACCCTCTACCAGATGGCTCTCACCCGCGGCGAGCAGGAAATCCCCGGCTTCGCCTTCGACCGTCAGCCAGACCCGGCCAGCGGTGCAGCGGATACGCACGCCCTTGGCAGACATCAGTCTGACCGGTGCGTTGTGGGCGAGATACAGCTCGCTGTTGTACAAATCAAAGTCCATGGCCAACTCCCGTGTTTCTGTTCTGATGAGACACAGTGTAGGGCAGCGGGCCTTGATAAAACAGTGACAACTTGGCAGAATTGTGACCAGCACAGTTCGCCTGATTACGAATTGTACCGATCAAGATTCGCAACAACTGTATTGGTGAAACCCATGCAACATGAACTCATGCGCTACGAACGACTGGCCGAGGATCTGAGCAGCATCATCGCCGGCGGCAATCTGCGCCCGGGCGAACGCCTGCCCTCGGTGCGGCGTCTGTCGCGCGAGCGGCAGCTGTCGGTGTCGACGGTGCTGCAGGCACTGCATCAGCTTGAAGATCGCGGACTCGTCGAGGCCCGCCCACAGTCCGGCTATTTTGTCCGCCATGCACCTGCGCCCCACGAACAGCCGAACGCGCGCTCGACCCCCGAGGAAGCAGTACCGGTAGATGTCAGCCAGCGCCTGATGCGGGCTCTGCAGACCGGCAACAAGCCGGGCGTCGCGCCGCTGGGCGCCGCCCTGCCCGCGTCCACCCTGCTGCCACTGGCAGCGTTGCAGCGGCTCTACGGCAGCGTCGCGCGGCGTCACCCGCGCCTACTCGAAGGCGCCAGCCACATCAACATGGACGAGGCGGCGCTGATCCGTCAGCTGGTGCTGCGCTCGGTCGGCTGGGCCGGGCCGCTGGCGGCCGAAGAGTTCGTGATCACCAACTCCTGCACCGAAGCCCTGGGACTCTGCCTGCGCGCGGTAACCGATCGTGGCGACACGGTGGTCGTCGAATCCCCGAGTTATCACCTGATGCTGCAGTTGCTCGAAACGCTGGGGCTGAAAGCCCTGGAGATCCCAACCGATCCGCGCACCGGCCTGTCGATCGAGGCGCTCGATCTGGCCACCCGAGACGGCCAGGTAAAGGCCTGCCTGCTGGTGCCCAACGCCAGCAACCCGCTCGGCAGCATGATGCCTGACGAGAACAAGCGCCGACTGGCAAAGCTGACCGCCGAACGCGGCGTAGCGGTGATAGAAGATGACATCTACGGCGATCTGTACTTCGGTAATAAACCGCCGCGACCGATCAAAGCTTTCGACAAGGCGGGAAATGTGCTGCTCTGCTCGTCCTTTTCGAAGTCGCTGTCACCTTCGCTGCGCCTCGGTTTCGTCGCCGCCGGCCGCTACCGGCGGCAGGTCGCGCTGCACAAGACGGTGAGTAGCGGCGGCACCAATCCGATCACCCAGATGGTCGTCGCCGAGTACCTCGAATCGGGCTCCTACGATCGTCACCTGCGTGGCCTGCGACGTACCTACGAGCGCCAGGTCGACGCCATGCGCGCGGCGGTGGGCCGACACTTCCCGCCAGCGACGCGCATGACGCAACCGCTGGGCGGCTTCGTGCTGTGGGTCGAACTGCCCGACAAAGTGGACACCACCGCACTCTACGACCGCGCCATCGCGGCCGGCGTCGCCTACGTGCCCGGAGAACTGTTCTCGGCCAGCGGCATGTACCGCAACTGCCTGCGACTCAACTGCGGCAACCCGCATACGCCCGAGATCGAGAACGCCGTTCGCCGCCTCGGCGAACTGATGGCGGCGTGAACTCTGGCGCCGCTGCACTGCCGACTCCAGGCCGCAAGTCGCGCAAAATCGCGGCAAAAAAACATGCCGATGCGGCTTTCGCAGCACCGGCACCCAATGGCGCCAGCAACAAGACGAAAACACAGCCTCTTGCGCGGCCCACACCCTCCTCCTTTGCTATCGACAACGGCCAGGTCAGACGCATCCTGCCAGGCAGCCAGCGCCCATCCCGATTGCTTAGGCGATTTCTGTCAAAGAACATACCATCTTGCTTGTCTTTTCGCCCGTCTTCTGTGTTACGACAACAGTTACATAGTTCGACTATGCGCCTGTTGTCGCGCCTTGAAGACGACCGAAAATCCGGCGCAATCTGGTACGTTCTTTTCCGGCAATCGCCTTATTGTTTTCAGGTGCACGGAATGAGCGGCCGAGCTTCTTTAAGCAAACTTCATACCACAACGACAAGCGACTGCTTTATTGCTTATTCCCGTGCGCGCCAGGGACACGGCTGTAAAATTTCTCGACAGTGCTTTCCCCGCTCGCCGCTTCTTGCCGTCAAAGCCGGTGCCGCCAGACTCACGGCCACCGCGAGCGCAGCGCTCGGCCAGCAAAAGGGGCAATCCGTAGTGCTAAGATGCTGCCCAGTCCAAACTCCGAAAAAACCCACCCAGAGAGGAAGCGCATGAAACTCGAAACCCTCGCCGTGCACGCCGGCTACAGCCCTGAAGCAACGACCAAGGCCGTCGCAGTGCCGATCTATCAGACGACCTCGTATTCGTTCGACAGCACGCAGCATGGCGCCGACCTTTTCGACCTCAAGGTGGCCGGCAACATCTACACGCGGATCATGAATCCGACGCAGGACGTCCTCGAGAAGCGCGTTGCCGCCCTTGAAGGAGGCATCGGCGCGCTGGCCGTCGCTTCCGGGCAGGCGGCAATCACCTACGCCATCCTGACCATCAGCGAGGCCGGCGACAACATCGTCTCGGCCTCGACCCTGTACGGCGGCACCTACAACCTCTTCGCCCATACCCTGCCTCAGTACGGGCTCGAAGTGCGCTTCGCCGATTACGCCGATCCGGCCAGCTTCGAGAAGCTGATCGACGAGAAGACCAAGGCCTTGTACTGCGAATCGATCGGTAACCCGCTCGGTAATGTCACCGATTTCGAGCAACTGGCGGAGATTGCGCACCGGCACGGCATCCCCTTGATCGTCGACAATACGGTCCCCTCACCCTACCTCTGCCGGCCGTTCGAACACGGCGCCGACATCATCGTGCACTCACTGACCAAGTACATTGGCGGCCATGGCAACTCGATCGGCGGCATCATCGTCGACAGCGGCCGCTTCCCCTGGGCCGAGCACAAGGCGAAGTTCCGGCGGCTCAACGAACCGGACGTTTCCTACCACGGCGTGGTCTATACCGAAGCGCTCGGCCCGGCGGCCTTCATCGGTCGCGCCCGCGTCGTACCGCTGCGCAACATGGGCGCGGCGATTTCGCCGTTCAACGTCTTCCTGATCCTGCAGGGGCTGGAAACCTTGCCGCTGCGCATGGACCGGATCTGTGCCAATACCGAAAAAGTCGCCGCCTACCTGCAGGGACACGCCAAGGTGGCGTGGGTCAACTACGCTGGCTTGCCCGCTCACCGCGACCACGCACTGGTCGACAAATACATGCAAGGCAGGGCCTCCGGGATCCTCACCTTTGGCGTCAAGGGCACCGACTGCAGCGGCGCGGAAGCGGGTGCGCGCTTCCAGGATGCGCTGCAACTGTTCACGCGCCTGGTCAATATCGGCGACAGCAAGTCGCTGGCCTGCCACCCGGCGTCTACCACGCACCGCCAGTTGGCTCCGGCGGAACTGGCCAAAGCCGGCGTTTCCGAGGAGATGGTTCGCCTGTCGGTCGGCATCGAGCATATCGACGATCTGCTTGCCGATCTGGAGCAGGCGCTGGCTGCGGCCTGACCAGGCCACGCCATCCGGCCATGCGCGCCTGATATTAGGGCGTTTTCTCGCGCGCATCGGCCAGAATTCTGGAGTAGGATAGGAGCATCTTGTTGCACGCACACCGCCCGCTGATGCCCGATAGCCCGTTCCGCCTGCCACTTGTCGATCTCTGCGCCGATGACGCGGAGATCGGACGCTATGCGGCACTGCTCGACAACCTGGGGATCGGGCTGCTGGTTTTCAACGCCGACGGCGGCTTGCAACTACGTAATCCGCAGGCCAGCAGCTTGCTCGGCGATGCGGAAACACGGTGGGAAGACGAGAACGGCACTGCGCTGAGCACCGACCAGCGTCTCGAAATGCGGGTCTTGCGCACCCGGAAAGCCATCTGGCAACAGACCCTCGGAATCAAACTGGAGGCCTCGGCAGCCGCCATTTGCTGCAACGCCAGTGCCTTCCCGGTGTTGGCAGAAGATGGCAGCCTGCGCTGCGTTCTGCTGACGCTGAGCGAGCTCACCGAGCATCCGAAGCAAACCAACGAAGCCCCGCAACGCGCAGCACACAACCCACTCACGGGAGTTTACCCGCAGGCTGATATCCTGCACTTGCTCGCCGACGAGGGCCGCCGCGCGACGCGTTATGGGACGCCGTTCTCACTCGCCCTGATCGGCATCGACCACTTCCCGGAGTTGTGCAGGGCGCGCGGCGCGCAAGCCGGCGAGCGCGCGCTGGCCGACATCGGCCAGCTATGTGGTGAAAGTCTGCGTGATGCCGATATGGTCGGGCGCTTCCGCGCCGACAAGTTCTTGCTGATCCTGCCTAATGTGCGCGTCAACGACGCCACCATCGGCCTCGAACGCCTGCGTGAACTGTTCGAAACGCGGCATGCGAGTGCTGACGCCGAGCCCTTGACGATCAGCGGAGGCGTCAGCGAATTTACCGGCGAGGACTCCGCGGCGCTGATCGAACGCGTCCGCTCGCTGCTCGCCGCAGCCCGTGACGCCGGTGGCAACCGGCTCTGCGTCAACCTCGATTTCTTTTAGAGAGCCGGGGAGTTCAGGGAGCAGCATGCTCCCTGCCCGGCGAACGATTCCGGCGCGCAAGCCGGAATGTGCACTGCAAGAGGAGGGGTGGTCAGGACAGATGCGGCAGGCCGAGATATTCGCGGGAGCGCATTTCGGTCAGTCGGCTGGCGGTGCGGAAGAACTCGCTGGCCTGCGTACCCTCGGTATAGAGTTCATCCGGCCCGCAGTCGGCAGTGGCGATCAGCTTGACCTTGTGATCGTAAAAAATATCCACCAGCCAGGTAAAGCGCCGCGCCTCGGAGGCCATGCTCGACGACATCCGGGGAATCGCCGACATCAGCACCGTGTGGTAGCTGAGCGCCAGTTCGAGGTAATCGTTCTGCGAACGCGGCCCGCCGCACAGTGACTTGAAGTCAAACCAGATGACGCCGTTGCCACGCCGCACGGTCGGGATGTCGCGACCAAGAATCTCGACGCTGCCGCCAGCCGCCCCCGCCCCGGCCGCGATGCTGGTGAAATACTCGGCCATCTTCGACTCGGCGGCGGCATCGGCCGGGCAGTGGAAAATTTCCACTTGCTCAAGCGTCCGCAGCCGGTAGTCGACACCGGAATCAATCTCCAGCACGTCCATGCGCGAGTTGATCAGGGCAATGGTCGGCAGAAAATTCTCGCGCTGCAGGCCATTCGGATAGAGCCGGTCGGGCGGGTAGTTGGAGGTCATCACGAAAACCACACCGCGTTCGAAAAGAGCTTCGAGCAAACGCCTGAGGATCATCGCATCGGCGATATCGGAAACGTGGAACTCGTCAAAACAGAGCAGCCGCAGCTCGGTGGCAATGCCTTCGGCCAGCCTGGCCAGCGGATCTTTTTCACCCTTCAATTGCTTGAGCTGGCGATGGACGTCGTGCATGAAAGCGTGGAAATGTACCCGCCGCTTGCGGCGATAAGGGACTGCATCGTAAAAGCAGTCCATCATGAAGCTCTTGCCGCGACCGACACCGCCCCAGAAATACACGCCCCTCGGCACTGGCGGTGGCGCAAGGAAACGTCGCAGCTTGTTGCTGCGCCCGACCTTGAACGACAGCAGCTCGTAGTACAGGCGCTGCAAGCGCTCGGCAGCCGTGCGTTGGGCGACATCGGCGATGAACTTGCGCGACGACAGCACGCGCTCGTAAGCGTCGAGCATGCCACGTTCGGGAACCTTGAGAATTCTGTGAGGCATCAGCGCCTTTCCGGTACGCACAGGCCAGCAGGCCAGCCCTGGCACCTGACTCGTTGGGCGGCGAGGCAGTGGTCAGCTCGGGCTGCTCAACTCTTCTGCGCCGCACGCCGCCCACTGCGGCGATGCCGATATTCTAAAGCATCAACGGCGATACGTCAGAATCGAGCACCAGCCGAAGCGCTTCGGGAAGCGCTGGTTCACTAGCGGTCATGACACGGCGAGATACCTCGGATCATGAAAGTCATGACCGCCCCCCCTCCACTTGCAGTGCGCATTCCGGCTTGCACGCCGGAATCGTTCGACGAGCAGGGAGCATGCTCCCTGAATTCCCCCGCCTCACCCCCGGCCCTTCTCCCGCAAGGGAGAAGGGAGGTTCGTGAGTCGCTTGCGCGACTTTCACATTAACCGCGCACCGCCTCCGCCCAGCAGTTGGGCGTCTCGTAGAGGCGCACGCGCTCGAGGCGCAACTGATTGCCGTAGCTGTCGCGATAGACCGCGTCGAGAATCGTAAACGCTTGCTGGGCAAGGTTCTCGGCCGTCGGCACGCAATCGAGCAGTACGGTCTTGTGGTCGGGTAAGGAGTGCAGGAAGTCGACCACCACTTGGTCGTCTGCCCAGGCGAGAAAGGCATGATCCCAGAGGTCAACCAGATGCCGCATGGCCAGCGCCTTCACTTCGGAAAAATCCATCACCATGCCGTTGGCCGGATCACCCGTCTGCTGAATGATCGCACCGCCAAGCGTGATCTCGAGCGCGTAGCGGTGACCGTGCAGGTGACGACACTGGCTCTTGTGGTCGGGAATGCGGTGGCCTGCGTCGAACTCCAGGCGGCGGGTGATAAGCATCTAAAAAAACGCGAAGAAAAGAGCCGCGATTATAGCACCGGCGAGCTCGCCCTCCGGGCATGAGAGCACCACCACGGTCGGCGTAAAACGTCCGCACCCGCGCCGCCAGCTGGCGCCGCCACTCACTCGTGAACAGTGATCGGCAGCGCTGCCATTTCCTTGTACAGCAGCGCCAGCGGCGGCTTGCGTGAAATGGTGATGATCCGCGTCCCCGGCGGGTAAATCAGATGATAAGTGAGGAACATGTAGGCATCACCAGGACCGAGCAGCAACTCGCGCAAGGCGGCGTAACCGGGATGCCCGAGAACATTCATCTCGGCGTATGTCCGCTGGTTGAGCCGTACGCAGCGTTCGCCAAGCTCGAGCTGGGGCTGCTGCGCGCTGAGCAGTTCGTGGGTCAGAAGGCGCCGAATGTCGGGCAGGACGACAACGCCGACACTGTCGGCGCCAAGCAGCCATTCGACCGCCCGGCCTTCGCCGCCGGGATCAGGCGCATGGTCACCAAAAGCCTGGCACCAGCGGGGAATAAAGGCCGAATAGCGGCGAATGCTTTTTTCCATGACTGGCAAACTCTAGGTTTCTTTTGCGGCCCGTTCGATGAGACTGCCGACGACATCGGTATCCGAGACGAAGCCCTGCAGATCATTGTTGTCGATGACCAGCACGCTCTTCACCGCGTACTGGATCATCAGCCGCGCCAGGTAGCGCACTTCCAGGTGTTGCGAAACCTGTAGCGCCGGCTTCTGCGCGATGTCATAGACGTTGAGCAGGTCGATGTCGCCATCGTCGGCAATGACCGCTCTGGCGACGTCGCGATAGGCGATCAAACCATAAGCATCACCCGAGTGACGCTTCTCGACAACCAGCGATTTGACTCCGCGCTCCTTCATCATCATCAGCGCCTCGCGGACGGTAGCCAGCGGGTTGATGGTGATGACGCTTCTTTTCATGATTCCGGCAACCAGCATTGCTAGAACTCCTTCACTTGATGACCAGGGTCAGAAATCGAAAAACACCGGGGCCACGAGGCACAGCGACTCACAAGCCCTCTTCGACCTCACGGCGAAACAGCTTCATCTGCTCCAGCCCGATTCCGACGACGCTACCCAGCGCTATCGAAAAAGCCAGGCCGCCGCCGGGAAGATCGAGCTTCATCTGCAACTTGACCGCCCGCAGGATACGCATCGCCAGTTGCTGTTCAGTGACGCACAGCAGCAGGGACTCCTTGCGCTCCAGACCGAGGCCGAGAAAGGTCTTGCGTTCATTGTGCCGCAAGCCCTTGCCCTTGATGATCGTAAAGCCGGTCGCTCCGGCCTGCTGGAGCAGTTCAACCGCTCTGTTTTCGTCCTCGTCGGGAACGATCAACACGACAGCAGAGAATTTCATGAAGTTTGCTCCTTGACGGGTTTTCTTGACTTCTGCAGCAAGGTGGCGATGATGCCGTAGGACATGACAATAATCATCGGTGTTAATGAGGCGAAGGCAATCAGACCGAAGCCGTCGATCATCGGGTCCCGCCCCGGGGTGCGCTCGGCCAGCCCGACACCGAGTGCGGTGACCAGGGGCACGGTCACCGTCGACGTCGTCACGCCCCCGCAATCGAAGGCGATCGGAATGATAAAACGCGGCGCGAGCTTGGTCATGGCGATCACCAGCAGGTAACCGGGGATCAGCCAATAGGCAATCGGGGTCCCGTCTACGATGCGCGCACAGCCGACGACCAGGCCGAAGCCGACACCGATGGAAACCAGAGAGCGCAGCCAAAAGCCCTTCAACTGGCCCAGGCTGACTTCGTCGGCCTTGATCGACAGCGCAATCAACGCCGGCTCGGCCATGGTCGTCGCGAAACCGATCAGAAAGCCGTAGAGATAGAGCACCCACATCGCCGCGCCGTCCTGCATCAGGCCACGGGTCATTTCGTCACCAAGCGGGAAGAGACCGATTTGCAGGCCTTCGTCGAACAGGTACAGGCCGACGGCGACGAAGAGCATGCCGACTGCCAGACCCTTGGGGTCGGCAAGCGGCCGCCGCAGAACGACAAAGCTCGCAAACAGGACCACGGCGATGATCGGCAAGAGGTTCTTGACCATGTTCAGAAAGCTGAGGAGCATCTCCACGGGGCCGAAGTGATGCCCGTCCATGGTGGGCATGATCAACACTGCGGTGCCGGCTGTAGCAGGGACAAAAAAGAGGATGCCGTAGAGCTGAATGATGATCATCGGCGCCAGCGCACCGAAAGCGATCAGACCGAAGCCATCGAGCATTGGATTGCGGCCACGAATGGTCGCCGCCAGGCCCACACCCATGGCAGTCAGCAGCGGCGCAGTGACCGTGGAAGCGACGACGCCGCCCGAATCGAAGGCCAGGCCGACCAGCTCCGGAGGCGAAAGCGCAGTCAGGCCAACGACGATCAGATAGCCCGGAATCAGGTAGAGAGCGATCGGATGGCCGAGCACGATGCGCCAGACGCCAACCATGATCGCCAGGCCGACGGCGAGGGCAGCCACCATGCGCAGGGTCGTTGCCCCCATGCTCCCGCCGGAAACTGCCTCAGCTTTGTAGGCCACGGCCATCAGTGCCGGCTCGGCGGCGACCGAAGCAAAGCTGATGCAAAAGGCAAAAGCCATTAGCCACAGAAAGGAGCCGCGGCGGGCAAAATCGAATGCCATCGTCTCACCGGCCGGAAAAATCGCGGCGTCCAGCCCTTTGACAAACAGTGCCAGTCCGATGAGGACCGCGGCAAATCCACCGACCAGAGCACCCAGGCTGTCGGGCATGCGCTGGATGAAAAACCACTGGAAGATGGCGACAACGATCAGCGTCGGCGCCAGGTCTCGCGCAGCTTCTTGCAGGAGTTCCCGGATCAGGCGTAGCAGCGACCCCATGCGCGCTAGGTCGCCGCAACCGCCGGCAGCGGGCGGCTCGGCAGTGGCGAGAGGGGACGACGTGCTTGGCTCATCGGCTCAAAATAAAAGAAAAAAAAAGCTGTGCGGGCTATCGTCGTCATAGAGGCAGATGATGCCGCAGATCGCTCCACACGGCAAGGCTGTCGGCATGAAAAGACGAACGCGGAGGCCGAGTTCATGGGTGCGAACGCAAAACGGCTGTGCCACCAAGCTCAATGCAAAGGACATGCAGCCGCGCAGCGCGGCGAAGCGCAGTACAGCGAAGCCCGTGCGGCGGCAAATCGCCTGCGCAAGCGGAGCGCAGGCCGACCCCAAAGGCGAGCCGGCCAGCAGAGAAGAAGCTCGGCAGCCCGCCGCCTCACCTCGTCAGGCCGACCAACTCATGGCCCGCGGAAATGCCCTTGTGCCTCGGCCTCACTGGCGAAGACCTGCGCTGCCACTTGCCGCTTCTCGAACTCCTCGGCCAGTTTCATGCGCAGGAAAGTGCTCGAGGTGTAGCGGGTGACATCGTGGTAGTGACGATCCATCAGATCCTTGACCATAGCGATGTAGGGGTCGACCAGTTCCGGCAAAATCGAGAAGCGGTCGTAATTGACGATCGTCTTGACCTTGTGAGCGAGCGGTGCCAACTGCTTTTCGACAGCTTGCCGAATCTCCTCGATCTCCGCTGCGCTGCGTACGCTCAAGCCGGAAAAATCGATGAAAAACAGGTTCTTGTTGGCGTCATACGAGAGGCGCTCGCTCATCGGCATGGCCAGCAATTCCTGGCGCAGCTGCATCGGGTCGTCGCTGAAAATGCGCGCCTCCATCAGCGCCGGAGCCCCGCGCATCACCGGCGTGAAGTCCATCCGGTCGAGAATGTCCTTCTGCAAGTCCACCCCCGGCGCGATCTCGACCAGTTCGAGTCCTTCGGCACAGAGGCGAAAAAACGCAACGCTCGGTGATGTAGAGCACTGGCTTGTTCCACTTGACAGCCTGCTCGCCGCTGAAAGTGCGGTGTTCGACGGCAGCGACGAATTTCTTCGCCTTGCCGTCTTCGAGAATGCGCAGTTTGCCGTCTTCGACCATCACGTCCAGTGTACCCGCCGTAAAGGTGCCGACGAAAACCACTTTCTTGGCGTTCTGCGAGATGTCGATGAAGCCACCGGCGCCGGCCAGACGTGGACCAAACTTGGAAACATTAAGGTTGCCTTCGCGGTCAGCCTGGGCCAGGCCCAGGAAAGCGATATCAATGCCACCGCCATTATAGAAATCGAACTGGCTGGGCTGATCGATAATCGCCTGGGCATTGACGGCCGCACCGAAGCTGAGCCCACCGGCCGGGATGCCGCCGATAACACCGGGCTCGGCGGTCAACGTCAGCAGGTCGATGACCTGCTCCTCGGCGGCAACATTGGCCACCCCCTCGGGCATGCCAATACCCAGGTTCACCACCGCGTTGGTGCGCAGTTCGAGCGCTGCGCGCCGGGCAATGATCTTGCGCTCGCTCATCGGCATGGTCTCTATGGCCGACATCGGCACTTTGATCTCGCCAGCGAAAGCCGCACTGTACTGCTCGACAAAGGTCTGCATGTGGTACTCGGGCTTTTCGGCGACCACCACGCAGTCAACCAGAATACCGGGGATCTTCACCTGACGCGGGTTCAAGGTGCCGCGCTCGGCAATACGCTCGACCTGCACGATGACAATGCCGCCCGAGTTCCTGGCGGCCATGGCAATGGCCTGCGCTTCCAGCGTCAGCGCCTCACGTTCCATGGTGACGTTGCCGTCAGGGTCGGCAGTGGTGCCGCGAATGATTCCGACGTGGATCGGAAAGCACTTGTAAAACAGGTATTCCTCGCCATCGATCTCCATCAGGCGGACGATGTCAACAACCGTCTTCTCGTTCAGCTTGCCGCCGCCAAAACGCGGGTCGACAAAAGTGCCGAGTCCGACACGGGTGATCGTTCCCGGCTTGCCTGCCGCGATGTCGCGGAACATGTGCGTAATCACACCCTGTGGCAGGTTATAGGCCTCAATACTATTGGAGACCGCAAGTCGCTGCATTTTGGGAACCAGGCCCCAGTGACCACCGACAACACGCTTCAGCAAGCCATGATGGCCGAAGTGATTGAGGCCGCGCTCCTTACCGTCGCCCTGCCCGGCGGCATAGAACAGCGTCAGATCACGTGGGCTGCCGAGGCCGGAAGCGTCGCTTTCGGCCGCCTCGAGAAAGCGCTGCTCGAGAGCCACGGCAATGTTCTCGGCAAAACCGATGCCGACGAAGCCGCCGGTGGCGACGGTATCGCCGTCATTGATGAGACCCACCGCGGCGCGGGCCGAAACAACCTTGCCGGTATCGGAAACGCGCAGCGAGGCGGCCATGGGGTGACGATCAAGCGACATGCGCTTCTCCTATGCTGGATGAGGTTGGCCGGCGATTGCAGCAAAGCCGGCGAGGAAAATGGTGATAGTACGACACGTTGCGGCCCACATCGGGTCGCTCAGAAAGGCATTTCGGGAACAAGCGGGCCAAGATCATCTTCTCGCCCGACGTCACGTACCAGCCTGGCGGCGAGTTTGGCGTCAAAATTGACCAGACGTTCGACGACCTCCGCGACCTGTTGCGGACACGCCGCGTGATGACAGGCCATTCCCCACAGGTAGTAAGCCTCGGCATGCATCGGTTGCAGTTCGACCGCGTGCGCAAACGCTTCGGCCGCTGCGGCGTGTTCGCCGAGACGAGCATGCGCCAGCCCGCTTCCGTACCACGCACGATCGAGCGCCGGCTTGCGGCGCAGCGCCGCGGAGAACGCAGCAATTGCCGCGCGCGAAGAGCCCGCCTGCTCAAGGACGAAACCATGGTTGTAATGCAGCTCAGCATCGTCAGGCGCCAGGCGCAGACATTCGACAAACCATTTGTCGGCCGCCGCGTAACGCTTGCTCTCGGCCGCGATAAACGCCAGATGACGTGCCGACGGCAGGTCGTCGGGCTGCAAACGATGGGCGACCAGATACTGGGCAAAGGCTTTTTCGTCGCGCCCGCAGAGGCGCCACAGCCAGGCCCGGGCATAATGTCGCCGATACTCAAAATTAACGCTCATGACAGTCGAGATCCCTGGACCATGAAAGTCATGATCGTCCCCCTCTTCACTTGCCGTACGCCGTCCCTTCTCCCGCAGGGTGGAGAGGGGGAATTCGTGAGTCGCTTGCGCGACTTTCACATTAATCTGCAGACACCACCGCAGCAAGACCGAGTGGATAGCGCGAAATTACCATGAGCCACCCCGATCTGTTTGTCGTCTCCATCTTGCGTGCCCTGGTCGAGGTCGCCCTGCTCTCGCTGCTCGGGCAAGGTGCAGTCGCACTTCTCGCTGGCGCCAGACGTGCCAGCAACCCGATCTATCGGCTGTTCGAGGTCGTCACCCGACCGGTTCTTGGCGTCTGCCGCCGGCTAACACCGAAAGTGGTCATCGACCGGCACCTCCCCTTCGTTGCCTTTTTCCTGAGCTTCTGGCTGTGGATCGTGCTCGCCTACGTCAAGCGCATGCTCTGCGAGCTGCACGGCCTGAGTGCTTGCTGAAGTGCCAAAGACCAAGGCGATTTCTGTCAAATAACATACCATCTTGCTTGTCTTTGCGCCCGTCTTCTGTGTTACGACAACAGTTACATAGTGCGACTATGCGCCTGTTGTCACGCCTTGAAACCGACCGAAAATCCGGCGCAATCTGGTACGTTCTTTTCCGGCAATCGCCTGAAGAGTCGCGTGCCAGGAGTCAAAACCGCCTCAGTTGGTCCACACCGGCTGGCTCAAACGCCGCCGCAGGTCATCGGGTATCGGCTCGATCTTCAGACGGTTGTATTGGTCGGCAATGCGCTGATAGGTGCCGTCCGCCTTCACTTCCTCAAGGGCCTTTTGCCATTTCTGCACTTCCGCGTCGGGCAGGTCTTTCGAGCCGGCGAGGTAGATCCCGCTCTCGCGCACGATCTCGCCGAAGTTGAGCGCGTCGAGGTTGCCGCCGACCTCGCGCATGCCGTAGATGATCATCAGCCGCGGTGCGAGCCAGGCGTCGATTCGCCGTTGCTGCATCTGGCGCGCGTTCATCCACTCCTCATGATGGGGCCGGATACGCTTGAAGCCGCGCTCTTCGAGCAGCGCTTCGGCGCCAGAGTTGCTGAGCACGCCGATTGGGCGATCCTTGACCTTGTCGAGGCTAGCCACGTCGATGCCGGCGCCGCCGACGACAACCAGATCGTCGGTGTAGAGCTTTGCCAGCCAGCTGTACTTGTCTTCCCGCTCGGGACTGCGGGTCAGGGCCAGGATGCCGATGTTCGGCTGCGTCTGAGCGATGCGCTGCGCTGCGTCCCAGGGCATGAACTCGATGACGCCGCTGTGGCCGGCGCGCTTGGCCATCTCGCTCACCAGCTCATAAACGAAGCCTTGCTTGACGCCAGGCGTCTCGGTAACGCTGACTGGCGGGATCTGAAAAGTGTAGGGCGGAAGCTCTGCAGCCAGCAAACGCAGCTCGTCCGCCCTCGCCACCGCCTGCGCTTGCACGCCGGAGTGCGGCGCCAGGGCAAACAGGGCGGCAAGGAAAACGAAAAGAATGCGCACGTGCGTTCTCCTCAAAAAGTGCCGAACATGCCGTCGAGAATGATCACCAGAATCATCGCGATCAGCGGGAAAGCAACGGCGACCATGAAGATGTCGAAATACGACTGCTTGTGGTTCAGCCTGCAAATGGCCAGCAGGGTGATCACCGCGCCGTTGTGCGCGGCAACGCGTCGAGGCCTCCGGAAGCGAGCGCGGCAACGCGGTGCAGGATTTGCGGGGAGATGCCGGCCGCCTGCGCCAGCTCAAGGTAGGTCTGCCCGACCGCCTGCAGCGCGATGCTCATGCCACCGGAAGCCGATCCGGTAATGCCGGCGAGCACGTTGACCACGATCGCCAGCCCGATTATCGGATTGTCGGTGAGCGACATCAGCCAGTCCCTGATGATCAGGAACGACGCCAGGCTGGCGATCACCCCGCCGTAGGCGACCTCGGAACCGACGTTGAGAATCGGCAGCATCGAACCGAGCGCGCCATCGGTCAGCGATTGGCGAACGTTGCTGAAACGCTTCCAGGTCAAGGCAATCAGCACCATGCACGCGATCAGCATTGCGAGAATGATCGCCCAGGTGCCGCCGACAGCGGAAACCGTCGTCTTGCCGTACTTCGGCAGCGCCAGGTAGTCGGTGTCCATGGCCGGGATAACGTACTTGCTGAAAATGAAGTTGAGTACCAAGACCAGAATAACCGGGATGATCGCCACGCCGAACGACGGCATGTCACCGGCGGGTGTCGACGTTGGCTCACCCGCGACGGCCGCCGGCTCGTCTTCACCGTAGCCTTCGCCGGCATTGCGCGCGCGCCGCGCACGCATCATCAGCCAGGCGCTGCCGCAGCCGAACATTAGCAGCCCGGCGATGACACCCAATCCCGGCGCGGCGAAGGCGTCGGTATGAAAATACGGCATCGGGATGGCGTTCTGGATCGCCGGCGAACCGGGCAATGCCGACATCGTAAAGGTGAATGAGCCAAGGGCGATGGCCGCCGGGATCAGTCGCTTGGGCAGGTTGCCTTCACGGAACATCTGAATGGCGACCGGGAACACCGCGAAAGCAACGACGAAAAGCGAGACGCCGCCATAGGTGAGGACGCCGCAGGCGAGGATGATGGCGATGATCGCCCGTTCCTTGCCGGTCCACTCGACGATCTTGTGGGCGATGGTCCGTGCGCAACCGGAGTCATCCATCAGCTTGCCGAAGACCGCGCCGAGCAGGAACAGCGGGAAGAACTTGATCAGGTAATTGCCCAGTGCGGGCATGAAGACCTGCGTGTAGGTGGCGATGATCGGCGCATCAAGCCCGCCGAAGAGCAGCCCGACCATGGCACAGATCGGCGCAATGATGATCACGTTCCAGCCGCGATAGGCGAGAACGATCAGCAGCACCAGCGATAGTACAATCCCCAGGATACCGAACACAGGCACCTCCATTGTTTATTTAGTTAGACGCCCCAGCGCTGCGAGGCGCAGTATCTACCCGTTTTGCGTGGCCAGTCAATTACAATCAATTACAAATCTACAAAAAAAAAATCTTGAACTTTAATGTTCGTGACATGTCTCGGAAAGCCATGCGCCGGAACAACGCCGGGACCGATCACAATACTTGCAGTGTCGTATTGAGCCTTCCGCTCACCAAGCCGGAAGCTTCCAGGCTCACGGCCGGCCCAGCCCGTTGCGTTGCGCCAGGGCTTGCGACAACATAGCCACCTACTGCTTCTGCAACACGACCCGCGGCACCGCGCCGATCGCTTTGCCAAAATGCTTTTCCTCCGCCATGTTTCCGACTAAATTCACACACAGCTTGCGTCCGCACCCCGCCACTCCGGCACCTGTCGTGCGCAGCATCGAAGGGTGCGCAACATGGCGCACGGACGGCCATCTCGAACTGGCCTGGTGCCTGCGCGGCGACATGGCGCGCTTGCGGATACCCGAGCCACGCACACCGGACTGCACCGACGGCCTATGGCAACACACCTGCTTCGAGGCCTTCGTCGGCGTCGCCGGCGATGCGGCTTACCGCGAGTTCAACTTCTCGCCGTCCGGGCAATGGGCCAGCTATGCGTTCTCCGGCTACCGCCAGCGAGAGACAGCGATCATCGCCTTCACGCCGCCGCAAATCGTCGCCAGGCTGTTTGCCGGCCGCCTGGAAATCGAGGCCATCATTGCGCCGCTCGACCTGCCGCCGATGGCCGCCACGGCAAGGCTGCAGATCGCTCTGGCAGCGGTTGTCGAAGCCGCCGATACGATCGACGGCTGCCACAGCTACTGGGCCTTGCAGCATCCGGCGGCGCTGCCGGATTTTCATCACCGCGATGGCTTCACGCTCGAACTGTCGCCATCGCCGCCCTCTCCTGACTGACGGAAAACCACATGCCCGCTATCGAGTTCGGACTCGACCGCCTGCTCAAGGACCCGCAACTGCGCAAGCCGCTACTCGGCCGCCGACTGGCACTGGTCGCCCACCCGGCGTCGGTCAGCGCCGACCTGAGACACGCGCTCGACGCCCTTGGCGCGCTGCCCGAGCTACGCCTGAGCGCTGCCTTCGGGCCGCAGCACGGGCTGCGCGGCGACAAGCAGGACAACATGGTCGAGTCGCCCGACTTCGTCGACCCGGCGCATGGCATCCCGATATTCAGCCTGTACGGCGAAGTACGTCGTCCGACGTCGGCGATGATGGACAGTTTCGACGTCCTGCTGATCGACCTGCAAGACCTCGGCTGCCGCATCTACACCTTCATCACCACCCTGCGCTACCTGCTCGAAGCCGCGGCCGAGCACGGCAAGGAGGTGTGGATTCTCGACCGCCCAAACCCGGCTGGCCGCCCGCTCGAAGGATTGCTGCTGCGCCCGGGCTGGGAAAGCTTCGTCGGCGCCGGGCCGCTGCCGATGCGTCACGGCCTGACGATGGGCGAACTCGCCGGCTGGTTCGTCACCACGCTGGACCTCGACATCGAGTGCACAGTCATCACCATGCACGACTGGGCGCCGACAACCGCACCCGGCTACGGCTGGCCGAGCGAGCAGCGCAGCTGGATCAACCCCAGCCCGAACGCGCCGAACCTGTCGATGGCGCGCTGCTACGCCGGCACGGTCATGCTCGAAGGCACGACGCTCTCCGAAGGACGTGGCACGACGCGTCCCCTGGAGCTTTTCGGCGCACCCGACATCGACGCCGAGCAACTGCTAAAAACCATGCACGCCCTGGCACCGGACTGGCTACTCGGCTGCCGGCTGCGCGCCTGCTGCTTCGAGCCGACTTTCCACAAGCATGCCGGCAAGCTCTGCCAGGGAATACAGATCCACGTCGACGACGCCCACTACCAACACTCCCGGTTTCGTCCGTGGCGGCTGCAGAGCCTGGCTTTCAAGGCGCTGCGGCAAGTGCAGGCAGACTACCCGCTATGGCGCGATTTCCCCTACGAATACGAGCACGAGCGACTGGCCATCGACCTGATCAACGGTTCGCCCCTGCTGCGCGAATGGGTCGACGATCCAGCGGCAACACCGGCCGACCTCGACGCCCTGAGCCGCGCCGACGAAGAGCTCTGGGAAGAAGAACGCCAGGCATACCTGCTCTACTGATGCCGGTCACTGACGCACAGCCCGATACGCCGCCAGCGCGCCGAATCGCCCATCTCGACATGGACGCTTTCTATGCCTCGGTGGAGTTGCTGCGCTACCCGGAGTTGCGCGGCCTGCCGGTGGTGATCGGCGGCAGTCGTACGCAGCAGCCGCTGCAGCTCGCCGACGGCGGGCGCCGTTTCGCGCGCCTGCGCGACTACGCCGGCCGCGGCGTGATCACCACCGCCACCTACGAAGCGCGCGCCCTCGGCGTCTTTTCGGCGATGGGCATCATGAAAGCCGCCAAGCTGGCACCGGAGGCGATTCTCCTGCCGGTCGATTTTCCCGCCTACCGGCACTACTCGCGCCTCTTCAAAGCCGCCGTGGCGCAGCTCGCGCCACAGATCGAAGACCGCGGCATCGACGAGATCTACATCGACCTCAGCACGCTCGCCGAAGACAGCCGGCTACTCGCGCAGCGCATCAAGGACGCGGTACGCGCGGCGACCGGGCTGTCGTGCTCGATCTGCATCGCAGCCAACAAGCTGCTGGCAAAAATCGGTTCCGACCTCGACAAACCGGATGGCCTGACACTGCTGAACGCGGAGGACCTCACCCAGCGCATCTGGCCACTGGCGGCGCGCAAAATCAACGGCATCGGCCCCAAGGCCAGCGAGCGGCTGGCCGCGCTCGGCATCCACAGCATCGGCGAACTGGCGCAAGCCGAAGCCGGTTTCCTACAACATCACTTCGGCCGCAGCTATGGCCGCTGGCTGCTCGCCGCCGCGCACGGTATCGACGAACGAGCGCTGAGCACCTCGTCCGAGCCGAAATCGATCAGCCGCGAAACGACTTTCGAGCGCGACCTGCATCCACGCGACGATCGCCCGGAACTGAGCGCAATTTTCACGGCACTGTGCACGCGCGTCGCCGAAGACCTGCGCCGCAAGGACTACCAGGGCCGGACGATAGGCATCAAGCTGCGCTTCGCCGACTTCCAGACCGTCACCCGCGACCTGACCCTGCCGGCCGCCATCGACGATGCGCAGGCCATCCGCCGCGCCGCCGGCGAATGCCTGCGGCGCGTGCCACTCGATCGCAAGCTGCGCCTGCTCGGGGTACGCGTCAGCGCGCTGTCGGCACGCGGCGCGGCAGAAGATGAGGCGCCACCGCGCCAACAAGAGCTGGTGTTTGGCGGCTCGGTCGATAGGCCGAGCTACTCAATCAGGAGAGAGCGGACGGGCGATGGCTCGCCAGCCACTTGCGCAGGAGATCATGAAGCGCGCGAGCGGTAGCCAGCAGGTCATCGGCCTCGCCAGCACTGGCTTCGACCATGCCACCGTAGGCGGATGCGTTGCGCCGGGTATGGTAGCGATCGAGGGTGATCCAGACTTGCGGCGGAGCATCAACGGTGATTGCCAGGGCCTGGAAAACCACGGCCCGGTGACCACGGCCGCTATCCGGGCGGTAACCGTTGGCGCGCAAGGCAGCAAAAGCCAGGGCGTGTGCGGCATCGTAGGCAAGCATGAAACGGCCAGGCGGACTTAGCGAGGGAATGGCGGCGTCGGCCAGAAAAATGGCAGCCTTGCGCAGGGCTGTGGCGATTTCGTCATCGGCAGGCGGTTCCGCTTTGAGCTGGCCAATACGCACCAGGTTTTCAAGAGCGCTCACGACGCCACCGTCGGTTCAAGGGAGCCCCAAAGCGTAATTAGTTCGCCAGTCAGAACATTCTTCAAGAAGTAGTCGTCATTCTGACGCCTGAGCTTGTACTCCTCGGCACTCATCAGCGTCGGAGATATATGCATGCCAAGCGCTTCCTCCGCCTCGTGCAAGGGAACGGCCAGTTCGGAGAGACGAATTTCGCCGATAAGCAGCAAGTCAACGTCACTGTCGGCGCGCTGCTCTCCTCTGGCTACCGAACCAAAAATGATCGCACACCGAATGCGGCTGACGACCGGCTCGAGACAATGCCGAAGCTGGTCGGCAATTCCGAAGGACTTCCCGACCAGGCCGACGAGTTCCGGATATACCGCCGCGTCGGGGTTGGCGCGATAGAAAACGAGATTTCCTCGCGGCTCCCGGAGAATCAGTCCGGCAGCGGTAAGGCGCTCCAAGTCCTTGTGGACCTGGCTACCGCCCGTCCCCACGCGCCTGACGATTTCGCGAGTGTAGAAAGAGCTTCCCGGCTGCCCGAAGAGCAGCGCCAGCACGCCGCTCAGCGTTCTGCTGAACAAAGCATTGGCAATCCCCTTGCTGGCGGCGTTTGACATGGGCGACTCGGACCTGAAAACAGATCAATCGTACCTCATTCAGGTTCACCACGAAATACTCGCAGCGCCAGCCTGCCAAGGCCACAAAACATCATCGGCATCGGCTGCAAGGCCAGCGAGCTTCCCGCAACAGGCCGCAACTCGTCGGAGCGACCCTCAGCGATTAACAGCGCCCATCATGTTCGCCGGGTAGCGCTCGCCGGCAGCGGCGTTGAACGGGAACGCCTCGTCCAGCGCAGCCATCTGCACGGGCGTCAGCCGAAGGGCGAGGGCGCCGGCGTTCTCTTCAAGATACTTGCGCCGCTTGGTACCGGGGATCGGTACGATGTCGTCGCCCTGCGCGAGCACCCAGGCCAGCGCAAGCTGGCCCGGCGTACAGCCGATCTCGGCGGCCATCGTCCTGACCTGCTCTACCAGCGCCAGATTCCGCGTGAAGTTCTCGCCCTGGAAACGTGGGCTCGAACGCCGGTAATCGTCGGCAGCGAAATCCTCGGGGCGCGTAATCGCCCCGGTAAGGAAACCCCTGCCGAGCGGGCTGTACGGAACCAGGCCGACGCCAAGCCGCCGGCACGTAGCCAATACCTCGCCTTCCGGGTCACGCGACCACAAGGAATACTCACTCTGCAACGCAGTTATGGGGTGCACCTTGTGCGCGCGTTCGAGCGTGCTGGCAGAGGCCTCGGACAAGCCGATGTAGCGCAGCTTGCCGGCCTGAACAAGCTCGGCAAGCGCGCCGACCGTGTCCTCGATCGGCACTTTGGGGTCAACTCGATGCTGATAGTAGAGATCGATGGTCGTCACCCCAAGGCGCCGCAAACTGCCTTCGAGCGCGCTGCGCAGGTACTCGGGGCGGCTGTCGAAACCGCGCACCGATACATCATTCGGATCGCGCAAGATGCCGAACTTGGTGGCCAGGAAAACTTCGCTTCGCCGCCCCCTGATCGCCCGCCCGACGAGTTCCTCGTTGGTATGCGGGCCGTACATATCGGCGGTGTCGAGAAAGTTGATGCCGAGGTCCAGCGCGCGGTGGATGGTGGCCATCGATTCGCTGTCATCACGCCCGGTGTAGAAATCGCTCATCCCCATGCACCCCAACCCAAGCGCCGATACCCGCGGGCCGCCACGGCCAAGTTGTCGCGTTTCCATCGAAGTCTCCGGGACAATAAAAGCATAGGCTAGCACGTGTCACTCAGCCGTCAAGCGATGGTTTTGGAGCTGCGGCGGCAGAAATGTTCGCCGTTTGCCGCGCGGCACCGCCACAGCCGACCGAGAAACGCCTCTGATCAGCGGCCTATTCGCCGCTTGTTTCAGCGCTGACGCTGCCATACTGACAACACCCATGTCGGTGAGGCCGAGCGGCTGCACGCTCACGGCATCCCCTATGACACGACGGTCAGCGACGACCCCTACAGCTCCCTGCCCGGCTCGCTGCACCCGCGCTGATCCCGTACCGCTTCAAGAAAACGCCGGTCCGACGACGCAGCCGGGAGAATGCGAGGAATTGCGATGCACAGAATTGATATTTGCTTTGCGCTTGCTTTGGCCGTGCTCCCGCTGACCCTGGCCGCGGATGCGTTACCGCTGCAGCGCATCCAGTTGCCACCGGGTTTCAGCATCGAGACCTGGGCGCGTGTCGACAACGCCCGGCAGATGGCGCTCGGGCGTCACGATGAGCGTGGCGGCACGCTTTTCGTCGGTTCGATGCAGGCCGGGAAAGTACACGCGCTGAGCTTCGGCGCCGACTACCAGGTGCAGAGTGTGAAGCTCATTGCCAGTGGTCTGCAGCGCCCGGTCGGCGTCGCCTACAAGGACGGGAGTCTTTATGTCTCGGCGGTGAACCGCATCCTGCGTTACGACCATGTTGAGCAAGGCCGGCAAGACCCGGCGCGCCCGCCAACGGCCGTGCTGGTGACTGACCGGCTGCCGACCGAGACCCATCATGGCTGGAAATTCATCGCCTTCGGCCCGGATGGCAAACTCTATGTGCCGGTCGGCGCACCTTGCAATATCTGCGAACCAGATCCGCGACGCTACGCCAACATCCTGCGCATGAATGACGATGGCAGCGGCTGGGAAATAGTGGCCAGGGGAGTGCGTAATAGCGTCGGCTTCGACTGGCAGCCGCAGACCGGCGATTTGTGGTTCACCGACAACGGCCGCGATCTGCTTGGCGACGACCTGCCGCCCGACGAACTCAACCACGTCGCACGGGCGGGCATGCATTTCGGCTATCCGTACTGCCATGGTGGCGACCTGCCCGATCCGGAATTCGGCGCCCGGCGGCGCTGCGACGAGTTCGTCGCGCCAGCGCAGAAGCTGGCGCCGCACGCCGCTGCGCTGGGCATGCGCTTCTACACCGGGACGATGTTCCCCGCGGAATACCACCAGCAGATTTTCATCGCCGAACACGGCTCGTGGAACCGTTCGCGGAAGATCGGCTACCGGGTAACGCTGGTACGTCTGCGTGGCGAGAAGGCGATTGCCTACGAAGCTTTCGCCAGCGGCTGGCTCGATGCTGACGATGGCGAGAGCGTCTGGGGACGCCCCAGCGACGTGCTGGTGTTACCCGACGGCTCCCTGCTGGTGGCCGACGACCACGCCGGAGCGATCTATCGCATTACCTATCGCCGCTGAACTGCCGGCCATGCGCCTAAAGGTCATGACAATCGAGACACCCCAGATCATGAAAATCATGACCGTTTTCCCCTCTTCCCCGACCCTTCTCCCGCGAGGAAGAAGGAAGATTCGTGAGTCGCTTGCGCGACTTTCACATTCAAGGTCAAGCGTCAAGGCCGCCGACTTTGCCCGCGAGACGCAAATGCACATCAGTCCGGCGCGTGCGCGGGCGCGTGGAAGCGCTCGCAGCGCAGCCAATCGGCGGCAACGCCGTGTGTCGCTGCGGCGTCGCGCGCGGCATCGAGCAGTCGCGCCGGGCCGCAGACGTAGAACAGCGCGTCGGCGGGCGCGGCGGCAATCAGGCCTGGCACGTCCAGGCGTTCGCCGCGAAAATCAGAGTAACCGAGGGTGCGATGATCTAGCACCCGCAGGAAGCCGGCCGGCCCGCCGCGAAGTTTCGCCGACTGCCCATGCGGGTTTGGAAGGCGCGCACGCCGGGGGTGAACGCGATCTCGCTGTAGGCACGAGCCATGGTCATCTCCTTTCTTGAATTCATGGACTTCGCTGCACCGAAGTTGGCGGCGGGGGCTCGGCGAGCCGGCTTGATCCAGGATTTCGCGAAAGACAGCACCCTGTGCGCCAAGCCCGTGCAAGGAGTCATGCAAGGTTTTCGTCATCGACTGCAAGGGGGCTGCACACCACTTAGCCCCGCCAGATTCGGGTGCTGCCCCGTTGAGTGCACAATGCCGGTGCTAGCGTCGAACATGACGTCAAAAAACTCCTGGGCATTCCAATCGTTGCAGAACAACCATGACCAGGCGAGTTGATTGCTCCGCGAGTAGAACTGTGTCCATTGCGATCCTGAAGGACCAAGAATGCGCAACACCTGATCCTGGCTCATTCCCGCCTGGACACGTGCAAAATTCTCGACGTTCAGCACCTTTTCGATGCGCTGAAGTTTGCCGTCCGGCCCAACATCCACCATGAAGGTCTGCGTGCCGGCCGGTCCACGCGGGTAGGCCAGTTGCTCGCTGCCATCCGGATTCTTCCAGACCATCGCCGGCGACCCCATCGAGGCCATGACCTCCGGCAATGTCGACACCCCCGGCTTGAGATTACTGCCGCTGTAACCGGCGCACCCGGCAACAAGCAGTACACTTAAAACCAGCACGCCACGTAGCCATCCTGAAGAGTTACGATCCATCTCGCCTCCATGCGCGAAAAAAGTTGAGTTCAATTGACCCGCTCAGGGCACCCGTCAACAATAAGAAATCCGGGCGGCCTTTGGAAAGGATTTTTCACGCTGGTGGCGCCCCCAACATGGCCAAACTGTCGCCGCTCCCGCTTTTCGACCTAAACCACGCCGCCCTGCCCCGGCGGTTCCTCAACAAGACCGGGCAGAAGGTGCTGCTCAAGCCGACATAGCCAGGGCATTCGCGCTGTGCCGGCGATAGTCTGCAAGCGTCGCCACCTGGTGAGCGGAGCACAAGGGGTGGAGAACGACACGCGCATCCTGGAACCATTGTCCAAAATCCAGCAGAACCCGAACCCCGGGCTTGTCCCGAACATGAAAGGAAGAAATCAACATCATGTCTGACAGCAATAATTACCAAGCACCCAAAGTGTGGACCTGGGACGCCGAAAATGGCGGGAAATGGGCCAAGATCAACCGACCCATCGCCGGGCCCACCCACGCGGCCACGCTGCCGCGCGGAAAGCATCCTTTGCAGCTCTATTCGATGGGCACGCCCAATGGCCAGAAGGTCACCATCCTGCTCGAAGAGTTGCTCGCGCTCGGCGAGCCGGGCGCGGAATATGACGCCCACCTGATCCGGATTGGCGAGGGCGAGCAGTTCTCGACAGGCTTCGTCGAGGTCAATCCAAACTCCAAAATCCCGGCACTCTTTGATACCGGGAGCGGCAGTCGTGTTTTTGAAAGCGGCGCGATCCTTCTCTACTTGGCCGAGAAGTTCGGTCACTTCCTGCCCAGGAAAGCCGCGGCACGCACGGAGGTCATGAACTGGCTCTTCTGGCTGCAAGGCTCGGCACCCTACCTGGGTGGTGGCTTCGGGCATTTCTATGCCTACGCGCCCGAGAAATTCGAATACTCGATCAACCGTTTCACCATGGAGGTGAAACGCCAGATGGACGTGCTGGACCGCGAATTGGCCGAGCACCCTTATCTGGGCGGTGACGAGTACTCCATCGCCGACATCGCCACCTGGCCCTGGTACGGCAATCTGGTGCTGGGTGAGGCCTATGACGCGGGCGAGTTTCTGCAGGTTGAAAGCTACAAGAACCTGTGCCGCTGGAGCGCGGAGATCCTTGAGCGCCCCGCCGTCCAGCGTGGACGCAAGGTTAACCGCACTTGGGGCGAGCCGTCAGAACAGCTGCACGAACGCCACGAGGCCTCGGATTTCGATCTGAAAACCCAAGACAAACTGGCGCCTGCAAGCGCCGTTTGAGGCGCTTATCCAAACAGGAAAAAGGCACGCTGAAGTGTAACGACCACCCAACCCCGAAGCCGATGAAGCTTGCCCTGCCCGGCGAAGAGAGCGAGCCGCTGAATTGCCGGGCAGCCTCACTCGCGCGAGCATCGGATGAACACCTCCGGGGCCAGAAAAGCCGCTCACAGGCAAGAATGTGGCCCCGTTACAATCGCCGCCAGCTACCCAATCGGGGACCCCGATGAGCGACCGCGACAACGCTGCCATCCTTCAGACCGTGGCCATCAGCCTGGCCACCTGCGCTGTCGACCGCCTGCCGAACAACGCCAGGGCGCCCGGCTGCTAGCTGGTCGATGCTGAGCAGCGGCTGGCGATCTTCGTCCGCAGCAGCCAGTCGCAGGCGCTGCTCGCCAACATCCGCGAATGCTTCGACGGCGTCATCCCGGGGCTGATCGCCATTTGCGACGCCGACGGCGTCCCGAACATGGAGGGGTGATCAGCTGAGGCAAGCAAGACAATAATTCCGAACAGTTAAATAAACAGCATAAAATGAAGTTCAGAATTCGTGATGTGGATATAAGTCAATGGATACCGAAAGCGTTCGCCTATTTGTCCTCGCGGCCGAAAGGCTCAATATCAGCGCAGCCGGTCGCGAAATGGGCATGGCACCGGCGGTAGCCAGCGTCAAACTGGCGAAACTGGAAAAACCCTTGGGGGCGGATTTGTTACGTCGCTCGACACGGAAAGTCGCCCTGTCGCTGGAAGGAGCTGAATTCCTGCCCTACGCCAGGGAAATCCTCGCGCAGGAAAGTGCCGCACGCGCAGCCTTGGGACTGGGGCGCCCGATAGCGGTCGGCACCTTGCGCTTCGCCGCGTCCAGCACCTTTGCCCAACTCCACATCGCGCCGCTCGTGCCGGAATTCCTGCGACGAAACCCCGGCATCAAGCTCGACCTGCGGCTGTCCGATACGCCCTTCGATCTGATCGAGGGCAGCTTCGACCTTGCCCTGCGCAGCGCTGCGCTCGACAACAGTAGCCTCAAGTGCCGAAAACTGGCCGATGATCGGCGAGTCCTGTGTGCCTCACCCAGCTACCTCGAAGAGCATGGCATGCCCCGCCATGTGGAGGAATTGGCTGGGCATCAGTTGATCGGGTTCAGGGACTCTTCGCCGAAAGAGCTCACCGGTCGTGATGGGCAAAGAGGGCTGTTTGATCCGCGGCAGGCAGGGGGGCGACTGGTGTTGGATGACGGCTTGAGTCAGAAGGTCGCCACGCTCGCGGGAGCAGGAATTTCGATGAACTCGCTATGGAGCATTCACCGCGAGCTTGCCGATGGCACACTGCTTCGTGTCCTTCCGGAATATGAAATCAAGGACCAGTCGGCCCTGTGGCTCGTCTATCCGAAATCAAAACTGCTGACCGCAAAAGTCAGAATTTTTATTGACTTTTTGTCGGAGAAGATCGCCGCATCGCCAGCCTGGGCCTAGTCGCCAAATCTCCTCGCCGAGCATCTTGCTGCTTCTCCGGGGCGGCCTAGACTCCCGTCACCACTATCAAAACGGGAGTCGCGATGAACCCAGAAACCCAGCCTGTCGACGAAACCGCACTGCTCGAATAGATGTTGCTGGTGCGCGCCTACGAGGAAGCGATGGTCGCCGGCAAGGTGCCGGGAACCTGCACCTTGCCGGCCAGGAGGCCGCCGGTGGCGGTTGGGGCGTCGGCGCGCAGCACAAGCACAAGCACAAGCACAGCAACGAAGCCTGGTTCATGCATCGCCCCAGTCTCAAGGTCGTCATGCGAAATCGCCGCCCAGGTCGCGGAAAAGGCCTTCGCGCCCGACGCAGCGACAATCTTCGCTGCGGCACGAAGCATCCGCGGCCAAGCCTCCCCCCCTCCAGGCGTCACCCCGGAAGTGGGCCGTAACCGACTGCCGTACCTTTTAGCTCACGCCATAGCTCGCTGATTGGCACGCGGTTCTTGATCGTCCGGTCGACCCATTCGGTGGGACTTGCCGTACCGGGGTGGAAACGGACGCCCCAGATCGGCTCGAAACTGTCTGTACGCAGCGAGTAGCGCGCGTCGCCGATAACGCTCGGGTCGGCCGTGGCACGCGCCACCCAGCCGGCCGAAAAATAGTTGAAGCGCGCATAGTCGCGGCGAACGCGTTCATCGGCCAGCGCCTGCGGCGGCAGGTCTTCCTCCAGCAGCAACGCGACCGTGCTGCCTTGCTTCCAGCTCGTCGCCGCGTTACTCACGACGCGCAAGCGGTCGGTGTAGAGAGTGTCGCCCGATTGATAGACCGATCGCCAGAGCAGCGGATTGCCGACCGTCGGAAACATCTCGGCACGATCGAGCGGATGGCCGCGGGCGGCAGCGATGCGGACTTGCATGTCGAGCGCGCGCTCGCGCTGCCAGGCCGCCGTCCCGACGTAGGCGACGCTGAGTGCCAGCGCCACAGCCGCCGGAAATCGCGAGCCACGGCGAACGGCGACGACCAGGCCGATCAGCAGCATCAAGGTCAGCAGCGGGCCGATGGTCGTGACCCAATGCCAGGCGACGCGCAGCGGCGAAAATGGCCACAGCAGGTGCGTTCCGTAGTTGGTACAGGCATCGAGCACGGCATGGGTTGCGTAACCGATGGTCGTGGCCGCCACAATCGGCCGCCAGTTCGGACGATGCCGCGCTCGTGCCAGCCAGGGCAAGGCGGCGGCGACGCCACCCACCGGAATGAAGGCCAGCGCGTGCGTGAAATGACGATGGTACTGAATCGCCAGCAAGGGGTCGTCGGAACTGCGGATCAGGATGTCGGCGTCGGGCAACACGCCACCGACGGCGCCGAGCAGCCACGCTTGGCGACCGAGGCGCGGGCCAAGGGCAAGTTGCGCGGCCGTAGCGCCGAGCAGGGCATGAGTCAAGGGATCCATCGGGCTTCCAGGGGGTGGTCAGGTTTTGGCGCAGAAGCCGGGACAGACCCGGCAGGAGAGAATCGGTTTCAGCCAGCGGCGTGCTTGGCGCACGCCAACCCACCCCTGACCATTCAAAATTCAGTGCTTCGGATTGCGGGCGACGCGCTGGCAAGCCGCCATTATCGCGCGAAGCAGCCAACGCATCCGAGTCCCCCGCCCGATCGACAGCGCATGGTCTTTTCTTGCCTGCCTCGAAGCAGCAGCATTCCCTACACTTTTCAAGCGACCATGGCATTGACAGGCATCTGACCCTTGCCTATAATTCGGCCCTCCTCGGGGGTCGGTAGCTCAGTCGGTAGAGCACTGGACTTTTAATCCATTGGTCGTGAGTTCGAGCCTCACCCGACCCACCAAAGAAATCAGGCAGATAGCCCGGCTCACAAGGTCGGGCTTTTTGTCGTCTGCGCGATCGTCGTCGTTCGTCGTCGATCGCCATCGAAAAGGCATGCGAGTCATTTGGTCGCGGCTGCGAATTGCCGGGCAATGCCGCTTTCCCCCGGATTGCCCTCGCCATGCTCTCGATCGCCCCCTCCGAAAAAAGACGCCGCCTCCACCTAATGTGAAAGTCGCGTACGCGACTCACGAATCTCCCTTGTTTCACATTAAACTGGCGGCAGAAGGAGCGGCACGCTCAAAGCTGAAGCTGACCATCGAAGACACCCTCGACTCCGGTCTGCCGCGCGCCTATGGCCCAGATCGGTACCGGCAGAAATGCGCGGCGGTCTTCGAACATGTATATGAGAGCTACCCGGAGAGAAATGCCGGGGTGTATGCCTGAGTTATTGCTGCAGCAGGAGATGTTTCCGAAAGTCTCATCAAGAATCCAGCACCACACCAGTGTGTGCAGCCCGCAGCGGCTCGCCGTCAATCCCGCCTGATCAATGCTCGTGCCGATGATGGATGTCGGGGAAGTGGTGATGGCTGTGCGCCATCGGCAGATGCCGGTGCTGATGACTGTGCGGCTCGTCGCCGGCCCAGCCGGCATCGTGCGGGTGCTGGTGATGCGCGTCGTGGCGGTGGCTGTGGGCGTGTTCCAGGTCGTTGTGAGTGTGCTGATGGCCGTGCTGCTCGGTGAGATGCAGCCAGACGCCGATGCCCATCATGGCGGCAGCAGCCCAGAATAGCGACGATGTCGACTCCGACTCGCCGAGAAGGAGCAACGCGACGGCAGCGCCAATGAAGGGTGCGGTTGAAAAATAAGCGCCGGTTCGCGCAGCACCGAGTCCGCGCAGGGCGAGCACGAACATCACCAGGCTCACCCCGTAGCCAAGCAGGCCAAGCGTCATGGCCGGGAGCAGTATCGCCACACCGGGCAGCGTCATTCCCAAAGCCAGCGCTAGCAGGGTATTGACGCCACCGGCGACCAGCCCCTTGCTGCCGGCAATGAACAGGGCGTCCGACGCCGAAACATGGCGTGTGAGATTGTTGTCGATTGCCCAGCACAGGCAGGCAACGCTGATCGCCAGCGGGCCGAGCCAACTGTCCTGCTGCGCTTCGCCAGTCGGCCAGGCGAGCAGCACGCCGCCGGCAACGATGGCCAGCATGCCGAGAACGATGCGCCGGTCGGCGTTCTCCTTGAACACCACCCAGGCCAGCAGCGCCGTGAGCACGGCTTCAAGGTTCAACAGCAGCGAAGCCGTCGCAGCGCTGCTATGCACCAGGCCGTAGAGCAGGGCGACCGGTCCGAGCACGCCACCGAAGAGCATGGCGCCGAGCAGCCAGGGCCATTCCGCCGGCGCCAGGCCTGACGGCTGCCAGCACCGATCGCGAATCAGCCGCGCCGTACTCAGCCCGACACCACTGCCGAGGTAGAGCAGACCGGCAAGCAGGATCGGTGGCACGTCGCCAAGCAGTAGCTTGGCCAGCGGTGTGCTGGCTCCAAAAAGAAGGGCCGCCAGCAAGGCGTAGACGACAGAGAGATTCATCGGAGCACACACGCAAGAGGGATGCGAGACGAGGGATGACGGACGAGGTTTACAGGCTTTACAGAGTCTACATCTCGCCGCAAAGTAGCCACGGCCAGAGCGATGGTAGCGTATTGGCCGCCGTCCGAGCGAACTGTGTGGACACCGATCAGCGGCTCGGAAAGACGGGACGAGACGCCGCTTCCCCAGCTTGGCATCAGCCTCCCAGGTCAAGCCGCTCAGGCGGCGGCACAGACGGCATCCGCACGCGGCGCAGGGCAACAAGTCCTCGCCGGCGCGACGAATTATCTCGGCCCACGCATGACGAAACTGTAATCCTGCTGTCAGCTTGCAGTACCCTTCCCTTTTGCAGAATGATCGTTCGTCGGGAATTGTCGAGCATTCAAAGGCAGGCCAACGCTGCCCGCCTTCTCTTTCTTTCCCTCCCTCCCTGCCACTTAACGAGATCCTGCCATGATGCTGATCCGCCTCTTCTTCGCCCTTGTTCTCCTCTCCACCGCCGGTGGCGCGTTCGCGCAAAGCGCCCCGCGTGTGGAGGTTTACAAGAATGCTTCCTGTAGCTGTTGCGGTGGCTGGGTCGAGCATCTGCGCGACAATGGCTTCGCGGTAAGTACGCATGATGTCGACGATGTGCCCGCCAATCGCAAGAAGCTGGGCATGCCCGAGGATCTAGGCTCGTGCCACACCGCGACGGTCAACGGCTACCTGATCGAAGGCCATGTCCCCGCGGCCGATATCAAGCGCCTGCTCAAGGAAAAACCGAAGGCGCTGGGACTCGCGGTGCCGGCGATGCCGGCTGGATCACCAGGAATGGAAAGCTCCAGCCCGGTCCCCTACGACACCCTGCTGGTCGACCCCAAGGGCTCGACCAGCGTCTACGCCCGCCACTGAGTCGCCGACATCCGCAGCAAAGCCTTATCCGTCGACCTCGCGATGAACGCCTTGGGCGTGGCCGCCGCGAGCGAACATGTGAGGAACGTCAAAGCAGTCCGCGCGAGCAATTCGTCCAGAAAAAAAGGTCTAGTATGAGGTCACGCGCATTACCTCGCCGCGCAAGTTGCGGATCACAAGGACGTGCGCCCGGCAGGAAAAATTTGTCGGTCCAAGGCCAGGATTCAGGAGCCCGCCACAAAGCCCCTGCCTCTGCCAACAAGAGGAGAGCAAGAAAATGGTGACCAGGAAATCAGCCCCCACATGGAGCGACGTCAAAGCCGCCCTGGAGGACTTCGACCGGGCAGACCTGCTTGGCCTGCTTGAAGATCTGTACGCCGCGCGCAAGGACAATAAGACCTTCCTGCACGCCCGCTTCGGGCTCGGTGGTGATGCCCTCAAACCGTACAAGGCAATCATCGATCGCTGGCTGTGGCCGGACGTCTTCAGCAACCAGAGCTATTCGGTGGCCAACGCCCGGAAACCGATTGCCGACTACCAGAAAGACGTCGGCGACGCCGAGGGCCTGGCCGAGCTGATGGTCTTCTACTGCCGACACGCCGTCGGCTTCAGCAGCGAAATCGGCGTCGCTGACAAGGACTATTTCGACGCGCTGCTGCACATGTTCGAGCAAGCGCTGACAACCGTCATGACTTTGCCGGAAGCGAAGCGTGAGCACTTCATCAGCGAGTTGGGCGACATCCGCGCCACCGGCCGCAACCTGGGCTGGGGAGTGGGCAGCGGTTTTAACGATGCCTGGTCACTGATTGGCCAGAAATTCGGCGACTAATGACGATTCCGAGTGGATGATTCGGAGCGTCACCGCCGCTCATCGCTCAGCCGGCCGGCTAGGGAAAGAGCCCGGACAGCGTCGCTTTCGCTGCTGTGCTTGATACCAGCGGAGGCGCTAGGCGCAGGATCCTGGCGAGGCTTTTGCCATCCCATTCGCCACCCCCACAACCAGGAGCGAAAGGCGCTGGGCGCCGGGCAGCTGCTTCTGGCTCGGCCTAACCGGCTGTCTGTTGCTCGATCCGCTTGCTGTGCCGGCTCAGGCTGACACTCAGTTGGCCAACGATCTCCGAAGCCGCGTTGATGATCTGGCTTGAGCCGAAACCGGCACGAGTCATTTCCTTGTAGAACGACTTGGCGAGGATCCTGGCCACTTGATCAGGATTGGCCACGGCGCATTCCAGCGCGCCGCCAATGTCTTTTTCAGCGAACTGCATCAGCGCCATTTGCGTAAAGCGCGACCTCAGGATGTTCTGCAGTTGCACCACCTGAATGGCTTTGCCAACGAATAGCGCGACGACCTCGAGCAGACTCAGGTCGTCCTTGGTGAAGCTGCGCGCCTGCCGATGTCCGCTGATGTTGATCACGCCGATGGTTTTGCCATTGATGGCAATCGGCGAGGAAAGCAGGCTCTTGCGGGGATCATTGGCACGCCGCGCCCACTGCGCAAACTCGGACCTTTCGATGTCCTCGATGAACAAGGCTTTACCGGTGGCAACCACTCGCCCGGCAATGCCTTCGCCGGTGCGAGTGTTTTCCTTGTATGCCGCGGCGGGCAGCGAACCGCAGCTGCCACAGACGCGCAGGCACATGTCGTCGCCTCCAGCCGCCTCGTCTTCGCTCTCGGTCAGCAACATCAGCGAACAGTTTTCGGCGTTGAGTACTCGTGCCGAAATTGCTGCGAGTTGCTGCATGTTGTCGTCGAAGCTGCCTTCGTCCAGGAAGCTGGCGAGATCCTGCAGCTTGATCAGCGAATTCTCTCTGTCACCCATGACGTTCACCTGCGAATGGCCCGGTGATTCGATTATAGGCGCGCAAGCGGTGCGCGGAGCAAGCTTTCCGGCACGCCCACCAGAGCGCTGCAGCTACCGCCAGGGGGGCCACGATCTGCGCCAAGGTGAAGCCCCATCATCTGGGCGCAGCCGTTGGCCTTACCATTGGCCTTCGCGCAGTTCCGCCAGCGCCCGGACCCTCGGGTCCGGGTCGTTGCACATCACAATCCCGGAGTCAAATCGCGTGCAAACCAGCTCAGTTCTGATCACTTTGGCACTTCCCGCCCTGGCACTGACGAGCGCCGCCTGTACCACCGAGGCCTGGTATGAAGGCATGAAATACAGCGCCGAGAGCCGATGCCGACAACAGCCGCCAAGCGAGTTGCAGGCCTGTCGGGACCGGCTCAACAAGGAAAACCACGCGACCTATGAACGGCAACGCGCAGACCTGAAATAGCCACCGCCAACCGCTTGTCAGCGCGCTGTCGCCCCGAAACGCCAAGGTTGCGCGATCGTCACCTGCCTGTCACAACGGCTATCGAGAATGGGCGCTCCTCAAGTCACGAATGGAGCGCCTCATGGATCAGGAGCTGCGGGAACGCCCCCGCACCACCCCGGCGAACGACTACCCGGACTACTGCGTCAGCCTCGCCCAGGGCACGGACGAAGTTCGCGAAACTCAGCGCCTGCGCTACCAGGTCTTGGCCAGGGAACTCGACGCCCGTGTGCGAGGCCGGATTCCTGGCCATGACAGCGATTTCTATGATCCCTACTGCCGACACCTGATGGCCCGGGAGGAGGCATCGAACACTCTCGACGGCTCCCTGCGCTTTCTTTCGGCCGGAGCCGCAAAGCGCGTCGACAGCTACCATGGCGAGAACGTTTTCGACATCCACCGCCTGCGAAAACTGCTTCCGCGCATGGCCGAAGTCGGCCGCTGCTGTATCCATCCCGATTACCGCAGCGGCAAGGTCAGTTCTCTGCTCTGGGAAAGCCTGATCGACCACCCGCTGATCCACGACCAGCAGATCCTGATCGGTTGCGTGTCGATCGGCATCACCGACGGCGGTGAGCATGCGGCCAGCCTCTTCCGGCAATTCCGCCCGCAACAGGTGGCACCGATCGACGACCGCGTCTTCCCGCTACATCGTCTGCCTGTCGAAGAGTTGGCCAACCCACGCGCGCTCGTGATGCCGCCCTTGCTCGAGGACTATCTGCGGGTTGGCGCCTGGGTGTGCGGCGAACCCGCGTGGAATCCCGACTTCAATACCGCCGACCTGATGCTGATGCTGCCGCTGTCCCGCTTTACCCGACGCCACGACCGGCGCCGATGAAAGTCCGCGCCATCTTCGTTTCGGACGTCCATCTCGGAACGCGCGGCTGTCAGGCCGAACGCCTGCTCGACTTCCTGCGCGAGCATGAGGCCGAATACCTTTACCTGCTCGGCGACATCATCGACTTCTGGGCGATGAAACGCGGCGTCCACTGGACGCCGGCCCAGAACACCCTGGTGCAGAAAATCCTGCGCCGCGCGCGACGTGGCGAACGAGTGATGCTGATTCCCGGCAACCACGACGAAGGCTTGCGCGACTACGACGGCGTATCCTTCGGCGACATCCTGGTGCGCCGCGAACATATCCACGTCACTGCCGAGGGTCGCCGTTTCCTGCTGCTGCATGGTGACCAGTTCGACCAGGTGACGCGCTATCACCGCTGGCTGGCAGTCGTCGGCGACGTCGGCTACGACGCTCTGGTGCGCATCAATGGACTGCTGACCTGGCTGCGTCGGCTGTTGCGGCGGCAAGGCTACTGGTCGCTCGCCGGCTATGCCAAGGGCCGCGTGAAACGTGCCGTGTCCTTCATTTTCGACTTCGAGGAGTCGGTGATCCACGCGGTGCGCGGACGCCATCTCGATGGCGTCATCTGTGGGCATATCCACAGTGCGACGATCAAGACCAAGGCCGGTATGACCTACGCCAACTGTGGCGACTGGGTCGACAGCTGCACGGCGATCGTCGAGCATCTCGACGGACGACTCGAACTGATCGCTGCCTGCGAGACGGCCCATGCCGAGGCCGCAGCCGGAACTGCCGCGCCGCCGCCCCGAGCGCAACAAATACCTGCGCGACCGCCACGATCGCCGGCGCCTGGCGTCCGCGCGGCAGAGCAGCTTGCGGCCGCGCCAGCGTCTCGTCGCGGCTGAGTGGTTCATCATCCCGAAACAAACGGCGGCCATGCTGCTTGTCTTTCAGTCGGGAAAGCGAACGGACATGGATCTGATTTTGTGGCGCAATGCGGAAGCCGAAGCGGCAACGGACAAGATCGCGGACAATCGACGCAAGCTTTCTGGACGTGGCGAGAAGCATGCGGAGCGCATGGCCGAGTGGCTGAAGAAGCAGCCGCTGCGCAAGGTTCAGGTCCTTTCCAGCCCGGCGCGACGGGCCCGACAAACCGCGCAGGCCCTGGGCCTGCCCTACGACGTCAAATCGCAGCTTGCGGTCGGCGCCGACGCCGCCGACCTGCTGGCCATCGCCGGCTGGCCAGACTACCATGGCACCGTCATCCTGGTCAGTCATCAGCCGGCGCTGGGCCGTCTGGCAGCACTGCTGCTGTCGGGACAGGAAGCCGACTGGACGATCAAGCGCAGCGGCGTGTGGTGGTTCAGCAATCGCGTCCGCCGCGACGAAACACAGACTGTGCTGCGGGCGGTGGCCAATCTTTGAGCCAGGGTCGGCTCAGCGCGCTGGCAAGTTCTCCAAGGGGATCGGCGCTGGCGGCGGAGCGGCTGCGGGAGCGTCGTTCTGCGGGAAGAATATCGGCGCTGCTGGCAAGGACGGCAGCGCCGGGATAGCGGCCGGTGGCAGGCCGCCCTGGGCCGGGATCGCGCCGCTTGCCGGGGCCAGCGACCGGGTGATAAACACCCATTCTGAATAGTGCGCAGCCTCCTCGAAAGACTCGTTCTCCAGTTCGAACTCGGCGATCTTGATGGGTTTCGCGTTCGAGAGACTGTGCACACCCATGATTCCGCCGCCCGGCGCGCCGACCAGGCCCCACTCGTTCTTGCCGGTAATCGGGTCCGGATAGAGTTGCCGCAAGTGCCGGCGCACGCCTGGATAGCGCGGGTCCTTGAGCAGTTCGGCGAGGGCGCCCGGGTAGCGGCGGTCGCCAGCCGGGCTGCTGTTCAGATAACTGGCAAGCGCCTGCCGATACGCAGCCCCCACTTCGAGCAGCCGCTGCTCGGCCTCACGCCGCTGCACGATGCTGCCGAGGGTCAAGGTGGCGCTCGTCGCCAGCGCCAGGATGGCGACCAGAATCAGCAGCCCGAGGTAAGTGAAGCCGGCCTCGCAGCGGCCGGCGCAAGCGCGGCAAAAACGATCGCCGCGCATGGCTACAGTTCGGTAAACGGCTGGCCGTCCCGGGTGGCGCCGTCGGCGCCGCTCTTGAGGTCATAGACACGGCCTCCGACGCCAGCCGAATCGGGCGCAATCAGCAGCCAGGTAGTCGAACTACCGGTAATCGGATCGTAGGGCAGCGCGCGTAGATATTTTTCGCTGACCAGCTCGTCGAGGCTTTCGGGATAGCGCCCCTTGTCAGCGTAGAACTTGTCGATCGTCTCGCGCACCAGGTGCAGATTCTCGCGCAGCACCGCTTCTTTCGCGACATCGATGCTGTTGAAGTATCTCGGCACGGCCAGGGTGAGCAGCAGGGCGATGATCGACAGCACGACCAGCAGCTCGATAAGCGTAAAACCCTGCCCGCGCAGGCGAGGCCTGGCGCGATTCACCATTGCCGGTAGGGCACGCCGTTCAAACCGACGCCTTTTGATCTGGAGTACACGTCGTACACGTCGTCGCCCTCGCTCGGGTTATCGGGTTCGCTGGTGTAAGCGCGTTTGGCCCAGGTATCGGCTGGCTGCGCCCGGCTATCCGGATGCAGCGGATCGCGCGGAATCCGCCGCAGGAAGTAAATTTTCCGCTGCTTGGGGTCGCGCAAATCCACTTCTCCCGCGAGCAAAACCTGCAGATTCGCCGGATAACCGCTGTCGCTCACCGCCGTCCTGATACGACCTTCGTCACCGGCCTTCTTGTACTGATCGATGGCAGAGCGCAGTTCACGCAGTGCGAGTCTGAGCTCCTGCTCCTTGGCGCGCTGAACGGCAGTCTGCGCCACCGGCACGACGACCCCTGCCAGCACGGCAACAATGGCCAGGGTGATCAGCAGTTCTAGCAGCGAGAAACCATCGCCACGACCCACTGCACCCACGCCACCGCCGGTGGCACCGATCCTACGCCAGGAAATCGTCGCCCGAGGTCGGGCCAATCCGCTCATCATTGCTCACTGGACAACGGTCAACGGGTGCGCCGGCGGCAGCTTGGCCTTGATCGCCGAGCCGCCTGAGCCAACCGGGGCGATGGTAATCAGCTCGATCTTCGCGTCACCGGGCGCCACGGCACGGAAATTGAGCGTCGCCACCACGTCCTGCAAGGTCGCGCCGCCGGCACCCGAACGGGTCCCGGTAATCAGCACCTGTCCACCGGGATCGACGCGATAGGTGAAGCTGGTCTCGCCGCCATTCTGGCGGAGGAAGCCCCCCTCGCTGACGTCGGCGACCTGCACCACGCGCGGATCGAAAGCGATCGCCAGCGGCAGGCTGACCACCGGCTGATCTGCCTGCATGACCAGCTGCAAGGAAAAGCTGTCACCGGTGCCGAGCTGCGTCGGGCCCTGCCAGAGCAGCTGCGCTCCAGCACCCGAGGCGACCGCCGCCTGGGCGGTCTCCGCGGTCTGGGCATCCTGAGCCGTCAGGACGCCTGCGGAATTGGCCGCCGACACCGGCTGAGCGCCGCTGGAAGCCGCCGTCTCGGCCGGGTAATTGCCTGGCGCTCGGCTCCTGGCACCGCTGGCACCCGCCGACAGGCCCACCAGGCTCAACGGCGAACCGCTAGGGGCGGCCACGCCCGAGGCACTGGCCAATGCCGCTCCCCGAGCAGCCGGCCGGCTGCGGAAGTTGCTCTCGGTGCCGCCATCGAACTCGGCAAGATAGGCCTCCGGGCGCTGGATGTTGCGCAGCACCCGGGGAGTGATGGAGAGCACGATCTCGGTCTTGATTCCCTCCTCGCGATGCCCTCCGAACAATCGACCGAGCACCGGAATATCCCCCAGGAAGGGCACCTTGTCGGCAGTCCGGCGGTCTTCGTCGCTGATCAAACCGGCGAGCAACTGGTTCTCGCCGTCTTTGAGACGCAGGACGCTGGTCGCCGTGCGCGTGCCGATGCGATAGGCAACAGTCCCCGATTTGGTCTCCACCTGATCAATGATGTTGCTGACCTCGAGGGTCACTTTGATGGCCACTTCGTTGTCCAGGTAAATCGTTGGTTCGATGTCCAGCTTGAGCCCGACATCGATGTAAGTAATCGACTCGGAGACAAAGCCTGTCGAAGTAGCCGTCGAGGTGATGTTGGGCACGCGTTCGCCAATCAGAATCTTGGCTTTCTCGCGGTTGCGCGCGCGAATCCGCGGGTTGGCCAGCAGGTTGACGTCGGAATCGGCCTGGTTGGCGCTAATAATGACCGGGCCGACGGTAGCCCCAATGGTCGACGAGTTGAGATTGCGCAGATCGTTCAGGGTCAGCTGGCCACCATCGGCCGACGGCAGCGGGGTCAGCGCCAGGTTGTTCGGCCAGTTGACCCCCAGGTCGCGAAGACGGGAGCGTTTGACCTCAAGGATCTCCACTTCGAGCATCACCTCGGGCTCCGGCACGTCCTGCAAGGCAACCAGTTTCTCGGCGACGCGAACCGCTTCCGGGCTGTCACGAATCATCAGCAGATTCAGTTTCTCGTCGACCACGATATCCCGGCTCTTGAGGATCGTCTTCAAGGTAGTGGCGACGGTCTTGGCGTCCGAATTCGCCAGATAGAAGGTCCTCACCGTCAAGGCCTGGTAGTCGCGCTGTTTGAGCGGGGTGTTCGGATAGATCAGGATGGAGTTGCCATCGAGGACGCGCTGCTCGAGCTGGTTGGTCAGCAGCACCAGGTTGATCGCTGCCTCGATGGTACTGTTGCGCAGGAAGATGGTGACCTTCTGATCGGCGCGCAAATCCTTGTCGAAAACGAAGTTCAGCCCCGAGGTACGCGAAATCACTTCGAAAACAGTTTTTAGCGGCGTGTCCTTGAACTCGATGCTGATCGGCTTGCGGTAGGCCACCGCCAGCACCGATTCCTTGACGACGCGCGCAGCGCTGGCTTCCATAATGCGCTGCAAATCCAGCGCACGCGGGTGCTGCGGGTTGGCCGCGAGAATCGTGCGCAGACTGGCCAGCGCCGCTTCGCCGTCGGCCCGGCTCCAGGCGGCCAGCGCTTCGCTGTAGAGAATGTCATGCCGACGCGCAGCAGCCACCAACTGCAGCCCGGTGAGCGCCCGCTCATTACCCGCTTGCAGCACCAGTGCACGCCGAAAAGCGCCATCGGCGGCCTCGTAACGGGCCTCCGCCAGGGCGCGTTCGCCGACCTCCAGGCTGGCCTTGACGTAGCGTTCCTGCGCCCGTGCGTAGGCGATGCGATACTCCGCAGAACCCGGTTCAAGCTTGATCGCCTCCTGAATTCTGGCCAGCCCGGCGTCGACCTGTTCAGCGGCCAACAGCTCCTGCCCCTCGGTATACGCCGTCTGCGCAGCGCAACCGGCCAGCATCAGGGCCGCGGCGACGCTCAGGCAGCAATGCCGCCAGCCTGCCGGTACAGCGCGCATACCCGGCCTCTCCTTGCTCACTATGGCGATCCTCCGATCGATATGCTCTGTGCCTGCTTCAGCGGCAGGTAGATCAAGGTCAGTGTGGACGGGGCAATCGCCTTGACCTGGTAGTCTCGTTCAAGCCTCGTCCCCTCGTGAACAATGAACACCTGTTCGCCGCGTGCGAGGTAAGCCTCCCAGCGCCCCGCTTCGAATTTGTTGCCAAGGTACAGGAAGGGGGGCGGCGGTGCCATTGGTGCGAGTGTTCTTGCGGATGTTGCCGAGGTCACGGGCATCGCCGGGGGCAGCGGCGCCCAGCTTAGCGACGGAAACAGATCGCGACTTGCACGCTCATCAGTGGCACCGGGAATCAGTTGCGCGCGCGGAATCAGGGCCGCGATTTCCAACGTCGCGGCGGCATTGCCGGCGCGCGTCGGTGACAGCGCCGAGCGACTGTCGACCGGCCTGCGGGCGGCAAGCCTGCTGTCGGCATTCGGCGCGGACGCTGCGCGCGGCGAAGTCGGCGCAACGACTTCGCCGCGCGAGCTGTCCGACGGCGTCTTGTCGCCAAACAGCGCCAGCCAGGCAGCAAGCAGCAACAGGGCAAGGAGCAGCAAGCGACGCCGGTTCATCGAGGCACCTCATCGGCGCGCTCCGCCGCGTCCGCACCGAGCACGCCAACGCCCTCTGTCGGCCGCGCCCGATGATGCCAGATGGTCAGGCTGACCCTGGCCTCGACCTCGTTGCGAGCAATTTCATCGCGCTTGAATCCCAGTTCATCGACCGCAATGAAGGCCTGCGTGGCCAGGATCTCTTCAATCCAGCGGCGAATATCGGCGTAGCGCCCACGCACCGGCACGATCATCTGCAGGGTGTCAGCTTGCGCCTGCAGGTCACGGCCACGCTGATACTCGGCGCGCGTGCTCAGCAACTGATGACTGGCCACCAGGTCGAGCACCGCCTGGATACTGGCGAGAACCTGACTTTCTTCGGCGAGAACCTCCTGAAACGCCTGGTAGTGGCGTTCGGAGGCCGATTCCGGCGCTCCCGGCGGCGGCTCGCCGTTCGCCGCGCGCGCCTGCAAGGCGCGCAGACTGCCCTGCGCCGCCGCCAGCTCGGCGTGCAGCGCCGGCAGGAGTGTTGCGGCCAGTACAAGCAGCAAGCAGAAGCTCAGCGCCAGAAGCAGCCACCACGGTCCATGCCGGTGCAAGCCAATCTCGGCGCTCAGGCGCAAGCGGTCGACCAGCAGCGAGATGCGCTTCACCGGAGCTCCCGGGGACGCGCCTGCGGCGTCGCGCGGTCGCTGGCCGGGCCCTTGCCTGGCGTATCGTCGAACAGCGCCTCGAAGCTGAAGCGCAGCGGCCGGTTGGGGTCCTTGTCGTTGATTTCCTGTTTGCTCACCAGCGCCCGGGAAAAAGGTGCGGCCGCCCCCAACGCGGCCAGGTAGTCGAGCATCGTCTGGTGATCCATCGCTTCGGCGACCCCCTTGACCAGGCGCCGCTGGTTATCCGGCTCGATCTGCAGCAACGCGATGTCGGCGCGGGCCACGCTCTCGAAAGCGTCGAGCAGCGCCGGCCACGGCGTATTCAGTTGCCCGATGGCGCCGTTGACGGCCAGTACCTGCGCGGCGGACAAGAACAGCGGCGGTCGCGGCGGCGGCGTATGGGCGGCAATTTCCCGGCCGGCCCGAACGATCGCCTGCGCACTTTCAGCGCGCTGCCGTTCGAGCTGTAGCACTTGCCAGGCCAGCGCTGCGGCAGCCAGCACCGCCACCCCGCCAAGGGCAATCAGAATCGCCCGACTGCGCGTGGCCAGGGGCTGCTGCCAGGGCGGACGAACGACGAAATCGATGTTCAGGGGCTTCATGACCGCCTCCCGGCAAGCGCCAGCTGTGTGGCTGCCGAGCCTCCGCCGCCAGGCAGGCGAATCGTCCGCGACTCGAGGCCGGCCATGCGGCTTGCTAGTGGCAGCCAGTCGGCCGCGCCCGCCCACAACAGCGACTGCTGTTTGCCGCTCGCACCCTGATCCGGGCTGCGCAGGCGTTCCTGGGCCAACAGGGTTTCCAGGGCGGCGAAATCCGGGACGCTGGGCAAGAGCACGCTGCGCGTACTTGCCACCTGGTCGTTGCAGATATAGAGCAAACTCAGCCTCTGCCCGAAGCCGACCAGCAAGCAGCCGTCGCTCGGAATCGATGCGCACAGGCGATTGCAGACGCGGACCAGGGCCGGAGTCATCGAATCGAGGCGCCAGGAATGCGCCTGCGCCCACTGATCGAGCGCCCGATAAAGTACCCGCGGCAACGCGCAGACGACGAACGGGAAGCTCGCATGCCAGTCGCCAACCAACAGCCAATGCTCGGCCGACTCGCCATAGAGCGCCGCAAAGCGGGCTGCCGCCGTGGCGCGCAATTCGCGCAGCCCTTGCGCGCCACGTGGCGGCGTGACGACGAAACTCCTGACCAGGCCGTCATCGAGCGTAACGCTCAAAGATGGGGACTGCGCGTCGGAGTGCGTGCCAGCCTGCGCCTGGTCAGCGGCTGCCAGCGGCGCAGGCTGCAGCGCTGCCAGGGCCGCACCCAGGGCTGCCGTGGCGGCACTGGCTGTTGCCGCGGCGGGGGCGGCGACAGCCAGTGCCGCCAGAAGCTGCGGGGTGTCCGTAGTTGCTTCCGGCTCGGCCAGGAGGACGAGGTCGCTTGCGCTGCAGCCGAGCAGCAGTCGTCTAGCACGAAAGCGTGACACGGCGCAGTTCCTCGAGGGTGGTCTCGCCGCTGGCGACCAGACGCAGCGCGGCTTCGGTCAGGCTGCGCGTACCGTTGCGGTAGGCAACTTCCTTGAGCTGCCTGAGCGGACGTTTTTCGATGATCAACTCGCGCAACTCATCGTTCAGATTCAGAATCTCGGCGATCGCCTTGCGCCCACGATAACCGCTACCTCGACAATCGCCACAGCCGCTGCCGCGGCGGAAGTCGAAATCCGCCAGCGCATCGGCGGTGATGACGAAGCGTTCGAGCTCCGCTTCGCCGGGCGTATAGGCTTCGCTGCAGCGTGCACAGTTAACGCGCAGCAGACGTTGCGCCCAGATACCGTTCAGCGCGGAGGCAAAAGCGTAGGGATCGATGCCCATGTGCGTAAAACGACCGAAAACATCGAAGACGTTGTTGGCATGCACGGTGGTCAACACCAGATGCCCGGTCAACGCCGACTGCACGGCGATCTCGGCCGTTTCGCGGTCACGGATTTCGCCGATCATGATCTTGTCGGGATCGTGGCGCAGAATCGAGCGCAGGCCGCGCGCAAAGGTCAGGCCTTTCTTGTCATTGACCGGAATCTGCAGGACGCCGGGCAGCTGGTACTCGACCGGGTCTTCGATGGTGATGATCTTGTCGCGACCGCTATTGATCTCGGAAATGGCGCCGTACAGGGTGGTGGTCTTGCCCGAGCCGGTCGGGCCGGTCACCAGCAACATCCCGTAGGGTTCTTCGACCAGGCGCCGCAGGGCTTTCAGCGAGAGAGCGTCGAAGCCCAGCAGGTCCAGCGTCAGCGAGCCGTGCGCCTCGATGACGCCACGCTTGTCGAGAATGCGCACGACCGCATCCTCGCCATGAATGCTGGGCATGATCGATACCCGCAGGTCAATGTCGCGACCGGCCACCTGGACCCGAAAGCTGCCGTCCTGCGGCGTTCGCCGCTCGCCAATATCGAGTTCGGCGAGCACTTTCAGCCGCGACACCACCTGCTCGGCGAGGGCCACGCCACTGATCTGCGCGACCGTGTCGAGTACCCCGTCGAGGCGATACTTGATGGTAATGCCAGTCGGCGTGCTCTCGAGATGCACATCACTCGCCGCCGCCCGTACGGCGTCATAGACGGTGGAATTAACCAGTTTGACAGCCGGGCTCGAGGCTTCACTGAGCGACGCAAAACTGAGGACTTCTGCGCTCCGCGAGGGATCGACGGCGCTGCTGCTATCGTGCACCAGGGACTGCACGGCATGCACCGATTCTTCATGTTTCGACAGATAGGCCTGGATGTCAGCCGTCAGAGCCAGGCAATAGTGCAGCGGTGCAGCGGACAGGCTGCTCAGCCAGACCATGCAATCGCTGTCAAAGGGATCGCCGATGACGGCAATGAGCCGCGTTTCATCCCCCTCGCCGCCTCCGCCACTGGGCAGCGAGCGCAGCAGCACACAGCCACGCTGCTGCGCCTTGAGCAGCGGCAGCAGGTCGAAGGCCGCACCACAAGCCAGCATCTCGGTGGTATCCATGACCAGCAGCTGAAAGCGCCGCGCCAGAGCGTCGACCAGCTGGCGCGGTTCATTGGCGGTCAGCGCTTCGAGTTCGCTGACCAGCGAGCGCCCGGAGCCGCGCGCCAGATTCCTGGCTTTCTGCAGCAGGGCATCGTCAATGCTTTCGCTGCTCGGCTCGCCGGCAGCGTTCATTGCAGCGCACCCGCGAGGTCGAAAATTGGCATGTACAACAGAACCACGATCAGCCCCACCAGGAGGCCGATGGCAGTCATCAGCAGCGGCTCGAAGACTTTTGCGAAGCGCTCTATCCAGCGCGCACTCTCACCTTCGTAGAACAAGGCCGAGCGCGTCAGCATGGCGCCCATCTGCCCGGACTTTTCGCCGACGCGCAGCAGGCGCAGGGCAACCGGCGTCGCCAGCCCGCTGCGCTCGAAAGCCTCCGACAAGGCGCCGCCGTCGGAGATGAAGCTGCGCGCAGTACGCAGTGCGTCGCGCGTTTTCGGAGAAACGGCGTCGCCGACGATATCAAGCGCCGTCAGGATCGGTATCCCCCCTTCGAGCAGCATGCCGGTGGTCAGGTACAGGCGCGACAACTCGATCACCCGGATGCGCTCGCCGACACCCGGCAGGCGGGTCAGGAAAACGATCCAGCGACCGCTGCGCATGAAGTGCCGCAGCGAGAAGATAGCCGCCGTGGTCAGCACCAGCAGCCCCCAAAAAACGGCGTCGGCATGCTCGCTGAGCAATTGTCCCCAGTCGAGCAGGCGCTGTGACAACCAGGGCAGCGAACGACCGCTCCCCTGGTACACGGCAGAAAAACGCGGCACGACGTAAGCCATCAGGAAAACAGTCACCGCAGCGCCGACGGCGAGCAGGATGGCCGGGTAAATGGCCGCACTGAGCAACTTGCTGCGCACGGCGTCGAGCCGCGTCTGATAGTCGATATAGCGCGCCAGGGCGTGCGGCAGGTCGCCGGTCCCTTCGGCAGCCTTGACGATGCCGACGTAAAGGGGTGGGAAGACCCCGGGTTGCAAGGCCAGGGCGGCCGAAAAACGCAGGCCTTCGCGCAGGTGAGTGGTCAGTCGTTCGAGCACTGCCCGCGAGGTCGGAGAGCTTTCTTTCTCGAGCAATGCGTCGAAGGTCTCGACCAGGCTCAAGCCGGCTTCCAGCAAGGCCAACAATTCGGCGCTGAACAAGAGCAGTGAAAACGCTCGGCTGCCGCGCCCCGGCAAGCGCGCCGCCGCGTCACCGACACCACCTGCCGCCTTGATCGACAGCGGCTGCAGCCGCCGTTGTTGCAGCAACCTGCCTACCTCCCCGGCATCCGCGGCATCAATGCTGTGCGTCTCGATCAGGTTGTCGGAAGATAGGGCACGAACCTCAAAGCGCATCCTCGCTCCGCCAGATTCTCATTGATAGGTGACGTCGGCGGCATCGCCGGTCCCTCCGGGCTGGCCGTCCTTGCCATACGAGGTGATCTCGAAGTCGCCAGTGCTCCCTGGCGACCGGTAGAGGTAGGCGTGACCCCAGGGATCGTCGGGCACCGCCTTCTGCAGATAAGGGCCGTTCCAGCGGGCGGCGTTGGCCGGCTTGCTGAGCAAGGCCTCGAGCCCTTCTTCGCTGCTCGGATAGCGGCCGACTTCCAGCCGATAGGTGTCGAGTGCGCGTGCGAAGGCCTCCACCTGCGCCTTGGCCACCCCCTGCTCGGACCTGCCCAACTGCGAGAAGTACTTCGGGCCAACATAGGCCGCCAACAGGCCGATGATGGTCACTACCACGAGCAGTTCGAGCAGGGTGAAGCCGGCGGCGGTGCGCGCCTGGAAAGTACGGTGCAGGGTCCCGCTCACAGCCCTCCCCCCCTTGCCGCTGCCGCCAGCACCGCCGGTACATAAAGCATCGTTTCGCGATAGGGCGGAATGCGGCCGCCGTTCCTGGCCACCGCCCCCTGGCCGGCGTTGTAGGCCGCCAGGGCCAGGGCGACGTTGCCACCATGCAGGTGGAGCAGGTCCTTGAGATGGCGCACGCCGGCGTCGATGTTCTGCGCCGGATTGGCGGCGTTGGTCACGCCGTAGCGTGCCGCGGTCGCTGGCATCAGCTGCATCGCACCCACTGCCCCTGCCGGCGAAACAGCGGCGGTGTTGAAGCCGGATTCGACGGCAACTACTGCCGCGACCAATTCCGGCTCCACCTGATGGAGGTGAGCGAAATGCGCGATCAACGGCGTCAACTGCCGCCGACCCTGTTCCTGGCTGACGTGGCTACGTGTGCTTGGCGCCTTGCCGCTCTTCGTGCGCACCGTCTCACCGCGAATGAACACGCGGTAACTGGCGTCGAGACGCTGGGTGGCGTAACGGGGGCTGCCATCGACCGCGTAAGAAACGAAGACGCGGCCGACGGTCGCTGCGGTTGCCACAGGCGGCAGCAGGCTACCAGCGCACAACGCAGTTGCCACGGCAAGCCGCATGCAGATCATCCGATAACGAGGAGAAGTCACTTTCGCCACGATTCTCCCATCAGAACACCCCTCTCCCAGCTGGAGCAGACCACCGTTCGCCAGATGGCCTGCTGCACCGCTCGGACCCACAGCTTAACGGCAGATGGTGCCTTTGACCGGGGCACCAGCAAACTCGTAGCCAACGATCTCCATTGAAACACTGGCGTTGGAGAATTTCTTGGTACCGCCAACACCAATCAGTTGCTCAATAGCCAATGGCCCCCGCTGATCAGTGGCGGGAAGTAAGACGCCGGTATCACGCAGGAATATCTGGCCCAATTCCTTATCTTTTCTGGGCTCACCGGTGGCAGTAACCGTCACCACCGTTGCCGCAGTAAGCATCTGCGGACAGGGAACAGAGCCGCAACTTGTGCCCCCCGCAAGAGGGAAGCTATTGACTGTCAGCGCCGACACAGACGTCGCCTCAACCGCACGCCCTCCCAGCGTGGCGCCACTGATTTCTCCCGAGAAGCACATCTGTAGCGGCAGCGGAGCAGCCAACGGGTATCCTGGTGGCAATTGTTGGTAGTGGAAAACAGCGCCCTCAAAAAAAGCGCTCTTTGCCCTTTATCGCGTCGAAGCCCTGGCAATCCCCCAGCGTCGGCGACGGATTGAAGGCCAACTTCAGCGTTCCTTGAAACGGTTCACAACGAGAACCCGCCGTCGCCACACCGACACCAGCGCCCAGCAACAAACCACCCACCACCATAGCTGCAAGTTTTTTCATGGTTTTCTTCCCTCTTGATGTTGAGAAACAGGAAACGCCAGCACAGGCCGGCTCGCCGACCAGTAAAACCCTAAAAAAAACAACGTCTTAGAGAATCGCATCAATTGAACAGGAAAGACAAGAGTATCCGCCGTCGACCTGTTCGCCGTTTGAGGCATCAGCAAGCCTGACCGGCGACCGGCCGCGCCGGGTCACTACACCATTCGCTCCACGAACCGGCATACAGACGTGCGTCATGCAGACCGGCGATTTCCATGGCCAGGAGGTTGTGACAGGCGGTGACGCCCGAGCCACAGCTCATTACTGCCTGCTTCGGATCGATCCCGGCGAGCAGCGCCAGCAGCTCCCGGCGCAGTTCGGCGGCGGGGCGAAAACAACCTTCGCTATCGAGATTGTCGCGGAAGAAGCGGTTGCGCGCGCCCGGAATGTGACCACCGACCGGGTCGAGCGTTTCGTTCTCGCCACGGAAGCGATCCGGGCTGCGGGCGTCAATCAGGCAGAACTGGCCGTTGCTAACATCGGCCAGAACCTCCTGGGTCGTGGCTACCCAGTCACGTGGCGACCCCTCGAAACGCGCTACGGCAACTTCTGGTGACGCCGTCGACAGCGGCCTGCCCTCTGCGACCCAGCGCTCGATGCCGCCGTCGAGAACAGCGACGCGATCGTGGCCCAGCCAACGCAGCAACCACCATAGTCGACTGGCCATCATCCCGCCTGCGTCGTCGTAGGCGACCACCTGCGTTTCGCCTGAAACGCCGGCCGCGCCCAGCGTGGCGGCGAGAAGCTGTGGGTCGGGCAAGGGATGACGACCGTTGCTGCCATTCATCGGCCCCGACAGGTCGCGATCCAGATGCAGAAAACTCGCCCCCGGCAGATGCCCGGCGGCGTAGGCGTGGGCACCGGCTTCGGGATCGCTCAGTTGATGGCGACAATCAAAAATTCGCCAGTCGGGATCGTCGAGATGATGGGCCAGACGAGCGGCACTGACGACCGTCGAGTAGCTCACGCCAGCCCCTCCCCGTCCCCTTCGGCCAGCCACGCGCGGGCTTCGACTTCTTCGTCGAAAACGCGCATCTCGGCTTCGACGAAAATCTGAGACAACCAGGCGCTCCACGCCACCCACTGACTTTCGGTGAGCACCGCAATGCGGCTGAAATCCTTGGCATGGGCACGCGAAAAGACGATATCTTCCCAGGCCACGTCGAGAGTGAAATCGGCCATCTCGCGCAAGTCGAAAAACAGGTCAACCTGCCCCTCGAACTGGATGACGTAATTGACGGCGTTTTCGAACTCCTGATAATCGGCGAGCGTGAATTCCGCATAAACCGTGACCTCGACCCGCCTGGGCCGGTTTTCGATGACTATCATGGCATCCTCCCTTTTTTGGTTGCGCAAGTGTAGCACCAGTCCCATCGCCAGCGATTGTGTCACGCTCTGGCCAGAAGCGGGGGCGCGAGAATGCTTTCCATTTGTTGACCGCGGAGCCACTAATACGCTATTTTCGGCGGTTTGATTCGAGCCTCTCCGATGCCACGACCAAACTCCGAGAAAGCCGTCGACGCGCCGCACGCGCTTCGGACGCGGTGACCATTGGCAAACTGAAATTCGAGGCGGCTCTTGCCGAACTTGAACAGCTAGTCCAGGACATGGAGGGAGGCCGCCTGCCACTCGAGGAGTCACTGGCGGCATATCGCCGTGGCAGCGAACTATTGACGCACTGCCAACAGCAGCTCAGCAACGCCGAAGCGCAAATCCAGGTGCTTGAAAACGGCGCGCTGCGCGCTTTCGAGCCCACTGGCGGCGAAGCCAAGTGAGCGTGCCGACAGCACTTGCCCCTGCACCAGCGCCAGGGACCCTAGCCTTCCCGGACTGGATGCGTCGCGTCCAGGTACAGGTCGAAGCGGCCATCGCCGGCAACTTGCCGCCTGCTGAAGCGATTCCGGCTCGCCTGCACCGGGCGATGCGCTATGCCAGCCTGAATGGTGGCAAACGGATAAGACCGCTGCTCGTTTACGCGGCCGGCGAACTGACAGCGGCCCCGGCGGAACGGCTGCAAGTGGTGGCCAGCGCAGTCGAGCTGATCCACAGCTATTCGCTGGTCCACGACGACCTGCCGTCAATGGATAACGACGTGCTGCGACGGGGCCGGCCGACCTGCCACGTGGAGTTCGATGAAGCGACGGCCTTGCTGGTTGGTGACAGCCTGCAGGCGCTGGCCTTCGAACTGCTGGCGCGCAAGGATTTCGGCGAGCCGGGCCGGCAACTGGAAATGCTGCGCCTGCTAGCCCGCGCCAGCGGCTCGTGTGGCATGGCGGGCGGCCAGTCGATTGACCTCGAAGCGGTCGGCAAGAGCCTCAACCAGCCTGAGCTTGAACTGATGCACGCGCTCAAGACCGGTGCCTTGATCCGCGCGGCAGTGCTGCTCGGCGCCCTTTGCGGTGCCGCCTTGAGCGTCGACGAAAGCACGTCGCTCGACCGCTTCGCCAAACGTGCCGGCCTGCTTTTTCAGGTCGTCGACGACATCCTCGATTGCACGGCCAGTACCGCGACCCTCGGCAAGACAGCCGGCAAGGATGCGGCCGCCGAAAAGCCGACCTACGTCAGCCTGATGGGCCTCGAACGCGCCCGCGAGTTTGCCGACGATCTGAGAAAACAGGCGCTCGAAGCGCTCACACCTTTCGGCGCACGCCGCCAGCGCCTGCTCGAACTCACCGACTTCATTACCCAGCGCAAATTCTAGGCGCCGCTTCCGCTCACCGCCACCAGCGAGCGCTTCTGCAGGACCCAAACGAGACTATGACCCTTTACCCTCTGCTCGACACCATCAGCGATCCGGCGCAAGTGCGCAAGCTCGACCGCCGCCAGTTACCACAACTGGCTGACGAGTTGCGTGCCTTTCTGGTCGACTCGGTTTCCCGGACCGGTGGTCACCTCTCGTCGAACCTCGGCACGGTTGAGCTAACGGTCGCCCTGCATTATGTCTTCGATACGCCGCACGACCGCCTGGTGTGGGACGTCGGCCACCAGACCTATGCGCACAAGACGCTCAGCGGCCGCCGCGAGGGCATGGCCAAGCTGCGCATGCACGGCGGCATCTCGGGCTTTCCGAAACGCGGCGAAAGCCCGTACGACACTTTCGGCGTCGGTCACTCGTCGACATCGATCTCGGCGGCCCTGGGTATGGCGCTGGCCGCCAAGATCAAGCACGAAACCCGCAAAGTGGTGGCCATCATCGGCGATGGCGCGATGTCGGCTGGGCAGGCCTTTGAAGCCCTCAACAATGCCGGCGTCGCCGACGCCGACATGCTCGTCGTTCTCAACGATAACGACATGTCGATCTCACCGCCGGTGGGAGCGCTCAACCGCTACCTGGCACGACTCTTTTCCGGTAACACCTTCAACGCCGCGCGCAAGGCAGGCGAGAAGATTCTCGACTTTTCGCCGTCCTTGCTCGAATTCGCCAAGCGCGCCGAGGAGCACGTCAAGGGCATGCTGACCCCGGGGACACTGTTCGAGGAACTCGGCCTCAACTACATTGGCCCGATCGACGGCCACGATCTCGAATCGCTGGTACCGACGCTGCTCAACCTGAAGAACCTCAAGGGTCCGCAGTTCCTGCACGTGATCACCAAGAAGGGCCAGGGTTACAAACTGGCCGAGGTCGATCCGATCCTCTACCACGGGGTCTCGAAATTCAAGCCGGAAGTCGGTATCGCCGGCGGCAAACCGGGCGCAAAACCGAGCTACACGCAGGTTTTTGGCGACTGGCTGTGCGACATGGCGGCCGCGGATCCGAGACTGGTCGGAATCACGCCGGCGATGCGCGAAGGCTCCGGCCTGCTGCGCTTCAGCGAATGTTACCCGGATCGCTATTACGATGTCGGCATCGCCGAGCAGCACGCCGTCACCTTTGCCGCCGGCCTGGCCTGCGAAGGCATGCGGCCGGTGCTGGCGATCTACTCTACCTTCCTGCAGCGTGGCTACGATCAGCTGATACACGACGTGGCTTTGCAAAACCTGCCGGTAGTCTTCGCGCTCGACCGTGGCGGCCTGGTTGGTGCCGACGGCCCGACACACCACGGTGCCTTCGATATTTCCTTCCTGACCTGCATCCCGAACATGGTGCTGATGACGCCGACCGACGAAGACGAGTGCCGCAAGATGCTGACCACCGCCTATCAGCTGGACGGACCGAGCGCCGTGCGCTACCCGCGGGGCAGCGGCACCGGCGCGCCGATCGACAAGACGCTGCTCGGTTTGCCGCTCGGCAAAGGTGAAATTCGCCGCCGGGGGGCCGAGGTCGCGCTGCTCGCTTTCGGCAGCATGCTGACGCCGGCGCTCGAAGCGGCTGAAGAACTCAACGCCACGGTAGCCAATATGCGCTTCGTCAAACCGATCGACCGCGAGTTGGTCCTCGCCCTGGCAGCAGAACATTCCCTGCTGGTCAGTGTCGAAGAGAATGCCTTGATCGGTGGTGCCGGTTCCGAGGTCGCGCGCGTCCTCGAGGAAGTTGCCGGCACCACGCGATTCTTGCGCCTGGGAATTCCCGACCGCTTCATCGATCATGGCGACCAGGCGCTACTGCTGGCCGAGATCGGCCTCGACCGCGACGGAATCGTCGCCGCAGTGCGCGCCCGGCAAGGCTGCAGCGCGGGCGAGCCCGAGGAAATCGTTGCGGGCAGCATATAGAACACCCATCAGGAGCAGTAATGAACGCACCAGAAAACCCGCAACCGACCACGATGGTGGACGTCCAGGGCTCAGCCGATACCCGCCGCATCGCCATCAACAAGGTCGGCATCAAGGCGATACGACACCCGGTCAAGGTGCTCGACAAATCCGGCGGCGTACAGCACACGATCGCCGTGTTCAACATGTACGTCAGCCTGCCGCACAACTTCAAAGGCACGCACATGTCGCGCTTCGTGGAAATCCTCAACAGCCACGAACGCGAGATTTCCGTCGAGAACTTTCCCGCCATGCTGCGGGACATGGTGGACCGGCTTGAAGCCGAGACCGGGCACATCGAAATGAGCTTTCCGTATTTCATCAACAAGACCGCACCGGTGTCGGGGGTGCAGAGCCTGATGGATTACGACGTCACCCTGATTGGCGAGATCGGCCGTGGCGGTATCGCGTCGACGATCAAGGTCGCCGTTCCGGTCACCAGCCTGTGCCCGTGTTCCAAGGAGATTTCCGAGCGCGGCGCGCACAATCAGCGCTCGCACGTGACCGTCACCGTCAGAATCAACGATCACCTGTGGATCGAAGAACTGGTGCAATTCGTCGAAGGGCAGGCGTCCTGCGAACTCTACGGCCTGCTCAAGCGCCCTGACGAGAAATACGTCACCGAACGTGCCTACGACAATCCGAAGTTCGTCGAAGACATGGTGCGCGATGTGGCTGCGCGCCTCAACACCGAGCAGCGCATCGATGCCTATGTGGTCGAATCCGAGAACTTCGAGTCGATCCACAATCATTCGGCGTACGCGCTGATCGAGAAGGACAAGCAGGCTGCGGCGTCCTGAACCACTGACCCGCGACCCGGGCGACCCGGAAAGAAAAGTGGCGAAGTCTCCCGACTTCGCCACTTTTTCGTTTACCGCGCCAGCGCCGCGGTTCAGCGTTGCTTGCGGACCAGCTTTTCCTTGATCCGCGCCGACTTGCCCGAACGCTGGCGCAGGTAGTACAGCTTGGCACGACGGACGTCGCCACGACGCTTGACCTCGATCGCCGCGACCAGCGGCGAATAGGTCTGGAAGGTACGCTCGACGCCCTCGCCCGACGAAACCTTGCGCACGATGAAGCTGGAGTTGAGACCGCGATTGCGCTTGGCAATCACGACGCCTTCATAGGCCTGCAAACGCTCGCGCGTTCCTTCCCGCACCTTGACCTGGACAACGACGGTGTCGCCCGGGGCGAAGGCGGGAATGACCTTGCCCAGACGGGCAATTTCTTCTTGTTCAAGCTGCTCGATCAGATTCATATTCTTGACTCCATGTATGCGAACTACGCATTCTTGTCCTGACCGCATTGCTCCTGAAACTGCACCAGGAGTTGCGTTTCCGTTTTCGACAATGAACGCCCCGCCAACAACTCGGGACGCCGCTGCCACGTTCGACCCAGCGCCTGCTGCAAACGCCAGCGTCGTATTTCCTCGTGATGACCGGACAAAAAGAACATCCGGCACCCGCCGCCCGTTGTACTCCTCGGGCCGCGTATAGTGCGGGCAATCCAGCAAGCCCGCGACAAACGAATCCTGTTGTGCCGATTCGGCGTCATTCAGCACGCCCGGCAACTGCCTGACGACGGCATCGATCAGCGCCATCGCCGGAATTTCGCCACCCGAAAGGACGAAATCGCCAATAGAAATCTCTTCGTCGACGCCGGCATCGATCAGCCGCTCGTCGATCCCTTCGTAACGCCCGCACACTAGAACCAGCGCTTCCTTGCCCTGTGCCAGCTCGATCACCCGCTGGTGCGTCAGCAACGAGCCCTGCGGCGAGAGACAGATGACGCGGCTGGCCGCCAAGCCAGCGGCCAGCTGTCGTGCCTTGGCCGCAGTGATCGCCGCCGCCAGCGGCGGCGCCATCATCACCATTCCCGGGCCACCGCCGTAGGGCCGGTCATCGACGGTGCGATGCCGGTCGACGGTGAAATCACGCGGATTCCACAGCTGCAGAGTCCAGCGCCCGGCTTCCAGCGCCCGACGGGTCACCCCCGAATGGCTCACTGCGGCAAACATTTCGGGAAACAAGCTCAGCACATCAACGACAAACGCGTTCTCGCGCACGGGCACGCCTTCTGGCGAAGTCACCAAGTCACCAGTCGAGTTCCCAAGCCACGCGAACACGCGCCTGCGCCAGCTCAACTTCCAGCACCACAGCGGCGACAAAGGGCAGCAGTCGCTCGGCGTCCTGGCCATCGCCGACGCGCAAAACCGCGCTGGCCGGCGTTTCGATCAGACCGAGAATCCTGCCCAGCGACTGGCCATGCGTATTGACGACCTCAAGGCCGATCAGATCGGCCCAGTAGTATTCGTCAGCTGCGGTCGGCGGCAAGGCCTGGTGCGGAACACCAACCAGCAACCCGGCGGCCGCCTCGGCAGCAGACCGATCGGCAACACACTCGAGCTGCGCCAGCAGCATGTCGTTACGCAGATCGCACTTGATCAGCCGCGTCGGACGCCACAATTCGGCCGCTTCACCCTCGCGGCCCAGCCACCATTGCGGCAGTCGCGCCCAAGCCAGCGGATCATCGGCAAACGGATACACGCGCACCACGCCCTGCAAGCCGTGCGGACCAGCGATCTTGCCGAGGACAACGATTTCGCCGCTGACCTGGCCACCTTCGCAGCCTTCACCATCAGCCGGCGGAACGTCGAGTCCCGCGCCAGCGCCAGTCCCTGCAGACAGCGAACCGGCAGGCAAAGCTCAGGCTGCTAGCTTGGCGGCCGACTGCTTGACCAGGCGGGCACAGGTCATCGACAGTTGTGCTCCCTGCCCCTGCCAGTAGCTGATGCGGTCGGTGGCGATGCGCAGGCTCTCTTCCTTCTCCGAGGCCAGCGGATTGTAGAAGCCGACGCGCTCGATAAAGCGACCATCGCGGCGTTGGCGTGAATCAGCAACCACCATATTGTAGAAGGGGCGCTTCTTGGAGCCCCCACGAGCGAGACGAATGACAACCATGATCAGCTCTTCCGAAATCAGAAAAAGAGGCGGATTATAGCAAAAAAGCGCCCTTTCAACATGATCTTGCTGCACCCTGACTCGACGTCCGCTGGCGAGCGCGGGAGGACAGGAACGCACACGCTTGCCGCTGGCCAGCAGTTGAAACTTGCAGGTTATAATCAAAAGGGCGAAGGTCGACAGCCAAGATGTTGATTCTGTAATTTCTGGTCGACCGAGCCGTAGTTGCCCATGCGCCGAAAGAGACCAGCTACCAGTCCAACCGACGGCGTGACGACGCAAACTTGTTTGGCAGGTGGCCAGATGACCAACACCGCTTTCGATGAGCAGGATGCGGCGGGAGCCGTGACTGCACACTCCGGCATACGCACCATTCTGCAATGGCTTACGTCGCCGATGGCACCCCACCCGGCGGAGGAGCTCCCCGCACTGCGTGCGCAGGTCAAAGCCTGGCACGAGGTTGGCGGTTCGTCAAAAGAGCGCGCCCTGGCTCTGAACGGCTTGTACGAGCGCAGCTCCAGCGTTGTAGCGGCACTGCTTCCGGAACTGACCGAGCTGATGTTGCCGATCCCACGCAAATCACGGCGCCTGGTGCGCAGCGTCCTCGATCTGCTGCAAATGCTTGCTGATGACACGCTGGAGATGGTTGAAGGGGTCGCGTCCCAAGACACCAGCGACCGTTATCAAGCACCCGATCTCGCGCTGTGGCGTAGCCTGCATGCCCTCGCACAGCAACTCATGATCGCTCATCTGATCGCCTCTCCGGCCCCGACTGGCGCCTGGCAGCAACTGCATCAGACCTATGCCATGGCGAGATCCCGGCATCTTGAAGCGACTGCCCCACGCGGGCAGTCACGGAAACTTCAGCACATCTACCACGCAGCGATTCTGCTCGGCTGCGCCCAGCCGGCGTCATTGACTGCACGTGAGGTGGTCTTCCTGGCCGCTTACTTCGAGCGCTTTGCCGGCCAGATCGAGACCATTTCAGCAGAAACCGCTGCAACCGCGGCCCCGGCAACCTTCTGGGTCGATCCAACACGCGACGCACCTGCCCTGCCCTTTTCGCGCAAGCTGGCGCCGTCGACTGCGCCACTCGAGTACTTTTCCTGCGCCGGCCTGGGCCTTCTGCTGAAGACGCAGATCGCCCAGCTCAACGCCGGCACGCCAGCCGAAGAGATCGGCTTGCCCGAGCTGGCCAGCACGCCCGCCGGCGTCGGCGTCCTGCGCCGCCTGGCGGGACGCTGGAATGACTTCGGCAAGCGCCGCTTTCATCGCCGCAGACAGAACTATCGAACGGTCCTGGGTAGCGGACTCGATGGACTCTGGCAACTTTGCAAGCAGGACGACACGGCCACGGTCGAGCTTTCCCGCTGGATGATCACCAACGAAAGTCCGGACGGCTATGCCATCATGCATGTCTCCGGGAAGATTGGCACCCTTTCGGTCGGCAATGTCGCCGCAGTGCGCACGGGTGACGAGAAAGACTGGCAGATCTGCATAGTGCGTTGGGCGGTCTCGGAGAACCCTGAACATCTTGAGCTTGGCCTGCAAATCCTTTCGCCAAAGGCTGTCCCGGCGACTCTCGCCCGGCCTGCGGACGGCGAAGGAACGGAGTATCTGCGAGTTCTGGTACTGCCAGAAATTCCCTCGCAGCGCAGCAGCCAACTGCTGGTCGTGGCGTCGGGCGCACTCACCCAGAACAACGAGAAACTGCTGCTGGTTATCGAAGGCGAGAACCTGGCGGTTCGTGAAGTACAGAGCATCGGCATTGACGAGCAAACCGGCAGCGTTGACATCCTGACGATACAAGCTGACCCGAAGCACTTCTAGCAGCCCACGACCGGTGCTGCCGAAAACGCACGGCCACTCAGCTGGCGCTCGTCTTTGCCGGCGGAAAAGAGCCATCGGGCGCAGTTTCCCTGATAATGGCGCGATGTCAGAAATACTCGTTCTCTACTATAGCCACCGAGGGTCGGTACGGGCCCTCGCCCAGCAAATCGCGCGCGGTATCGAGTCAAGGGACGGCGTAACAGCACGTCTGCGGACGGTTCCCAAGGTGTCGCCCGTTTGCGTGGCAAGCGCCCCGGAAATTCCAGCCGGCGGCGCCCCTTACGTCGAAGCGACCGACCTTGACGAATGCATCGGCCTGGCACTCGGCAGCCCGACACGTTTCGGCAATATGGCGGCGCCGATGAAATACTTCTGGGATAGCACCGCCGCGCAATGGTCGTCCGCAACCCTGGTCGGTAAGCCTGCCTGCGTCTTCACATCGACGGCCAGCGCTCATGGCGGACAGGAGAGCACCCTGTTGTCGATGATGCTGCCGCTGCTGCACCACGGCATGCTGCTGATCGGCTTGCCCTATAGCGAAGCCGCCTTGTCCAGCACTCGCAGCGGTGGCACACCGTACGGTGCCAGCCATCTCGCAGGTACCGCCGGCACACCGACGCTTAGCGAAGAAGAGCGCCAACTCGCTTTCGCGCAAGGGCGAAGGCTCGCCGCCATTGCCATGAAGCTCAGCTGCTGATGATCCGCGCCCTCTACCTGACGGCATGCAGCAGCCTGATTGCGCTGATTTTCCTGTGCCTCGCCTGGGAGTTACGTCTGGCACCGGTCCTGCCTGGCGGCTCGTGGCTGGCGCTGAAGTGCCTGCCGCTGCTGGCGCCCTTGTTCGGCATCCTCAACGGCCGCCGCTACTCGTACCAGTGGGCGAGCATGCTGATTCTGCTCTACTTTACCGAGGGCATCGTGCGCGCCACCACCGAGACGGGGACAGGACAGGCGCTGGCCATTGCCGAAACCATCCTCGCGTTGACCTTCTTCTGCGCCAGCGTCGCCTACGCCAGGCTCACTCGCCCATCAGCGCATCAATCAGACGCGTCGGCGCGTCCGTAGCCTTTGCTCTCTCCGTCAAGTCGCGGCGGAGATCAAACGTCCGCCTGCGGGTCGACGCGATCGGGAATCTGCAGCTTGTTCAAAGCGTTGAGATACGCTTTCGCTGACGCAATGACGATATCGGTATCCGCACCATTGCCGTTCACGATACGACTGCCTTTCCCGAGGCGCACGGTCACTTCGCCCTGCGCGTCAGTGCCGGTGGTGATCGCATTGACAGAGTAAAGCAACAACTGTGCGCCGCTGCTGGCAACCGACTCGATCGCCTTGAAAGTCGCGTCGACCGGCCCGCTACCGATCCCCGCCGCTTTTTTTCTCCGCGCCATCGACGCTCAGCGTCACATTCGCAGCCGGCGTTTCACCAGTTTCCGAGCAGACGCGCGAATAAACCAGCTTGTAGTACTCGCCCTCCTGCGTGAGTTCCTCGTCGGACACCAGTGCCTGCAGGTCTTCGTCAAAAATCTCGTGCTTCTTGTCCGCCAGTTCCTTGAAACGGGCGAACGCGGCATTCAGCGCCTCTTCGCTATCGAACACGATAGCCAGAGCCGCCAAACGCGACTTGAAGGCGTTGCGTCCCGAGTGCTTGCCCAGGACCAACTTGTTCTGTGCCCAACCAACGTCCTCGGCGCGCATGATCTCGTAGGTTTCACGGTGTTTGAGGACGCCGTCCTGATGAATCCCGGACTCGTGCGCAAAGGCGTTGGCCCCAACGACAGCCTTGTTGGGCTGCACCGGATAGCCGGTGATCTGCGACACCAGCTTGGACGCCGGGACAATCTGGGTGGTGTCGATACGCGTCTGCACGGGGAAAAGGTCGCTGCGCGTTCTGACCGCCATCACCACCTCTTCGAGCGAGGCATTACCGGCACGTTCGCCAAGGCCGTTGATCGTGCATTCGACCTGGCGGGCGCCAGCGAGTACCGCCGACAGCGAATTGGCCACCGCCATTCCCAGGTCGTTGTGGCAGTGCGTAGACCACACCACCTGCTCGGCACCTGGCACCCGTTTGATCAGCGTACGCATCAGTTCGCCCCACACCGACGGAACGCTGTAGCCAACCGTATCGGGAACGTTGATCGTCCGCGCGCCGGCTTTGATCACTTCCTCGAAAACCCGGCACAGGAAGTCAACATCGGAGCGCACCGCGTCTTCCGCCGAAAACTCGACGTCATCGGTATATTCACGCGCCCAATGCACCGCGCGCACAGCCGACTCGACCACCTGGTCGGGCGTCATGCGCAGCTTCTTCTCCATATGGATCGGGCTGGTCGCGATGAACGTATGAATACGGCCGCTCACCGCCGGCTTGATGGCTTCGCCCGCGCGACGAATGTCGTTCTCGTTGGAACGTGCCAGGGAGCACACCGTGGACTCCCTGATGATCGTAGCAATCGACTTGATGGCGTCGAAGTCGCCGGGCGAGGCGGCGGCAAACCCCGCCTCGATCACATCGACCTGCATGCGCTCGAGCTGCCGTGCCACGCGCAGCTTTTCTTCCTTGGTCATCGACGCGCCCGGGCTCTGTTCGCCGTCGCGCAAGGTGGTATCGAAAATTACCAGGTGATCTTTCATGTCCCGACTCCGAAGGTGAGGATGTCAATGCACGCTGTGGGTGCCCTACGTTAATGTGAAAGTCGCGCAAGCGACTCACGAAACTCCCTTCTCCCTTGCGGGAGAAGGGGCAGGGGAAGAGGGAAACGGTCATGACTTTCATGATTTGGGGTGTCTCCACGTGTCATGACCGTTAACGTAAAAGTAGCGTACGCGACTTTTTACGTTAAGCGATTGGTGGCGGCGGCGGTGATGATGCCTTGTGCCGAAATCGGCGGCTTAGCGCGAGGACATAACCGGAGAGGGCATAGGCCACGAAAAAGGCCAAACAGGGCGACCGGCGTGTCGTAGGACACAAAGGCGAAGCCAAGGGCAATGGCGACGATGAAAATGAAGGGCACGCTGCGCCTCAGATTGACGTCTTTGAAGCTGTAAAACTGGACGTTGGTGACCATCGAGATACCGGCAAAAATAACCAGCGAGCAGGCGCCCCAGCGCACGTCAGCTGCGGCAACATCCTTGTCGATCATCACCCACAGGAAAGCCGTCACCAGTGCCGCAGCCGCCGGACTCGGCAGGCCCTGGAAGTAACGCTTGTCAATGACTTCCAGCGTGGTATTGAAGCGCGCCAGGCGCAGGGCCGCACCGGCACAATAGATGAAGGCTGCAATCCAGCCGAGTCGCCCAAGGTCTTTAAGTGCCCAGGCGTAGCTGACCAGAGCCGGCGCGACGCCAAAGGAAACCATATCCGACAGCGAATCGTACTCGGCACCGAAAGCGCTCTGGGTACGCGTCATTCGCGCCACTCGCCCATCGAGGCCGTCGAGGACCATGGCCACGAAGATCGCCACGGCCGCCGCCTCGAAGCCGCCCTTCATCGCCTGGACAATGGCAAAGAAGCCGCAAAACAGCGCCGCGGTGGTAAACAGGTTCGGCAACAGGTAGATCCCTCGGCGCCGCAACTCCGGGTTGAAGAGGGTCTTGCGAGGTTTTATTTCTGGCATTGCGCTGTTGTCGTTTGGCCGCGGACTCAGGCCGGTTCAGAGCGAAGGAAAGCCGGGAAAGCAGCTACCCCGACTGAAATCCGATACAGAGAGGGACAAGTCATGAGTGAATCAAAGTCTCGGTCTTCTTGCCCGTCGGTCGAGCGACCGTGGTCACCCCACCGCCAGGCAAGTGACTGGTGGCTGGTGGCTGCGCCGATCAGTTTTTGCTCTGATCAACCAGCCTGTTTTTCTTGATCCACGGCATCATGTCGCGCAGTTTGGCGCCGACAATCTCGACCTCGTGTTCAGCCATCAGGCGACGACGTGCGGTCATCTCGGGGTAGTTGGTACGCCCCTCGAGAATGAACATCTTCGCGTAGTCGCCGTTCTGGATTCGCTTCAGCGCCGCACGCATGGCGACCCGGGACTGCTCGTTGATGACCTCTGGCCCGGTCACGTATTCGCCATACTCGGCGTTGTTCGAGATCGAGTAATTCATGTTGGCGATACCGCCTTCGTACATCAGGTCGACGATCAGCTTGAGTTCGTGGAGACACTCGAAGTAGGCCATCTCGGGCGCGTATCCGCCCTCGACCAGGGTCTCGAAACCCATCTTCACCAGTTCGACAGCGCCACCGCAGAGAACCGCCTGCTCGCCGAAAAGATCGGTCTCGGTCTCTTCACGGAAGTTGGTTTCAATCACCCCGCCCTTGGTGCCGCCGTTGGCAGCGGCATAGGAAAGGGCAATGTCTCGGGCTTTTCCAGAATGATCCTGATGGACAGCGATCAGCGACGGTACGCCGCCACCCTTGAGATACTCGGAACGTACCGTATGCCCGGGACCCTTCGGCGCAACCATGATCACGTCGACATCGTCACGCGCGACAACCTGGTTGTAATGGACGTTGAAGCCGTGCGCAAAAGCTAGCGCCGCGCCCTTTTTCATGTTCGGCGCGACGTCGGTGTTGTAGACCTGCGGAATGGTCTCGTCGGGCAGCAGCATCATCACCACGTCGGCATCCTTGACGGCCTCGGCAACCTCGGCGACGTACAGGCCGGCCTGCTCGGCCTTGCTCCAAGAAACGCCATCCTTGCGCAAACCAACCGTCACCTTGACACCGGAATCACTGAGGTTTTGCGCGTGCGCGTGGCCCTGCGAGCCGTAACCAACGATGGTCACTTTCTTGCCCTTGATCAAGGAAAGATCGGCGTCCTTGTCGTAGAAAACTTTCATTGAATTTCCTTTTTTACTGGTCGGTCTGATTAGATTTTTAGGATGCGCTCGCCGCGGCCGATGCCGCACACGCCGGTACGAACGGTTTCGAGAATCAGTCCGGCGTCGATGGCCTGGATGAAGGAGTCGAGTTTTGCGCCGCTGGCGGTCAGTTCGATGACGTAGGTCGATTCGGTGACGTCGATGATGTGGCCACGAAAGATGTCGGCCAGACGCTTCAGCTCCTCGCGGTCCTTACCGGTGGCGCGAACCTTGAGCAGCATCAGTTCGCGCTCGATGTGTGCCGCCTCGGAGAGATCGACGACCTTGATCACGTCGATAAGTTTGTTCAACTGCTTGGTGATCTGCTCGACCACGGCGTCGGTCCCCGACGTGACGATGGTCAGGCGGGAAAGCGAGACGTCCTCGGTCGGAGCCACGGTGAGGGTCTCGATGTTGTAGCCGCGCGCCGAGAACAGACCGGCCACCCGCGACAGAGCTCCCGCCTCGTTCTCCAGCAGGATTGAAATAATGTGTCGCATCTTGTCTTTCCCTTACAGATCTTCGGTCAGAAGCATGTCCGCCAGGCCTTTGCCAGCCGCCACCATCGGGAAAACGTTCGCCTTCTGATCGGTGATGAAATCGATGAATACCAGGTCGTCCTTGTGCTCGATGAATGCCTTCTTCAGCGCGCCTTCGACGTCTTCGGGCCGTTCGACGCGAATGCCGACGTGGCCATAAGCCTCGGCGAGTTTGACGAAGTCGGGCAGCGAGTCCATGTAGGACTCTGAATAACGACTGCCATAGAACATTTCCTGCCACTGGCGAACCATGCCCAGATAGCGATTGTTGAGGTTGATGATCTTGATCGGCAAACGGAACTGCTTGGCGGTCGACAACTCCTGGATGCACATCTGGATCGAGCCTTCGCCGGTGACGCAGGCAATCGGCGTTCCCGGGTTGGCCAGCGCCGCGCCCATGGCGTACGGCAGACCGACACCCATCGTCCCGAGGCCACCGGAGTTGAGCCAGCGGCGCGGTTGATCGAACTTGTAGTACTGTGCAGCCCACATCTGATGCTGACCAACGTCGGAGGTGATGATGGCCTTGCCTTCAGTCACTTCATAGAGCTTTTCGATGACGTACTGCGGCATGATGATGCTCTTCTTCTTGCGGTATTTCATGCACTGCTTGGCACGCCACTCCTCGATCTGCTTCCACCAGCCGGCCAGCACCTCGGCGTCCGGGGCGGCATTGCCGGCATCAAGCAGCTTGAGCAATTCGTCGAGGACGTCCGGGACGTTGCCAACGATCGGCACATCAACCTTGACGCGCTTGGAAATCGACGACGGATCAATGTCGATGTGGATGATCTTGCGCGGAATGGACGAAAAGTTCTCTGGATTGCCAATTACCCGGTCGTCGAAACGCGCGCCGATAGCCAGCAGGACGTCACAGTTCTGCATCGCCAGGTTGGCTTCAACGGTACCGTGCATACCCGGCATGCCGAGAAACTGCTGGTCGCTTGCCGGATACGCACCGAGACCCATCAAGGTATTGGTAATCGGAAAGCCCAGCCGGCGCACCAGCTTGGTCAACTGTTCGGCACCGTTGGACAGAATGACCCCGCCACCGGTATAAACCATCGGCCGCTTGGCCTCGAGCAAGAGGTGTAACGCCTTCTTGATCTGTCCCAGATGCCCCTTGACGACGGGGTTGTAAGAGCGCAGCTGAATCGTTTCCGGATACTCGAACTTGCACTTGGCGGCGGTGATGTCCTTGGGGATGTCGATGACCACCGGACCGGGACGACCGCTGTTGGCGATGAAGAAGGCCTTCTTTATCGTCACTGCCAGATCGTGCACGTCCTTGACCAGGAAGTTGTGCTTCACACAGGGCCGCGTAATGCCGACGGTATCGCATTCCTGAAAGGCATCCTGACCGATGTACTCGGTCGGCACCTGCCCGGAGATGACCACCAGGGGAATCGAGTCCATGTAGGCCGTCGCGATGCCGGTCACGGCATTGGTCGCACCAGGGCCCGAAGTCACCAATGCCACGCCGACCTTGTGGGTCGAACGCGCCAACCCATCGGCAGCATGCACGGCCGCCTGCTCGTGGCGAACAAGAATGTGCTTGACCTGATCCTGCTTGAACAGCGCGTCGTACAAATGAAGGACAGCCCCGCCAGGGTAGCCAAACACGTAGTCGACCTTTTCTTCCTGCAGGCACCTGATTACAATTTCCGCACCGGTCATCATTGTCATTACCGTCGCCCCAGCAAGCAAATTGCTCGAAAAAAGTCTGCAACGTTAAAGCTTAGACGGAGTTTGGTCAAGGCATTCACCAAACGATCATGGCCTGTCGAGGCCCCCTGGTGATGAATGCCATGACCGCGCCCTCCCTTAGGAGGGCATTCCGGCTGGCACGCCGGAATTGTTCGACGGGCAGGGAGCATGCCCCCTGAATTCCTCGTCTAACTCCCCGACACTTCTCGCGCCGAGGAAAGAAGGGAGATTCGTGAGTCGCGGACGCGACTTTCACGGTAAACTGGCGCCTGGGAAAGAAGGCTTCCCGCCCTACAACCGCAAGGATTTCCGCCCTGGCCAGCCAACGCGAACTGTCAGACTTTCTTACGGCAGTCGAACGCCGCGCTTTCAAGCAAGCGATGTTCGCAGTGCGCAACGAAGAGTCCGCGCTCGACATCGTCCAGGATGCGATGATGAAGCTCGCCGAGAAATACGGAGACCGTCCACCCACAGAGCTGCCGATGCTCTTCCAGCGCATTCTGCAAAACACGATTCGCGACTACTATCGGCGCAGCAAGGTACGCTCGCTATGGACGACCCTGCTCTCCGCGTTTTCGCCGAACGACGACGAGGATCACGACCCCCTCGAAACCATCAGCAGCGAATCTGACGCCAATGGCCCGAAGACGCCACACGGCCAGTTCGAACAGGCACAGGTGATGGGGATGATCGAGAAAGAGATAGAATCTCTGCCTGGGCGTCAACGGGAAGCGTTTCTTCTGCGTTACTGGGAGGATATGGACGTTGCCGAAACGGCATCGATCATGGGCTGCTCGGAAGGGAGCGTCAAGACACACTGCTCACGTGCCAATCACGCTCTTGCGGCTGCACTGAAAGCAAAAGGAATTACCCTATGAACGAAATGCATTTTGTCTTCAAGGTCAGGCAGTACCTGAACAGGGAACTGCATGAACTACCACCGTCAACGCACTCGCGTCTGCAAGCGGCGCGCGCGCGCGCGCTGGCTCGTCAAAAAGTAGCCGCCCACCAGTCGATACTGGCGACGGCGGGGAGCTTCGTTCAAGAGCACACTGAAGGCCTGCGCTTGCGGCAGATTCTCGTGGCACTGGCCCTGGTTGTCGGCGTCACTTCCTACGCTTACTGGCAGGCCGACCGAAGCATCGCCGAACTCGAGGTCATTGATAGTGCCCTGCTCGCCGACGACTTGCCGATCGCGGCCTTCACCGACCGGGGCTTTGATGCATGGCTGCAAAGCTCCGCGTCGCACTGATTCTCAGCAGCTTCGTAGCCGTCACGAGCTGGGCCGATGTGCTCAGCCCGTCGGCCATTGCCACGCCGGCGCAGCCGCAGTGGAGCGAGCTCACGGTGGAGCAGAAAACCATCCTCGCACCGCTCAGTTACGACTGGGACGGAATGGACTATGCGCGCCAGAAGAAATGGCTGGGCATCACGCGACGTTTCTACAGGATGACCGCTGACGAGCAGCGCAGAGTCCAGGTTCAGATGCAGGACTGGGGAAAGCTGACGCCCCAGCAACGACGACTCGCACGCGAGAATTTCATCACCGCCAACAAGCTCCCGATCGAAAAGAAACAGGAACTCAGACTGAAGTGGCAGGAGTACTCCAGTCTGCCGGACGAAGAAAAAGAAAGGCTCAAACAGCAAGCGGCCAACCGGGCGGCACTGAGCACACCCGGACAGCCAGGCAGTAGCGGCGCAGCGGCCAGCCTGATCTCCCCGCCCGCATCCGGAATTTTGCCGCTCGGCAGCCATCATCCTGCGCCTGCCCCCAGCAGCAAAGCTGCTGCGCCGGCAACTGCAGCGGATAACAGGGATTGACGCCGACCGCGGCTCCCGTCAGGCGACCGAGCATCACGCGCCGCCTGGCCAGCATGCTGTACGAGTGCTTGTTGTTGTTCGGCATTCTTGCTGCACTGCTGGTCTTGCCACATTTCCTGCTCGGTGCGCTGGCGCATCGCCTGGTGACGCCGATCATCGTGCAGGCGCATGCCTTTATCGTGCTGCTGGTCTATTGCCTCTGGTTCTGGAGCAACGGGCGGCAAACGCTGGCCATGAAGACCTGGCGCATCCGCCTGCTCACCCGTGACGGACAACCGGTCCGGCCGGCGCAGGCGCTACTGCGCTATCTCCTGTGCTGGCCGAGCATCATCCTGGGTGGTGTTGGCATCCTCTGGGCGCTGGTGGACCGCGAACGCTTGTTTCTGCATGACCGCCTCGCCGGCACGCAACTCGTACTGAGTGGAGAATTGGCGAAGCGGCTACCGAGCGGCTAGGAAAACGCTCCAAGAACTGGCGTAGACCTGGGCGCTGACCACCGCCTCGATGGTTTTCCCAGCCTGGTCAAGCGGACTTGCGCACAATGCTGATCAAGGCATGACGCCGCCAATCAGCGTCGCTCGACCCACCAGATCATGGTGATCGCTGCCAGCAGGAAAAGCGCCGACGGCGTGACCGCGCTGAGTACCGGCGACCAACTGTTGATCGCCCCAAGGTTGGCAAACAGGCCGTTGAGCATGTGGAACAAGATGCCGATCATTACCCCGGAGAAGACCTTCAGGCCTACGGCGTCGGAGCGGTAGTGCGCACCTCCGAACGGCAGCGCCAGAGCGACCATCACAAATGCCGCCAGTGGGTAGACCACTTTTTTCCAGAAGGCAATGTCATAACGGTTGGTCGTCTGGCGATTGTCCGCCAAATGCTTGGTATACGTGGCCAAATGTTGCAGCGACATGCGATCCGGAGAAACCATCAGCACCGCCAGGATGTCCGGGTTCAGCGCCGACGGCCAGACCAACTCGGGTAGCTTCTGAACATCGGCCCGCTCGGCGTTCAGGACCGTCTGCAGCACATCGCTCAAGCGCCAACGATCAGGCGCGACGTACTCGCCCTCACTGGCCTCGATAAGCGAGTGTAACTTTGCGTCCTCGTCAAACTCGTAAATACGGATCCCCCGCAAGCGCGTATCCGGCAACACCACGCGCACGTTGATGAAACTGGGCTCGTCCTTGACCCACAATCCTGAACGCAAGTCCTGCCCGATCATTCGCCCCCTGGCTTTCAAGCGCAATTGATTGGCCTCTCTTTCGGCGGTCGGCACCACGTACTCGCCGATCAGGAAAGTGGCGACGGCAAACAGGCCCGCGACCAGAAACAGCGCCCGCAACAAGGCTCCCGAAGACAGGCCGGAAACCCGCAGCACGGTGATCTCGGAATGACGAGCCAGCGACGACAATGCGTAGAGCGTCCCGATCAGGACGGCAATCGGCATCAACTCGTAGACACGCCCTGGCAGCCGCAGCAGAACGAAAGCAAATGCATGGCGGAGTTGGTAGCCTCCCCGCCCAATATCCTGGACCTCGCCAAGCAGGTCAAAGAAGGCAAACAATGCCAAGAACGCCAGTAACACCAGGAAAATGGCGCCAGACACCTCGCGCATCAGGTAGCGACGATAGATCTTCATCGCCCGAGACGCATGAAAGATGAGACCGCGATACGGTGATAGAAGAGGAACGGCAAGAGAAACAGCATCATCAGATGGACCACCAGCACGCCGACGGCAAAAGACACCTGGTCATTGGCCACCCAGCCCTGGCTGATGCTCAGCAGATTGTTGTAGATCACATAAACCAGAATGGCCAGGAGCATGTTGGCCGAACGCCCCGCACGCGGATTGACGAAGGACAATGGAATTGCCAGCAGAGCCAGCACTGCCGCCGAGAGCGGCATACCGACACGCCATAGCAACTCCGCCCGATAGCGAGGCAAGTTGAGCGCCAACAGCTCCAGCGTAGGCATGCTCTTTGGCGTCTGCTTTATGCCATCCGCCTCTCTGGTCTCCAAACGAACGGCATAGCGCGCATATTCCAGAATTCGAAAACCCACCACGCCGGGCTCAAGCTCGTAACGACGCCCATTCTCCAGGACGATGAAGCGATCGCCGTTGGCTGCTGTCTCCTGGTGACCGGTTCTGGCCATCGTTACCCGCAGGCGCTCGGGCTCAGTTTCGCTGACAAACACGTTGCGAACGTGGCTCGTATCCTCGGCCACGGCCTCGACAAAGACCACCCGGTCCCCCGCCGACGACTCCTGGAAGGTGCCCGGCGAGATCTGCCCGGCATCCTTACGGTTGCTCAACTTGCCCCGGTATTCGGCGCTTTGCGACAAGGCCCAGGGTGAGAGAAGCAGCGACAGCGCACCGATGGTGAACACCAGGGGCAGGGCGAAGGTAAGTACCGGGCGTACCCAGGCTCTCAGCGACAGCCCGGCAGAGAACCAGACCACCATCTCTGAGTCACGATAGCTACGGGAAATGGACAGCAGAATGGCCACGAACAAGGACAGCGACAAGAGTGGCGGGAGATAATTGAGCGAAGCGAAACCAAGCAGGGCGACCACGGCACCCGGGTCGACGTCGCCCTGTGCCGCCTCGTTCAGCAAGCGAATCAGCTGCGTGGTCACCATGATCGCAAAAAGCGCAATGAAGACACCGGCCGTCGAGTGGGCGAACTCACGTCGGACAGCGCGCTGAAAGATCATTTTTTTGACTTTGGTGAAAAACTGCAGTGATAATCGGCGTTTTCAACGAAACACGCGGGTCCTCGGGAGGGCGAGTGGAATTTAGCATAAAAAGCGGTAACCCGGAGAAGCAGCGCAGCGCCTGCGTGGTAGTCGGCGTTTTCGAACCTCGCAAGCTGACGCTGGCCGCCGAGCTCATCGACAACGCAGCGCGCAGTCACCTTTCGGACATCATTCGCCGCGGCGACATGGAGGGCAAGGCGGGCACAACCTTGCTGCTGCACAACGTTCCCGGGACGCTCTGCGACCGCGTGCTGCTGGTCGGCCTCGGCAAGGAAAAGGAGTTTGGCGATCGGGAATACTGCGACGCGATTCGCAGCGCAGTGAGAACCCTCAACGAAACCGGCTCCTTCGACGGCACGCTCTTCCTGACCGAAACCAGCGTCCGCAAACGCAGCGCTGCCTGGCGCGTACGCCAGGCAGCGCTTGTCGCCGAGCAGACCGTCTATCGCTTTGACCAGTTCAAGAGCAAGAAGGACAAAGTGCGTCGCCCGCTGCGCAAACTGACCTTCATAGTCGATCGCCGCAACGAACTGGCCACCGCAGAAGAAGCGCTGTGCGAGGGACAAGCCATCGCCGAAGGCATGTCGCTGGCCAAGGATCTGGCCAACCTGCCCGGTAATGTATGCACCCCTAGCTATCTCGCGGAAATCGCGCAACAGCTGGCTGACAAGCACAAAATCGAGTGCCAGATTCTCGAACGCGAAGAGATGGCTGCGCTGGGCATGCACGCACTACTCTCGGTAGCGAAGAGCTCACACCAGGCGCCGAAGCTCATCATCCTGCAGTACAAGGGTGGCAAGAGCGACGAGAAGCCGGTGGTACTGGTCGGCAAGGGCGTCACCTTCGATAGCGGCGGCATCTCGCTCAAGCCCGCGGCCGACATGGACGAGATGAAATACGATATGTGCGGCGCTGCCAGCGTACTCGGCACGATCAAAGCCGCGGCTCTGATGAAACTACCGCTCAACCTGACGGTGATCGTGCCGAGCACGGAAAACATGCCTGGCGGCGGCGCCAGCCGACCGGGCGACATCGTCACCTCGATGTCCGGACAAACCATCGAAATTCTCAACACCGACGCTGAAGGGCGGCTGCTTCTCTGTGATGCGCTGACCTACGCCGCGCGCTTCGAACCGGATACAGTGATCGATGTTGCCACCCTCACCGGCGCCTGCGTCGTCGCGCTCGGTCACGTCGCCACCGGCCTGTTCGCCAACAACGATACACTGGCCCGGGAACTGGAACATGCCGGTGATGAAGCCCATGACCGCGCCTGGCAAATGCCGCTCTGGAACGACTACCAGGAACTGCTCAAGAGTCCCTTCGCCGACATGGCCAACATCGGCGGCCGTTGGGGCGGCAGCATCACCGCCGCCTGTTTTCTGGCCCGTTTCACAAAAAAATACGCCTGGGCGCACCTCGACATCGCCGGCACCGCGTGGACCTCAGGCGCCGACAAAGGAGCCACCGGACGACCGGTGCCGCTACTGATGCACTATTTGCTGAAGCGTGCCGGAAAACTCCAGTGACGCAAGTGTTCTTCTACCACAACGCCGCGAACCGCATCGGCGCGACCGCCGCCCTGATCGGCAAAGCCTGCGCCCAGAAAAAGGCCTTGCTGGTCTATGCGCCAGACGCTGACATCGCTGCCGCGCTCGACCGGCAGTTGTGGGCGCAAGCGCCGACGAGCTTCATCCCGCACGTGGCTGCCGACTCGCCGCTGGCCGAGGAAACGCCGGTGCTGATCGCCAGCAGCCTGGAGTCCGTGCCACACGACGAACGGCTTTTCAACCTCTCCAACGACGTACCGCCAGGCTTTTCGCGCTTTGCGAGCCTGATCGAAATAGTTGGCCAAGGCGAGGAAGAACGTGCCGACGGCCGCCAGCGTGCCCGCTTCTACAAGAATCGTGGCTATGCTGTCAGATATCTCGATTGCTCAGGAAAAAACTGATGGCCAATGACGAAGACCTGCTCAGCCGGGCCAACTCGCTGATCAACGCGGACAACGGGGCGGGGCGCGGCGGACGCCCGAGCAGCCCGCGCCCGATGCGCCGTAGGCGCAGCTTCCTGGCCTCGCCGGATAGCGATCACGCAGACGGCGGTCAGCGCTTACCCTTCGGGAGCAGCGCAGACGACGACCTGCCGCTATTGACCGACGTCGTCGTGACCACGGAACCCGAGCTCGAGCCAAGCGTCGATGATCTCGCTGCGGACCTGCGCCCGACCCTTGCCACCGAGCTTGCGCAACTCATCGACCGCCATCTGACTGCGGCCTTGCCGGCACTGGTCGAGGCTGCAGCAGCCGAGGCTGCCGAGCACTTGCGCCAGGGTATCGAAGCAAGCATCGCCATGGCCGCACGTGACTTCGTCGGCCAGCGCGGGCAACTGCAACTGCCGCTGGACGAGCCAGCCGGCGCCAAAGCGGGCGCAGCCGATCCGGAGTAGCTCGGACAGGGTCCGCATCACGGCCCGGAGCCTCAGCGCGATCCGCTATAATGCGCGCTCCTGAAATCCACCCGCACCCTCCTCCATGGAACTCGCCAAGAGCTTTGAACCGGCTGATATCGAGCGTCGCTGGTACCCCGAATGGGAAGCCAGAGGCTACTTCGGCGCCGGCCTTGATACCGACAAAAAACCCGCAGACGCCTTCTGTATTCTGCTGCCGCCGCCAAACGTCACCGGCACCCTGCACATGGGGCACGGCTTCAACCAGGCGATCATGGACGCGCTCACCCGTTACCATCGCATGCGCGGTGACAACACGCTGTGGCAGCCGGGGACGGATCATGCGGGCATCGCCACCCAGATCGTCGTCGAACGTCAGCTCGACGCACAGGGAATCTCCCGACACGACCTCGGCCGCGAGAAGTTCCTCGAAAAAGTCTGGCAGTGGAAAGAGTTTTCAGGCAACACCATTACCCGGCAGATGCGTCGCCTTGGTACGTCTCCTGACTGGAGCCGCGAACGCTTCACGATGGATGCCGGCCTGTCCACGACGGTCACCGAAACTTTCGTCCGCCTCTACCAGGAAGGCCTGATCTACCGCGGCAAACGCCTGGTCAACTGGGATCCCGTGCTGCAGACCGCGGTCTCCGACCTCGAAGTCGCGCAGGAGGAAGAACAGGGCTATCTCTGGCACATCCGTTATCCGCTGAGCGACGGCAGCGCGACCTTGACCGTGGCCACGACGCGACCGGAAACGATGCTCGGCGATACCGCCCTGATGGTCCATCCGGAAGACGAGCGTTACCGGCACCTGCTCGGCAAGATGGTCAAACTGCCACTTTGCGAGCGCGAGATTCCGATCATTGCCGACGCCTACGTGGATCTCGCGTTTGGCACTGGCTGTGTCAAGGTCACGCCGGCCCACGACTTCAACGACTACGCGGTCGGCCAGCGTCACCAGCTGCCGATCATCCCGATCCTGACGCTCGACGCGCGCATCAACGAGAATGCGCCGGCCTGCTACCAGGGTATGGATCGCTTTGCCGCGCGCCAGCAGATCGTTGCCGACCTCGAAAAGCAGGGCTTCCTCGACAAGATCGAGCCGCATACCCTGAAAGTACCGCGCGGCGACCGCACCGGCGTGGTCATCGAACCGATGCTCACCGACCAATGGTTCGTAGCCATGAGCAAGGCCGGAGCCGACGGCAGCAGCATCGCCGGCAAGGCCCTTGAATGCGTGGCCGCGGGTGAAATCAGGTTCTTCCCGGAAAACTGGGTCAACACCTACAACCAGTGGCTGAACAACATCCAGGACTGGTGCATCTCGCGGCAGTTGTGGTGGGGCCACCAAATCCCCGCCTGGTACGGAGAGGATGGGCGCATCTTCGTTGCCCATGACGAAGGGGAAGCCAGGGCGCAGGCCGACGAACAGGGCTACAGCGGCCCTCTGACGCGCGACCCCGACGTCCTCGACACCTGGTACTCGTCGGCGCTGTGGCCCTTCTCGACGCTTGACTGGACGCCGCAATGGCCAGCCGAGACGAATACCGCGCTCGATCTGTATTTGCCGTCTACGGTGCTGGTCACCGGTTTCGACATCATCTTCTTCTGGGTCGCACGGATGGTGATGATGACCCGCCATATCACCGGAAAAATCCCCTTCAAGCACGTCTACGTGCACGGCCTGATCCGCGATGCCGAAGGCCAGAAGATGAGCAAGTCGAAAGGCAATGTCCTCGACCCCATCGACCTCATTGACGGTATCGATCTCGACACCCTGATTGGCAAGCGCACCAGCGGCTTGATGAACCCCAAGCAGGCGGCGCAGATAGAGAAGCGCACGCGCAAGGAGTTCCCCGACGGCATTCAGGCTTTCGGCACCGACGCCCTGCGTTTCACCTTCCTGTCGCTGGCCAGCCCCGGTCGCGACATCAAGTTCGACCTCAGCCGCTGCGAAGGCTACCGCAATTTCTGCAACAAGCTGTGGAACGCGACACGCTACGTGCTGATGCACACCGCCGAGCATGACCTGGGCCTGGCTGCCTGCACCGCGGAGAGCTGCTCGCCGGCGCTGAGCTTCTCCTTCGCCGACCGCTGGATCGTCAGCAAGCTGCAGCGCACCGAAGCCGAGGTCGCGCAGCACTTTGCCGACTATCGCTTCGACCTCCTGGCGCGCTCGGTGTACGAGTTCGTCTGGGACGAGTTCTGCGACTGGTACGTCGAGCTCTCCAAGGTCCAGTTGCAGCAGGGCAGCGAACAGGAAATCCGCGCCACACGGCGGACCCTGGCACGGGTGCTGGAAACCGTCCTGCGCCTGGCGCATCCGCTGCTGCCCTTCATTACCGAAGAACTCTGGCAGGCCCTGGCGCCGATTGCCGGCCGCAAGACGCACGACTCGGTGATGCTCGCCGCCTATCCGCAGGCACAACCGGAGAAGATCGATCTGGCCAGCGAAGCGAGCGTCCAGCAGTTGAAGGATCTGGCCTACGCCTGCCGCAACCTGCGCGGCGAGATGAATCTCTCGCCAGCGCAAAAAGTGCCGCTGCTCGCCAGTGGCGACAGCGCTGCACTGGCCGCTTTTGCGCCTTACCTGAAGCCGCTCTGCAAACTTTCCGATATGCAGATCGTCGACGACCTGCCCACCGACGCCAGCGCACCGACCGCCATTCTCGGCCAGACCAGGCTCATGCTGCAGGTCGAAATCGACGCCGCCGTCGAAGGCGAGCGACTCGACAAGGAAATCGCCCGCCTCGGCGGCGAGATCAGCAAGGCCAGAGCCAAACTCGCCAACGAAAGCTTCGTCGCGCGCGCACCGGCGGCCGTGGTTGAACAGGAAAAGAAGCGCCTCGACGACTACCTGGCAACGCTGGAGAAACTCACGCCACAACGCGAACGCTTGCGCCGCTAACCCGGTTCATCGTCAAGCACCACCGGCAACAGCCCACGCAAGGCGTTGCCGACGTACAAGGCCGGCGCTGTCAGCAGATCCTCGCGGCGCAACACCTGCTCGACCGCGCGTCCGGACTCGAGCAGCGTGCGCCGCATGACGCCGGGCAGTAGTCCGCAGGCCAGCGGCGGCGTCAGCAGCACGCCGTCGCGCTCGACAAAAACATTGCTGCGCGCACCTTCACACACCTCGCCGCGAGTATTCAGAAAAATGGCGTCGAAGAACACTGGCCGTGCCGCCAGTGCCGCCAGCGTACGGTCGTAGCGGGCGCGCGCCGTGGTCTTGTGACGCAGCAGGTAGTCGTCGACAGGCAGGGCTTCGGCAGCCAGACAGACGCGCCACCGCTTCGCGGTATCTTCGTGCAATGCGGCGACCAGGACACGGCAGCCGCCATCGTGTGCCAGGGTCAGACGAACGCGAAACAAGGCTTGCGGTCGCGCCGCCGCGGCGGCGGCCAGCGCCGCGGAAACCTCCACCAACCGGCAGACAAAACCGAGGCTACGGGCGGACGCCTGCAGGCGCTCGAGATGCAGGTCCAGCAGTGGATACACGCCGCCTTCCAGGCGCAGCGTTTCGACGAGCTCGAAACCCGGATCGAAAGCCGTCAGAAAGCTCGCTTTCAACAGGCATTCCGCGTACTCGCGCGCCGCATCGGCATCGATCACGATACCACTGCCGACACCGAGTCGGGCCTGGCTGTCGGCAGCGACTGCGACGGTACGAATGGCGACATTGAAGCGAGCGTCGCCATTTGGCGCCAGCCAACCCAGGCTGCCGGTGTACAGCCCGCGCGCTGACGCTTCGAGCTCTGCGATGCGCTGCATGGCCCTGATTTTCGGTGCGCCGGTGATCGAACCGCAGGGAAACAGGGCCGCAAAAAGGTCGGCGATGCCGACGCCTGGCAGGTCCGCGGCGACCGTAGACACCATCTGCCACAGGGTCGGGTAGGCCTCCGCTTCACACAAGGCTTCGACTTGCACCTTGCCGGGCTGCGCCAGGCGTCCCAGGTCGTTACGCAGCAGATCGACGATCATGACGTTTTCTGCCCGCTCCTTGGCCGACGCCAGCAGAGCCGCCCGATTCGCCTGATCGTCGAGCGCTGTCCGGCCGCGCGGTGCCGTTCCTTTCATCGGCCGGGTCACGACCCGCTCGCCGACACGCTCGAAAAACAACTCCGGCGAAAAGGAAAGGAGGGTTTCCTCGCCGCAGCCGAGAAAGCCACCGTAGCGAACCGGCTGACGTTCGCGCAAGCGCGCATAGAGCGCCAGCGGGTGTCCGTAAAGCGCGAAAGTCAGCGGAAAAGTGAGGTTGATCTGGTAGCAATCGCCGTCGCCAATCCAGCGCCGAATCTGGCTGACCTGCGCAGCGTACTTTTCGGCATCGACCGCCGCAGACACGTCGGCCACCCCGGCCGTCTGTTGGTACTCGGGCAAGGCCGCCAACTGCTCGGCAAGAAAAACGTCGACCCCCTGCGCATCGAGCAGGCGAGCGTCGGCGAACAGCCAGACCCGCAACACCGGCCGGCCGCAGGGCGCTGGCGGAACCGTCGCCTCGAAGCATGCGCCCAGCGCGTAGTCGGCCGCCAGAGCGACCCACTGACCAAGCGCGAGCGCCGCTTCAATCGCGCCGAACGCGGCCCGAGGATCGGCGCCAGCATCAACAGCGAAGGAGCGCTGCAAACCCGTCAGCAGAACGGCGCTGCCGGCGTCGCCGTCAAACAGCGCGAACGGAGGGCCGGCAAGCATCAGTCAGCGCATCGACCGTGCGTGCAATGCGCGCGCCGCTGAGCCGACTGAAGCGCTACTCCGCAGACACCTGGCTCTATTTGCGTTTGAGGTAGAACTCGAAGATCTGATTGCTTTCGCCGTTCGACAGCAGCTCATTGCCGGTCTGCTTGGCGAAAGCCTGGAAGTCCTTGACCGAACCCGGATCAGTCGCCAGTACGTGCAGCACTTCACCCGGCGCCATCTCGGATAGCGCCTTCTTCGTCCGCAGAATCGGCAGTGGGCACTTCAACCCCTTGACGTCGAGCTCTCGATCGCAATGCATGGTCAGGTCCAGAACAGAATTGAGGGCGTATTCTAAGCGTTCGAAGCACTCTATCCGCCATTAAGCTTCTTCTCTTTCGCCTCTTCGGCCAGCAGCACGCGCAGGTCGCGCAGACGCGCGTCGACCGCGGACTTCTCGTAGAAGTCGCCGTCGCCCGCCTGTTGCGCGAACTGCAACTGTTCAACCGCCGCACCCAACTGCCCCTGCAGCAGGTAGAACTCTGCCTGTGCACGGTGTTGCTGCAGGCGCTTGCCTAGCGCCGCGTAAGTTTTCGCCTGCAAGCCGTAGAGTTTGTAGTCCGAGCTGTAGAGCTGCAGCTGCGATTCCAGGAACTGCAAGCTCTTTTCGTATTGCCGCCCCGCCAGCAGAGCTTCAGCGTACCCGTAAACCAAAGCCTTGGACTGTGGATAACGTTGCAGGGCGTCGCGATAGATCTTCGCGGCGCCGGCCTGATTTCCAGCGGCAATTTCCGTTCGTGCCGCCAGCCCGGCGATCAGCGGCGACGACACTTTGAGCGCCAGCAGCGCGCCAAGCTCTTTCTGCGCAGCGGCGACGTTCTTGGCCTGCAGCAGCGAATACGTGAGACCGTAGCGGGTGGCCATCTCCGAAGCATATTTCTTTTCGCGCAACTGCTTGCTGAATTCGCTGACAGCCTCGCCAGGCGGCACCGCTTGCGCCCGCAGCTTGGCGCGCACCAGGTAGAAATCAGCGCCGTCGGCAACCTGTCGATAGGAGGCATTCTGCGACCGGTTCTGCATGTCGGAGATACGTTCTACAGTCAGCGGATGCGAGCGCAGATAAACCGGCGCGTTGTTCTCGTACACCCGCCCGGCCAACTGCATGCGGCCAAAGAAGTCGCCCATGCCGCGCACGTCGTAGCCGGCCTTGGCCAGCGTCTGATAGCCCAGCCGATCGGCCTCACGCTCGAAGTCGCGACTGTAGGCCAATTGCGACTGTATCGACGCCGCCTGCGCCGAAGCGATCGCCGCCGTCGCCACCTGCGAGTTAGAGCGCGCAGCGAGAACACCAACGGCCATGGCGACCATGGTGGCGATAGAGCTCTGCTTCTCCCTGGCGATCTGCCGGGCAAGGTGACCCTGGCTGACGTGCGAGATCTCGTGAGCGATCACGCCGGCCAGCTCGGACTCCGATTGTGCGGTAAGGAGCGTGCCGGTGTTGACCCCGATGAACCCGCCAAACATCGCGAAAGCGTTCACCGTGTTGTCGCGAATCGCAAAGAAATAGTAATTGCCTGCCGCGTTAGAACTCGCCGCAACCAGCCGGCCGCCAAGGGAATTCAGGTAGTCACTGACTTCGGGGTCATCAACATAACTCGGTTCATGCGCACGTATCTGATTGAAGATCTGCTCACCGATCTTGCGTTCAAGTTGCGGCGAAAAGTCGACTCGCGACGCGTCGCCAAGCTCTGGAAGTCCCTCCGCCCGGAGCGGCGAAGAACTGCCCAAAAAAACCGCAACGGTCAAGGACACTGCGGCACAAATCATTCTGATCACGAGAGCTCCCGGCCGGCCTCGGCGTCCGCCGAGCAAGATTTGCTATCATACCCAATAGTGCTCTGGTAGATTGTTACCAAGCGTTACCACCCGCCCTCTGCTGCTTGCCAATTGATTCCCTTGGCAGGTATCACCAGCAGCAGCGACTCCCAGGTCTCCCATACCCCTATGTCAGTCAGTCCACTCACCCATTTCAATTCCGAAGGCCAGGCGCAAATGGTCGACGTCGGCGACAAGGCCGAGACGGCCCGGCAGGCAAGAGCCGCCGGCAGTATCCTGATGCGCCCCGAAACGCTGGCGCTGATCGTTGCCGGATCGGCGCAGAAGGGCGATGTTCTCGGTGTCGCACGAATTGCCGCCATTCAAGGCGCCAAGCGCACCTCCGAGTTGATTCCCCTGTGTCATCCACTCGCGCTGAGCAAGGTTTCCGTCGACTTCGAGATCGACGGCAAGGCCAACGCGGTGCATTGCCTGACGCGGGCGGAGTGTGTAGGTCGCACCGGCGTCGAGATGGAAGCCCTTTGCGCCGCCAGCATCGGCTTGCTGACCATCTACGACATGTGCAAGGCGGTCGATCGCGGCATGCGTATCGAAAACATCAGGCTTCTTGAAAAAGTCGGCGGCAAATCAGGGCACTGGACTGCGAGCTGACGCCGGCCATCAGACCACGAACCCGAAAAGACCGCGAAAAAAAAACCCGCCGGAGGCGGGTCCCTTATTGCACACCCAAAAAAATCAGGCGCGCGCGATATTCGATGCTTGCTTGCCCTTCGGGCCCTGCGTCACGTCGAAGGAAACTTTCTCGCCCTCTTTGAGGGTCTTGAAACCACCCATGGTGATCGCGGAGAAATGGGCGAAGAGATCTTCACTACCATCATCCGGAGTAATGAAGCCGAAACCCTTGGCGTCATTGAACCACTTAACTGTACCAGTTGCCATATTGCCACTTCCTTGAAAAAAGACTAAATCCGGGCGGAGCCCGACTTGCATGCTTCTGACTCAAGCACTGTTCTGACGGATATTCAGAAACCGAGACCGCTCAAACAGGGTCTTGAACAAAAACATGGCACCTTTTTACGCGAAGTCAGGCGGGTGCGTCAAGCGTTTTTATCGTCAGGCGCCTGCCAAGCCGTCCAGCGCGACCGAGAATTGGCGAAGGGCGGTATTGCGCATCCGGAAAGACTGGTTAGAATTCACCCATGGCGACACAGCATCAGGACAACTCCCTACTCCAAGCGCAGCGCACACAGCTCAAGCCACCACGTCTTTACAAGGTCCTGTTGCTGAACGACGATTTCACACCGATGGATTTCGTGATTGTCGTTCTGCAACGGTTTTTTTCAGATGGATCGAGAACACGCGACGCGAATCATGCTCAAAGTTCACACCGATGGACGAGGCGTGTGTGGAATCTATCCGCGCGATGTCGCGGCCACCAAAGTTGAACAGGTCACAGCCTTCGCACGAAGCAACCAGCACCCCCTGGCGTGCGTCATGGAGGAAAACTGAATGATTGCGCAGGAACTTGAAGTAAGTTTGCACATGGCCTTCGTCGAGGCACGACAGAAACGTCATGAATTCATCACTGTCGAGCACCTCTTGCTCGCACTGCTCGACAACCCGTCGGCAGCCGAAGCAATGCGCGCCTGCGGCGCCAGCATCGAGCAACTGCGCAAGGACCTGACGCGCTTCATCAGCGAACACACGCCAACCGTCGCGGGCGAAGACGACATCGATACGCAGCCGACGCTCGGCTTCCAGCGGGTCATTCAGCGCGCGATCCTGCACGTCCAGTCATCAGGCCGCAAGGAGGTCAACGGTGCCAATGTTCTTGTGGCGATCTTTGGCGAAAAAGACTCACACGCGGTCTATTACCTGCAGAAGCAGGGCGTGACGCGTCTCGATGTGGTCAACTTTATCTCGCACGGCATCAGCAGAATTCCGCAGAGCACACCACGCGGCGAGCCGGAAGTCGAACCCGAAGGCGAACAACAGAGTGCCGCCGGACCGCTCGAAAGCTACACCATCAACCTCAATGCCCTTGCTCTCCAGGGTAAGATCGACCCGCTGATCGGTCGCGACCGGGAACTCGAACGAGTCATCCAGACCCTGTGCCGAAGGCGCAAGAACAACCCCTTGCTGGTCGGCGAAGCCGGGGTCGGCAAGACGGCGATTGCCGAAGGGCTGGCGCGGCGAATCGTCGAGTGCGACATCCCCGAAATTCTCGGCAAGGCGAACGTCTACTGCCTCGACATGGGGTCCCTGCTCGCCGGCACCAAGTATCGTGGCGACTTCGAACAACGCCTGAAGGCGGTTCTCAAGCAGCTCAGCGAGAACCCGGAGGCGATCCTGTTCATTGACGAGATCCACACCTTGATTGGTGCCGGCTCGGCCTCGGGCGGCACGCTCGACGCGTCCAACCTTCTCAAGCCCGCGCTCTCGTCAGGGCAGCTGAAGTGCATCGGCGCAACCACCTACAACGAATACCGTGGCATTTTCGAGAAAGACCATGCGCTGTCGCGGCGCTTCCAGAAGATCGACGTCAACGAGCCTTCGAGTGCCGAAGCAGTAGACATTCTCAAGGGCTTGAAATCGCGCTTCGAAGCCCACCACGGCATCAAATACTCCGCCGCCGCACTGAGTTCGGCGGTCGAGCTGTCGGTGCGCTTCATTACCGACCGCCACCTGCCGGACAAGGCGATCGACGTCATCGACGAAGCGGGAGCGGCACAGCGGATCCTGCCCAAGTCCCGGCAGAAAAAAAGTGATTGGCAAGATCGACATCGAGGAAATCGTGGCCAAAATCGCGCGCATTCCTTCGACGCACGTCTCCTCAGACGACCGCAACAACCTGCGCAACCTCGACCGCGATCTGAAAGCAATCGTTTTTGGCCAGAATTCGGCCATCGACGCCCTCGCCCGGGCAATCAAGATGGCTCGTTCGGGTCTTGGCAACCCTGCCAAGCCCATCGGCAGCTTCCTCTTTTCGGGCCCCACCGGCGTCGGCAAGACGGAAGTCGCCAAGCAACTGGCGTACTGCCTCGGTAACGAGCTGTTACGCTTCGACATGTCCGAGTACATGGAGCGGCACGCGGTGTCGCGGCTGATCGGCGCACCACCCGGCTACGTCGGCTTCGATCAGGGCGGCCTGCTGACCGAAGCCGTTACCAAGAAGCCGTATAGCGTTCTGCTGCTCGACGAGATCGAAAAGGCGCATCCCGATATCTACAACATCCTGCTACAGGTGATGGATCACGGGACATTGACTGACAACAACGGCCGCAAGGCGGACTTTCGCAACGTGATCATTATCATGACCACCAACGCCGGGCAAGAAGCGATCCAGAAAGCAACAATGGGCTTCACCCCCACACGCCAGGCTGGCGATGAAATGGTCGAGATCAAGCGCATCTTTACACCCGAGTTTCGTAACCGGCTGGACGCCACGATCTCGTTCAAGTCTCTTGATCACGAAGTCATCCTGAGGGTGGTGGACAAGTTCCTGATGCAGCTCGAAGCGCAACTGCACGAGAAGAAAGTCGAAGCCGTGTTCACCACGGCCATCAAAGACCACCTGGCGACGCACGGCTTTGACCCGATGATGGGCGCACGGCCGATGGCGCGGCTGATTCAGGACACCATCCGCGCCTCGCTGGCTGACGAGTTGCTGTTCGGCCGCCTGGCACACGGCGGCCACGTCACGGTCGACCTGGATGAAGAGAAGAAAGTCAAACTGGTCTTCGAAGAAGCGTCAGCGGTCATCGCCTGACGATGGCAAGCCGCACTGGTCACGGGCAAATACGGCCGCTGCTTGGCCGCACACGAACCGAGCATACGAGGTACACCACATGAGTTTCAAAACCGCCGACCTCCTCGACGACAATGAAAGCAAGGCGCACGACGGTAGCGTCCGCGTCGTCGCGCCCATGTTCAAGCGCTACGGAGGACGACCCGCGTTCAGTGGCCAGATTGCCACGCTGAAGGTATTCGAGGACAACTCCCTGGTTCGTGAAGCACTCGGTGAAGGCGGCGAAGGCAGGGTGCTGGTCATCGATGGTGGCGGCTCGATGCGCTGCGCACTGGTGGGCGATCAGCTGGCCATCCTGGGGCAGCGGAACCGCTGGCAGGGAATCGTCGTTTACGGCTGTATCCGCGACGCGGATGACATTGAGGAAATTGAACTTGGCGTTCGCGCGCTCGACACGCACCCGCTGAAGAGTATCAAGAAAGGTATCGGCGAACGCGATCTGCCTGTAAGCTTCGGCGGAGTCACTTTTCGACCCGGTGAATGGATCTATGTCGATGGCGACGGGCTGGTCGTCAGCGACGAGCCGCTGGCTTGACAGACGCCGACGCCGGCGACTCAAGAGGAGCTCTGGTGGTCACTTGCGGTGGATATCGCCGCTGGCGTTTTTTTCCGGCGCGGCGGTGACTGCGTTGCATCGTGAGATCGCGCACGATGGCTTCACAAGATGCTCTCAAACCACCTCAAAACCAACCCGGCAAGCGTTGACCAGAGTACTGACAGAGAAGATACTGCGCCGGTTAGCTACCGTGGAGTTGCCAAGAAATCGGAGATGAGTTGTGACCGCTGCCATTGACCTGCTCAAAGCCATCCGGACAGGCCGCCTTCAAGAGGTCAAGACCCTCCTGGACGCCGGGACCCCAGTAGAAATAGAAGATGGCCGGGGAGATCCGGGCTTGCCGCTTGGTGTTGCCTGTTTCATGGGCCATGTCGATATCGTCCGCGAACTGGTCGGCCGTGGCGCCAAAGTCAATACTGCCGACAACGCACAGATCACCTCGCCTTTGTCGATGGCCGTTCGCGGCCGCCGGACCGAGGTCATCAAGGCGCTGATCGAAATGGGCGCCGAAGTCCCGAAGGGCATGGCGACGGGGCTGACCAACCAAGAAATGCTGATCGCACGCTGGCGAGGGCGGCACTACGAAGCCAGCACGGGAAAACCTGAACAGACTGACGACGAGCACCCGGTGTTCGAGGAGATCGAGATGGTCCGCTGCTACGGAACGGACACCTCCGTCCTCGATGCCGACCTGATCCGTGCTGCGCGCGACATGGACAAGAAATAGCCGCTCACCGCTGACTGATCAAGCGGTGCCCAGCGAGGTCGGTCGTGAACACTGTCCTGTCTGCTGCCTGTCGCCGTGTGGTGGCGCGTGCATTGGCTCTCCCTTCGGTCAACCGGTAGCCCTTTCCCTTTCCCTTGCTTTTTCCCTTTTCCTATCGCAAGACCGGGCGGAATATTTCGCGCGCATCGCTCTGCGGCCTGCAAGGACTGCTCGCCGCGGATCACGTGACGCTCCCTCCGGCCGATCCCTGGACGAAATACCAGAGTCACTCGCTGCAAGCGGCCAACGCGCCCCCCTGATCTTCGTACCGGGGGGTTCGTTTGCGTCAACCAGCACAGCGAGCTGTATCACTTGATCGGCCTCCCCCCCTGACAAGTGATCCGCCAACGACCAGCACGGCGCGCCACAATAGCGAGCAATGCAGCGTCGACAGCAACAGAGCGCAAGCGCCAATCGTCGTCAGCTTGCCCGGGATACTTTTGCAAGGCACTCCCGGTCATACGCCGCCAGAGTCAGCTGCCCGTCATTGGGTCACGCGAAACTGTTCTGGTGGTGTAGTGCAAGGGAGATGGCTGCCTGGTACGACAAGCCATCGCTTTGCAGCAGCAGTCAATGATGTAACGGAACTCAGGACGGAGATGCTGGCCGGGTGTGCTGGAGCCATCTGCATCAATGTGTGAGAAACCACACGCGCCTAACGGAGAGCAGTAATGCAAAATGAACCTCAGTTGTTTCACCGGCAGCATCGTTTTGACAATGCCTTGGCAAGACAGACTTCCGACGCCTTGCATAGGCGTAGCTACCCTCTTGCTTTGGATCGCGAAGGTGTGCGCGAAAAGCGCGCCAAGACCAGGTGGTGTTTTCCACTCATGAATTTCTGTGCGAAGCCTCTGACCATGATTTCCTGTTGCGCCCTTCTATCCTCGTCACCGCTGTCGGCGGATGAGGCCGATGTGTTCAACTTGACCGCGACGGTGTCTGCGCAGTGGGATGACAACCTTTTCCGCCGGCCGCCTGACGCCGATCCGCAAGCGGACACCATCACGACCACCACCATCGGCGCCAATCTTGACAAGACCATTGGCGTTCAGCGTCTGATTGCCAACGTGAATATGGTCGACTACCGCTATCAAACCAACGACTACCTCGACTTTGTCGCTGTCAACTACGATGCCAAATGGTTGTGGTCTGCGGGCAAGCGCCTGACCGGAACGCTGTCCTTTCTGCGTAGCGAATTGCCTAACGACTACGCCGACAACCGCAGCGCCGGTCGACGAAACGTGCAGACGACGGAAGTCGAGCGTTTCGAGGCCAACTACTGGTTTCATTCCAGCTGGGCTGCCGTAGCCGGCCTCGTGTCCACCAGCCTCACCAATCAAGTTCCCACGCGCACGGATGGCGACTATGACGCAAACGGATACGAGCTCGGTTTGCGTTTTCGCCCCGCGTCCGGAAATACCGCGACGGCCCGCGCTGTTCACCTCGATGGAAACTACTCGAATCGCCTGCTGAACAGCGTATTCCAGTACGACAACGGATTCACACAGGACAACTACGGCGTCGAGCTTGATTGGCGCCTCACCGGGCACAGTCAGTTACGAGGCCGGCTCGACTACCTGGACCGTCAGCATCAGCACTTTTCGCAGCGCGACTATGCCGGATGGGTCGGCAACCTGCAGTACCTTTATGCCTACAGCGGCAAGAGTGTTTTCAGCTTTGGCTACAACCGAAAGCTGGAAGCATACCAGCAACTCACCTCCAGCTACTACGTCCTCGACCAAATCACGCTGGCCGCGCAGTGGGCAGCGACCAGCCAGATCACCGTAAATGGGCGGGTCGCTTATGGGCTCCAAGCGTATCGAGGGGCCATCATTCCGCTCCCGGCAGGTCTTGAACAGCGCCAGGACGACACTTCCAGCCTAGGCCTCGATGTGGCCTACACGCCAGCGCGCTGGCTGCAACTAAATGCCGGCGTCACACTGACTGATCGCAACTCCAACTACGATGCGTTCGATTACCGCGACCGCATCGTGTTCATCTCCGCCACCGCAAAATATTGAAAGCCTCTGCAAACTGCCATGCTCAGCTCAGGAAGGAAACACATGAAAACCTCGACGACAATTATCGCCGCACTCGTTTCAGCACTCGCAGTCAGTGCCTGCGGCGAATCTGCCTCGGAAAAGAAAGTCGCGACACAAGCGGCGGCGAAGGTCAATGATGGCGAGATCTCCGTACATCAGATCAATTTCGTTCTTCAGCGAGGGCCGTCCATCCAGGCGGAGCAAGCCGACGCCGCCAGACGACAGGTTCTGGAAGGGCTGATTGACCAGGAACTGGCTGTACAGCAGGCGCTGGAGGCGAAGCTGGATCGAACGCCGAATGTCATGCAGTTGCTCGAAGCCACGCGTCGCGAAGTGCTGGCGCGAGCCTACCTGGAGCAGGCGGGCAGCGGTGTTGCCAAACCGACAGCCACGGAGCTGAGAACGTACTACGCCGACCATCCCGACAATTTCGCCAATCGCAAGGTTTATCGTCTGGAGGAGCTTGCCTTTATGAGCACCCCGGAAACTCTCGCCAAGGTCAAGGACCAGCTCGCCAAAGGCCAGCCGGTGGCAGCGATCGCCGACAGCCTCAAGGCCAGCGGCGTTGCCGTGAGTGGCGGTCCCGCGATCAAATCCGCCGAACAGATTTCGCTCGATCTGCTACCCAGGATTGCCCGGGCCAAGGAAGGGCAGCCGCAGGTCTATGAAGACGCCGGCCGCGCCGCCATCGTCACCGTTCTGGGCACCAAGCCCGAGCCACTCGACGAGGCGAAAGCATTACCGCTCATTGAAAGCTACCTGACCAACAAGCAAAAGGCCGAGCGCGTGAGCGACGCGGTCAAGCAACTGCGTGGCAAGGCCAAGATCGAGTATCTCGGTGACTTCTCGGGCAGTGCGCCCGCAGCACCCGCCGAAAAAAATCGCGACGACCCCCCGGCGACGCAGCGATCAACAAAGGCGTTGCCGGACTCAAGTAAGCAAAGCGAGCGCTAACCATGAGCTATTTCAAGACACTCCTTCTCTTCATCCTGCTCCCACTGAGCTTCGCGTCCCTTGCGCAGGCTGAGGACAAATCGGCAGATTACCGCCTCGGGGCTGGCGATGCGATCAGGATAAGCGTCTTCCAGAACCCCGACCTGACCGTGGAATCACGTGTCGCTGACAGCGGGATCATCACCTATCCCTTGATCGGCGCCGTACAGTTGGGAGATCTCACCCTCCGCGATGCCGAAAAAGCCATCGCCGACAAGCTTCGCGAAGGAGGTTTCGTCCAGAAACCGCAGGTCAATATTCTGCTGACGCAGGTCAGGGGAAACCAGGTATCCGTGCTCGGGCTGGTCAATCGCCCTGGCCGCTACCCGATCGAAACCGGCAACACCCGGCTGACCGACATGCTGGCGACGGCTGGTGGAGCGATTCCCGATGGTTCGGACGTCGTCATCGTCACCGGCATCCGGGACGGGAAGCCTTTCCGCAAAGAGGTCGACGTGCCTGCCTTGTTCGTGTCGGGAAACAGCGATGAGGACATCGTCGTCGCGGGTGGTGACGTCATCTACGTGCACCGGGCGCCCGTCTTCTATGTCTATGGTGAAGTCCAGCGCCCCGGCCCCTACCGGATCGAAAGGGGGATGACCGTGCTGCAGGCGCTGGTCCGGGGCGGCGGCCTCACGATGCGCGGCACCGAGCGGAGCCTGCGCATTCATCGCCGCACAGCAGATGGCAACCTGGCCGTGATTGCCCCCGAGAAGTTCGATGTTATCCAGCCCGACGACGTACTTCACGTCGAGGAAAGCTTCTTCTGATCGCCGCGCCAACCGAAAGATCCCCATGACTCTCAACCAGTTTCTCCTGATCCTCTGGGCACGCCGAACGGTGGCGCTGGCCGTGCTCGGGTTGACCGTTCTGACCACGCTGACGGTCAGTCTGCTGCTGCCGAAGCAATATACGGCAGCAACCTCGGTAGTCGTCGACGTCAAATCGCCCGACCCGATCGTCGGCATGGTGTTGCCTGGCATGATGGCACCCGGCTACATGGCCACCCAGATCGACATCATCAACAGCGACCGCACGGCGCAGCTCGTCGTCAAGTTGTTGCGCATGGACGAAAACCCGCAGATCAAGGAACAATGGCAGGAAGCGACCGACGGCAAGGGCCAGCTCACTGCCTGGCTGGCGCAGTTGCTGCAAAAGAAGCTTGACGTCCAGCCCGCGCGCGAAAGCAACGTCATCCATATCGGCTTCACAGGACACGACCCGGTCTTCGCAGCAGCGATCGCCAATGCCTTCGCCCAGGCCTACATCGCTACCAACATCGAGTTGCGCGTCGAGCCGGCTCGCCAGTACGCCGACTGGTTTGATCAGCAGGTCAAGGCCCAGCGCGAACGCCTCGAGGTGGCGCAAAAGGCACTGTCGGATTTCCAGCAGAAGACCGGCATCATCGCCGCTGACAAGAGCCTTGACTACGAGATGCAGAAATACAACGAGCTGTCAGCGCTGCTCACCCAGGCCGAGTCGCAGGGTGCTGATTCCACCAGCAAGCAGAAGATCGACCGCTCGGACACCTTGCAGGAAGTCATGCAGAACCCGCTGATCAACCAGCTCAAAGCCGATCTCGCACGCCTGGAATCCAGACTCAAGGAACTCTCGGGCAACCTCGGCGAAAACCACCCGCAGTACCAGCGCATGCTGGCGGAAATTAACGAACTCAGGACACGCATGCGCAGCGAGACGGCCAAGGTGACCAGAGCCATTGGCACGGCCGGACTGGTCAGCGAGGCCAAGGAAATCGAGATCCAGGCTGCGATCGAAGCGCAACGGAAAAAAAGTGCTTGATCTCAAGATCCAGCGTGACGAGATCGATGTGCTGGCGCGTGAAGTGGAAACTGCACAACGGGGCTTCGACGCAATCGGGCAGCGCATGACACAGAGCAAGTTCGAGTCGCAATCGCTGCAGACCAACATCGCGATTCTCACGCCAGCCTCGCAGCCACTTGAGCCCTCGAAGCCGAAGCTCCTTCTCAACCTGCTCGTCTCGGTCTTCCTCGGCACACTGCTCGGGATCGGTGCGGCGCTGTTGCTCGAACTCGCGCAACGACGCGTGCGCTCGGCCGATGATCTCGCGCAGATGCTGGACTTGCCGGTACTCGCCGCGCTTGGCTCGGCGCTCACACCGGGTCGGGGCAAAGGCAGGCGTTTCTCGCCCACCTCCCGCGTCGATCGCAACAATCCAGGAACACAGCTAAAGATTTCGGAGGCCTGACCCGTAATGAACGTAATGACTGAAAAACTCCATCTCGGCCCAGGTCCGTCCATTGGCGCCATGCTGATCGACAGCGGTCGCCTGGCACCCGCGGACGCCGAAAGCATCCTCAGGCTGCAGAGTGCTCAGGGAATGCGTTTCGGCGACGCCGCCGTCCAGCTCGGGCTGCTCAGCGACGAGGACGTTCAACAGGCCCTGTCGCAGCAGTACGACTACCCGTACCTCATGGCGGGCGACGAGTGCGTCAGCGAGGAAGTCGTCGCCGCATTCAAGCCCTTCAGTCCCTTTGTCGAACAACTGCGCGCCCTGCGCAGCCAGCTGCTGCTGCGCTGGTTCGATGCCGATACGGGTAGCGGCAAGGCTCTGGCCGTGCTCAGCCCGGATTCCGGCGAAGGCCGCAGCTTCATCGCCGCGAACCTGGCCGTGGTCTTTTCCCAGTTGGGTCAGCGCACCCTGCTGATCGATGCCGATCTGCGCAAACCCCGCCAGCACCAGCTCTTCAGGCTGCCCAACAAGCTGGGCCTGTCCAGCATTCTCGCCGGCCGGGCAGTGCTTACCGAAGCCATCGGCTGCATCCCTCGCCTCAATGGCCTGTGCGTTCTACCCGCCGGTGCCGTGCCCCCCAATCCACAGGAACTGCTCAGCCGAGAAGCTTTTGCAAATCTGATGGAGACCCTGCCGGGTCGATACGACGTGATCATCGTCGATACGCCGGCCGCGGCCGAGACTGCCGACCATCAGACAATCGCCGTTCGCGCCCGTGGGAGCCTCGTTGTCGCACGCCGAAACGTCAGCTTCGCGCCACGCCTGCAAGCGCTTGTCCATTCCGTGCACGATTGCGGCGCCACTGTCGTTGGTTCCGTGCTCAACCAGGGGTAGAACTGATGCCGGTCTGCGCATTCCCTGTCGACCCAGCCGCCTTCGTGTCGGCAACACACAACGCGCATTCCGGCAGCGAGCAGGCAATCGACGACAGCCAGCTGACTTCCCGCCGCTCAACTGCCGGCACGCCCGGCAAGACCCAGCCGGGCGAGGGCGAAAACGCCAAGCAGCGCACCGAACGCGTCAGCAAGAAAATCGTCCCATCCGGCGGAACGACCGGGCAGGAAGGCTTGATGCGCTTCGTCCAGCATGCCCACCAAGGTCGTGAGGACAAAGGCCAGCAGCAGCAGGGCAACGCCATGCAGACGCAGCAGTCCGGCAGACAGCGCGATCAGAATCGCCAGCAGCATGCACAACGCAAGGTGTGCCAGCTTGTCCCACGGCACTGGAACAAGGCCGACAGCAATTGGCTGCGCGCCAAGCACAAACACACCCGGCACCAGAACCAGCAACAGCACCAGCGAAGCAATACGCAGCTGCTGCAATCGGGCGGGGAGTAGACACGGCATGGGAATGGTCGCTCCAGCAATTCCGCGCGCGTCGCGGCAGGCGCTTGCGCAGTGGTTGGCATGGCTGCCGATTATCGCAGGACTGATGGTCCTTTACCTGCCAAGCTTTCTTGACCTGTTTCGAACCATTTGGGCAACCGACGAGCAAAAGCACGGCCCGATCGTTCTGTCCGTCGCCTGCTGGCTGGCCTGGCGAAATTGGCCAAACATGTGGCTGGCCAGTCACGGCCAGCAGACCAGTACCTGGGGCTGGCCGATCTTCATCGTCGGGCTGCTGCTCTACATCATCGGGCGCTCGCAGGACATCCTCCTCTTCGAAGTCGGTTCCATCATCTGGCTGCTGGTCGCCATTCTGTTGCTCACACGCGGAACGGCGGCACTGAAGGCGCAGTGGTTTGCACTGTTCTTCATGCTGTTCATGATCCCGTTACCCGGTGCGCTTGTCGATGCGCTGACCATGCCGATGAAGACGGCCGTCTCCTTCGTCGCCGAACACATTCTCTTCTCGGCGGGCTACCCCATCGCCCGCAGCGGCGTAGTCCTGCAGATCGGCCAGTACAAGCTGCTGGTGGCCGATGCCTGCGCCGGTCTGCACACCCTGTTCACCCTGGAAGCGCTGGGTCTGCTTTACCTCAACATCATCCGCAGCGACTCACTGCTGCGCAACGTCACGCTGGCCATCCTGATCGTGCCGATCTCCTTCACCGCCAACGTCATCCGCGTGATGGTGCTGACGCTGATTACCTACACTTCGGGGACGAAGCGGGGCAAGGCTTCCTGCATGCCTTTGCCGGCATGGTCCTGTTCCTGAGTGCGCTGCTGCTGATCATTGCCGTCGATTCGCTGCTGCAATATGCCGTCAGGTGGCGGCATCGTCGCGCTGCGCGGGGGGCAAGACAGTGAAGCTCTGGCTGAGAAACGTCCTCCTGCTTGCACTCATGCTCGCAGCATCTGGCCTGGCGATGGCCTTGCGGCCAACTGAAAAGATTGCCGACCAGGGTGCGCGTATGGATATCGCGCGAATATTTCCTGAGCAGTTTGCCGACTGGCGAGTCGCTCCCGGCATCGTGCCGGCCCTGGTCAGCCCCGACGTCAAGGAAAAGCTCGACGCCCTCTATGACCAAACGCTTTCCCGCACCTACGTCAACGACGACGGGCAACGCATCATGCTCTCCATCGCCTACGGCGGCGACCAGAGTGGCGACAAGACACAGGTACATCGGCCGGAGTTCTGTTATGCGGCGCAGGGCTTTCAGTTGAGCAATAACCGCGAAAGCCAGATCACGACCGAGAGCGGCGTCCTGCCGGTGCGACGCCTTGAAGCGGTTCAAGGCAGCCGGAATGAACCGATCACCTACTGGATCACCATCGGTGACGAGGTGACGCTGCCCGGTCTGGGCCGCAAGTTGATCCAGCTGCGCTACGGACTCACCGGAAAAGTACCCGACGGCATGCTGGTGCGCGTGTCGTCGATCGATCAGGACGTTAGCAAGGCCTACCAACTGCAAGACCACTTCGTTCGCGACATGCTTGCCGCCATCAATGCGCAAGATCGCATTCGCGTCGCCGGTCGTTTGATTCCGTAACTCCCTGAACAGGCAAAGTCATGACAAAAACAGCACTGATTACCGGCGTCACCGGCCAGGACGGCGCCTACCTCGCCGAATTCCTGCTCAACAAGGGCTACATCGTGCACGGCATCAAGCGCCGCGCCTCGCTCTTCAACACCGACCGCATCGACCACCTGTACCAGGACCCACATGTCAACAACCGCAACTTCATCCTGCATCACGGTGACCTTACCGACTCGACCAACCTGATTCGCATCATCCAGCACGTCCAGCCCGACGAAATCTACAACCTCGCCGCGATGAGCCACGTGGCCGTCAGCTTCGAAACCCCCGAATACACGGCCAACGCCGACGGTATCGGCACCCTGCGCATCCTCGAAGCCATCCGCATTCTCGGTCTCGAAAAGAAGGCCCGCTTCTACCAGGCCAGCACTTCCGAACTCTATGGCCTCGTCCAGGAAACCCCGCAGAAGGAAACCACCCCCTTCTACCCGCGCAGCCCTTACGCCGTCGCCAAAATGTACGCCTACTGGATCACGGTCAATTACCGGGAAGCCTACGGCCTCTATGCCTGTAACGGCATTCTGTTCAATCACGAATCACCGCTGCGCGGCGAAACCTTTGTCACCCGCAAAATCACCCGTGCGCTGGCACGAATCAAGCTCAAGCTGCAGGACTGCCTCTACCTTGGCAACATGGACTCCCTCCGCGACTGGGGCCATGCCAAGGACTACGTCGAAATGCAATGGCTGATGCTGCAGCAGGACCAGCCCGACGACTTCGTCATTGCCACCGGCGTCCAATACAGCGTGCGCCAGTTCGTCGATACCGCCGCGCGCGAACTCGGCATCGAGATCACCTGGCAAGGGCGAGGCGTTGAAGAAACAGGGACCGACCAGAACGGCAACATCATCGTCAGGGTCGATCCGCGTTACTTCCGCCCCACCGAAGTCGAAACCCTGCTTGGCGACCCGACCAAGGCCCGGGAAAAGCTTGGCTGGACACCGAAAACCACCTTCGCCGAACTGGTTGCCGAAATGGTTCGTGAAGACCTGAAGAGTGCCGAACGTGACGAACTGGTCAAGAAACACGGCTACGCCGCCTTCGATCACCACGAGTAAAGCAGGCCGGGTATGGACAAGAACGCAAAAATCTACATCGCCGGCCACCGCGGCCTGGTTGGTTCCGCCATCGTGCGCAACCTCCAGGCGCATGGCTACAACCAGCTCATCACCCGCACCCATGCCGAGCTCGACCTCACCCGGCAGGAAGCGACTGAAGCCCTGTTCGCCAAGGAAAAGCCCGATTACGTTTTCCTCGCCGCTGCAAAAGTGGGCGGCATCCACGCCAACAATGCCTACCCGGCCGACTTCATTGCGTCCAACCTGGCCATCCAGAGCAACGTCATCAACGCTGCCTACCGCAACAGGGTCAAGCGCCTGCTGTTTCTCGGTTCCAGCTGCATCTACCCCAAGCTCGCCCCGCAGCCGCTCAAGGAAGAATCACTGCTCACCGGCCCGCTCGAAGCCACCAACCGGCCCTATGCGCTGGCCAAGATCGCCGGCATCGAAATGTGCTGGAGCTACAACCGGCAATATGGCACCCGCTTTGTCGCCGCGATGCCCACCAATCTCTACGGCCCCGGCGACAACTACCACCCAGATGACTCCCATGTCATCCCAGCACTAATTCGCAAGTTTCATGAAGCCAAGCAAGCCAAGGCACCCACGGTAAGCGTCTGGGGCACCGGCACACCACGCCGCGAATTCATGTACAGCGAAGACATGGCCGATGCCTGCATTTACCTCATGACCCTCCCCGATGACACCTTCAACACGCTGCTCGGCAGTGAGGAAGCAGCGACGGGAATCTTCATGCCACCGGTCGTAAATATCGGCGTCGGTGACGACCTGACCATCAAGGAACTGGCCGAAACGGTCAAGAGCGTGGTCGGCTACGAAGGGAATACCGAGTTTGATGATAGCAAGCCGGATGGCACGCCGCGCAAGCTGATGGATGTTTCCAGGTTGCGTTCTCTGGGATGGCAAGCGAAAACGAGCCTGCAAGCGGGTCTGGCCAAGGCCTGTCACGATTTTCAAGCGGGTTTGCCGTGAATCAAGCAGACCAAATGAACGTCGCGGCGTCGGCACAGCCCTCCCCAGACGATGCGTCTACGGTTGCTGTGGAAGCGGTGCGCAAACAGATGTTTCTCGACTTCTGCGCCGCGCTCGATGCGCATGCCATGCCTTATGTGATTTTATCTGGCTACAGCGGCTATCCGGACAGAATCGATTCGGACATTGATTTCATGGTCTCCGAAGCCGATTTCCTGCGCCTGCCGGCGCTTTTCAATGACGCCAGCAGCGTGCCTGGCGCGCGGCTGGTACAGGCAGTCCAGCACGGCCCCTCGGCGTGCTGCTACGCGCTCGCGAGCCATACTGGCCATCGTATTGCCTACCTGCATCCCGACTCCACCGCCAGCTATCGGAGCAAGGGGCGGCTCTGGTTGCGCGGCCAAGCGGTCCTCGCCAGCCGCCGGAAGGCGGCGGCCGGCTTCTGGATTCCTGCGGCGGCGGTCGAATTCGAGTATTACTTCGTCAAGCGGTGCGACAAGGGTGTGGTCGAAGCGCATCACATCGACACCTTTGCCACCCTGTTGGCGGAAGACCCGGTAGGCTGTCGCGCCGTGCTGGCGCGGCTTGCGCCGTTACCCCTGTCAGACGAGCTGGAGTCCGCAATTAGCAAGGGCAACGTGGCGTGGTTTGAGCAACACCGCCAGCAATTGCAGCTCGCCTTGAGCGACAGCATGCCCCGCGAAGCCTTCGTCGGGCGGCTGCTCAGCCGAGCCAGCGAGATACTGCGCCGCGCGCGCCGCATCCTGCGCCCAACCGGCCTCGTCATCGCCGTTCTGGGCCCGGATGGCAGCGGTAAAACCACCGTCATCGAGCATCTCGAACGTGAGCTAGCGCCGGTCTTTCGGCGGGTACGCCGCTTCCATCTGCGCCCGCATTTCGGCGCAGCCCTCGGCAGTACTGTCGTCACGGATCCACATGGCGAAAAACCGCGTGGCCACCTCGCCAGTGCCGCGAAAGTCGGCCTGTTCATGATCGACTACTGGATGGGATGGCTGCGCTGGGTGTATCCGGCCAAGGTGCGCTCGAACCTGATCGTGTTCGATCGCTACTACCACGACATGCTGGTTGACCCGGCCAGATACCGCTTGCCACGCGGCAGTTTTCTCCAGCGTCTGCTCGTCGACCTGGTGCCAAAGCCGGATATCTGGCTGATTCTGCACGCCCCTCCCGAGCTGCTGGTGGCAAGAAAAGGCGAAATCACCCTGGAGGCCGCTCAAGTTCTTTCCAAAGATTACGCCCATCTTGCCTTTCAACTGCACGCCATCTCGATCGATACCGGCCGTGGATTAAAAGAGACTCTCGCCGCGGCAGTTGCCGCACCGCTCGAGTACCTCGCTACGCGTACCTCGGCCCGCATCGGAGCCGCACGATGAGCGACTCTCCCCGCAAATCCTTGCGTATCCTGCTTTCCGCCTACGCCTGCGAGCCCGGCAAAGGCTCCGAACCCGGCGTTGGCTGGAACTGGGCGCTGGCATTGGCGCGGCGCGGGCATGAAATCTGGGTGCTGACCCGTCGCAACAACCAGGAGACCATCGAGCCCGAATATCGGCGCCTTGAGCCCGCCCTCAAAGCGCGGCTGCATTTTACCTATTACGACTTGCCCAAATGGGCGAGTTGGTGGAAGAAGGGCGGGCGGGGCGTTCACCTTTACTATCTGCTTTGGCAGTGGGGTGCGTATCAGGTCGCGAAGAAACAGCATGCCGAGAACAAGTTTGACCGCGTTCAGCACGCCACTTTTGTCAGCGTTCGGCAGCCGAGCTTCATGGGCGGGCTGGGTATCCCCTTCATCTTTGGCCCTGTCGCGGGCGGTGAGCGCGCACCGTGGCGCCTGCGCTCTGGTTACGGCTGGCGAGGCTGGTTGCTGGACGCCGCACGAGACGCAGCCAATGCGCTGGTGAAAGTCGATCCCTTGATGTGGCGGACGTTCGCACAGGCAGAGCGGATCTATGTCACGTCGGGACAAACGAAAAATCTCGTGCCGCGTCGGTATTGGCCCAAGACCCAGATCAAGCTGGCGATCGCTCTTGATGGCCCGGAAGCAGTCCGCCCGCATGAATCACACGGAGTACCGTCGCCACGTATTCTTTATCTGGGGCGTTTCCTCTATTGGAAGGGCATGCATCTCGGGCTGGCCAGTTTCTCCCGCCTTCTCAAGAGCCTTCCCGACGCAAGACTTTCGATGATCGGCTGCGGTCCCGACGAAGCACGCTGGCGCCAATTGGCGAATCAACTCGGCATGACAGACAGCATCGACTGGATACCGTGGGTCGGTCAATCCGAGCTCCCTGCCCTGTACCGCAATCATGACGTCCTGCTGTTTCCCAGTCTGCATGACTCCGGCGGCATGGTTGTACTGGAAGCGATGCAGAACGGCCTACCCGTTGTTTGCCTGAAACTGGGCGGGCCAGGGGTCTTGGTCGACGAAACCGGCGGCGTAGCCCTGGATCCAGACGGCCATTCGAAATGCAGCCTGATCGATGCCGTGGCCCATCGCCTGACCGGCTTATGCCTCGATCGCAAGGCGCTGGCACAAAAGTCGACAGGTGCGCGAAAGCGCGCACTTGAATATGGCCCCGATGCATTGGCGGCCGCCATCTACGCCCCGATCGAAACCGAACAAGCTGTGATAGTTGCAAGAAATCCGCTCAAAGACAGAGAACCTGTAGTGGCAGCATGACAAAACTCTTTCCCCCCTCGCACTCCCACCTATGGTCTCTGGGCGACCAAGCTCTGGTGAGTGGCAGCAATTTCATCACCGGAGTGTTGCTCGCCCGCGTGATGGGACTTGAAGCGTTTGGTGCGTACGTTGTGGCGCAAGCCTATCTCCTCTACGCCAACACGTTCCAGGCGTCGCTGGTCGTCGCACCCATGATGACGGCAGTCCCTGCGGAATCCGACAAGGAGATTCAGCGCAAGCAACTACGCGGCTTTTTTGGATATACCTTGCTGGTGTTGTGTGTGACGCTCGGCGGGGTGCAGTTCATCGCATGGTTGATGGGGTGGTGGTCCGAGCACCTTAGCCTAGGGCCGATGATCTGGCCGTTGGCCTTTGCCATGGCCGGATACCAGTTACAGGACTGGCTGCGGCGCGCACTGTACGTGAAGGTAGCGAATCGCGCCGTCTTTTTCAGTGATTTGCTCGCCTATGGTGGCCAGTTAGCCATCTTGGCCTGGTTGATCTACTCGAATAACCTGACGCCCAACGCCGCTCTGCTGGCGCTTGCCCTTGCTTTTTCGGGTTCAGCCCTGGTGACCGCCGCAAGCCATGGCTTACGTCCGAGTTATGCCGAGGCGGTCATCGTGATTAAGCAGCACTGGTCAGCGAGCAGGGATTTCCTCCTAACATGGCAGTTGCAATGGTTGGCTTCGCAAGGCGTCATACTTCTCGGAGCAGGCATGATTGGTCAGCAAGCCGCAGGCGCGATCCGAGCTGCCCAGAATCTGCTGGGCCCGGTCAACGTTGCCTTCCAGTGGATGGACAACATCGTACCGGTGCGCGCAGCACTGCATCTCCGGGATCGGGGACGACATTCGCTGATCACCTATCTGGGACGACTGGGGCTCACAGGCGGCGTCGCCCTCGGCGTATTCGCCCTGCTCTTGCTGCCCATAGACGAGTGGCTGATGACATTACTGTACGGTGAGGAATATCGTCCGTTCGCAATTCTGGTGGTCTTTCAAGCGCTTTACTATTTCTTTGGCTACGGCTATCGTATGGCGGCTTATTATCACCGCGCCATGGGTGAAACCCGGCTCCTGGCACATGCCAGCGCCTGCTGGGCAGTGCTTTCTGTCGCACTGGCATTGCTGACTGTGCGCGTGTTCGGCGAACGCGGCATCATGCTTGCACTGGTTTCCGGAGAGGTGACGGCGCTGGTCTATCTTGCATGGTCCTGGCGCGACAGATTCACCGCGTCGGCCGCTCGAGCCGACAGGGCCGGCAAACCCGCTTATGTTGTACATCGGCGGCGCGATGGGAGTGTCCATCTGGTGCTGCCTCTTGCGAATAACCGGGTTTTGAAGTCCACTTTGCGTATGTACTACCCCTCCCGCTGGACAGGACACCTCTATCGCCAAACTCTGGCGGCCACCTTGCCGCTGCGAATATGGTTCGGTTGGGTGGAATCCGTGGGAACCCTCACACATCTTTGCCAAAAACTTGCGCCTATAATGAACGCCGTACCGGGAGCAACCCCTGCGTACGTCGGCGGACTCAAGGGCATGCCCGGGCCACGTGCGAAACTGACGCTCAAAATAATGGATGCTGATGGCAATAGTCTGGCCTACGCACGCATTGCTGATTCCCCGGCCGCGGCAAGAGCATTACGGCACGAGGCGCAGATGCTGACAGAAGCAGCCAAACTGGAATCCTCTTTGCCGCGCGTGATAAAACAGGGCGAATTCAACCGTCCGCATACCTATTTCCTCGTCGAATCCGCTGGTCCCGAACAGACACTCGAACCCGTGCTCACGAAGCGACACTTTGCCTTTTTGATTCGAATGCTCGGGAAAGATACGGTTGCCTGGACTTCGCTTGTCGACCGCGTGGAGAACGACATTATTGATCTATCTCGCGAGCCTAATCTATCCGATCTGTTAGCGAGGGCTTTTGTCGTCTTGCGACGCAACCCAAACCACGAGGTTCTGACCTGTATTGAGCACGGGGATTTTGTTCCCTGGAATATACGCACGGACGACAAGGGCGACGAACTGTTCATACTGGACTGGGAACATGCACGGAAGGACGGTTGGCCATGGCTTGACGCTCTACATTTTTTCTTATCAGACTGCAGTATTGGTTCGCCGGCGATCGCCGAAAGAAGTTCTAACGGAGCTCTTCGCCGTTTTTTTCCCTACCGGCCGCACATGATTACGCCAAGAATTTTCCTATCACAGCCAACCACGCCAAAAACTGGATTACCGTCTATCTGCTTCGTATTTTGGCTGTCGGGGCCAGTGAAGGCTATTCAACGACAGAACAGCACCAAGCTATCCGCTGCAAGATGCTTCAACAACTTCTGAATACCTATTAATGACATATATCTTCCACGAAACCGGGTTTTCCGCGGGCATCGTCGGCTGGCATAACGCGACTCACCATCGCCGCTAGAGCCATCCAAGGCACTTGCCATCAAAATGAAAATAGCACAAATCAACAACAACACTCTGCAAAGGGCATTGGCCAAGCTTCCAGCAGTGCTGCTGGTCTCGTTTTCTGCTGTGTTTCTCGGAATACTGTCAGCGGTTGAACCTACCCTTGCAATTGTTTTTTTCCATTTTTGTTGCAGCGCTTGCCACACTTTTAGTCGGTTATAAGTGGGCATACCACATCGCCGCGGGCAATGGACAGCTGGCGCTTTACATATTATTGCTTTGGGTCTGGTCGGTCAACATGCCATCTATTATGGCTTTCGACACTAGCGGAATTACGAAGCCTGATATGTTGAACCCTCAGTCCATAAGCCGCATTACAATGTTCTTTCTGGTGGGGTCATGTTTTATCTTCAACCTCTTCAATACCAACCGCCTGCAAGTCGCGCCCACGCCAAGAATTCGGCCGCCCCTCACTTTACCCATGCTTATTTTTGGCTGGTATCTGATCGACGCTTTTCTGGTGCTACGAGGGCAAGATCTGCTGCTTGCCATGTACCGACTTGCAGAGTGGATACTATTGTTGTTTCTCATCGCAACCGTGGTAACGCGAGCGCCAACCAGTCTTCCCGATCGGGAGAACTGGGTATTGCGGGTGGTCTTCCCCATTTTGCTGCTTATGCTACTGCTAACGCTTATTCTACTTCCGATCGCGCCCAGATTAGTATATTCTATAGGCCAGAATGGAGCAGGCCGCTTGGGAAACCCCTTCGCACACCCGAACACTCTCGGGGTGCTGGCCGGTATGGCCTTTTTCTACTTCCTGGAGCTTAAACCACGTCTCTTTCGCCTTGGCCTGTTGCTTTCATTCTGTGTCATGGCGGCCACCTATTCACGGGGTGCCTGGGCTGGATTTTTTCTGGCTACATGCTTCTTTGTTTTTCTCAAGCCTCGCGCAATGTACGGCCGTTTCTTTGCCGCCGCGGCAATTATTTTACTGGCTTGCATGGCATGGATTGCCCAAGACCTCCTAACCGATACGGTAGGAAAGTTTCTCGCCCGAGGTGGCTCGGTCAGCAGCTTAGCAACCGCTTCAGAACGGACGGAAGTGTGGCAGGCATCCCGCCATCTGATCGCTGAGGCGCCATTACTGGGCCATGGATATATCGCTGGCCCCAAAAAATTGAATGAAATCATGGCCAGTGGCGTATCTGCCGCGTATTTCCGAGCAGTCCATGCACATAATGAATTCGTTCAAACTCAGATCAACGGCGGAGTCGTCGCAACGTTGTTGCTCGTTATCTTTTTACTACGAACAGTGTATCTTTTTGGGACTCTGGGTGGCCATGTGACCCCGCGTTTTTTTCCGGTGCACGAGCGCGTGGGCTATAATGCTCTGGACTTTTGGCATGCTAACGCCAAATATTAGTGGCCAGCTATTGATAATTGGTGCGCTGCTACTCTACGTTTACGTCGTCCTGGAAATGATTCATGGGGAAATGCGTGCCGCCACATGTCTGAACGTGAGAAGCACGGCCCACCTAGCAATTGGAGTCAAAGCAAAGCGATGATGCGCGCACGCGGATTATTTTTTTTTATTTATGCTGGTAGTTGTCGCTCTGGTTGAGACAGGCTTCGCCAACGCGACGAGTGGCGAAATTGCTGTGCCCTTGTTACCCCGACCGAGCACCACTACCTATGTTGTGGTGCGTGATGGGCATTTTTTTTCTTGGTAAGCAGCGCATTCGCTTCTGGGGATTCAATGTCCAGTCAGGGGTTTTTCCTTCGTATGATGAAATCACTCACGCAGTTGAACGTCTTGCCCTGTTGGGGGTGAACGCGGTTCGTCTCTGGCCTACGCAAGGGACTTTTTACGACCGCCGCTCGTTGATTGAGTGGCGCTTCCCCCGGTCCACCATGCACGATGGCTCACTACTCGATCGCTACGATTTCTTTATCGCGGAACTTAAACGCAAGGGAATTTTTGTCCAGAACCCTGCTCTTCACTATCCAGATTTTGACGCGATACGCAGTTGGCCAGACCCGGAAGTACGAGCCATTCTCGGCCAGCACGCCACTGATGGCGATATCCGTAGCCTGCACGGAATCGCAGCGTATCTTTCTGAGGGATGGGAAGCGATGCTGACTGCCCATATCCGTAACTACCTGACCCATTTTAATCCGTACGCCGGGCGCACCTACGCGGATGACCCTGTCTTCTCTGGCTGGGAACTAGCTAACGAAAGCCAGTTCGTTTATTGCGCTTTGCGGCGATCCTGCGTATCTGGCCTGCCTTCTTCACTGCGTCGTCAAGTGAATCGGCTTTGGCAGGATTTTTGGCGGCAGAACGGCGGCAAGTCCATGGTGGATCTGCCAATCTACGATGGCGACTGGGATATCGCCGACAAGCCAGAACATGCCGCCTATCGCCAGTTTATATTTGAGCGCTTCGTGAGCGTGAGTCAACGCCTTGAACGTGTTGCTCGCGGAATGGCTACTCCCGGAAGAGGAATCGCGGTGCAACCGTTCACCTATTCGACACAGGCTGGTGATCCACTGTTGGTCGCGCGAGCAGCCTATTCCGCTGGAGACTATTCTGCGATAGGAGCGTACCAAACGCCATTGAACGATGGCAGGAAAAGCCCATTCTTCCCATTTCGCTTGAATCTCTCGAACCCTGTCTACTACAATTTCAATTACGGCGGCGTTCAGGGAAAACCGACCGTGGTGTATGAGAACAGCTTCTTCCGACCGTACCCTTATCGTGCGGAGTGGCCCTGGGCGCTTTTATTTCTGGCCGAAACCCAGGATTGGGATGGGGTTTTTTTGTACACTTATGGCCAACCTTGGGCAATCTACGACGTTGGTGCAGAAGGGTCACCAAAATATGGCGGGAAGCCATTGCCGACCCCGTCTAACCCTCTGGATTCGGCGCCCCGTGGCGTGTATCTCGGACTGCATCACGGTGGGGATGAAGTCACTATTGCCGCGTGGTCGGCGGCGGGTTTGGTTTTTCTAGGAGGAGAACTGTCTCCGGAGGATCAACCGCGAACTTATCAATTTTTCGCCGTTGCAGATTTTTGGGCCCGCACCCGGCTATTGTTCCCGACCTCAAGGATGCGGGACTGGCGCTAGACACATTATAGCGGAGATGAACGTCGCTTCATTGAGTACGCCAATCCGATTGAAGTGGTCGACGACCAGTGACCACACAACCGCTAGTTCTAAGTCGCAGCTAGACAATAGGCCAAGTGGTGCACTGTTACTGGATCGTGCTACGCCGCGACTAACCATCGACACCCCTCACAACAAGGTCGTCGCGGGTGTTCTCGAGGGAAACGTGCAGTTCGATGGCGGGGTTTTGGTGACCTTCCCTAGGCGCCAGTTTGGGTTTGTTTCGCTGCAAACTGCCGATGGTAGAAGCTGGCAGACAAGTCAGGATAAGCGCGTATTCGCGTCAGGCATGTCAGCCAATCATGACTACGATTTTGATCCGGATGGTGCAAACTTTAGAAAAGCGACCGGGGTAGTGGAAGGTGTGCGCAACGCTGGCCGGATACCCATTGTTTTTCAGCGGGTCGAGTTCTCGGTAGCATTTGCTAAAACTATTTTACGATTTCAGAAATTTGATTTCAATTTCCGTGAATATCAGACGACAAAAGGAGAACGTCATCTATTTTTTTAGGGCTGACGAGCCGTTTTTTTACTGGAATGATCACAGAGTGATTGGAATATTTCGAGTTCTCGTCGTTCATTGCGCTTACCAGCAGTGGGGTGGCGAGGACTCGGTCGTAGCGGAAGAGATTGCACTTCTCGAATCACGGGGCCACCAAGTGGGCACCTATTTCCGCCATAACAATGCTATCCCGGACCTTTCATTAGTTGCAGCGGCGAGGCAAACGCTCTGGTCTTCGCGCACGACACGTGATATGGCGGAGGAAATCCGCCGTTTCCGGCCACACGTAATTCACGTACACAACACTCTCCCTCTTATTTCACCCTCGGTTTACTGGGCGGCAGATCGCGCCGGGATACCTGTAGTGCAGACTTTGCATAACTTTCGCCTGATGTGCCTGAACGCGTTGTTCTTACGCGATAAGGAGGTGTGCGAGGACTGCATTGGGCATGTGCCTTGGCGCGGGGTAGCACGGACGTGTTACCGGGGATCGCGCTCGGCATCGGTGGCAATGGCGGGGATGCTGACTCTGCACCGTGTGCTCGGGACGTATCGGGGAAAGGTGGCTCGCTATATTGCGTTGAGTGATTTTTCTCGTGCGAAGTTCATTGAGGGTGGTTTGCCTGCGGAGCGAGTGGTGGTGAAGCCGAATTTTGCAGATTTTTCTGAGCCAGAGGATATCCCGCGTGCGGATTTTCTTTTTGTTGGCCGATTGTCGGCCGAGAAGGGAACTACAACCCTAGTTGGAGCCATGGCTCGCCTCCCAACTGCGCGGTTGCGTGTGGCGGGAGACGGCCCAGAAGCGGCCTTGATCGAGAAGGTATGCGGTTTGACTAGCTTAGGCTCTTTGTCGAGCGAATTAGTCCGACGAGAAATGAATGGTGCGTTAGCACTGATAGTGTCAAGCATCTGCTATGAAAACTTTCCCCGCACCATTGTGGAGGCTTTCGCGTGTGGCTTGCCAGTGATTGCCAGCCGTATGGGTTCAATGGCTGAAATTGTGACAGATGGCGAAACCGGACTGCTGTTCGAGCCGGGCAATCCGCGCGATCTGGCCGACAAGATGGCGTGGGCGCTGGCGCATCCCGAGGAGATGGGGGAGATGGGGCGTAAGGCCCGGGCGCAGTACGAAGCCGAGTTTTCTGCCGAGGTGAATTACCGGCGCCTGATGACCATCTATCAGGAAGCGATCGACGAAGTGAGAGGCCAGCGTGGCTGACGAGCGCCTTACCGGCCGGGTTCTCGGCGTACCGATTGACGCTATCCGCTGGGCGCAGGCGCTTGAGCGCATTCGCCAGTGGGGGCTAGGGTATGAAAGCCGCTACGTGTGCATCTGCAATGTCCATTCGGTGGTGACTGCCGGGCAAGACGCAGAGTTTGGTCGCGTTGTCGCGGAAGCCGACATGGCGACGCCCGACGGCGCACCCGTGGCCTGGATGCTGCGCAGACTGGGTTTCGCCGAGCAGAAGCGAATCAACGGCCCGGACCTGATGTGGAAGTATTGCGCGCAAGCTGCGGGACGCGACGAGTCGATCTTTCTCTACGGCAGCAGCGACGAGACGCTGGCGACTTTGCAGCAGCGCTTGCGGGAAGCCTTCCCAAGTTTGAAAGTGGCCGGTGCGATTTCGCCACCCTTCCGTCCGCTCTCGGCGGAGGAGGATGCGACGGACGTTGCGCGCATCAATGCTTCTGGTGCGGGCACGGTTTGGGTGAGCCTGGGTTGCCCGAAGCAGGAAAAGTGGATGGCGGCGCATCGCGGGCGAATCAACGCGGTGATGATCGGCGTCGGTGCGGCTTTTGACTACCACGCCGGCACCATCAAGCGCGCGCCGCTCTGGATGCAGCGTTATGGGCTCGAGTGGCTGCATCGGCTGTTTTCCGAGCCGGGCCGTCTATGGAAGCGCTACCTGCTCACAAATACCATGTTCGTCTTGCTGGCGCTTCGCCAGTTGTTGTGCCGACGCAAGGAATCAACACGTTGATCGAGCGGGCACTCGTCCTGGTCGCGCAGCGCGCCAAGCCACCCCGTCTGCCATAGCCGACACGGTTCGCCTTCCTTCGGCAATGCTAGACGCGACCAGCGCGCCATCTCGACCAGGACACCGCCAGGCAAAAAAGGCGGAACGAGAGCAGCCGAGCCTGCGACTGCCCCGCCACGTCGCTACTCCATTCGTTGAACCCAAGAGCAGCGCCGACTGAGCCTTACCGGCAGGGCATCCCTTTCGTCGCCAGGATATGGATTCAATCCCTGCAACAACCTCAGGGACACGACGAATTACGGCAGGGCGGTCGACCGCTTCGCTTCTGGCAATAGTCCGTTTGGACTAAGCATAATCTCCGCCGAGCGACTGCCGCAATCAGAAACCCCCATTAAATCTTGGCGGCAGCAGCAATAGTCCGAATGCGCCATTGCTGCGAAAATAGGCGTTAAGTAGATTAGCCTCGCGTATGAATGGAAACAAAATCACTCCCACGGCGTTTCACCAACCGGCATGGGCCGTGACAACAATCAATCAAATGGACAGGAGATAACTCACCATGAAAACCAAACTTCTCAAGAGTGTGGCCGTGGCGGCTCTGGCAATCGCCGCACTGCCAGCGGCAGCGGCTGACAACAGCCTTACATGGCAGGGCGTCACTTTCAACACTACGGTGGTTGATTCAAACACCCTGCAACTGGACATTCTTAATGCCGCCACCGGCGCCACCCCTAACTGGTCCGGTATCAATTATATCAAGGCATTCGAGATCAAGAATATCGGGGCGCTCACGAGTGCCAGCATCTTCAGCGGACCGGGTTCATTTGGCGCCGATCTCGTGCATGGCCTTTCGGCCAACGTCGGCTGCACGACCGGGGGCGGGGGTGGCGCCTGCTTCACCGGCGCGCCAATCGCGTTGACGGACAACATGAGCTGGACGATCGACTTCACGTCTGGTGGCGCCCTCAATTTCGCATTGCCGCACCTGAAAGTCCAGTTCCTTAAGGATGCGCTCCAGGACAAGGCGACAGGCGACTTGCTATCCCAAAATATCCCGCCGGTCCCGGAACCGGAGACCTACGCCATGATGCTGGCCGGTCTTGGCATGGTGGGTGCAATCGCCCGCCGCCGTCGTTCGTCAGAGGCTCCGGGAACACCCGCCTGATTCAGGCGCGCGGGGGTGCTCAAGCGGCACCCTCGCCGTCAAACCTTCCGCTCGCAAAAAACAGATTCAATGGTTCTGGCACCCAGGCGATTGGGGAACAAGCGCGCATCCAGAAAACCACGGCATAGCCCAAACGGACTATTGTCGAAAACAGCCACCCCGATTTTTCTTGTCGGCCGGACCTCGAAAGGATGGCGTCCGTATTATTCTTTTTATATTAGAGTCGTGGGCCGGAAGTCCGCTTGCCGGCAGGAAAGCCCGGGCGAGTGGCCCAAAATGGCTATTGCCGAAGCAAATCCCGGCGCGTAAATTGACTAGCGTGGAAAAGGGTATGAAACATCCAGTTTCCCAAACCAGCAGAAAAGTCATTAACTCTCGATAAATACCGAAAGGAATCACATCATGGAAATCAGATTCATGGTCAGGAGTCTCGCAGCAGTCGCGGTCTCCGCAGCTCTGGCCGCGCCGGCGCTGGCCGACACAGTCGTGCTCAACAGCTACACATACGGCGGCCCGTCTACCGTTAGCGTGGGCACTCCTGGTTATAGTGGTGGGGCCGGTCAGTTCTCTGGGTTTCTGAACGGCAATGCCTTCGTTACATTTTGCGCCGAGATTGGTCAAGTATTCAGTTTCGGCACTACTTACAATAACTATTCGGTGGTGGCTGGGGCCACCGCTTGGGGCGCAGGCAAGGCGACGGCTTTGAACCAGCTCATGTCTTATGCGGCCAGTAATTCGTTGCCGAACAGCCAGGACAATTCCGCGGCGCTCCAGTCTGCGGTGTGGGAAGTTATCAACGAGACGACCAGTAGCTACGGCTTCACCACCGGAACCTTCAATGCCACCAGCAGCACGGGATCGACGCAAGCAGCTCTGACCGCTCTTGACGCCATTTGGGCGAACTTGGGCACGCAAACGGTCACGCACTATGTCGACCAATTGCATTCGGAAACGAACCAGGACTTTCTCGTCGCTGCGGTTCCTGAACCCGAGTCCTATGCCATGCTGTTGGCAGGTCTGGGAATTGTCGGTGCTGTCGCTCGCCGTCGCAGGTCCGCAGAAGCGTGATCACGGGCTAGCCGCTCGGCCGCACAGGGAGGTGGAAAGATCGTGGCCGAGCGGCATTGCACGTTTTAAAGGGGGCGATGGCTACGGCGGTGAGCCAAAACATCCGGGAAGCTGCAATTCGCGGCATTGCCTGGCGACCCCACCTGCGGCGGTCGCATGTCGCTACCAGCGTCACTGTTCTTAGCCTGGAAGCTTGCGTGGTTCCCGTCGCGGTAGAGTGACCGGATGGCAGCCGACCCGGTCGCCGGACGACCCGCCGTCGTCCTGGCTGGTCCGCTTCGCTGTCGCCAACGAGCGACGACTCTGCTGCCCAATTCCTCCCGAAAACTATTCGGCAGTCAATACCGGGGATGCGCCCTGGCGGATGACTTGTTCCAGCTTGCCCACTGCCTGCGCTCTGTTGCTGACGTTGAATTTGTCGAAGATGCGCTTCAGGTGGTTCTTCACGGTGAAGCCGCTGATACCGAGAATCATCCCGATTTCAAGGTTGGTCTTGCCTTGACGAACCCACTGCAGAATTTCCAGTTCGCGGCTGCTCAGGCCTGCCGCGTTCAGGGACTCGGGCAGCATGTACGCGAGGGGCGCGAGGGCCGGCCGTCGCGTCTGCAGACTTTCGATCCTGCTTACCGCCGCATCGACATGCGGCAGCAACAGTTCGAACAGTCGCTGTTCGTTCTCTGTAAACTCGCCTGTCTGACGCAGCAGGATATAGAAGTGGTCGAGCTTGAAGCGCGCATCGTGGATGCCATGGAAGAGACTGTATTTCATGCTCGCCGTCGCCGCGGGGCAGCCGCCTTCCCTGGAGTCGTTCCCCAGGTCGTCGGGGACGGCCGCCGAGGCGACCGTCGTGCCAGCAGTTATCCATTGTTGGTACGCATTTAGGCCAAGCTTCGAGATTTTGTCGCGCGGCAGTTTGGACGTTCGCATCCCGGGCATTGAAGAGACGACGTCATAGTGACCATTCTCGCTGCCGATTGCGCCGCTGTACGAAATCAGCGCGTCATGAGGAATTATCCGCTGCACATCGCCCTGCAGCCACACGAGAAGCTTGAAGTGGTTGGCAATGGACAGCGAGCCGCGCATGGTCTCGATGACCTGAGCGCTGCTCAGTCTTGTTGGTGATGAAGTCAGAATCATTGTTATTTCTCTTCTTTAAGTTCACCGGCGTGCTGACGGCGATTGCACCGCCATGCGACAGGTCGACGCAGGCAGGGGCGGAAGATCGAGGTCTGGTTCACCTGCAAGCTCACCGCCTGGCCGCCAACTCGCTTACCCAGGCATCCGGCGCCATTGCTGGCTTTCCCGGCAGCACCGCAGCGCTCGAATCGAGTGAGCACATGGCGAAATCGTCGATGGACGAACCTTGCCATGTCCGCGAACAGCTGGACGAGAACTGCGTCACGGTGATCTTGTTTTCACTCGATAAAATGACCCTGTGATCGCTAGGCGATTGATCGTGGCCAAGCTGGCTGCGGTCGCCAATGCCGGAGAGGACCGTGATGAGGACATATTGTTGGCCGAAAGGCAGTTTCTGAGATGGCCGCGAATCGACCATTTCTTGGCGTCAATCGGGCGGGTGGCGCCCTGTTCCGGCTGACCGAGTCGCTGGTGGACCCGGTCGCCAACTGGTCGTGCTGACGGGGCTCATGCACGCGTCGGGCGACGATCAGTACCATCACTACGTGGTGCTCGGTGTCCTTCTGTTTTCTCTGAGTTTTCCTGGCAGGAGCATGATCGAACAGCGCTTTCGCGTCACCGTTCGCGACGTGCTTCTGAGCTGGCTGGGCGTCGCCTCGCTGCTGGGCTTCTTTGGCTGGGCCACCGGCCTCTACAAACTTTTTCCCGAGGAGCTGCTGCTCGCTTTGCTGTGGCTGACGCCAGGCTTGCAGCTTGCCTGTCATTTGGCCCTGCGCCTGCTGATGCCACGGCTGCTCTCGATGAGTGGCCACAAGAAGCGTGCGGTGATTGTCGGATGCAATGAACTGGGGACGCACCTGGCCGCAGAAATTGCCGCTCATCCAACACTGGGGATCGAACTCGTCGGCTATTTCGACGACCGCGACATTGGCCGTGTGGGTATTGACTCGAAGCGACTGTGCGGCCGCTTTTCCGATGTCGCCGGACATGCCAGGACTGACGCCATCGACATCATCTACCTGGCACTGCCAATGGCCAGCCAGCCACGCATCCTTTCCTTGCTCGATACGCTGACCGACACCACCGCATCAGTGTATTTCGTTCCCGATGTCTTTGTTACGGATCTGATTCAGGCGCGGATGGATGCGGTGGGCCGCGTGCCCGTCATGGCGGTGTGTGACACGCCGTTTGCCGGGCTGAACGGGATCGTCAAGCGCTGCAGCGACATCGTTCTCTCGCTGACCATCCTGCTGCTCATTTCTCCTGTCCTGCTGCTGATCGCCGCATTGATCCGCATGGATTCGCCGGGAACGGTCATTTTCAAGCAGCGGCGTTACGGACTCGATGGCAAGGAGATCGTGGTCTACAAGTTCCGTTCGATGACCGTCTGCGAAGACGGCCCCCTGGTCGCCCAGGCGTGCCGGGGAGACGCGCGAATCACGCGGATTGGCGCTGTATTGCGCAAGACGTCGCTGGATGAGTTGCCGCAATTCTTCAATGTGTTACTCGGCGAAATGAGCATTGTCGGGCCACGTCCGCACGCCGTCGCGCACAATGAAACCTACCGCAAACTGATCAAACGCTACATGGTTCGCCACAAGGTCAAACCTGGCATTACCGGCTGGGCTCAGGTTAACGGTTACCGCGGTGAAACGGAGACGCTCGACAAGATGCAAAAGCGGATCGACTTTGATCTGGAGTATCTGCGCACCTGGTCACTGAAAATGGATTTGTACATCGTCTGCCGCACGATCATTCTGGTCTTCAAGGACAGCAGTGCCTATTGAGGCACCTACTCGCCGGCCAGGAAGCCTCGTGTTTGCTGGCGTGCTCCTGGCGGCGACAGCGCTGCTGCCAACGCCAGCGTTCAGCCAGGCGCGAGATGGCGTTAACGCGGCCTACGCGCGATCCGGAAAAGCGGGCAAGGGACCGAATCCGTTTCTCTTGACGATTCAGCGTTCAGACTATCGTGCCCGGCGGAATGCGGCAGCGAGCACCGGCAGGGACAGCCAGACTGGCGGCCCGTTCTCCGGCCTGATAGAGCGCCATGCGCGTGGCAATGGCGTGGATCCGGCCCTCGTGCACGCAGTCATTCGCGCCGAGTCGGGCTATCGTTCCGACGCGGTGTCTCCGAAAGGGGCGGTCGGCCTGATGCAATTGATGCCGGATACGGCCAGGCGGTTTGGCGTTTCGGATCCGGCCCATCCCGAGAGCAATGTTGGTGCAGGGACCACCTACCTTCGTCAGTTGCTCGACCGTTTCAAGAGTGTGCCGCTAGCCCTGGCAGCCTATAACGCTGGTGAAGGAGCCGTCATCCGTTATGGAAACAGCGTTCCGCCTTTTCCGGAAACCATGGCCTATGTCAGCAAGGTTCTTCGGGACTATGGTGAGCCGGCCATTTCGGCGAGCCCCGTCCAGCGTGTCTATATCGAAGGCACCCGCCTGACCAATCGCCATCTGGCGCCGTATCGCTTGCTTCCGACGCCGCACAGGTAGGCCGGCGTCAGCCAGCCCTGGCCCGCCGAGCGCGACCTGGTCAAGCACTCCCCTTCGCTGTGCGGCCGACGACGCCGGCCGAGAAACTTACCCATATCTGCGAGCTTATCTCGGCCGAGCTGCGCGACGACGCCGCGCGTGGCGCGATCTTCAGGGCCATCTGCTTGGTCGCTGCGCGGCTCGCCGCGCCCCTTGTCCGGTCGCGCCGCGATAGCCGGCCCGAAAACCTTGAGCAGCTTCCTTGCAAGCGCTGGGACGTGATTCTTCCCGAACTCGTCTTCACGCCGGAAACCCCTGAGGCATAGGCGGGAGGCATTTCGCGCTGGAGAATTTCGTCCCGCAATGCGGAACGTAAACGGCAAGCGGCTGTTTTGTCTAAACAAAAAATATATCTTATGTCTTATATAAGACAGTTGCCTGCATTAGCAAAGGCCGTTATACTGGTTACCATTGGTTACCCGCTGTCGAGTCTCTGGTTTGTTGTTGCTTCGACCCCCGGGCGCCACTCTTGCCGCAACCGCACTTCCTAATTTTGGAGAGCCAATCATGAGTACAAAAGAACAGCAGATCGCCGAACTGGAAAAAGACTGGGCCGAGAACCCCCGCTGGAAAAGCATCAAGCGCGGCTATTCGGCGGCCGATGTCGTACGCCTGCGTGGTTCCTTCCCGATCGAATACACCGTTGCCCGTCGCGGCGCCGAAAAACTGTGGGACCTGGTCAACAACGAGCCCTTCGTCAACTGCCTCGGTGCGCTGACCGGTGGGCAGGCGATGCAGCAGGTCAAGGCGGGTGTCAAGGCGATCTATCTGTCGGGCTGGCAGGTTGCCGCCGACAACAACTCCTACGCGGCGATGTACCCCGACCAGTCCCTGTATCCCGTGGATTCAGTGCCGAAGGTCGTCGAGCGCATCAACAACTCTTTCCGTCGTGCCGACGAGATCCAGTGCTCGAAGGACCTGAACGCCGGTGACAAGGGCTACATCGACTACTTCGCGCCGATCGTTGCCGACGCCGAAGCCGGCTTTGGTGGCGTGCTGAACGCCTTTGAACTGATGAAGGCGATGATTCGCGCCGGCGCAGCCGGGGTGCACTGGGAAGACCAGTTGGCTTCGGTCAAGAAGTGCGGCCACATGGGTGGCAAAGTCCTCGTTCCGACGCAGGAAGCCGTACAGAAGCTGATCGCCGCGCGCTTTGCTGCCGACGTCTGCGGGGTGCCGACCCTGGTCATCGCTCGTACCGATGCCGAAGCAGCCGACCTGCTGACCTCCGACTGCGACGACAACGACAAGCCCTTCGTCACCGGTGAGCGTACTGCGGAAGGCTTCTACAAGACCAACAAAGGTCTCCAGCAGGCGATTTCCCGCGCCGTGGCCTACGCCGACTACGCCGACCTGGTGTGGTGCGAAACGGGTACGCCGGATCTCGAGTTCGCACGCCAGTTTGCCGAAGCCGTGCATGCCAAGCACCCAGGCAAGATGCTCGCCTACAACTGCTCGCCGTCGTTCAACTGGAAGAAGAACCTCGACGACGCGACGATTGCCAAGTTCCAGAAGGAACTCGGGGCGATGGGCTACAAGTACCAGTTCATCACTCTCGCCGGCATCCACAACATGTGGTACCACATGTTCGATCTGGCGCAGGACTACGTCAAACGCGGCATGACGGCCTACGTCGAAAAAAGTTCAGGAGCCGGAATTTGCGGCCCGCGATCGCGGCTACAGCTTCGTTTCGCACCAGCAGGAAGTCGGCACCGGCTACTTCGACGACGTCACCACCGTCATCCAGGGCGGCACCTCGTCGGTCACCGCGTTGACCGGTTCGACCGAAGAAGAGCAGTTCCACTGAGCGAGCAGTGAGTCGCCAAGAAGCCGCGCATCGCGCGGCTTTTTTTTGTGCTCAGCCGGCCTGACTGAACCCGGTTTCCACGCCTGCGCAGGCGCATGCCGTGCCTGTTGCGCACAGCCGTCGGAGCGGGAATGCGCGCGCACAACGCTTGTTGCACCCGTAGAACGCGGGCGCGCCTCGTCCGGAAAGCGCGTCGTTACAAACCGCCTTCCGTGATGAAGTAGGTGATCAACTGCCCTGTCGAGCGCTATCCTTGGCCATCAAGTAGCCGCCATGAGGACAGGCAAATGCCCCATCCCTACCCGCAACACGTGCACGCGTCGGCCGGCCCGCTGCTTGGCGCGGCGCTCGCCGATGGCGTCGCGCGTGCCGGCTGCTCTCCAGTCCGAAGATATTGCGGCACTGGGCGGCTGCGCGGCAGGCCTGGCTGCACGCATGCGCTTTGAGGTGCTCAAGCGTGATGCCGAAATCGGCTGCCTGCAAGCGGAAGCCAGAGGCGAGGACGACACCCTGGCGCGTTAGCGACGCGCTGTCGAACTGTGGCAGTTCGACGATGACTTTGCACGGCAGTAAACGCGCCAGCTCACACGCACGCAGACGAGTCCGCTGGCACCCATGATGGCTATCGCCGACATCGTCGAGGCATTGACGCCGATCGACCGTCCGTACAAGAAGCGGAAAACGCTCTCGGAAGCACTGGCGATCATGTCGCGCATGCAAGGCGAGCAACACATCGACCCCGACTTGTTTGCCCGGTTCTTGCGCTCGGGCGTCGATCTGGAATACGCCCGACGCTTCATGCAGGCGCAACAGCTTGACCTGGTCGACATTGATAGTCTCCTTGGCAACCCGCGAAACCCGCAACAGCCCTTCGAGCACAGCGCCTGAGCCACGACATCGCGCCCTGGTGCCTGGTGCGGCAACTACCGCGCAGCCCGCGCCCGACGACAGGCAACTGTCAGCTTTCTTTACAGCGGCCGCCGCCAGCTTAGTGGCGGCCGGATAAACAATACCGTAAGTCACTGATTAAATAAACGCGGCTTATTCTCAGGCATAGTCTTTGCTTATACTTAACGGGAAAGGCTAGCAAGCCTGCGCGTGAGGACGGTGAACTGCAACGACTTGTCGGCAACCGGATCTCCCCTGCTCGGCCGCAGCGAATGTCGCGCCAGGCCATTGACAGGACTAAGTTTTTATTTCATTGCACCAACAATCTGCCACTTCCCTGAGAAAGATTTGTGCAGGCGGAAAGTATCATTTGCTGGCATGCGCCAATCCGGTGAGTGACCTTCGACAATCCTCTTGCGGTTGACGCGCATTAACAGGCTTTCTAGAACGGTCGGGCCAAGCCGTTACCCATAGCCGGGAGGCGGCCATGGCATCTTCGGAAAAACAACCCTCACCAGCAGCTTTCGCGCTGCGCACTTGGATAGAGCCCATGAAAACTCTCACTTCCTCCCCTGCGAGCGATTCGGCGCAGCGCCTCGACCAATCGCTGCTGCCTTTTCCGAGCTACCTGGAGGACGATCGCGAGCACGGCCTGTCAGCCGACCAGGCGACGGCCGCAGCGTTCTACCACCCTCCTTCGCAGCCAGCCCCCCCCGCTGTCCACCCCCTGTCCCGTAAACACGTCCCCTGATCCGGTAATCCCCATGGCCACGAAAGTCTGTGTCAAGTGCAAGCAGGAAAAGCCGCTGCTCGAGTTTCACAAGAACTCGCGCAGTGCCGATGGCCTGCATTCCTATTGCAAGGAGTGCAACCGCGCGCAGGCGCTGGCGCACATCAGGGCCGAAAAAGCACGCAAGGCTTTGCTGCGAGCGGCCAAGAAAGCAGCCGGCAAGCCGCAATGAGCGAGCAGTGGCACAGACCTGCCTTGCGGCTAGGCACGTCTGTGCCCGCCGACTCTTGCCCTGACAACATGGCGCTTCGCCTGCGCGTCACCACAACAGGACGGCTATTGTCGTGAGCCCCCGCCCCCGAAACGCGTAACGCGTAACGCAGCGCTTTAATTGACCAACCCCCAGTACTGCGAATCGCCGAAAGTCGTCTTCAGGAGATCGATGAACAAGCGCACACGCAGCGGCAAATGCCGGCGTTGCGGAAATACCGCGTAAATGCCCACCGGGGGCGCCGCATAGTCGTCAAGCAAGGAAAGCAGCCGTCCGCACCGCAGGTCCTCGCCCACTTCCCAGACTGATCGCCAGGCCAGGCCCTTGCCGGCCAGCGCCCACTCGTGCAGGACCGCACCATCGTTACACTCGAATGCCCCCGACACCTTACGCTGCACGACTTCGCCGTTCGGTGTTTCGCGTAAGGCCCAGCCACGCTGCTGGTCAAGCGACAAGCAGTTATGCGCCGCCAGATCGGGCGGAACCAGAGGCTGCCCATGCCTGGCCAGATAGGCTGGACTGGCCACCACCACACGACGCATTTCACCGAGCTTGCTGCTGGCGAGACTCGAATCGGCCATTTCTCCGATGCGCACGGCACAGTCCACGCCCTCGTTCAGCAGGTCGACAACACGATCGCTGAGGTCGAGCCGGACGCTGACCTCGGGGTTCTCGGCCATGAACGCAGCCACCTGCGGCGCCACGTGCCGCCGCCCGAAACCCGCCGGCGCTGACACCTTGAGATGACCGCTGGCTCTTACGCCACCGAGCGAAACCGCCGCCTCGGCGTTGCCCAACTCATTGAGGATTCGCTGGCAGTCTTCAAGGAAAGCCTGTCCCTCGAAGCTCAAGGAAAGCTTGCGCGTCGTGCGCAGCAGCAACTTGACACCGAGGCGCGCCTCGAGCGCGTCGAGACGGCGCCCGATCACGGCGGGGGTAACGGTTTCCACCCTGGCGGCCGCCGAGAGACTGCCGCGTGTCGCCGATTCGACGAAGGCACGAAGTTGCTTGAGATGATCCATGAGCCCGATTACATACCAGAGGTAAAAAATCATTTGATTCTAATCGACCTTCTCTTTCAATGTCGCGTCGAATAGAATTTGCGGGCTGCATCATAAACCTTTCACAGGAGCCACCACATGAGCCTCAATCTGCCCGCCGGAATGGAAATCAACGCCCCCATCAAGCCCGCTTACGAAACCATTCTGACAACCGATGCGCTGGCTCTGGTCGCCAAACTGCACCGTGCTTTCGAAGGCGTCCGCCAGGAATTGTTGCAGGCGCGCATCGACCGCCAGGCGGCTATCGACGCTGGCGAGGTACCCGACTTCCTGCCTGAAACTCGAAATATTCGCGAAGGTGACTGGAGCGTTTCCCCGCTGCCCAAGGCCCTCGAACGCCGCCACAGCGAAATCACCGGGCCGGTCGAAGCGAAGATGGTGATCAACGCCTTCAACTCGGGCGCCGACTCGTACATGGCCGACTTCGAGGATTCGAACAGCCCGAAGTGGGACAACCAGATTCAAGGCCAGGTCAATCTCTACAAGGCCATTCGGCACGAGTTGTCGTTCGTCAACGAAGCAGGCAAAGAGTACCGGCTCAACGACAAGGTCGCCACGCTGCAGATTCGCCCGCGCGGCTGGCACCTGGACGAGAAGCACGTGACTGTCGATGGCCGCCGCGTTTCCGGCGGCATCTTCGATTTCGCGCTGGTCTTTTTCCACAATGCCAGGGAACAGATCGCACGCGGCGCCGGCCCCTTCTACTATCTGCCAAAAATGGAATCGCACCTCGAAGCACGACTGTGGAATGACATCTTCGTCATGGCCCAGGAGCACATCGGCCTGCCACGCGGCACGATCAAGGCAACCGTGCTGGTGGAAACCATTCTGGCCACCTTCGAGATGGAAGAAATCCTCTACGAACTCCGTGAGCACTCCGCCGGACTCAACGCCGGCCGCTGGGACTACATTTTTTCCTGCATCAAGAAGTTCAAGAAAGACCCGGACTTCTGCCTCGCCAACCGTGCCGCGATCACCATGGAAGTTCCGTTCATGCGCAGCTATGCGCTGCAACTGGTGAAAATCTGTCACTCGCGCGGGGCGCCGGCGATGGGCGGCATGAGTGCTCTGATCCCGATCAAGAACGATCCCGAGGCCAATGAAAAAGCACTGGCCGGCATCCGCCACGACAAGGCCCGCGACGCCAAGGACGGCTTCGACGGCGGCTGGGTCGCCCACCCGGGTCTGGTCTCGATCGCTGCCGAGGAGTTTCAGAAAGTCCTCGGTGATCGCCCGAACCAGTGGGAAAAGCAGCGTCACGAGGTGTTCACCGCCGCTGACTTCCTTGACTTCCAACCCTCGCAACCAATTACCGAAGCGGGCGTGCGCAACAACATCAACGTCGGCATTCACTACCTCGGCAGCTGGCTCGCGGGCAACGGCTGCGTGCCGATCCATAACCTGATGGAAGACGCAGCAACCGCCGAAATCTCGCGCTCGCAGGTCTGGCAGTGGGTAGTTTCCCCGAAAGGCGTTCTCGATGATGGCCGCAAGGTCACCGCGGCGATGGTGCGCGGCATGATCGCCGAGGAGCTGGCGAAAGTGAAGGCAGCAGTCAGCCAACAGGGCGAAGACACCTCCACCTACGAGCAGGCAGCGGTGATCTTCGACAAGATGTCGCTGAGCGCCGAGTACCCCGAGTTTCTGACGCTTCCACTGTACGAAGCGATGGACTGAGACCGAAAAGAGCAGGTCCAGGAAACGGCGCCGTGCTTCACGGCGCCGTTTTCCGTCTTTCACTTGCCATCCTGTACCGGCGGTCTGCCAGCGCAAAGCGGCGACGTGAGAAAACTCCCGACCATCTCCCCTGAATCCGCGTGGGCGGGAGTCAATACGGCTGGGCAGGTGTGAGACAATCAGCAAGTTCTACGCACTCAAGCGCATCACCCTCGCCTCGCGCCACCACTATCCGAAGCTCGCCGCACGCGGATGGGCGGCAGGCGCAAGCTGCAACAAGGATAGACACACCAATGCTCGACCTCGCCTCACCCACCTTCTGGATCGCCGTCCTCCAGATTATCGCCATCGACATCCTGCTCGGTGGCGACAACGCCGTGGTCATTGCTCTGGCATGCCGCAAGCTACCCGAAGCACAGCGCAACAAGGGAATCTTCTGGGGTGTCGTCGGAGCGATAGGGCTGCGCGTTGTCCTGATCTATTTCGCCCTGCAACTCCTCGCCGTTCCTTACCTCAAGATCGTCGGTGGATTGCTGCTGTTCTGGATCGGCATCAAACTGGTGATCCCGGAAGACGAAGATGAGCATAGCAACATCGCCACCAGCGCGACATTGGCCGGCGCGATCAAGACGATCATCATCGCCGACGCCGTCATGAGCGTCGACAACGTCATCGCCGTCGCCGCGGCCGCGCATGGATCGATCGTTCTCGTGGTTTTCGGTATTGCGGTATCGATCCCGATCGTTGTCTGGGGCAGCAAACTGGTTTTGCTGCTGATGGATCGCTACCCGGTGGTGATCACCGCCGGCGGCGGACTGCTGGGCTGGATCGGCGGCGGCATGCTGCTCACCGACCCGACGGTCCCGGCAAGCTGGCGTGAGATCCTTCCCTACAGCACTTACCTGGCTTCAGCGGTCGGCGCCTTGATGGTGGTCGCGGTTGGAAAGCTGTTGGCCAGCCGACAGCATGAACGACATCCGAGCAACGAGCTTGCCGCGCCGAACAGCGAAGAACTCATGGAAGGAAAACGGAAGTGAAAGCACATTGGCTGCTTCCCGTCGACGGCTCAGCGCCTAGTCTGCGTGCCGTCGAGCATGTCGTGCAGCAAGCGCCATCCTGCACCGTGCCGCCGACCATCAGTCTGGTGAACGTGCAGGCAGCGCTGCCATCGGACGTTACTCGTTTTGTCAGCAAGAACAACATCGAAGACTACCACCGGGAATCCGGTGAGACGGCGCTGGCCGAGGCCAGCACCAGACTCGCGGCGGCAGGCCTCGCCTACTCGAAGCACATTCTGATCGGCGAGGCTGCGCACGCAATCGCCGATTACGCCACGGAGCACGGCGGCACGCTGATCGTCATGGGCTCACGTGGCCTCGGCTCGGTGGCCGGCATCCTGCTGGGCTCGGTCACTACGCGCGTCATTCATCTGACCGAACTGCCGGTGCTGGTCATCAAGTAATCCGCAGGCAGCCCCGCCCGACGGGGATTTTATCGGCAGACCAGCCCGCTGCGGACGGGTAATTTACCGGTGAGGTCGGTCCGCGGTCTGCGCGCCGCGATGGCCACCACTTACAAGACGTAGCGCGACAGATCCTCGTTTTTCGCCAGTTCAGCGAGACGAGCGTCAACGTAGGTGGCGTCGATGGCCACTTTTTCGAAACGACCCTCGCTGGCAGAAAACGACACCTCTTCGAGCAAGCGCTCCATGACCGTATGTAGCCGGCGGGCGCCAATGTTTTCGGTTCGCTCATTGACCGACCAGGCGATCTCCGCCAGCCGCCTGACGCCCTCTTCCGAAAAATCCAGGGTTACGCCTTCGGTGGTCAACAGCGCCTCGTATTGCTTGGTCAGACAGGCATCGGTCTGGGTCAGAATGCACTCGAAGTCAGCCACCGACAGCGAATCGAGTTCGACACGAATCGGAAAGCGACCCTGCAACTCGGGAATCAGGTCCGAAGGCTTGGCGAGGTGAAAAGCGCCGCTGGCGATGAACAGCACATGATCGGTGCGAATCATCCCGTACTTGGTCGATACCGTCGTGCCTTCGACCAGAGGCAGCAAGTCGCGCTGCACTCCCTGGCGCGAGACGTCGATGCCGTGGGTGTCACTACGCGAGGCGATCTTGTCGATTTCATCAAGAAAGACGATGCCGTTCTGCTCGACGTTGCCGACCGCCGTCAGCTTGACATCCTCGTCGTTGACCAGTTTCGCCGCTTCCTCTTCGATCAACAGCCGGCGCGCCTCGGATATCTTCAGTTTGCGTGACTTCTTGCGACCACTACCCATGTTTTGGAACATACCCTGGATTTGCGAGGTCAGTTCCTCCATCCCTGGTGGCGCGAAAATCTCGGCCTGCATCGACGGGGCGGCGACCTCGATTTCAATTTCCTTGTCGTCGAGTTCCCCTTCGCGCAGCTTCTTGCGAAATTTCTGCCGGGTCGTGCTCTCCTCGGACGCCTGCGTGTCGTTGAAGTAGGTCGCCCGCGCGGACGGTAGCAAAGCGTCGAGGACGCGCTCTTCGGCGGCGTCCTGGGCGCGCTCGCGGACGCTCGTGATCGCCTGCTCACGAACGTTCTTGATGGCAACCTCGACCAGGTCGCGAATGATCGTCTCGACGTCGCGGCCGACGTAGCCGACCTCAGTGAACTTGCTCGCCTCGACCTTGATGAACGGGGCGTTCGCCAAACGTGCCAGGCGACGTGCGATTTCGGTCTTGCCGACGCCGGTGGGACCAATCATCAGAATGTTCTTGGGGGTGATCTCCTGGCGCAGCGGCTCGGCAACCTGCGCCCGCCGCCAGCGGTTGCGCAGGGCAATGGCCACAGCCTTCTTGGCCTTGCCCTGACCGACGATGTGCTTATCGAGTTCGTGAACGATTTCCTGCGGAGTCATGGACGACATGTTTATTCCAGCACCTCGATGGTGAAGTTCTGATTGGTGTAGATACACAGCTCGCTGGCGATCTGTAGCGACTTGCGGACCACTTCGGCTGGATCAAGGTCGCTGTTCTCGAGCAGCGCCCGTGCCGCCGAATGCGCAAAAGCCCCGCCTGAGCCGATGGCCACGATACCGTATTCTGGCTCGACGACATCGCCATTGCCGGTAATGATCAGCGAATTCTCCCGGTCGGCCACGGCGAGCATCGCCTCGAGCCGCCGCAGTGCCCGATCGCTGCGCCAGTCCTTGGCCAGTTCAACCGCCGAGCGCATGAGATTTCCCTGATGCTTGTCGAGCTTCGCTTCAAAGCGTTCGAAAAGGGTAAAAGCATCGGCAGTGCCGCCCGCAAAGCCGGCAAGGATCTGGCCCTGATGAATACGGCGAACTTTCCGCGCACTGGCTTTGATCACCAGGTTGCCGAGCGTCACCTGCCCGTCGCCGCCCATGGCCACAGCCTTGCCGCGGCGAACCGACAGAATCGTCGTCCCGTGGTATTGATCCATCCAGAACTCCCGTGGTTTGTACTTCGTGAGTCGCGTAGGCGACGTTCACCTTAATTCCTGGCTAATTCGATTTCTGCCACGCCGCGCAAGCCGACGACCCGGAACAATTCGGCAAGCAGGTAGTTGGGGTGACGGACAATGATCTGTCGACCCGAGCGTTTCACCGAGGTCAGAATATTGAGCAAGGCCCCCGCACTGAGGAAGTCCATGCGCGTCACCGTCGAACAGTCAATCAATACGGGATCGTTGGCGCCGGCGTATGCTTGCAGGTCGCCGAAACGGGCCCCCTTGATTTCGCCTTTGATAACGTAGGCCTCGGTTAGCAGCTGGTCGGCCGCCGCCAGCTCCAGCGGCGCAGGCTCGCTATCCGCCACGCGATCAAACTCCCAGGACGGCGGCGAGATTTCAAAGGTTACCGCATAGTTGATCGCCATTTCCTCGAAGACCTCCAGTTGCCCGCGCAACTGGCAGAGTTCGAGTTTCAGCAACCAGCATGGCCGGTCTTCGGGGCGACCGGCAGCGATCTGGCCGTCGAGCAGAGCACCGAGGCCATCGCGGCCCAGGAGATCGATCTCGGCCCTGCCCCGACGGGCTTGCTGCAACAGCGCCAGAAGCCGTTCACAACCGCCAGCATCGAGTTTGCGCAGCTTCGACAAGTCGAGGCGAAGATGCGCATTCTTCTTGAGTGCCAGGCGAACCGCGTCAAACCCGGCATCATTATCAGCGAGCAATTCACCCTTGAAGAGTGCCGTTCCGACCACTTTCCCGAGCACCTGTGCGCTGACGACGACCTCGCGCCAGAGCGAAGGCGATTTCTCGAAGGCTTGTGCGTACTCGATCCCCAGCGCGTCGAACGCAGCTTTCTGGCCGGTCAAGCGCAGCAGATCAAAGAGCATCAGCCACAAGCGCTCACCTGGGCCAGAGCGCCACTCGCGGATCGCCTTCTCCAACAAGGAGCGAGCCGCAGCGTCCTGTCCATTGGAATACAGCATCGCCGCCTCTTCGGCTTCGGCGTCGAGCGGATCAAGTTCTGCTTCGACCTGAAACTCGGCGGCAATTTCGCTGAACACAAACTCGCTGAGATCCAGCGCTGGCCCTTCGCGGGTAGTCGCCGGAGTGGCAAAGGGGACGTCCGAGCGGGCGAGGCCCACCGGTGCAGCGGCCGGTTTCGGCTTTTCTTTGGACGACGCAGCAGAAGCAGTGCCCCGATCGTCTGCTGACGGAGGCACGGCGGCTGACCGGACAGGCATTTTCTTTTCCGGCGGCGACTTCTTGAAAAACGAAAAGACCATGGCGAGAGGGCGTGCGGGTGATTTTGCTAACGAATCACCTTTTAACACATCGTTCAGCACACTGCAATTTGTACCCCGACTGCGGATGCAAATCCTCGGCATTTGCTGGCCGGTGCCAATACCGCGCCCCGTCAGCAGGCCCGTCCATGCGGCAGAAAACTCGCCTGCCGTGGCGCATGACGAGCGCTCTGGCGACGAGTGATGTACTGGCGCATGTCAGTCGCCAGCACTCCCGGCGACGGCCCCGCAAAACATGGCAAAAGCTTTTTCGACGATGTCGCGGGCCAAGGCGCGAACGATGAATACCAGACGACTGCCATGGTCTTCGTCTGGCCACTCCGGCAATGCCGATTCCGGATAGCGGATATGCTGTACGCAATGGACGACACGCGGCGCCGCTTCACCCTCGACCTTGATCAAACCCTTGACGCGCAGAATGCGATCGCCACAGGTGGCGAGCAGCACGTCGATCGCTTCGGCAAATTCCGGCCACGCGAAAGGCTGCTCGAAACGTAGCACGAAAGCATGCACCAGGGCATCGTGACGATTGGCATCATGGCCGTGCTGCCCCGGCCGCTCGGCATTTGCGGCCGCCACTTTCTCCTCAGCCAGCCAACGGCGAACATCGACGCTCCGCGTCACCGGGTCGTAGAGGCCGCAACCGATCAGCTGAGCGGCGTCAATGCTCCCCCTACGGACCTCGATTTGCGTCGCGCCAGGATTGGCGCGCGTCAGCCGGCGAGCGACGCGGGCAATCTCCTCGGGCGTCGCCAGATCGCATTTGGTGAGCAGCAGGCGGTCGGCCATGGCCACCTGGCGGACGGCCTCGAAATGGCGCCCGAGCTGGCGATCAGCGTGCGTCACGTCAACCACCGTGAGCACCCCGTCGATGCGAAAGCGCTCGGCGATGAAGAAGTCCTCAAGCAAGGTGTACAGCACCGGCGCCGGATCGGCGAGCCCCGTGGTTTCAATCAGCACTCGCGAGAAAACAGGGATCTCGCGGCGCAAGCGGCGCATGAACAGGTCACGCAGGCTACGCGCAAGTTCCCCACGAACGCTGCAGCAAAGACAGCCGGAGGCGAGAACAACGAGATTGTCGTCGACCTTTTCGACCAGAAAATGATCAACCGCGACTTCGCCGAACTCGTTGATCATTACCGCCGCATCGGCAAGCGCCGGCTGCTGCAGCAAATGGTTGAGCAGCGTCGTCTTGCCGGCGCCGAGGAAACCGGTCAGCAGGGTCACCGGAATCGCCCGCTGCGGGTCTAGTCGTGGCATCGCGATCGTCCCTGCGCGTTAATGCGAAAGTCGCGCAAGCGACTCACAAACCTCCCTTCTCCCTCGCGGGAGAAGGGTCGGGAAAGAGGGGATAACGGTCATGACTTTCATGATCTGGGCTGTCTCGATGGTCATGACCGTTAGCGCGGCGCGCAAACCTCGTCCGGCGGATGAACAAGGCGACGCGTTCAGCGTCCACAGACGCTTCCCGCCCGCGCTTCGAGAAAGTTGTGCGGGTCATCATGGCTGCGAATTGTGAATTAAGAGCGCAGAGGCGCTTCTCTGTCAAGCATCATGTCAAGCGGAGAAAGCGGCGCACGACACAGAAAAGCGTAAGGTTTGCCCCCCCACATACGACCATTTCGCAAACCCCAGCCAGGAGAAGACGATGCCTTCCGCCCACCGATGCTCACCAGTAGCCGCTGCCTTGAGCGTGCTCTGCCTGGCGCTTTCGCCGCTGGCACAAGCGGCGAGCTGCGCGAAACAGAGTCCCGCACACCGCGTCGCGCTAATCGAGCTGTATACCTCCGAGGGTTGCAGTAGTTGCCCACCCGCAGACCAGTGGCTAGGCCAACTGTCGCAGGGCTTTTCCGCCGACCAGGTGGTCGCCCTGGCCCTACACGTTGACTACTGGGACTACATTGCTGGCAGGATCCCTTCGCCCAGCCTGCCTTCGCCGAACGCCAACGCTGGCTGACGCGCCTGGCGAGGTCAAGCACCGTCTACACGCCCGAGGTGTTTACGGGCATGAAAGAACTGCGCAAATGGCACACGGCGACCAACTTCGCCGAGCGCATCGAGAAGATCAACCGACGACCAGCCGCTGCCGACATCGCTCTGCAGATGCGCTCGGCGGGCGATAACGCCGTCGATCTCGAAGCGCGCTTCACGCTCAGGGAAGGCGAGCGCGCGGTGCAAGCCGCCGAGGCCTTCGTGATCATCTACGAGAACCAGCTGCGCAGCGAGATTCGTGCCGGCGAGAATCGCGGCGTCAATTTGCAACACGAACGAGTGGTGCGCTTCTGGTCGACAGCCTTGCCGCTGAGCAAGGCCGATGGCACTGCGCTCTGGCAGCAAACACTGAAAATCCCGGCCGACTGGCAGCTCAAGCAGCTCGGCGTTGCTGCCTTCGTACAGGATGCGCAGGCTGGCGAGGTATTACAAGCAGTAGCGCTACCTGGCTGCCTGCAGCCGGCGACCGCTACAGCAAGCTGATCTTTCTATGGAGAACACAATGGATCGTCGTCAATCACTGAAATGGCTGGGCGGCTTGGGCGCCTTTCTTCTGCCCGTTGCTGCTTCCGGCCCGAGCTGGGCAGGCGCCCAAGCCACGCCCGGCAGCCCACTGTCGAAGCCGAAAGCCGAATGGGCCGACCTGCTGCCAGCAGCGTCCTATCGCGTTCTTTTCGAGGAGGACACGGAACGTGCCGGCAGCAGCCCACTGAACCAGGAAAAGCGTGACGGAACCTTTATCTGCGCCGCCTGCTACCTGCCCTTGTTCGACAGCTCGACGAAGTACGAGAGCGGTACCGGCTGGCCGAGTTTCTGGCAGCACCTGCCAGGGGCAGTGGCCACCAAGACCGACTTCAAGATCTTCTATCCGCGTACCGAGTACCACTGCGCGCGCTGCGGCGGGCACCAGGGGCACATTTTCAACGACGGCCCCAAACCGACGGGCAAGCGCTTCTGCAACAATGGTGTCGCACTGCAATTCGTTGCGCGTTCCGAGAAGCTGCCGGAGTTACGGACATGAGCCGGCGAGCACTGGCGACGGCGCTGTCCTTGCTGGTCATTGGTGCTGCAGCGGGCGCTGCGTCGGCCGCGGACCAGGCTGCCGACAAGACGGCCGCGCCGAGCACGGCCACGCCACAGACGGCAATCTTTGCCGGCGGTTGCTTCTGGTGTATCGAAGCCGATTTCGAAAAGTTGCCCGGCGTAATTTCCGTCGAATCCGGCTACACCGCCGGCCAGACAGTCAACCCGACCTACGCGCAGGTGAGTGCCGGAGGCACCGGGCATACCGAAGCCGTCCGCGTGCACTACGACGCGCAAAAAGTCAGCTATCCACAGCTAGTGGAATACTTCTGGCGGCATATCGATCCGACGGTCAAAGACCGCCAGTTCTGCGACGTCGGCAGCCAGTACCGCAGCGGCATCTACTGGCAGGACGATAGCGAACGCAAGGCCGTCGAAAGCAGCCGCGATGCGCTGCTCAAGAGCGGCAAATTCACGCGCATCGAAACCGAGCTGCAGCCAGCGTCGGCCTTCTACCTGGCCGAGGCCTACCACCAGGACTACTACAAGAAGAACCCCATCCGCTACTCCTACTACCGTAGCGGTTGCGGCCGCGATCAACGGGTGGAGAACCTGTGGGGTAGTCGCTAGCCACAGTAGCCGAGGCAGGGTCGCTGCCCCAGCATCCTCAATCCACCTGGCAGAGCAGGCCTTTGAGGTATTCACCCTCGCTGAAATGCAGGGCCACCGGGTGATCCGGCGGTGCCGACAGGCGGCGCAGAATACGGGCATCGCAGCCGGCAGAGACCGCGGCATCGGCGACGATCTGCTGGAAGTGCTCGCTACGAATACCGCCCGAGCAGGAATAGGTCATCAGCAATCCCCCCGGATTGAGCAGGCGAAAACCGAAGACGTTGATATCCCGATAGGCACGCGCAGCCGCTTCGGCGTGCGCGGCCGATGGCGCGAACTTGGGCGGATCGAGAATGATCAGGTCGAAGCCCTGGCCATCGCTTTTCAGCGCCCGCAGGGCCTCGAAGACATCGTCCTCGCGCCACGCGGCACGGCCCGCATCGAGTTGCGGGTTGAGCGCCAGGTTGTCGGCGGCCATCGCCAGCGCCGGTGCCGAGGAATCGATGGAAAGCACGCTTGCTGCGCCACCGGCCAGCGCCTGCAGGGAAAATGCGCCGGTATAACAGAAGCAGTTGAGTACCGAGCGCCCGGCAGAAAGTTGGCGGGTCAAGAGGCGATTGTCGCGCTGATCGAGATAGAAACCCGTCTTGTGACCGGTGACGACGTCAACCTTGATACGCACCCCGTTTTCGACAATCAGCAACGCCTCTTCCGTCGCTTCGCCGAGCAGCCAGCCGCTCACTGGTTCCAGCCCTTCGAGCCGACGCACATTGGAGTCGGATCGTTCGTAGATGCGCGCGCAGCCCGTCGCGCGCTGCAAGGCGCCAGCGATCGCCGATCGCCACTTGTCCGGGCCGGCAGCCGTCAGCTGCACGACGACCGTGTCGCCATAGCAATCGGCGATCAGGCCCGGCAGACCGTCGGATTCGCCATGAATCAGGCGCATGCCCCCCTCGCCGGACAGTTCCGGCATCAGCCGGCGACGCTCGACGGCGGCCAGAATGCGGCGCTTGAAGAAAGCATCGTCAATGATTTCGTCGGGATCGAAACTCCACACCCTGGCGCGAATCTTCGATTCCGGACTCCAGGCAGCCTTCGCCAGCGGCCGCCCGTTGGCGGCAACGACATCCACGGTATCGCCCGGGCGGGCGCGACCCCGCAAGCGGTCGACCGAAGCGGCAAAGATCCACGGATGGCGGCGGGCAAGCGAACGATCCTTGCCGGAAAGAAGAACGAGTTGGGCCATGCTGAGTATCCGGCACCCGGTGCGATGCCCGAGCGACAATGAGGTAAGAGCGGCGCAGTGTATACCAGCTACACCAGCTGCAGCAGAAACGCCCATCCGCCGCGCGTAGCGTGGCCACGGTCGCTGCCCTTGCCAGCTGGCCAACTAGTGCTGCTTGGCGGGGCTCTTTTTGAGCGTCATCAACGAAAGCCCCGGCCCGCAGCCCCTATAATCAAGCGCCGTACACCGCCCTGCCCGCACTGGAGCCTTGATGAAACGCCTGACCTTGTTCGCCGCCATGAGCTTGCTCGCCGGACCTGCCGTCGCGACCCCGGAGTCTGCAGCCAGCGCGGCCTCCGCAGCGTCCACCCTCGCTGCCATTAGCGACCTCGGACAACTGAACGGCCAGGCGCTGGCCTGCGGCGAGATGGCGATCGCTGGCGAGGCCAAGCAACTGGTCATCCGGCATGCGCCAAAGACCCGTCGTTACGGCGAGACTTTCGAGGAACAGACCAACACAGCCTTCCTCGCTCAAGGCCAGACGAGGCACGAGCCCTGCCCCGCGGCCGCAACTTTTTCCGGCCGGCTCGACGAACTCTCGAAACGCTTGCAGGCTTTGCTGCCGACAGCGCCAGCAACAGCCCGGTAGCGCGCAATGAAAAGACTGTTGCTCGCGCTGTCCTTGGCCGCCGGGCTGGCGCCGCTGTCCCTGGCTGCCGACCTTGCCGCGGACCAGATACCGGCCTACGGCGAAACGGGCATCAGCAGCCGCTACTTGCTGATGGACGCCAACGGGCGTGCGGTCAGCAACCAGGACTTCCGCGGGCGCTTCCAGTTGCTCACCTTCGGCTACACCTACTGCCCCGACATCTGTCCGACAACGCTGGCCGAAATGGCGATGGTCATCAGCCGACTTGGCAAGGAAGCCGACGCGCTGCAAGCGCTGTTCATCACCGTTGACCCGGAGCGCGACAGCGCGGACACCCTGCGCAACTACGTTGCCTTCTTCGACCCGCGCATCATCGGCCTGACCGGTTCACCGGAGCTGGTCCGCAAAGCCGCCGAGAGCTTCAGGGTGCGCTACGAGAAAGTCCGCGAACCCGGCGCTCCGCTCGAACAGTACGCGGTCGACCACAGCGCCGGGATGTTTCTACTCGGCCCCGACGGTCGCTTTATCCGAAAGTTTGCCTACGCCACGCCGGCGGAGCAAATCGCCGATCAGATTCGCCAAATAATGGCCGGCAACGGACCTCCATCGGCGGCCAGACGTATGGCACCCGCTTCGCAGTAGTCACTTGCCATCGGAGAACCTCCCCATGAAAGCATCCACGATCGCCTGTCTTCTTGTCCTCGCATCGGCAACCGCCGACAGCAGCGCTGAAACATTGTCGTGCCCGAGCCTGGCGACTGCCGTCCAGGTCGGCAGCTGCCCCAGCGAAGCGGAGCTCAAGTACACCTTCACCGGCTACTGCAGCGACAACCAACGCATGTACGAGCAAAGTACCAGCGTGTGCACCGACTATCAGGCCTACCGAAAACTGAAGAACGTCGCCCAGTGGGAGTCCGCAGACGGCGCCTTTTCCGCCTACGTCTCGTGCGACCTGGCGGCGGAAACGATCAAGGCGATGCCGGTTGCGCGGATGGCGACCAGCAAGCAGGGCAAGGTAAACCTGTTGACTTGCAGCTACGGCGAAGGCGTCAGCTTCAGCTACCGCTCGCGTCAGCAATGCACAGTCACCGGAAAAGGCGACTGCGCCGGTGAGCCAGCCGCCTGCCAGGCGAGCTGTGATTGAACACACTCAGCACACTAAGCACACACTCAGCGCCGGGCACAAAACGAACGCGGCGCGTACCTGAGGTACGCGCCGCTGTGGTTGAAGGGGGTCCGACCAGTCAGCTCGTTGGTTTTGACGGAGTGCTCATTTCAGCTTTGCCATCCTTGGCTTTATCAGCCGAACAGGCGACCGCGGTTGCACTTGACAGCATCAGCGCCAAAGCCATCAGGCCGGCGGTAAGCTTCCTCATACGCATCTCCTTGTGACTGTGCCGACATTGGCAGCTCCAATTTAAACCTAAGGACTGGTGAATACAACCCCGATCGAAGCAGCGGTTTTCAGCACAATTTGACAACGATGTCGTCGAGTGCATTGGCCGCGTCAGCTACCCGGTCGCCAGCATTGGACATGTGACGATAGGTCTCGCGCCGCTTGAACATGTTGAGGTAATCGTCGCCCTGGAAAAGCTCGACAATCGCTCGCCGATAGGCTTTCTCGACCGTACGTTCCGCCTTCCGGGCGGCCGCTGCGTCGACGCCAGCAGCGGCCGGATCGGAAGCCAGGCGACCGAAACCCCTGGCCAGCGCATCGGTGCCTTCCCTGAGGTGCAGCGCCATTTCCAGACTGAACTTGTCGGGGGTCAGACCCAGGACGTCCATTTCAACCACTGTTGATTTGCAGTAGTTGACGATGTCGTCGAGCGTCATGATCGCGCGATGGATGTCTTCACGGTCGATCGGCGTCGAAAAGGCTTCGGCCAGGACACCGAGGTTGGTAGCCTTCATGCGGTCGGCCTGGTGCTCGTCGGCGCGGACTTTCTGGCTGACAGCGACGTCGCCGGTCTCCATGAATTCGACCAGCAGACGCGTGGTCTCCGCGGCGTTGGTGCTCTGCTCGGCGAGCATCCCGAAGAAGTCGGCGACGGTCGGGAAGACGCGCTCGTACAGGCGGCGGAAAATCGGTTTGTTGGCGTTGTTGGTTTGATTGTCTTCCATGATTTATCTCCTCAGGTGGTCTGACCAAGCATGATTCTGGTAATGGCGTAAATAACGATGGATGTGAGAGCCGCCGCCGGGATGGTGATCACCCAGGTCTTGGCGATGTCCTTGGCCTTCTTCCAGCGTACGGCACGCGGACGCTCGGAGTAGCCGATGCCCATGATCGAGGTGGCCACCACGTGCGTTGTGGATACTGGCGCCCCGACCATTGAAGCGGTAAAAATCAGCAGCGCTGAAGTGAGCTGCGAGTCGAAAGCGTGTAGCGGCCGCACCCGGTAGATGGCAAAGCCCAGTGTACGCACAATGCGCCAGCCACCAGACATGATGCCCAGGGTGATCGCCGCAGCACAGGACAGAACCACCCAGAACGGCACTTCGAAACTCGGGATGAAGCCGCCCAGCATCAACACCAGGGTGAGCATGCCCATGCTCTTCTGCGCATCGTTGGCGCCGTGTGAAAACGCCAGGCCGGCAGCGGTCACGAACTGCAACTTGCGCAGAGTGGCGTTGGCGGTCGGCTTGGCACCGGCCAGCAAGCGACGCCCGAGGCGATGAATCCAGAATCCGACCCAGAATCCGAGCAGTGGCGAGACAAACAGGGCCAGCAAAACCTTCGTGACGCCGGTCATCTGGCCGGTGGTCATCAGCTCGCGAAAGCCCCAGACCACATGCTCTGAGCCCACTGCCGCAACCACCGCTCCAGCGAGACCGCCGACCAGCGCGTGCGACGACGACGAGGGAATGCCGAGCCACCAGGTCGCCAGGTTCCAGACGATGGCGCCGAGCAGGCCGCAGAACATGATCAACACGGCGAGCTGCGGGTCGACACCATTCAGATCGACGAACTTGCCGATGGTGTTGGCGACCGCCGTACCGCCGAGCAAAGGGCCCATGAACTCGAAAAAGCCGACGATCAGAACGGCCTGCACCGGAGTCATCGCCCGTGAGGCGATGACCGTCGCCACGATATTTGCGGCATCATGAAAGCCGTTGGTGTAGTCGAAGATCAACACCACCACCACCGTCGCCACGGCCATCCAGAACAAAGTATCCATACGCACCCTTCTTGTAAAAAAAAGCCTCTGCGGGCCTCTGCTTGTAAAAAGTGCGCGGATTATGCACGAAAATTCGCATTTGTACATTTTTTTTCTGCCATCTGCAGCGCCAAACAGCCACCTTGAGGACGAATCATGCGCCTGGGCAACCAGAGCGAGCGCCGCACAAAAAAAAGAGCGAACAACAGGCGGCAGCCAATGAGTTGTCAGTGCGACCCGAATGGCAGGCAGGCTGTTTCGCCGGCGTCTGAGATCATCGCCCCGACAACATGCAGCCGTTCCTCGAAGCCGGCTACATTGAGCAGGCGTTGACGGCCACCTCGGCGATCGGCGATGATCGCCTGCAACGGCAAACGCAAGGGCAGGTGGTACCAGAAGCCGTCACCCACGGCACGTATAGCCAGCGCGTACACTGGTTCAAACGTGGCATGGACAGCGGCGACCTCCGGCAATGCGACGGCTTCTCCCCGAAATCACTGTGATCACCCACCGTATGCGCAGAATCGTCACCATCGCCACCTCGTCGTGCGCGACCCTTCTGATCGCCTTGTTGACCGGCTCCTCGGCACACGCAGCGCTACCGACGGCGGCCAGTGTCCCCGGCGGCGTGGCCTTGATCGTTCTTGGCCCGATTTCGGCCAGCAGCACACGGCCGCTGGCCTGGCTGGGTGAGCAGCGGGTACTGGTGGCCGCCGAGGACGCGCAGTGGGTCGCCGTGGTCGGTCTCGATCTGGCAACCACCCCGGGGACGTACGAGCTACGGGTGGACATCGCTGGCGAATGGCAACGGCACCCCTTCTCTGTCGTCAACAAGGATTATCCTGCGCAACGAATCACGATGAAGGACAGCAGCAAGGTGCAGTTGTCGGCCAGCGATCTGACCCGCGTCGAGGAAGAACTAGCCACCATCCAGCGCCTGAAACGCCATTGGCGCGAAGCAACGGAAACCGACCTGGCTTTCGTCCTGCCTGCGCAAGGGCGGCGCAGCGGGCGCTTCGGTGTACGCCGATTTTTCAACGGCGAGCCCCGCTCAGCGCACGCCGGATTCGATATCGCCGTCGCGCGCGGAGCAACGGTCAAGGCCAATGCGCAGGGTCAAGTACTCGCCGTCGACGACTACTTCTTCAACGGCAAAACCGTGTTTGTCGATCACGGCAACGGCCTGATCAGCATGTATTGCCACCTCGACAGCACCGCCGTGCAGCCCGGCGAAACGGTAAGCAAGGGACAGCGCATCGGCGCCGCTGGCATGACCGGTCGCGCCACCGGCCCGCACCTGCACTGGAGCGTGATCCTCAACGGCGCGATGGTGAACCCCGAACTGTTTGTGGTCGAGTCAGGCAAGAAGAGCTGACGCAGCCGAAACGTCGGCAAACGCTTGCGCGCAAGCCGTCGGCGATGGCGATGCGGGTGGCGGGCGCCACGCTTCAGTCGATGGCTGGCAGTTTGTTACGCTCGCCAGAACTGCTCGCCGCAGCGGCACGATGCGAGCATTCCGGCTTGCTGCATTCGGCGTAAAGGTAGAGCGCGTGCTCGCGAATGATGAAACCGCGCTCGCGGGCAATGCTTGTTTGTCGACGTTCGATCTCGGCATCGTAAAATTCCTCGACGCGTCCGCAGTCGATGCACACCAGATGATCGTGGTGCTGCCCGGCACTGAGTTCGAAAACAGCTTTGCCCGATTCGAAATAGTGACGTTCGAGGAGGCCCGCCTGTTCGAACTGCGTAAGAACGCGATACACGGTCGCCAGGCCAACGTCAAGATTCTCGGCGAGTAGCAGCCGGTAGACATCCTCTGCCGTAAGATGGCGAACTTCGGTCCTCTCGAACAGGGCGAGAATCTTGAGGCGCGGAAGCGTGGCTTTCAGCCCCATACTCTTGAGATTGTCTGAGTTGCTCATCTGCTTACCTTGGTCGGCTGCTGGGAAAGTGGGCTACTATTTCGGTTATCATATACCGTCGACTGCCGCCGTGATCAGCTGAGGCAAGCATTCCGCAGGCTTATCGGTCGATCCGACGACTGGCAGTTGGTAGTTGGTTGTGGCGACTGTAGCAACGCTCACCTCACCTCTCTTTGATCCTTTACCACGATCCGACCCGAACATGACCTTCCCGCGATTTGCCACTGCCGTCCTTGTTCTCTGCGTGATATCGGCTTGCTCCGAGGTCCCGCATATCATTACCGAGTATCGGATCGATGTACAACAGGGAAACGTTCTGACCCAGGACATGGTTTCGCAGTTGCGCCCCGGCCTAAGCAAGGATCAGGTGCGCTTCATTCTCGGTACGCCGGTGCTGGTTGACATGTTCCATGCCCAGCGCTGGGATTACTTCTACTCGATGAAGAAAGGCAACAGCTCGAAGGCCGAGACGCGGAATTTCGTCGTTTATTTTGACGACGACGGCAAGCTGGTGCGAGTCACCGGCGACGTCGCCCCCGCCGCACCGACCGACGGTGCCGTGCTACCGGAAACACGGATTCGGGAAATCGATCTCGGCTCGCTGCCGACCGACGGGAGCGCAACCGTTCCGCCGCCGAACGAAGAGGGTTTTTTTGACAAAATACTCGAGAGCGTGGGACTGTGAAATGAAGGCATTGAAAATCGCTATCGCAGGTGCTGGCGGGCGCATGGGACGCATGCTGCTTGAAGTCACCCTCAAGGATTCGCAAGCGACGCTGGCAGCAGCAATCGACCAACCCGGTGCGCCGCTGCTCGGCAAGGACGCGGGCGAAATCGTCGGCTCACCTTGCGGCGTGATGATCAGCAGCGACAGTGAAGCGGGAATTGCCCAGGCCAGCTGCCTGATCGATTTCACTCGCCCGGAGGGTACCCTTCAGCACCTCGAAATCTGCCGTCGGCATGGCACGGCAATCGTCATTGGCACCACCGGATTTGATGCTCGCGGAAAGCAAGCAATTGCCGCCGCGGCGCAGGATATCCCGGTGGTCTTTGCGCCGAACATGAGCGTCGGCGTTAACGTGGTCTTCAAGCTGCTCGACGTGGCTGCCCGCATCATGAACGAGGGCTACGACGTCGAGATCGTCGAAGCGCACCATCGCCACAAAATCGATGCCCCGTCGGGAACGGCTTTGCGCATGGGCGAAGTCGTCGCGCAAGCCCTTGGTCGCGAACTCGGGGAGTGCGCCGTTTATGGCCGCGAGGGAGTCACCGGCGAGCGACTGCCGGCAACGATCGGCTTTGCCACCGTTCGCGGCGGCGATATTGTCGGCGATCACAACGTGCTCTTCTGCGGCCTCGGCGAGCGCGTCGAGATCGGCCACAAAGCAAGTAGCCGCATGCCGTACGCGCTGGGCAGCCTGCGCGCCGCCCATTTTCTGGCCAACATGAAGCACGGCCTGTTCGACATGCAGGACGTTCTCGGCCTGCGCTGAAGCGGCCACCCGGCCCACACGCCCATCGGCGCAGCCTTAGCCCGCGGCGCGGAATTGGCCAAAAAAGGCGCACTCCCGTATAATCCTTCGGCTTGCAAGGATCCGAGCGGGAGGGCCGTGCGCCCGTCCCGCTTTTGTATGTCTGTAATCCGGACCGGCGACGCATTCACCAGCAGCATCAACAGGAGTCTTTCGTGCCCTTGTTACCCACTCTTCCGCCGGCGATTCTCGCACTGGCCGATGGGACAATCTTCCGCGGCCATGCCATCGGCGCCGGCGGCAGCACCAACGGCGAGGTGGTGTTCAATACGGCGATGTCCGGCTATCAGGAGATCCTTACCGATCCCTCCTACTGCCGCCAGATCGTTACCCTCACTTACCCGCACATCGGTAACGTCGGCTGCAACGCCGAGGATTTCGAATCGCGCGGCAACTATGCCGCCGGCCTGGTCATTCGCGATCTGCCGATTCGTGCCGAGAGCTGGCGCCTGCAGGAAACCCTGCCCGACTACCTGCAGAAGCACGGCGTCGTGGCCATCGCCGGCATCGATACGCGCAAGCTCACCCGCATCCTTCGCGAAGGCGGCGCCCAGGCCGGGTGCATCATGGCCATCGACCTGGATGACGAGCAGGCGATTGCCGAAGCAAGGAACTTCCCCGGTCTCGCCGGAATGGACCTGGCCAAGGTGGTGAGCACTAAAGCCCCCTACGAATGGACGGCCGGCGAATGGGCCCTGGACGGCTATCGCTCGCTAGCCGAGGGACCGCTTCATGTCCTGGCCTACGATTTCGGCGTCAAGCACAACATCCTGCGCATGCTTGCCAGTCGTGGCTGCAAAGTCACGGTCGTTCCGGCGCAAACGCCGGCCGCAGAGGTCCTCAAGCGGCAACCCAATGGCGTATTTCTGTCCAACGGTCCCGGCGACCCGGAACCCTGCGACTACGCCATCGAGGCCATCCGCGAAATCCTTGCCGCCGGAGTGCCGACTTTCGGTATCTGCCTCGGCCATCAGTTGCTGGCCCTGGCGTCCGGTGCGCAGACGACGAAAATGAAGTTCGGCCATCACGGCGCCAACCATCCGGTCAAGGATCTGCGTAGCGGGCAGGTATTGATCACCAGTCAGAACCACGGTTTCGCGGTCGACCGCGAGACGCTGCCCGCGAACTTGGTGCCAACGCACCTGTCGCTGTTCGACGGCTCACTGCAGGGCCTCGCACGTAGCGACGTCCCCGCTTTTTCCTTTCAGGGCCACCCGGAAGCCAGCCCGGGCCCGCACGATATCGCCCATCTGTTCGATCGCTTCGTCCAGATGATGCAAGACAAGAAGGGGCAACATGCCCAAGCGCACTGACATCAAGAGCATTCTCATCATCGGTGCAGGTCCGATCGTCATCGGCCAGGCCTGCGAGTTCGATTACTCGGGCGCGCAAGCCTGCAAGGCGCTGCGTGAAGAGGGCTACCGGGTTATCCTGGTGAACTCGAACCCGGCGACGATCATGACCGATCCGGACATGGCCGACGTCACCTACATCGAGCCGATCAACTGGCAAACGCTCGAAAAGATCATCAGCCGCGAGCGGCCCGACGTGCTACTGCCGACGATGGGCGGACAGACGGCGCTGAACTGCGCCCTCGACCTGGCCAGGCACGGCGTTCTCGAGAAGTTCGGCGTCGAAATGATCGGTGCCACCAAGGAGGCGATCGACAAGGCCGAAGACCGCGAGAAGTTCAAGCAGGCGATGACCAGGATCGGTCTCGGCTCGGCGCGCTCGGCGATGGCACACTCGATGGAAGAAGCGCTGCAGGTGCAGGCGATGATCGGCTATCCGACCATCATCCGACCGTCGTTCACCATGGGCGGCACGGGCGGTGGCATTGCCTACAACCAGGAGGAATTCGTCGACATCTGCGAGCGCGGCCTGGAAGCCAGCCCGACCCGCGAGTTGCTCATCGAGGAGTCACTGATCGGCTGGAAGGAGTTCGAGATGGAGGTCGTGCGCGACCGCAACGACAACTGCATCATCGTCTGCGCCATCGAGAACCTCGACCCGATGGGCGTACACACCGGCGATTCGATCACCGTCGCGCCAACGCAAACGTTGACCGACAAGGAATACCAGATCATGCGCAACGCCTCGGTGGCGGTCTTGCGCGAAATCGGCGTCGACACCGGCGGCTCCAACGTGCAGTTCGCGATCAACCCGCGCGACGGGCGGATGATCGTCATCGAAATGAATCCGCGCGTCTCGCGCTCGTCGGCGCTGGCGTCGAAGGCTACCGGTTTTCCGATCGCCAAGGTGGCTGCCAAGCTGGCGGTCGGCTATACGCTCGACGAACTGGCGAACGAAATCACCGGCGGCAAGACGCCGGCTTCGTTCGAACCGTCGATCGACTACGTGGTCACCAAGGTGCCGCGCTTCGCCTTCGAGAAATTCCCCGAGGCCGACTCGCGCCTGACCACGCAAATGAAATCGGTGGGCGAAGTGATGGCCATCGGGCGTACCTTTCAGGAGTCGCTGCAAAAAGCCCTGCGCGGTCTGGAGATCGGCGTCGATGGCTTCGACGAGCGGAGTACCGACCGCGAGGAAATCGAAATGGCGCTCGGCGAGGCGCGCCCGGAACGTATCTGGTACGTCGCTGACGCCATGCGCATCGGCATGAGTCTGGATGAAATCCACCGCCTGACGGGCATCGACCCGTGGTTTCTGGCGCAAATAGAGGATCTCTACAAGCAGGCAGAAGTGATTCGCGGGCAGCCGCTGGAATCGCTGTCAGGCGAGGAATTACGGCACCTGAAGCGTGCCGGCTTCTCGGACAAGCGGCTGGCAACGCTGATGCGGACCACCCAGACAGCCGTTCGCGAGCGCCGTCACGCGCTGCACGTTCGCCCGGTGTACAAGCGCGTGGACACCTGCGCCGCCGAATTTGCCACCGATACCGCCTACATGTACTCGACCTATGAGGACGAGTGCGAATCGAACCCCAGCGACCGCAAGAAGATCATGGTCCTCGGCGGCGGCCCCAACCGGATCGGTCAGGGCATCGAGTTCGACTACTGCTGTGTGCATGCAGCGCTGGCCTTGCGCGAAGATGGTTATGAAACAATCATGGTCAACTGCAATCCGGAGACCGTGTCTACCGACTACGACACCTCGGATCGCCTCTACTTCGAACCGCTGACGCTCGAAGACGTCCTGGAAATCGTCGCCGTCGAGAAACCCTATGGCGTCATCGTCCAGTATGGGGGGCAGACGCCACTGAAACTGGCGCGCGACCTCGAAGCCAACGGCGTGCCGATCATCGGCACCAGCCCGGACATGATCGACGCCGCCGAGGACCGTGAACGCTTCCAGAAGCTGCTGCACGAGTTGGGTCTCAAGCAGCCCGCCAACCGCACCGCGCGCACCGAACCCGAGGCCTTGCGCCTGGCGGCCGAGATCGGCTATCCACTGGTCGTGCGTCCGTCCTATGTCCTCGGCGGGCGAGCCATGGAAATCGTCCACGACCCGCGCGACCTCGAACGCTACATGCGTGAAGCGGTAAAGGTTTCCAACGACTCACCGGTACTCCTCGACCGTTTCCTCAACGACGCCTGCGAAGTCGACGTCGACGCCCTCGGTGATGGTGACGAAGTGTTGATCGGCGGCGTCATGGAGCACATTGAACAGGCCGGAGTTCACTCTGGTGACTCGGCGTGTTCGCTGCCCCCGCATTCCTTGTCCGCCGAGTTACAGGACGAAATGCGCCGGCAGACAAAGTTGATGGCCAAGGGCCTCAACGTCTGTGGGCTGATGAATGTGCAGTTCGCCATCCAGGACGGCGTCGTTTTCGTTCTGGAGGTCAACCCGCGCGCCTCGCGCACGGTTCCCTTTGTCTCCAAGGCCACCGGCCTGCAACTGGCAAAGATCGCAGCGCGCTGCATGGTCGGGCAGTCGCTGGCCAGCCAGGGTTTCAACAAGGAAGTGATCCCGAATTACTTTTCGGTCAAAGAGGCGGTTTTTCCCTTCGCCAAGTTTCGCGGCGTCGACACCATTCTCGGCCCGGAAATGAAATCGACAGGCGAGGTAATGGGCGTCGGAGTCACTTTTGCCGAAGCTTTCGTCAAGAGCCAAACGGCGGCCAGCGTGCGCCTGCCCCGTTCAGGTCAGGTGTTCATCAGCGTCAAGGACTCGGACAAGCCCCAAGCCGTGACCATCGCCCGCGATCTGCGCACGGCCGGGTTCACCCTGCTCGCGACGCGCGGTACCGCGGCCGCCATCGCTGCGGCAGGCATCGAGGTGAGGGCGGTCAATAAGGTCACCGAAGGCCGGCCGCACGTGGTCGACATGATCAAGAACAACGAGATCGTCCTGATCATCAACACCGTGGACGAGAAGCGCACGGCAATCAACGACTCACGTTCGATCCGGACTTCGGGCCTGGCCGCAAGGGTCACCATCTACACCACCATCTGGGGCGCCGAAGCCGCAACCGCTGGCATCAGAAACCGCGGCGCACTGGTTGTTTATCCGATCCAGGAACTGCACGCACAATTGCGTTGATTAATCCATCGAAACGTCGGGAACACCCGCCAGGCGGGTGGCGACGTTTCTCTGTTGGCAACGAAAGAAATGACCAAGACACCTTTGACCGTGAATGGCGCTGAGAAACTCGCCGCCGAACTGCATCATCTGAAGACCGTTGAGCGACCGCAAACCATTGCCGCGATCGCCGAAGCACGCTCGCACGGCGACCTCTCCGAAAACGCCGAATACGATGCGGCCAAGGAGAAGCAAGGCTTTGTGGAAGGACGCATCCAGGAAGTGGAGAGCAAACTGGCGAACGCCCAGATCATTGACCCGAAACTGCTCGACGCCGACGGACGTTGCGTGTTTGGCGCAACGCTCGACCTCGACGATCAGGAAACGGGCACCCGCGTCAGCTATCAGATCGTCGGAGAGGATGAAGCGGATATCAAGGCCGGCAAGATCTCCATCAACTCGCCGATCGCACGCGCGCTGATCGGCAAGTTTGCTGGCGACATCGCCGAAGTGCAGGCGCCAGGTGGCGTGCGCGAGTACGAAGTCATCGCCGTGCGCTACGAATAGATTCTGCAGATGCAACGCCTGGCGGATGCGCTCTACGACATCACCCTGACTCTCTGGGTCGGCGGCTTGTGGGCCATCGGTTTTCTCGTCGCACCGACGCTTTTTGCCGCGCTCGCCAGTGACCGCCAGCTGGCCGGACTACTCGCCGGCAAGCTGTTTGCCTTGATCGGCTGGGTCGGCCTGGGCTGTGCCAGCTACCTCTTGCTGCACACCGTGCTACGAATGGGTACGATCGCCTTGCGCCGGTGGACCTTCTGGCTACTGATCGGAATGCTGCTGCTCACGGCCATCAATCTCTTCGGCATTCAACCGCTGCTCGCGCAGATCAAGGCCGACGCCTTGCCGAGACAGGCGATTGAGAGCGTGCTCAGCCAGCGCTTCGCCATCTGGCATGGCGTGTCCGGGGTTGTCTACGCCCTTCAGAGCCTGCTCGGGGTATTACTGATCAGCGGATTCCGGCGCGTTGGCAGGTAGATCACGGCGCGAGCAACTGGCAAGCCAGGAGTGCTGACAGGCGATGGGCTGACAATCGCTTTCCCAAGCTACTCACGGGAGCGCATCTCAAGCGCCCGAATCGCCCTGGAAGCTGCGCTTGCTACGGCGGGGCTCGCTGCGTTTCGGGCGAGGCCTGGCGGACTGAGCCGGACCATCTGCTCGCGGCCGCCAGATCACCAACAATTTACCGAGGTGCTGCACCGGCGCCGCATCGAGACGCTCGCAGAGCGTGGTGAGAAACTGCTCGCGCGCCAAACGGTCGTCGTTATAGACCCGGATCTTGATCAGTTCGTGGCTGCTTAGATTGACATCGACCTCGCGAACAACCGCTTCCGACAGGCCATTCTGGCTTATCGAAACGACCGGCTGCAGAGAGTGTGCACGGGCGCGCAGGACACGGCGCTCGTCGGAGCTGAGATTGAGCATACAGGACACCTTTTCTTGAGGACCGCATTTTAGCGGGTTTCGGCCAATGAAACGAAGCAGATCAAGCACGGCGTGGTTGAACGAGCATGTTAACGACGCCTATGTCCAACGGGCAAAGACAGAAGGCTATCGTTCGCGCGCGTCGTACAAGCTGATGGAAATTGACGACAAGGATGCTCTGATCCGCTGCGGCGACGCGATCGTCGACCTCGGCGCGGCGCCGGGCGGCTGGTCACAAGTGGCCGCCAGACGGCTGCAGGGCCGCGGTCGCGTCATCGCGCTCGATTTGCTGGAGATGGCGCCGATGCGCGGCGTCACTTTTCTGCAAGGCGACTTTCGCGAGCAGAACACCCTGCTTGCGCTGGAAGAATTACTCGCTGGCGACCGACCAGGGCTTGTTCTTTCGGATATGTCCCCCAATATCTCGGGTATCTCGGTCTGCGACCAGGCCAGGGTGATGCACCTGGCCGAGCTGGGCCTGGACTTTGCGCGCAGCTGGCTGCAACCGGACGGCGCATTCCTGGTCAAAATTTTTCAGGGGCACGGCTTCAGCGAGTTCCTGCACGAAATGCGCAAGACCTTCAAGACCGTATCTTCACGCAAGCCGGATGCTTCCAGGGATCGTAGCCCGGAGGTCTATCTGCTGGGCAAGGCCTTGAAAACGTGAGAGCATCTGCAAGGTCGTCTTTGCTTCAACGGCAACTAATCGGTTTAGAATACTGGGTTCGTGGAACAGCAGGGTTTCCGGAGCTTTTGCGCCGGACAACGTGGAAGAGGTGAAGTATTGAATAACATGTTCAAAAATCTGGCGGTGTGGCTGGTAATTGGTCTGGTCCTGATGACCGTCTTCAACCAGTTCAATACCCGCCAGGTCGCTCAGTCGACGATGGAGTATTCACAATTCATCGACGAAGTGGGCAAGGGGACAATTGCCAAGGTGGTGATCGAGGGTAGAGTGCTCAAGGCGACGACCACCGACGGGCGCAAGCTGACCAGCTACGCGCCCCCAGACCTGTGGATGGTTTCTGACCTGCTCAAGAATGGCGTCACGATCGAAGCCAAACCCGACGAAGAACAGTCCTTCCTGATGAGCATCTTCGTCAGCTGGTTCCCGATGCTGCTGCTCATTGGTGTGTGGATCTTTTTCATGCGTCAGATGCAGGGCGGTGGCCGCGGCGGTGCTTTCTCGTTCGGCAAGAGCAAGGCACGCCTGCTTGACGAGTCGACCAACACCATCACCTTTGCCGATGTCGCTGGTTGCGACGAAGCCAAGGAAGAGGTCTCCGAACTGGTGGACTTCCTGCGTGACCCGTCGAAATTCCAGAAACTCGGTGGCCGCATCCCGAAAGGCGTGCTGCTGGTCGGCAACCCGGGTACCGGCAAGACCCTGCTGGCCAAAGCGATTGCCGGCGAAGCCAAGGTTCCGTTCTTCTCGATCTCCGGTTCCGACTTCGTCGAGATGTTCGTCGGTGTCGGCGCAGCGCGCGTCCGTGACATGTTCGAAAATGCCAAGAAGCACGCCCCGTGCATTATCTTCATCGATGAACTGGATGCCGTCGGACGGCAACGTGGCGCTGGTCTCGGCGGTGGCAACGACGAGCGCGAGCAAACGCTGAACCAGATGCTGGTTGAAATGGATGGTTTTGAAGGCAGCGTCGGAGTCATCGTGATCGCTGCCACCAACCGTCCAGACGTGCTTGATCCAGCGCTGATGCGTCCGGGCCGTTTCGATCGCCAGGTCGTCGTACCACTACCCGACATCCGTGGTCGCGAGCAAATTCTGATGGTCCACATGCGCAAAGTGCCGCTATCACCAGACGTCAAGGCCGACATCATCGCCCGCGGCACGCCCGGTTTTTCCGGAGCCGATCTGGCCAACCTGGTCAACGAGGCCGCCTTGTTCGCGGCACGCAGCAACAAGCGCCTGGTGGACATGGAGGACTTCGAGAAGGCCAAGGACAAGATCATGATGGGCGCCGAGCGCCGCAGCATGGTCATGAACGAGGACGAGAAGCGCAATACGGCCTATCATGAGTCCGGCCATGCCGTGGTCGCCAAGCTGATGCCGAAGTCCGACCCGGTACACAAGGTCACCATCATCCCGCGCGGACGGGCACTCGGACTGACCATGCAACTGCCGGAAGAAGATCGTTACGCTTACGATCGCGTCTATCTGATGAGTCGGATTGCAGTCCTCTTCGGTGGCCGCATCGCCGAAGAACTGTTCATGAATCAGATGACCACCGGCGCCTCGAATGACTTCGAGCGAGCAACGCAGATGGCGCGTGACATGGTCACCCGCTACGGCATGTCCGACGCACTCGGCCCCATGGTCTATGGCGAGAATGAGGGCGAGGTCTTCCTGGGGCGTTCGGTCACCACGCACAAGAACATGTCCGAAGCGACCATGGAGAAAGTCGATCGCGAAATTCGCAGCATCATCGACCAGCAGTACACCCTTGCGCGCAGTGTCCTCGAAGAACATCGTGCGACGGTCGAGGCAATGGCCGCCGCCTTGCTCGAACTCGAAACGATCGACAGCGACCAGATCGACGACATCATGGCTGGCAAACCGCCGCGCCCGCCGAAGCAGCCGCAAACCAAGCTGCCGAGCACGCCACCGGACAGCAAGACGCCGGATGCCGCTCCGAGCGCACCACCAGCACCCGCCTGAGCGCGCACCACGGGGCCCTGGCTATGGCTAGATATCGGCTCTGCCGTGGAGCTTCCGGAGCCCGCCCGACGCCCCAAGGCGCTAGGCGCTTCTGAACCGATGCTTCGCTGCGGCTCGTTTCACATCCCGCTGGGCCGCCCGCTGGTGATGGGCATTGTCAATCTGACTCCGGACTCGTTTTCCGGTGACGGGCTGGCGAGCAACACCAGCGAGGCCGTAGCGCGTGCTCGCCAGCAGATTGACGCCGGTGCCGACCTGCTGGATATCGGCGCCGAGTCGTCACGCCCAGGTGCTGCAGCAACCTCAGAGGACGAAGAACTGCGGCGCTTGCTGCCCGTGCTCGAAGCGCTTGCCGACTGTACGCTGCCGATATCGGTCGATACCTACAAGCCGGCAGTGATGCGCATGGCGCTGGCCAACGGTGCGTCGATGATCAATGACATCTTTGCGCTACGCATGCCGGGGGCGCTGGCGGCGGTCGCCGACAGCGACTGTGCCGTCTGTCTGATGCACATGCAGGGCGCGCCATTGACCATGCAGGAGCAACCCGCCTACGCCGATGTCGTGGCCGAGGTGCAGGCTTTCCTGCGCACACGAGTCAGCGCCGCACTGGCGGCAGGCATCAGCAGTGATCGCCTGCTGCTCGACCCCGGTTTTGGCTTCGGCAAGACGCTGCAGCACAATCTGGACCTGCTGCGCCGTTTCGACGAGTTGTCCATTGACGACCTGCCTCTGCTGGCCGGCATCTCACGAAAATCAATGCTGGCAACGATCACCGGGCGTCCGGTCGCGCAGCGACTTGCCGGCAGCCTCGCGGCTGCGCTGCTGGCGGCACAACGCGGCGCGAGCATTTTGCGCGTTCATGATGTCAGCGAAACACGCGATGCCTTGGCCGTCTGGCAGGCTGTAAACGCCGCAGAAGTCACTTGACCGGGAGGCACGAAGACCTCGCCTCCGCAGGCTGACGCATCGGCGTTCGTCGTTCTGCTTGGTGTATTTGTTGGCAGCGCTTGGGCCCGGATTTGCGTAGAATGGGCCGGATCGAACGTATCAATATCCACATTGGCGACTGAAGGGAGAGGCATCGTGGCGAGGAAATACTTTGGAACCGACGGCGTACGAGGGCGAGTCGGCGAGAGTCCAATCACGCCCGATTTCGTCATGCGTCTGGGTCACGCCATGGGCAGGGTTCTCGTTACGCATCGGGCGGAACGCAGCGGCACAATAGCCGGAGAGCGTCCGGCGGTACTGATCGGCAAAGATACCCGCGTTTCAGGCTACATGCTGGAAGCCGCCCTGGAAGCCGGTTTTTCGGCTGCCGGGGTCGACGTCTCCCTGGTCGGACCCATGCCGACGCCGGCCATCGCCTACCTGACTCGCGCCTTGCGCCTGCAAGCCGGAATTGTCATCTCCGCATCGCACAACCCCTACTACGATAACGGCATCAAGTTCTTCTCGGCGCAGGGGACCAAGCTTCCCGATGAACTCGAGTTGGAGATCGAAGCGGCGCTCGACGAGCCACTGACCTGCGTCGACTCGGCCGCTCTCGGTCGCGCGCGTCGAATTGAAGACGCGGATGGTCGCTATATCGAGTTTTGCAAGAGCACCTTCCCCTTCGAACAGGACTTGCGCGGACTCAAGATCGTCGTCGACTGCGCCAACGGTGCCGCCTACTACATCGCACCCAAGGTGTTCCACGAACTGGGCGCCGAAGTGAGCAGCATCGGCGCCGACCCCAACGGCCTCAACATCAACCACGAAGTCGGCGCAACCGCGCCCGAAGCCCTGCGCCAAGCCGTGCTCACACAAGGCGCAGACCTCGGTATTGCCCTCGATGGTGACGCCGACCGGGTGTTGATGGTCGACGCCCAAGGCACTCTCTACGACGGCGATCAACTACTTTTCGCCGTCGTCCGCAGCCGCCTCCGCCAGGGTCCTGTGGCAGGCGTCGTAGGCACCCTGATGACCAATCTTGCCTTCGAACACGCCGTGGCCGAACTCGATATACCGTTTGTTCGTGCCGCAGTCGGCGACCGCTACGTGATGGACATGTTGCGCCAGAAAGGCTGGTTGTATGGCGGCGAGAACTCCGGACACATCCTCTGCCTCGACAGGCACTCGACGGGGGACGGTATTGTTTCCGCTCTACAGGTGCTTTCGGCACTGCGGACAGCCGGAGGCACACTGCAAGAGCTGCTGGGCGACCTGCAACTCTACCCGCAGAGGCTGATCAACGTCGCCTTGAGCAAGGGCTTCCCATGGCAGGATCACCCCTTGATCGGCTCGGTGCACAGCCAGGTGGAGAGTGCGCTGAACGGCCGTGGCCGAGTGCTGCTGCGTGCATCGGGAACCGAACCGCTGCTGCGCGTAATGGTCGAAGGCGAGGACTCGGCAGTGGTCAACAATGCCGCCGAAACCCTGGCCACCGCCGTGCGCGAAGCGGTCGCTTCGTAAGCCGATCAAGCCCGGCCGATCACGAAGAGCAGCCCAGCGCTACCGAGGCACGCGCTCAGGCGTGCTCAGCCGTCATCTGCCTCACCTTCACGGACGCCGTACTGGCGGTCGAGCCGGTTCATGTAGCGCGCATACCACCAGATAATCGCCAGATAGACCAGCGGCGCCCCCCTGGGCGCCCATGTAAAACCCCAGCGGGAAGCCCATGACCGTGATCTCGGCGAGCTCACGGGCGAAGAAACTGACCACGAAACTGACCGCGAACCATATCGCCAGCAGCAATGCCGTCATCTTCAGGTTGCGCCGCCAGTAGTTGCGATGCTGGTGTTCGCGCCGCATTCAGCGCACCCCCGCTGCTGCGCCTAGAACGAAAGCGTGCGCGGGGCAGGCGGAGCTCGCCAGCCGACGTCGGCTCACGAACCTTCCAGTTCTGGGTAGCGAACGCTTTCGACGAAATCCTGCGTCGCCTTACTTGGCGGCCGGGAACACAGACTGACGACGACAATCGTCGAGAACCCGGCGGCAACGCCCCACACCCCCGCCGAGGTCGACTGTATACCCCACCACGGCTCCATGCCGATTCCCTGGATACCCAGCCAGGGGATGGCATCCACCTGCACACGAACCATGTAATAGAGGGTTACCAGCAAACCGATCACCATGCCACTCACCGCGCCCGCCGCATTGGCCCTTTTCCAGAAAAACGCCAAGAATCAATGCCGGAAAAAAAAGCCGCGCCGGCCAGCGAGAAGGCCCACGCCACCATCGACAGAATCGCCGCCGGCTTCTGCGAAGCGACCGTGGCCGCGAGCACGGCGACCACCAGCAGTAGCGTTTTCGAAACCACCAGCCGCCATTGGGTGGTCGCCTCGGGACGATAGACCTTGTAATAGACGTCATGCGACAAAGCGCTGGCAATGGTCAGTAGTAAGCCGTCGGCGGTAGACAGGGCCGCCGCCAGCGCACCGGCAGCGACCAGGCCAGAAATGACATACGGCAAGCCGGCAATTTCTGGCGTGGCGAGCAAAATCACATCCGGATTGAGCGCCAGTTCGACGAGTTGCAGAATTCCGTCACCGTTCACATCTTCGATCGAGACCAGACCGATCTTGCCCCAGGCACTGACCCAGACAGGCAGTTGGGCGATCGACGAACCGATCAGCGTCGAGTAGATCTCGTACTTGGCAAAGGCCGCGTACGCTGGCGCCGTCAGGTAGAGAGCCAGAATGAACAGCAAGGACCAGAAAACCGAAGTGCGCGCCTCGCGGACGCTGGGAGTGGTGTAGTAACGCATCAGTACATGCGGCAAGGCCGCGGTACCGACCATCAGGCAGAAGACCAGACTGAGAAAGTTGAGACGGGCCGTATTGCTCACCTCCTCACCACCCGAGGGATAGGGAGTCAGGTGATGCTCGGGATCGGCGCCACGCAGCGCCGCGTCACGCATCAACTTCTCCCAGTAGACCTTGGCCGCCTCACTGCTTGTCGGCAACTCGCGGCGCTCGCGCTCGATGGCCACGACCTCACGCATCTGCGCGTTGCTGCTTTTCAGTTCCTCGATCTGTTCGGCTAGACGGAGCCGCTCTTCGTCGAGCGCTTCGGGCAAGGTCAGGATGCGTTCGTAGTAGCCATCGGCGCGTTCACGAAAAAATGCGGCGAGCTTCAATCTCGGCGGGATCGGCGAAGATTTGCTCTTCGAGGAGCTGCACCTTCTGCAGGACGAGGCCATAGGTCAGTTGGGGGACCGGAGGAATGCCGGTAACCTGGTACGAGAGAATGCTCACCGGAACCAGATAGGCGACGATCAGAATGGCGTATTGAGCCACCTGCGTCCAGGTCACCGCGCGCATGCCGCCGAGAAAGGAGCAAACCAGGATACCGGCCAAACCGACATAGACCCCGATCTCGAACTGCAACCCGACAAAGCGGCTGGTAATCAGCCCAACCCCGTAGATCTGGGCGACGACATAAACGAAAGACGCCAGTACCGTCGCCAAGACGCCGACCAGCCGCGCCGGGTTGCCGCCATAGCGCGCCGCGAGAAAGTCCGGGATGGTAAATTGCCCGAAGCGCCGCAAATAGGGTGCTAGCAACAGAGCGACCAGGACGTAGCCGCCGGTCCAGCCCATCACGTACGCCAGCCCCTGATAGCCCGACAGGTAGAGCGTCCCGGCCAAGCCCATGAACGAGGCCGCGCTCATCCAGTCGGCGCCGGTCGCCATGCCGTTGAAAATCGCAGGCACCCGCCTGCCGGCGACGTAGTACTCGGAAACGCTAGCCGTGCGCGCCAGCACGCCAATCGTCGCGTAGAGGAAAATGGTCAGAAACAGAAAGGAATAGCCGATCCAGCGCGGTGGCAGTCTCCAGCCGCTCAAGGAACGCCAGAATGAGGATAAAAATGAAGAAGCCCGCGGTGTAGAAAGCATAGTAGCGACGCAGCGGGACGGTGGTGTAGTCGACCATCGCTGCGCTCGCCTAAGCACTCGGGTACAGGTGACGCCGTGCTTTCTCGAGCTTGATAAGGCTGGCCGGCGTCTCGAAACCTTTTTGCGCGGCACGCGCCAGTGTGAGCTGCAGCAGCTGCGCCGTCGCGTAGGCGTCCGAAACCGGGTTGTGGCGCTCGATGCTGGGGACGCCGAAGTGCTCAAGCCAGGTGTCCAGGCGCGCCTGTTTGTCGCCCAACTCGCGAAACAGGCCAGCCATGACCCAGGCCAGATCGATCCATGGCAAATCCAGCTCGACGCCCAGCGCCTCGGCTAGCACACCTTCGATTCGCCGAGCGACGAACGACGCGTGGTAAGCGACCAGCGGCGCCTTGCCGGCAAAATCAAGCAAAGCGAGCAAGGCTTCGCCGCGCTCCTCGCCGCTGATCGGCGTCAGCGGCAATTGCTCGGCCTCGGCAAGCGGACGCCCGGCGGCGTCCGTCGCCGCGGCTGCCTCCACCATCGGCAGCTGCAAGGCAGCGCTTAAATCAATCAGGCCATCGGCCAGCGCCAGCGCGCCGATCGAACCCAGAGGACCGTCCTTCCAGTCCCCGCCGGCGATGGCAATGTCGATCAGCACGTAGCGACTGCGATAGTGCGAGCGGCTCAGATCAGGCGCCGGCAGCATCTGCCAGGCGGAAAGTCGCTGCAACTGCCTGCTCGTCAAGTGCAAGGCTTGAGCGTTCTGGCCAGCAAACAGTTTCGAGAACCAGACCATGGTCAGATCTGATAGTCGAGCTTCAGGCGTACCTGCAGCCTGCGCGCCTGCCGGAAAGACTCTTTGAGCATACGTCTTTCAACCTCGTTCAGCTCGTCCGGCCGGATCAGATTGTCACCGCTGCGCCCGTGTTCCTGCTCGAAATGCTGGTGCCGCAAACGCAGCATCTGAATGAAATTGAAGCCGTCGACGACGGCCGCCGTCTCGTCTGCGGAAATCTTCATCAAGCTGCTGGCCCGCTTGAGACGAGCGACGGTGTTCGTCGCCTCGACCTGATTGGCCAGCGCAAAAAGGCGTGCCGCGTCGGTAAACAGGCGCACGCCGTACTTCTTGAGATCGATGGTTCCGGGATGCTCGGGGTCGCCGTCGGTGACGAAGTCGCGGATGCGACCTAGCGGCGGCGCCACGCTGAGCGCATTCTGGGCCAGCATGCGCAGGAACAGCGGATTGCCCTGCGTCTGGCGAAGAAGTGACAGACGCATCCGGTGCGCCAGATTAAAGCGGCCGTGCAGCGGTCGGAAATCGAAAAAGATCGTCGCGTTCAGCAAGGCCAGCGGCTCGGGTGTGCGCACCCACTGCGAAAACTTCTCTTCCCACTCCTCGAGCGTCAGGCAAAGCTCGGGGTTGCTGGCCATGATGTTGCCCTTGCAGAGGGGAAAACCGCACTTGTCGAGGTCATCATTGACCTCCCGGGCAAAATCGAGAAAACGCAGCTGCGTCTGCTCGCGGTCCATGATGTCGGTGCAAATGAAGACGATTCCGTTATCCTGATCGGTGGTGAAGGTCTGCTCGTCGCGCCCCTCCGAACCGAACGCCAGCCACGCCCAGTCGATGCCGTAGAAGTCGTGGCGCTCGAGGTTGAGTTCGATCACCCGGCGCGTCACCGCGTCGTTCAGGGTCGAGATGAACTGCGTGATCTCCTGCGCGCCAACTCCCTCCGAAAGCATCCTCAGTGCCAACTGGCGAACGTCGTCGCGCGCGTGCTGCAGCACGGCGATAGTGGTCGCTGCGTCGATCGCGTGCCGAATCTGCCGCAGGCCTGCCCCTTGCAGCTTGAACAGGTCACGCTCGGAAACCACGCCGCGCAAGCGCCCGCCCTCGTCCACTGCGAGAACGTGGCGCACCCGGTGCATGGCCATCAGCAGCGCCGCGTCATGAGCATTTGCCGCCAGCGGCAAGGTCTGCGGTGCTGGCGACATGACCGCGGCAATCGCCTGCTCGAGGGACGCCCCGGGGAGGACGATGCGTTTCAGGATGTCCGAAAGGGTAAAGATGCCGATAGGCTGCTGCTCGCCATCCACCACCACCATCGAGCCGAGGTGCTGGCTGGCCATCAGCTCGACGACCCGGCGCACCGGCGTATCGGCCGCCACGGCGACCGGTTCACGCGTGACGATTATCGATAGTGGCGAGTTCATCGTCTTCTGTTCCGCCGCGCGCTGGGCAAGCTGCAGCTGCAGCTGCTGCTGCGATTGCCTGAGCAGGCCGGCGATGTACTGGGTACAGAAAAGATTGAAGACTGTGCTCTTCTGGGTCAGGGCGAAGAAGTCTTCGGCGGCCAGTTCGTAACAGAAGACATCGTCGCGAGCAACGTAGGCGCCCACCGTTTCACGCTGCGCCATCAAGGCGCCAATCGAGAAGCTCTGACCGGGACCCAGGGTGAGCGACGATGACTCCAGCTTGCGGTCCCCACCGCTGCGCAGAACGTCCACCCGACCACGCTGCAGGATGTGCAGCGTCCGCGCCACGCCGCTTTCTCTGGCCAGAATCCGCGCGCCTTTCGGATAGTGGGCGAGTTTCACCCGCTGCGCGAGAAAACGCAGCCACTCGGCTTCCATCCGATCAAAAGGCGGGTAGGCCTGCAGTGACTGGATGCACGCGGAGACCAGCAGTTCAGTCGCCTCGTTGCTCATCCGAACTCCTAGTTCGATGCAAATAAAGAGGCCGGCACGCCGTGCCGGCCTGAAAAAACCCGCTTGCTCAGGCGAGGTGACGCGTCGCCAAAGCCTCTCCCACGCGCAAAAAGCTGCTAACGGTCATGACATGTCGAGATACCCCGAATCATGAAAGTCATGACCGTTTCNCTCTTCCCCTGCCCCTTCTCCCGCAAGGGAGAAGGGAGGTTCGTGAGTCGCTTGCGCGACTTTCACATTAACGGTCATGACATGTC
>NZ_SPMY01000146.1 GCF_012939955.1 Candidatus Accumulibacter phosphatis
GCGCCCCCTGGATGGCACACCCCTCAAAGCCGCTTCTGCAAATTGCTCACCCACAGCCACAGGGCGTACGAGATCGAGACGATCAACAAGGGTGGCAGCAGCGAGGGCATCGGCAACGGCACGATTATCCAAACGGCAAGTCCTACCAGAACGGCCCATAGCACGCGCACCCCGAGGCTGTGTCGGATCGGGCTCCGGGCCAGGAAGGAATACTTGCGGATTTCCCGCACGAGCTGGCCGTCGCTGTAGGCCGCCATCACCAAGGGAATGCCTGGCACCAGCCATCCCATCAACACTTGCAGGCGGTAGGCGACCAGGCCGATCCACAACCAGGTCGCGACGATCCGGCCCTGCGCCCAAGCGCTGAGGTCGGAACTCCCAAAGGGTCCCTGCCCTGTCGATTGAGCGTCAATGATGAAGCTGCGAAAATCCGACGCCAGCGATTTTTCCATATCGTCCAGGGTACGACCGTAGACATCGCTCTCACCCTTGCCAGCAATCGCGTAGACCGCCGCCCGTTCGGCGATCCAGGCATTGCGGATCGCCGTCGGCGG
>NZ_SPMY01000018.1 GCF_012939955.1 Candidatus Accumulibacter phosphatis
TTGCGCGCTTTCACAGTTAACGGTCATGACANGTNGAGANACCCCNAATCATGAAAGTCATGACCGTTTCCCTCTTCCCCTGCCCCTTCTCCCGCAAGGGGAGAAGGGAGTTTCGTGAGTCGCTTGCGCGACTTTCACATTAACTCAGCGCGCTCTGGGAAGGCAGCGGCGGGCGGGCGTCGAGCGACGCCACGCCTGTCGCCGACGCTGTTACTGGCAGCGTTTCGGTTGCGGGATGCCGGGTTGCAGCGCCGGGTTGTGGCCCGCATCCTTGCCCAGCGCCTGCAAGGCTTCTGGCGCTGCCGCTGCCTGCATCGCCAGCGGCAGTGCTTTGATCATCACGTCATACTGCTTGTCCAGGCACTCCTGATTCAAGGGATCCTGTTGCGAGCAGCTCGCTTCGCTTGCCAGCGCCTCTTTCACCGCGGGAACGTTGCCGAGGTAGGTGGCCCACTTGAATTCCAGGAAATAGACGTTGGCCGGTGCGCAGGTCGCGCTCTCGTGAAACTTGTCGTCGCAGCTCAGTTCGTCGTCGTCCAGGCTGACGCCGGGAGCGTCACACTTGATGTAGCCGCAACTGTTTCGCACCCACGCCGACAGCGTTCGCAAGGGGTCGTCCTGCAGGGCGCCGATGCTTTTCGGAAGCTGGCTGGGCCGGATATCCTCGCCGGCCGGATTCTTCAGCCAGGTATCGTGCTTCGCTACCATCCGCGCCCAGAAGTCGTCATCCTTCAGGTCGGACCAGTCGGCAAGGAGGTAGCCGTAAACCTTCTTGTCACTGTTCTTCAGGTCTGCGTTCCACACGGCGGTGGACAGGTGATGGTGGTCGGTGAGGTAAAACACTTCGCCCGGCCCCCGCACCAAGGGCACCCAGCGCTTCTCGCCAAGCAGATATTGATCCAGTTTCCCGGCCTTGGCTTTCCCCGTAATCTTGGCGGCCTTGCACTCGACGGCGTCCATCCCGACTGCCGACTGTGTCGGATGAAGATCCTTGACCTCGATGACGCAGCCTCTCTTCATTTTTTCCTTCAGGCTGATGAGCCCATCGTCGTTCGCTCTGGCGACTTTTTGTATGCTTGTCGCACTCCGCAATCTTGTCGTCGTCCTTGTCTTTCTTCGCTTGTGCCGTTCCAGACAGGCCAATTGCCAGCAATCCGGAAAGCATGATCGTAATAGCGTGCATCTCGTCCCTCCTTTGTTAAAGCAACGTGAAACAGATGTGAGGCAAGCTCCAAGGGGTGCCGCAGGCAGTATCGGGGGCGCCAGCGGGCAAGTCAATCTTTTGCCGACATGAGGCAGAGTGCACAGGACGGTCGCTGGCCAACTGCAAGCTGCCCGCCAGGGTCTACGAAGGCCGCGGAGTGGAGTGAGCGGTGTGCTTGTGCTGTGGTGCGAGCGCGCGATCAGCGGTCTTGCAGCGTGGCGATTCGGTATTCGGCCAGCTGGCGATCGGCGCGGGCCGAGTGGGCGCGGTTCTTCATTTTTGTCCGGTAGGCCTCGCTCGCTTCCCGGCCGCACCAGACCTTGATGACTTCCGGCTCGCTCGGGTGCTCGGGCAGATAGCTGCTGAGGTCGTAGACTTCGCCGTTGATCGCCATCCAGCAATCGTCGGCAGTCTTGTGCCTGGCCACTTCGCCGAGGGTACGGAAGTTGCCTCTGGCGATCAGCAGGGGTGCCTGAACCTGGTTGGGCAGCCATCGATCGCTGCTGGCGAAGCCGAGTAGCAGCAGCCAGAAGGAAGCGGTGGCGATGATGAATAATTGGCGCATCAGCGGAAATCGAAACTCTCGAAATGAATGGCTGCGGCGCTGACTCCGCGCTGACGCAGGGCTGCGGTGAGCGTTGCCAGCAGCGGCTGTGGACCGCACATGTGCACCTGCCGCTCGCGCAGCCCGGACACCTGTGCCAGCAGGCGGTCGACATCCGGCAGGCCGGATCCGGAGGCGTCAGTGAGCAAGACGAATTGCGCATCCTCGCGGCTCGCGGCGGCGAGTTCTTCGAGAAAAACGGCATCGGCGGTGTGGCGAAAGAGGTAGAGCAAGGTCGTCGGCTGGCTGCAGCGCTGCGCCCGCAACTCGGCAATGAACGGGGTGATGCCGATGCCGCCCGCAATCCAGAGTTGGGGCGCCCAGCGAACATCGTCCAGAAAGCTGCCGAAGGGACCTTGGAGGCGGACCAGAACGCCCGCTTCGAGTTCCTGGATATGGCGAGAACAGGGGCCAAGTGCGCGCACGCTGATTCGTAGTCGGCCCTGGTGGTCAATGCCGCTGACCGTGAAGGGATGGTATTCGCCACAGCCGTGAAAGCTTGGGCCGTCGCCGAAGGCGGCGAGAACGAACTGGCCTGGGCTAAGCGCCAGTGCCGCGGCACAGGGCGCCAGCGCGGCCTCGATCACTCCTGCCGCCGGCTTTTCGACCTGCGTTACCCGGTAGGGGTGAGCGCTCAGGCCGAGATCGCTGGCCAGCAGGCGCCAGCCGAGCGCCAGCGTCGTGATGAGCAGCAAAGCGAGGAGTAGCGGCTCGTTGCCAAGCAGCACGTAGACATGCGTCAAGCCGAGCAGGACGCCGCCGCCAAGCAGGAAATGAAAGCTGCGCCAGCGCCGGTACGGCAGGTGCACGGCGAAAGTGCTGGCCAGGCCGAGCATCAGCAAGAGTAGTCCGGCCCAGCCAAGCCACAGTGGCCAGGACTGCGCACGCGGATCGAGCGTTTGCCAGGCGAGCTGCGGCGCTTCTGCCCAGCCGTCGAGTGCCAGCGCCAAGGGGTGGCAGAGGAGGAGAAGATAGGCGATCAGGCCGCAGCGGTGGTGCCAGCGATAGCTCAGCTCGAGGCCGCCGAGCAGGCGCGCCAGGCGGGCCTCGCGAACCATCAGCAAGAGACTGGCCACCAGCAGGCCGGTGCCCGCCCATCCGGCGACGATGCCGGCGCTGCGCCAGGCCGTCAAATCCTCCGGGAGCGCCCAGTAGACGCTGGCGAGAGCGATTGACAAGGCCAGCGTCGGGGCAACCAAGCGACGGGCTGAGGCGGCGCCTGGCGCCGAGCTTGGCCGGCTCATTGCAGCCGGCCGCGCGCGCGCAGCTTGTCACAGCCGGATTCCGGCGACGCTTCGAGAACGACACCCACTGCACGGGCGCGCTCGGACAATTCGGCGTGCCGTTTCGTCTGGTAGGCCTTGCATTCCTGGTAAGTCGCAAAGCTGCGCATCAGCCGCTGATGTTCGACACGCTCGTCCGGGGTCATGAACTGCCAGCCGTAGGTGTTCTGGCGAGCGGCGTGCCAGGGCCCTGCGGCCAGAGCGACGGTGAGCAAGGGCAGGAGCAGCACGCCTGCCAGCAGCGCCCTGCGTTTGAATGGCTTCATCGCTTATGGCCCGGGAAGGATTTTCACGGCCTCAAGGCGCGATTTGCAGTTGCGCCGGGTCGAGAAGCAGGAAGCGGGCGAAGCGTTGTTCCTTGCGCTTGCCGTCGTCACTGACGATGACGATTCGCGGCTGGCCATCGATGACTGCCGCGGTGATTCCCTCGGCGTGCTCGAAGCCGGGCAAGCCGGCGACCGTCACCCGGCGTGCCCGGTCATCGGCATCACCACTCCAGAACCAGAGTTCGAACTGTACCTGCGCGCGCGCCATCGGGCCAGCGATCACGAGATAGCCATTCAGCAAGGGGATGTAGGCCATGCCGCGGATACCATTGCCGCCAAGATCGAGGCTGATCAGCGAGGCCGCAATCCTGGCTTCGGCGCCCGTTTCAAACAGCGTTTCGGGCTCATGAAGACAAGCGATAATCGCCCGGCCGTTGAGCAGTGGCGCACGCAATCCGAGCAGCAGGGCACGCTGGTCGGAACTCAGGGTCAGCCCTTCGATATTCAGCCCGCCGTCGGCCTTTACGTCGCGGATCCTGGCCGCAGCCGCAAGCACCGGGTGTGCAGCGGTCAAGGCCTGTTTCACCCCCGTGGCGACGCTGGCGTCGACGACGCGCTCGCCGTCGATGCGAAAGCGGATCAGTTTTTCGCGCGCTGCCCGCACCTCGCCATCCTTGTCGCGGGAGTGCGAGGTGATCGCATAGATGACTCCCGCGCGGTCGACGGCGACCCCTTCGAGGTCGTCGAGTTCACCCAGTTCACTGATTGCACCTTGTTGCGCGTCCTTGTCGGGCACGCCGAGGGCGAGCCTGATCTGGTCGAACAGGCCCAGCTTGCGCTTGGCGTCGTCCGTTGCCAGGGGCGTACTACTGACGCTGTCGTCGGCGTCGATGGTGATCACGCTGAGCGGCTGCGTGCTGTCGTCCTCGACGACAATAAAACGGCCGTCGGGGAGCTGCTGGATACCAGATGGCTCATAGACGCCGGGCAGGGTACGGAAGCTGGGGGTGTCGTGCGCTGGCAAGGGAGAGCTCTCCGGACAAGAGTAAGAGTCAGCGCGTTGCGTGCGCTGCGTGAGCTGAATGAGTTGTATGAGCTGTTTGCTTTCTGTGCTTTGTTCCGCTGTGCCGACCAGTATCCATGGCTGCGGGAGTGCTCGTCAATCGCGCCGTCGCGGCGTCTCGTCGGCTCTCTTTCTGCGCCCTCAAGTCTCTCGGCTCTCAGATGTGACACATGCCGACGTTGTCGGCGATCAAACGCCAGCGATGGCCTTTGCGGCTCAAGAGGGCGTCGGCTGCGGCCGGGCCATCGCTGCCGGCGGCATAGGAGGGCAGGGGTTCGTCCTGTTGCGCGGCCCAGGCCTCTTCGATCGGCGTCATCAGCCGCCATTGCGCCTCGACGCCGTCGCGACGGGTGAACAGGGTCGGGTCGCCGCGCATCGCGTCAAGCAGCAGTACGGCATAGGCGGAAGGCGGCTGGCCGGCAAAAGCCGAGCGATAGCAGAAGTCCATGCTCACCGCGGTCGCCTGTTTCCCCACTCCCGGTTGCTTGGCGCCGAAGACGAGGCTGATACCCTCGTCCGGCTGGATGCGCAGGGTGATGCTGTTGGACTCAAGCGTATTGGTATTGGGAAACAGGCTGACCGGCGCGTGCCGAAAATGAACCGTGATTTCGGTGACCTGGCGGGCGAGACATTTTCCGGTACGCATGTAGAAGGGTACACCTGCCCAACGCCAGTTGTCGATGCTCAACTCCAGTGCCGCGTAGGTCTCGGTACGGGAGTCGCGAGCAACGCCCTTTTCCTGGTGATAGCCGGGCACGGGCAGGTCGTCGATCGTTCCGGCAGCATATTGCGCGCGCACCGTGCGCAGCCCTACTTCCGTGGCCGTCATCGGGCGGATGCTGCGCCAGACTTCGCTCTTCTTGTCGCGGATGACGTCGGCGTCAAGGCTTGCCGGTGCTTCCATGGCCGTCAGTGCCAGGAGTTGCAGCAGGTGGTTGGCGACCATGTCGCGCAGCGCGCCCGATTCTTCGTAGTAGCCCGCCCGATGTCCCACGCCGAGGGGTTCGGCGGCGGTGATCTCGACATAGTTGATGTGGTTGCGGTTCCACACCGGCTCGAAAAGCGCGTTGGCAAAGCGAAAGAAAAGGAGGTTCTGTACGGTCTCTTTGCCGAGGTAGTGGTCGATGCGATAAATCTGTCGCTCGGCGAAGGCTTCGGCGACCGTGGCGTTGAGGGCGTGCGCCGACGCCAGGTCACGGCCGAAAGGCTTCTCGATGACAAGCCGCGACCAGCCTTGCTGCTCCTGGTTCAGCCCGGCGCTGGCCAGTTGGCGAATGATGGTCGGCGCGGCGCTGGGCGCAGTGGCCAGATAGAACAGGCGGTTGGCGGCGGCGGGCAGGGGCAGCGCCTGCAGGGATTCTGCCAGTCGCCGGTGAGTGTCCGGATCGGCGAAGTCGCCTTGCAGATAATGCAGCCGCGAGGCGAAGCCCGGCCATTGCTCGGCCACGTCAGCCAGGTCGCTGGTCTCGGGCGATTCGGCGACGCCGCCGTGCAGATGTTCGCGGAAGGCATCGTCGGCCAGCACCTGGCGCCCGATTCCCAGGAGCTGAAACTTCTCGGTCAGGCAGCGCTCGCAGGCCAGACGAAACAGCGCCGGTATCAGCTTGCGCCGCGTCAGGTCGCCGGTGGCACCGAAAATGACGACGATGCATGGCTCGGCGGCGGGCAGGGGCGCGGCCGGCGTTGCCAGGGGAGTGCTCGGATCGTTTTGTGGAGACAGCGCAGCCATGGGAGGCATCGGTTTTTCCTTGCGAAAGCGAGCGGGAGGGGGAGCGTCAACGGCGGGCGCAGCAAAGGCAGGCGCGTCAAGAGTCGGGTGAGGTATGGAAAAAGATGTCGACGCCGCCAGTCGGAGTGATCCGACTGGCGGGGACAGGTGCGCCGTGGCGCCAGTCTTGCAGTGCTTCCTGCTTGTCCGGGCCACTGACCAGGAAGATCACCTGTCTGGCGCTGCTCAGCCGCGCGGGGCTCAGCGTGACCCTTTCTGGCGGTGGCTTGGCGGCGTGCAGGATGGCGATCACCGGCGGCAGCTTTGTTGCCTTTTCCCAGGCTTCTCCGGGGAACAGGCTGGCGGTATGGCCGTCTTCGCCGAGGCCCAGCAGGACCAGGTCGAAGTCCGTTCCCGCGCCCAGCGTGGCGAGTTCCTGCGCATAGCAGAGCGCCGCTTTTTCGGCGCCCAGTTCAGCCGGAATCGGATGCACCTGCAGCTGCGGGATGGGCACCTGCGCGAGCCATGCACTGCTCGCCATGGCACTGTTGCGCTGCGCATCTGCCGGCGGCAGGCAGCGCTCGTCGCCAAAATAGATGTGCCACGCCGACCACTCGGTCCTCGCCGCGCACAGCGCCCGATAGACCTGGCGCGGGGTCGTGCCGCCGGCGAGCACGATGCGAAAGGCGCCGCGTTCGGCGATGGCCTGTTGCGCGCTGGCGAGAATGGCATCGGCAGCCGCCGCTTCCAGGTCGCTGCGGCTATCGAATTCGTGCCAGCGGCGTTGTTGCATGGCGCTTCGCCTTACTCGGCCTTGCTCGGCTCGACATGGCCGCCGAAGCCTGCGCGCATCGCGGAAAGCATTTTCTCGGCAAACGTATGTTCCTGGCGCGAGCGGAAGCGGGCGTAGAGCGCGGCGGTGAGCACTTCCGCGGGCACGGCCTCGTCAATCGCCGCCTGCACCGTCCAGCGGCCCTCGCCGGAATCCTGCACGAAGCCACTATAGCCGGACAAGTCGGGCTGCCTGGCCAGCGCCGCGGCGGACAGGTCGAGCAGCCACGAAGTCACCACACTGCCGCGCCGCCACAGCTCGGCGATATCGGCGAGGTCGAAGGGGTAGCGTTCAGCGCTCGGCAGGGCTTCGCTGTCGGCGTTGCGGAGAATGTCGAAACCCTCGGCATAGGCCTGCATCAGGCCGTACTCGATGCCGTTGTGCACCATCTTGACGAAGTGTCCCGCCCCGGCCGGGCCGCAATGAAGATAGCCCTGCTCGGCACTGCCGCCAGGCGTTCTCCCTGGCGACGGCGGCACGCCGGAAGGGCCCGGCGCCAGCGTCCGGAAAACCGGCTCCAGGCGTTTCACCGCCGCCGCATCGCCGCCGATCATCAGGCAATAGCCACGTTCCAGGCCCCAGACGCCGCCACTGGTGCCGGCGTCGAGATAGAGGATGCCGCGTTCGGCGAGCACTCGCGCGCGGCGCACGTCATCCTTGAAATGGCTGTTGCCACCATCGACGATGACGTCGCCAGCGGCGAAATGGCTGGCCAGTTCCATCACCGTCGCGTCGGTGATCTCGCCCGCCGGGACCATGATCCATGCGGCGCGCGGCGGCCTCAGCTGGTCGGCCAGTTCGGCCAGGCTGGCGGCGCCGCTGGCGCCCGCCTGCACCAGTTGGGCGACGGTTTCCGGCTTGGGGTCGTAGACCACGCAGTCGTGTCCACCCTGCAGCAGTCGCCGCGCCATGTTGGCGCCCATGCGGCCCAATCCCAGCATCGCAATTTGCATCGTCATTACTCCTTGATCGACAGGTCAATCGGCAAAACGCTGGCTCGCAGGAAGGGCGCGGCGCCGAGGTGAAGCAGCTGCCTAGCCGCGGCGCCAGGCGTGGAAGCGTGCGACCCATGCGAGCAGCTGCTGCGGCGCGTGCGCCTTCTTCCAGTTACCGGCGACGTACTTGTTGGCTTCGGCGAGCGTCGGGTAGATGTGGATGGTGCCGAGAATCTTGTTCAGGCCGATGCCGTGGCGCATGGCCAGGACATACTCGGCGATCAGGTCGCCGCCGTGCTCGCCGACGATGGTGACGCCGAGAATGCGATCCTTGCCGGGAACGGTGAGGACCTTGATGAAGCCATGCGCTTCGCCGTCGGCGATCGCCCGGTCGAGATCGTCGATACCGTAGCGCGTCACTTCGTAAGGGATGTTGCGCGCCCTGGCGTCGCTCTCGTTGAGCCCGACGCGCGCCACTTCGGGTTCGACGAAGGTCGCCCAGGGGATCACCGAGTAATCGGTACGGAACTTCCTGAACGGATCGAAGAGCGCATTGACCGCCGCGTACCAGGCCTGGTGCGCGGCGGTGTGGGTGAACTGGAAGGGGCCGGCGACGTCGCCGGCGGCGTAGATGTTCGGATATTTCGTTTGCAGGAAGTCGTTGGTCTCGATCGTCCGATTCGTCGCGATGCCCAGTTCCTCGAGGCCGTAGCCACTCAGGTTGGCTGCCCGGCCGACCGCTACCAGCAAGGCGTCGAAGGGAATGCGCACTTCCTGGCCCTGGTGTTCGGCGAGCAGGATCTTCTCGCCGTCCTCGACGACAAAGGCTTTCGCCTGGTGATTGAGGAGCACGCTGATGCCTTCGTCGCGGAAGCGTTTGGTGACCATTTCCGAGACTTCCGGATCTTCGCGGACCATGATCCGTGGCCCCTGCTGCACCTGCGTGACTTGCGCACCGAAACGGGCGAAGGCCTGCGTCAGTTCGCAGCCGATCGGGCCGCCGCCGAGGACGAGCAGCCGGCGCGGCAGTTGGCGCAGCTCCCAGATGGTGTCGGAGGTGAGGTAGCCGACCTCTTCGAGACCGGGAAGCGGCGGCACGAAAGGGCGACCGCCGGTGGCGATGACGATGCTGCGCGTCGTCAGCCGCTCGCGCTCGCCACTGTTGCGCAGCACCTCGACTTCCCACGGCGAGATGATCCTGGCGCTGCCGGCGATCACTTCGACGCCGAGCTCGGTATAACGCTCGGCCGAGTCATGCGGTTCGACGGTCTTGATCACCCGCTGCACACGTTCCATCACCTCGGCGAAGTCGAACTCTGCCTTTGCTGCGCGGATGCCGAACTCCTGCGAGCGTTGCATGTGCGAGAGCAGCTTGGCCGAACGAATCACTGCCTTCGAGGGCACACAACCGGTGTTCAGGCAGTCGCCACCGAGTTTGTGTTTTTCGATCAGCGTCACCTTGGCTTTCACCGCCGCGGCAATGTAGGCGGTGACCAGTCCGGCCGAGCCGGCACCGATGACGATCAGATTGCGATCGAAGCGCGCCGGCTTCGTCCAGCCGGCATAGACTTTGCGGGCCGCCAGGGTGTCGACGATCTTCTTGGCAAGCAGCGGAAAGATGCCGAGCAGCACAAAGGAGCCGAGCAGCGCCGGCGAGAGAATCCCGGCCAGCGAGTCGATCCTGGCCAGCTGCGTGCCGGCATTCACATAGACCAGCGTGCCGGCGAGCATGCCGAGCTGACTGACCCAGTAGAAAGTGCGCGTCTTCAGCGGCGTCAGCCCCATCACCAGGTTGATGACGAAGAAGGGGAAGAGCGGTACCAGGCGCAGGGTGAACAGATAGAAGCCGCCTTCCCTGGCGATGCCGGCGTTGATGGCGCGCATGCGCTCGCCGAAGCGCTTCTGTACCCAGTCGTGCAAGAGGAAGCGCGAGGCCAGGAAAGCCAGGGTGGCGCCCAGCGACGAGGCAAAGGAGACCAGCAGCAAGCCCCAGAAGAGTCCGAAAATGGCACCGCCGGCGAGCGTCAGCACAGCGGCACCGGGCAGCGACAGCCCGGTCACGGCCACGTAGGCGAGGAAGAACAGCAAGCCCGCCTTGACCGGCTGCGCCGCACGCCAGGCTTCGATTGTTTCCTGCTGGCTCTTGAAGTAGTCGATGCTCAGGAAGCGACCGAGGTCGAGCGCGAAGTAGGCCACCAGCAGGCCGCCCAGGGCAGCCATCAGCAGCAGTCGTCGAGTATTCATTACCGCCTTTCCGATCTAGAGTGGTGCTGCATTCCTGATCAGGCTTTCAGCGACCCTGAGCGCAGCCTGAAAGCCGTGAGGTCGCGGGATTTCGCCCGCTTGGTGGCGCTGCCGTCGTGGCAATGACGTGCGCGCTGGTGTGGCGGCGTATTTCCGACGCGACTCTCAGCAAGCGATCAGCTGCCGCAAGTCGGCGCGGCAGCGATTTGGTCGCCGAGCACCTCGCCGAGCGCGCCGCCGCAACTCGAGCCCTGTCCCGCCGTACAGCCATAGCAGTGATCGGCAACGCGGATCGGGCGTCCTTCGAGGGCCGCGGCGCTGAGCTCGGTAATGTGCAGGCGTGGCTGGCCGGGCTGGCCAGGTGGCTTGCCCGCTGCCAGGCCGAGGGGCAGCCCGAGCTGCTGGTTGAAGTCACAATCGTAGAGATAGCCCTGCCAGTCGATCGACAGCAGATTGCGGCACATCACCTGCTCGAGGTTGTCGTCGCGATGCGCGCCGCGCAGCAGTTGCATGTAGCTGTTGAACTGACCTTTCGAGATCAGCATCGACCCGAAGCGCTGGATCGGCATGTTGCTGAGCGTGAACAGCTCGTTGAAAACGATGCCGAACTCCTGCCCGAGATGCTCGCGGTAGGCGGCGGTCAGCGCTTCCTGCGGTGGCGGCAGCGTCGGTCCTTGCGGGTTGAAGACCAGATTAAGCAGCAGGCCGCTGTCGGGAGCCGCGTAGCCGAGCGCATTGAGTCGCTGCAGGCCGCGGATGCTGGCGTCGAACGTGCCCTTGCCGCGTTGCCGGTCGACGTTCTCTTCGAGATAGCAGGGCAGTGAGGCGACCACCTCGACGCCATGTTCGGCCAGGAAGTCGGCCAGATCCTCATGGCCTGGCTCCTCGAGGATGGTCAGATTGCAGCGGTCAATGACGCGCAGACCACGTTGCCGACCGGCGACCACCAGGCGGCGGAAATGCCTGTTCAGTTCCGGCGCGCCGCCGGTCAGGTCGAGCACCTTGACTTCGGGGCTGGCGGCAATGAAGGCCAGCAGCGCATCGATCGTCTCGGCGGTCATTTCCTCCTTGCGCTGCGGGCCGGCATTGACGTGGCAATGCAGGCAGCTTTGATTGCAGCGATAGCCGAGATTGACCTGCAGGGTTTCCACCGAGCGCCGGCGCAAGGCCGGGAAAGTGCTGATGGCGAGAAGGGGGAGGGTGGCGTGCATCTTGTTTTTTCTCCGGTTGATCGTCCTGCCTTGGTCGAGCGCAAGCGGTGTTTCCTTACAGCGCGCTCAGGCACCAGGCAGGACGCTCGACGCGCAGGCTACAACGCGTCCCGGGAACTCGCTGATTGCGCTGGCCACCGGAAAGGGAGCGCGGCGCCACACCAACCCGCACGTCATTGCGAGGAGGCGCAGCCGACGTGGCAATCCAGTTCCATCGTCTCACTATCTCCTGCCGCAGTGACACGCTGCCGCACTGACATACTGACAACGCGAAGAGCCAAACCTCTGGATTGCCGCGTCGCTGCGCCTCCTCGCAATGACGGTGGATGGGTGGATGGGTGGGTGGATGCTTGCCGACAGCCCATCAAGAATGCAGCGCATGCCCCTAGGGTGCGAGAGCCGCTTTCGCCAGGCCGGCCAGGGCCTTGCTCAGCTTCTCGGCGACCGGGCACTGCGCGACGCCGTGTCGCTGGGCCAGGAAGAGGGGATCGTTATAGCCCAGCCAGACCTGCGCACTGTCGTCCTCCCAAATCAGCGCCTTGAGGGGCAAATCGATGCCGACTGTTTGTGCGCATTCCATGAACGGCGTGCCGCCTTCCGGATTGCCGAAGATGATGACCTCCGTGGCGCGCAGGGACTTGCCGATCTTCGCCGCGCCCGCAGCGTGATCGATACGCGCGAAGACGGTGAGTCCGCGTTCCTTGACGACTTTCTCGAAGCGGTCCATGGTCGCCAGCACGCCATAGGGGCTCTTGACGACCACCAGACCTTCGGCGGCGGAGGCCAGCGAGACAATGGCCATGAGGGCGAGGGCGACGAGCGAGTGCAGGGTCTTCATGATGAACTCCTTTCAGGTGGGCTCAGGGGGGTCATTCACTATGACAGTAAATCAGGGTTCCGAGAAGAAGCCCGGCGCCGGCTTCGCCAGACGCTCACTTGTCCACCGCGAAAGGTGAGCCTTGTCCAAAGTGGTGTGACCCTCAAAGTAGATGTCGGCGAAGGACGAAACGGCTTGGTCATCCTGACGATGGTGATCAACAGGAACGAAACACGGCTTCGCACGATCGAGCAGATCGAACAATTCCCACGCGGTAGCGGGAATTCATAGCTTCCATACTGTGTGCAACGCTACCTTAGCGTGCTCTGTTTTCTGTTTTCCGAGAACGACCCCTTCTTCAGCAAACGCCTGTGCAGCAGCTGTGCGCTGCTGGACCACGGGTGGCCGGTTCGCCTAGCGCTCACTTCGCGATGGTAATCGGCAGGTCGACGCCCGGCGCCATTGCCGAAGACCTTGGCCAGCGCATAAGCCTCGAGCGCGGCCGTCAGGATGTCGCTGCCGAGCGCTATTTCGGTGTCGTCGGCTTTGCCCACCAGCTGCCGCAGGCTGGCCAGGTGCGGTCGCAAGAGATCGAGCTTGTGGAGATCGCGCTCGGCTTCGGCGAGATCGAGTTCCGGCGGGATGATCTGCCTGTTCTGCGCCAGGACGATCAGCGTCTGTCGGCAAAAGGCTTCCGACTTGTCGCCCATCTTCGCCAGGCTACGCCGCTGCTCGACCGAGAACTCGATCAGGCCGCCGAGTTTCTCCTGCAGGGTCGTGATCGCGGCGGCAATCGCCGCCAGGTCGTCGGGGCTGATATTCGGCGTTACGAGGTTTTGGCTCCAATGACTCTTGATTGACCGCGCCGGACGGCCGCCTGTCAAACTCGATTGCTTGTCGATGGCGGCCTTGTAGTACGATTGCCGGGCGGCGTGTTTCGGCCATTAACTGCCACTGGAGCGGAGCTCCGATAAGCGGACCGTGACAACCGCCCCGTGGGGTGCCCGGCGATCACGTCAGGAGAAGACGTCTGGATCCTGCATCCAGGCGGGAATGTCGCTCTGGCCATGCAGTATGCGCCAGACGTCGATGTGGTTCGGTTGCTCGGCGTAGAACACGAGGTAGGGGTAGGACGACAGCGCCCAGGCGCGTAGGCCGGGAAGGTCCAACTCATGTCCATAGCGAGGCGAACCCGTGCCAGGATAGCGCGCGATGTGGGTATAGCTCCGTTCCAGTGCGTCAATGAAGCCCAGCGCCACCGCCGAGGAAGCCTCTTCGAGGTAGTAAGCTATCGCGTCGTCGACGTCCTGGTTTGCCCGTTCACGGGGAACGACGGGCTTGACCTTCACCCGCGAGAAACCGACTTGGCGGCTTTGTGTACCCGGCCACGCAGACTTTCGAAGTAGGCGGCATCAGCCGGCGACGTCGGCGCAGTGGCTACGCCGGCCAACAACAAACCACGCAAGTGCTGACGATCCTGATCCTTGCGGATCAATGCGCGCACGTACTCACTACTGGTGCCGTAGCCACGTTCGCTCACCTGCTTGTCCACGAAGGACTTCAGGCTGTCGGGCAAGGAAATATTCATTGTGCTCATGGACGCAGACTAGGCTTCTTGGCAAAATTTGGCAAGTCGCTTATTCGCCTCCGTCTCATCAGTTGCGCTGGACGACCGCTTCCTTGTCGCGCTGATGACTGCAACGACCCTTATGGAAAGCTTTCCATAAGGGTCGTCAAGAGACCATCACGAAAAAATGACAGAAACCTCGCTTCGGATTGTTTCCGAATGCCGTGGCTGCCCTCCGAACCACGAAGCATCGCTTGGCCAACCGCCTGTCTTCTGCTCACCACAAGAAGCGCGCCGTGGCCGCCCTCGACGCATGCGGTAAGCAGGTTTCCCTCGTCGGCATGTTCTACGGCGGCGAGTCGCCGGCACTGTCGTGCCGGACTTTCCGAGCATTAATGTGAAAGTCGCGTATGCGACTCACGAAACTCCCTTCTCCCGTCGCGGGAGAAGGGCCGGGGGTGAGGCGGGGAATTCAGGGAGCATGCTCCCTGCCCGGCGAACGATTCCGGCGTGCAAGCCGGAATGCGCACTGCAAGTGAGAGGGGGGGCGGTCATGACTTTCATGATCAGGGGTGTCTCGACATGTCATGACCGTTAGCCGGGCATTGGATCCGCGTTACCCAGCGCCGTCGTATTCAGCCCGCCATCGACGTACATGATCTCGCCGGTAATCGCGCTGGCCAGGTCGGAGAGCATGAAGGCGGCGGCGTTGCCGACTTCGTCGATGGTGATGTTGCGGCGCAGGGGGGCGTTGTGGGCGTTGTAGGCGAGCAGGCGCGAGAAGTTGCCGATTCCGGACGCGGCCAGGGTCTTGATCGGGCCGGCCGAGATGGCGTTGGCGCGGATGCCTTGCGGGCCGAGGCAGAAGGCGAGGTAGCGGGTGGCCGCTTCGAGGCTGGCCTTGGCCAGGCCCATGGTGTTGTAGTTGGGCAGGGTGCGTTCGGCGCCGAGGTAGGAGAGCGCCAGCAGGGCCGGGTTGCGGCCTTTCAGGAGCAGTGGCCGGGCGGCCTTGGCCAGTCCGGCGTAGCTGTACGAGGAAACGTCGTGGGCGATGCGAAAGGCGTCGCGCGAGATGCCGTCGAGGAAGTCGCCTTCGATGGCTTCGCCGGGGGCGTAGGCGATCGAATGCACCAGGCCTTCGAGGCCGTCCCAGTGCTCGGCGAGAGCGGCGAACAGCGCGTCGATATCGGCGTCTTCGGCAACGTCGCAGCGATAGACCAGGGTGCTGTCGAACTCCGCGGCGAATTTGGCGACGCGAGCTTCAAAGCGTTCGTTCTGATAGGTGAAGGCCAGTTGCGCGCCTTCGCGGTGGCAGGCTTTGGCGATGCCGTAGGCGATCGAATGCTTCGATAGTACGCCGGTGATCAGAATTCGCTTGTCGGCGAGGAATCCCATGACTTCTCCCGTAACTAGAATGGGTTGCGTTGGCAGCTTGGCTGCGAATCAGCATAACCGACGCATTATAAAGGAATTGCATCACTCGCTCGGCAAAAGCACGCAGTCTGTCAGGTGGCGGGCGTTTGCCAATGGCGAGTGCCGGATGCTGCGCCGTGCAGCCAAAGCGGCGGACTTCAAGGTAAACTGCCGCCCATGCCCCCCTTTCGCCTTGCCCTTCGCCCGCTGCTTCTTCTGCTTGCGCTGCTGTCGCTGCTGTTCCTGCTGGCGGCCTGCAGCAGTGAGCAGAACGATCCCTATCCGCAGGCCGAGCGCGGCAAAAATATTCTCTATGCGGCCTTCACCGAGCGTCCGAAACACCTCGATCCGGTGCAGTCGTACAGCGAGGACGAAATCACCTTCACTGCGCAGATCTACGAGCCGCCGCTGCAGTACCACTACCTGAAGCGGCCGTACACGCTGATTCCGGCGACCAGTGAGAGCGTACCGGTGCCGCGCTACTACGACGCCGAGGGCCGCGAGTTGCCGGCCGACGCACCGGCCGCCGAGATCGCGCGCAGTGTTTACGACATTCACATTCGCCCGGGCATTCGCTACCAGCCGCATCCGGCTTTTGCCACCGACGCCGCCGGGCAGCCGGTCTATGGCGAACTGGACGCCGAGAAGCTGCGCGGCATCGAGGTGATCGCCGATTTCGCCGCGACCGGCAGCCGCGAACTGGTCGCCGACGACTACATCTACCAGATCAAGCGCTTGGCCCATCCACGCCTGCATTCGCCGATCTTCAGCATGATGAGCGAGCGCATCATCGGCCTGCCGGAACTGGGTGCGGCGCTGAACGAGGAAGCGAAAAAGCTGCCGCCAGAGGCCTGGCTGGATCTCGATCGTTTTCCGCTGAGCGGCGTCAGTCGCCTCGATCGCTACAGCTATCGCATCGAGTTGCGCGGCAAGTATCCGCAGTTTCCCTACTGGCTGGCGATGCCTTTCTTCGCGCCGGTGCCGCGCGAGGTCGACCGTTTCTACAGCATGCCGGGAATGGCCGAGAAGAACCTGACGCTGGACTGGTATCCGGTCGGCACCGGGCCGTTCATGCTCACCCGCAACGATCCCAACAGCCGCATGGTGCTTGAGCGCAACCCGAACTTCCATGGCGAGAGCCATCCCTGTGTCGGCGAGGCCGGCGACGAGGCGGCCGGGCTGCTGGCGGATTGCGGCAAGGCCTTGCCGTTCATCGGCCAGGCCGTCTTTTCGCGCGAGAAGGAGGCGATTCCCTACTGGAACAAGTTCCTGCAGGGCTATTACGACGCGTCCGGGATTTCCTCGGACAGCTTCGACCAGGCGGTGCGTCTCGGCGGCGGGGGTGACGTCAGCCTGACCGACGAGATGCGCGGGAAGGGCATCCGCCTGCTGACCAGCGTGCGTCCCTCGGTTTTCTACATGGGTTTCAACATGCTCGATCCGGTCGTCGGCGGCCTCTCCGAGGAGGCGACGAAGTTGCGCCAGGCGCTGTCCATCGCCATCGACCAGGAGGAGTTCATCTCGATTTTCATGAACGGTCGCGGCATCGCCGCAACCAGCCCCCTGCCGCCGGGGATTTTCGGCTATCTCGACGGTGAGGAGGGTAATAACCCGGTGGTGTACGACTGGGTCGACGGGCGGCCGCGACGCAAGTCGATCGAGGTGGCGAAGAAGCTGCTCGCCGAAGCCGGCTGGCCGAATGGTCGCAACGCCAAAACCGGCGAGCCGCTGGTCCTCAGTCTCGATACCACCAGCGGTGGCATGGGCGAGAAGTCGCGGCTCGACTGGCTGACCCGGCAGTTCGCCAAGCTCGATATCCAGTTGCTCGTGCGCTCGACCGACTTCAACCGCTTTCAGGAGAAGATTCGCAAGGGGGCGGTGCAGCTCTACTACCTCGGCTGGAACGCCGACTACCCGGATCCGGAGAACTTCCTGTTCCTGCTCGACGGCACCGACGGCAAGGTTGCGGTCGGCGGTGAAAATGCCTCCAACTACGCCAATCCCGAGTACGACCGCCTCTTCGAGCGCATGAAGAACATGGAAAGCGACGGACCACGCGGCGCTGAACGGCTGGCCATCATCCGTCAGGCGATAGCCTTGCTACAGAACGACGCGCCGTGGATCTTCGGCTTTCATCCGAAGAGCTATACCCTCGGCCATGACTGGCTGCACAACCGCAAGTCGACGGATGTCGGCAACAATATCCTCAAATATCAGCGCATCGACGTCGCCGAGCGCGAGCGCCTGCGGCAGCAATGGAATGAGCCGGTGCTCTGGCCGCTGCTTGTCGCGCTGCTGCTGCTGGTGGCGGTCGTCTTGCCGGCGGCGATCGGCTATCGGCGCCGCGAGCGCGGGACCGCGCGCTGATGTGCGCCGCGCTCCGGGCAAGCCGCTTTGCGCTGCGGCTTGAGGTATAGTCGCGCACCATGCTCGCTTACCTCGTTCGCCGTCTGCTCTATGCCTTGCCGATCCTGATCGGCGTGAACGTGATCACTTTCGCGCTGTTCTTCATCGTCAATACCCCCGATGACATGGCGCGCATGCAGCTTGGCGTCAAGCGCGTGACGCCGGAGGCGATCGACAAATGGAAGGCCCAGCGCGGCTACGACAAGCCGCTGTTTATCAACGAAGCGGCGAGTGGCAGCGCGGTGTTCACCGATACCATCTTCTTCAGCAAGTCGGCGCGCATGTTTGCCGGCGATTTCGGGCGCGCCGAGGACGGCCGCGACATCGCCCGCGAAATCAGCTCGCGGATGGGGCCGTCGCTGGCGATTGCGCTGCCGACTTTCATCCTCGGCCTGCTGGTGACCGTTTCCTTTGCGCTGATGCTGACTTTTTTTTCGCGCCAGCTACCTCGATTTCTGGGGCGTCGTGCTGTGCGTGGCGCTGATGTCGATCTCCGGCCTGTTCTACATCATCGGCGGCCAGTTTCTGATCAGCAAGATGTGGAAGCTGGTGCCGATCTCGGGCTATGGTGGCGGCCTCGATGCCTGGAAATTCGTCATCCTGCCGGTGCTGATCGGGGTCATCTCGGGGATTGGTTCGTCGACGCGCTGGTATCGCACCATCTTCCTGGAGGAGATCTCGCGCGACTATGTGCGCACCGCGCGTGCCAAGGGGCTCTCCGAACTGGCGGTGCTTTTTCGCCACGTCCTGCGCAACGCGATGATCCCGATCCTGACCGGGGTGGTAGTGGTCATCCCGCTGCTGTTCATGGGCTCGCTGCTCACCGAATCCTTCTTCGGCATTCCCGGCCTCGGCAGCTATACCATCGACGCCATCAACGCGCAGGATTTTGCGGTCGTGCGGGCGATGGTCTTCATCGGCTCGGTGTTGTACATCGTCGGCCTGATTCTTACCGATCTCTCCTACACCTTCGTCGATCCGCGGATTCGTTTCAACTGATGGCCTTCCTCCCCGTCATCCTCTGGTCGGATGTGCTGATCTGGCTGCTCTTCGTCGCGGCCGCTATTTTCGGCTGGCTGTCCCTGCGCAATCCGCTGTGGCGGACGGCCTGGCAGCGCGTCGGTCACAGCCGGGCGGGAATGGCTTCGGCGACGGTGTTGCTGGTCTTCGTTGTCGTCGGTCTGCTGGATTCGCTGCATTATCGGCCGCGCCTGGAAAATGCGGCCGGGCAGCGGCCCAGTGGCGAAGCCAGCCCGGCGGCCAGCGACGTCAGCAAGCAGCCGGCAGCCTACGCCGTCGAAGTGCTGTCGCTGCTCGACGCGATCCTGACGCCGCTACGCACGCAAAACGAGAAAACCTATTCCGAACCCCTGGCGACGCGTGCCTACGCCAAGGAGTCGATCGAGTCGCGCGACGCGGCTGGCGAGCTGCAGCAAACGCGCGATTATCCGCGCCTGCGCCATGGCGGTGCTCATCTCGGCGCCGACGAAGCGGGTCGCGACGCCGACGTCGGGCAGCGCCTGCTGCATGCCCTGGTGCTGGCCATTCTTGCCTGGTGGGTGCTGGCGGCGGCGACTGCGGCCCGCCTGGCGCGCCGCGAGAGCTGTGCGCACATGGAGGCCTGGCGACGCATCTGGAGCAATGAGAGCGACTTCGCGTGGAACGCGGTACTCGCCGCGCTCGGCGTCGTCCTGCTGGTCGCCCTGCCGCTGGCGATGCTCGCTGGCCACTACCATGTCTTCGGCACCGACAAGGTCGGCCAGGATGTCTTCTATCAGGTCCTCAAGAGCGTGCGCACGGCGCTGGTCATCGGGCTGGTGACGACCCTGGTCACCTTGCCGCTGTCGATTTTCCTCGGCGTCCTCGCCGGTTACTTCCGCGGCTGGGTGGATGACCTGATCCAGTACCTGTATACCACGCTCAGTTCGATTCCCGGGGTGCTGCTGATCGCCGCCGCGGTGCTGATGATGCAGGTGCTGATCGACAACCATCCGCAGTGGTTCGCCACCGCCGCCGAACGCGCCGACCTGCGCCTGCTGGCGCTCTGCTTCATCCTCGGGGTGACCAGCTGGACCGGCCTCTGCCGCCTGCTGCGCGGCGAGACCCTGAAGCTGCGCGAACTGGAGTACATCCAGGCCGCCCAGGCTTTCGGAGTGGCCGATCTGCGCATCATCGGCCGCCACATCCTGCCCAATCTGATGCACATCGTGATCATCGCGCTGGTGATGGATTTCTCGAGTCTGGTGCTCGCCGAGGCGGTGCTTTCCTACGTCGGTATCGGCGTCGATCCGACGATGATCAGTTTCGGCACGATGATCAACAACGCGCGCATGGAGCTGGCGCGCGAACCGATGGTCTGGTGGTCGCTGGCTGCCGCCTTTACGTTCATGTTTACGCTGGTGCTGGCGGCGAACCTGCTCGCCGACGCGGTACGCAACGCCTTTGATCCGCGGATGGCGGGCTCGGCATGATTGAGGAAACGAGCTTGAGCGACCAAAAGCTGCTCGAAGTGGCGAATCTGCGCATCGCTTTCGCCAGCGGCCGTTCATTGCTGGCGGCGGTCGACGGCGTCGACTTCCAGGTCGCTGCCGGCGAGACCCTGGCCCTGCTTGGCGAGTCGGGTTGCGGCAAGTCGGCGACGGCGCTCGGCCTGCTGCGCCTGCTGCCCGCTGCCGGGCGGATTCCCGGCGGTGCGGTGCGTTTTGCAGGCCGCGATCTGCTCGCCTTGCCGGAAGCCGAAATGCGCGGCGTGCGCGGCGGCGGCATGGCGATGATTTTTCAGGAGCCGGCGACCAGCCTCAATCCGGTGCTTACCGTCGGTCATCAGATCGGTGAAGTGCTTGAACGCCACCTTGCCCTGGCCGGCCAGCCGGCGCGCGAACGTTCGCTCGAACTGCTCAGTGCGGTCGGCATCGCCGATGCGCCACGCCGTCTCGGCGAGTATCCCTTCCAGCTCTCCGGCGGCATGAAGCAGCGGGTGATGATCGCCGTCGCGCTGGCCGGCAATCCGCGCCTGCTCATCGCCGACGAGCCGACCACCGCGCTGGACGTGACCATTCAGGCGCAGATTCTCGAGTTGCTGCGCCGGCTGCAGGCCGAGCGCGCGATGGGCATGCTCTTGATCACCCACGACCTCGGCGTCGTCGCCCAGATGGCAACGCGGGTGGCGGTGATGTACGCCGGCCAGATCGTTGAAGAGGCGCCACACGCGGTCTTCTTTTCGGCGGCGCGCCATCCCTACACGCAGAAGCTGTTCGCCGCCTTGCCCGATCTGGAACGGCGCGGAGGTCGGCTCGATACGATCCCCGGACAGGTACCGCCGCTCTCCGCAATGCCCGCCGGCTGCCGCTTCGCGAGCCGTTGCCAGTACGCCTGGGAGCTTTGCCGGCAGCAGGCGCCGGAATGGCGGCAGGTGGCGCTGGGCCATCGCTTGCGCTGCCATCTGGACGCCTTGCCGGACGCCGTGGCGCGTACCAGCACGGCCACCAGTGCTGGCAGCAGCGAAGCGCTGTCTAGCGGGGGCGGTGATGTAGTGTCACCGGTATTGCTCAGCGTCGACGAGCTGCGTGTTCATTTTCCGATCCGGCGCGGCATCCTGCAGCGCACGGTCGGACAGGTGCGCGCGGTCGATGGCGTCTCGCTGGAGTTGGCGCGGGGCAGGACGCTGGCGCTGGTCGGCGAGTCGGGCTGCGGCAAGACGACGGTCGGCAAGGCCATCCTGCAGTTGATCGCCGCCAGCAGCGGCAGCGTGCACCTGCTCGGGCAGGAACTGGGTAGCCTGACGCGCAAGGGACGGCGTCCGCTGCGGCGGCGCATGCAGATGATCTTCCAGGATCCCTTCGCTTCGCTCAACCCGCGCATGTCGGTCGGCGAAATCATCGGCGAGGGCATGGGCGCTTTGCGCATCGATATGCAGCGCCAGGGCCGGGGCGCGGCGATTGCTGCCGTGCTCGAGCAGGTCGGCCTCGAAGCGGCGGCCGCCAGTCGCTATCCGCATGAATTCTCGGGCGGGCAGCGGCAGCGCATCGCCATTGCGCGGGCGCTGGCGGTGCAGCCGGATCTGGTGATTTGCGACGAGCCGACTTCGGCGCTCGATGTTTCGGTGCAGGCACAGATTCTCAATCTTCTGGCGACGCTGCAGGCCGATCTCGGGCTGGCCTATCTGTTCATCACCCACAACTTCGCGGTGGTCGACCATCTCGCCCACGAGGTGGCGGTGATGTACCTTGGCCGCATCGTCGAACGCGGGACAGTCGATGAGGTTCTGCGTTCGCCGCAGCACCCCTATACGCGCGCCTTGTTGTCGGCGGTGCCCAGCACTCGCCTCGACGCGCAGCCGGCCTTCATTCGCCTGCCCGGGGAAACGCCGTCACCAGCCAATCCGCCGAGCGGTTGCCATTTCCATCCGCGCTGCCGGCAGGCCACGGCTGCCTGCCGTGAGCGCTATCCGGAAACGACGGCGCTGTCGAGCACGCACACGGTGCGTTGCCATCTCCATGCGTAGCTGCCACTGCTCCTGCCATGGCAGCGCGCGGTGTTGGTAAGCCGGAAAGTTGGCAAAAGCCGGAAAGTTGGCAAGCCCGCTTGACGCTTCGCTGACGAGGCTTTGCCGGCTACTTCAGGATCAGGACTGAACCCGCAATTTCGTGCCCGAGGTCACCTGATCCGAACGCAGCTTGTTGAGCTTCTTGAGTTCGCTGATGCTCATGTCGTAGCGTTGGGCGATGCTGGACAGCGTCTCTCCCCGGCGCACGGTATGTGTGCGCGGAGCGGCCGCGGCAGGCGCAGCCGTCGTGGGCCCGCTCGCCGTTCGCGTTGGCTTGCTTTTCGCTGGCGTTTCCTTGCTGGCGATCTCGGTCTTGACGCGGGTGGAGGCGCTGGCCTGGGTGCTGCTGGTCACCGTTAGCCGGGTGCCGTATTTCGCGGTATTGGAGCGGAGCTTGTTGAGGCTTTTCAGCTCGGCAAGGCTCATTCCGTAGCGCCGGGCGATCGCACTCAGCGTCTCGCCCTTGCGCACCTCGTGCGTGCTGGTTTGCGTGCCCACGCCTGGCGCCGGTTTTTCCGCAGCCGGTCTTTCCGTTGCCGGTTTTTCCGCTCGCTGGGCCGGCGCTGCAAAGACCAGCGGCTGCTCCTCTGGCGAAGCCTTCAGGCCCATGTCTTGCGGTTCGTTTCCTTCACCTGCGACCAGCAGTGTCGCTCCCGAAGCAACCCGCATGCGGCCCTGGAGACCGTTTACAGCCTTGAGGCCGGCTACCGTCATGCCGAAGCGTGGCGCGACCTCTTCGAGTTTCTCGCCCGGGCGCAGGGTATAGGCTTGCCAGGAAGAGAGAGGTTTGTCGCTTTCCTCGTGCGCTTCGAGGTTGTGGGCGAAGGTTTCGAGCTTGTCGGCCGGGATGACCATGGGCGTTTCGGATCTGATCACCGCGCGATTGTGCGAAGGGTTCAGCGCAACGAACTCCTGGACCGGCATTTCAGCCAGTTTTGCTGCCAGCTTGACGTCGATATTGCCGGAGTTGGTAACCGTCGCGAAGTAGGGACGCATCGGGACGCCGAGCATGTCGAGGTCGGCGAGGATATTGGGATTGTTGAAAATGTTTTTCAAGGCCTGCAGCTTGGGGACGTAGTTACGCGTTTCCTCAGGCATCTTGAGGCTCATGTAATCGGTCGGCAGACCCTGCGCGGCGTTTTTCTTGATCGCCCGACCGACCGCGCCTTCGCCCCAGTTGTAGGAGGCCAGCGCCAGGTGCCAGTCGCCGTGCAGTTCGTAAATGTACTGCAGGTAGTCGAGTGCCGCGCCGGTCGACTGGACGATATCGCGCCGTTCGTCGACCCACCAGTTCTGTTCCAGATTGTATTGCTTGCCGGTCGCCGGCACGAACTGCCACAGGCCGGAGGCATGGCTGCGCGAGTAGGCCGTCGGGTTGTAGGCGCTCTCGACCATCGGCAGCAGGGCAATTTCCAGCGGCATGCCGCGCTTGTCGAGCTCGATGATGATGAAATGCAGGTAACGGCTGCTGCGTGTGATCATCCGCCGCAAGTAGTCCGGGCGGTTCAGATACCACTGCTGATGGTGCAGAACGAGCTCGCTGTTGATGTTCGGCATCGCGAAGCCGCGCCGCAGGTGCTGGAAGATCTCCGCCGACTCGTAGGTCAGGTCGATGGTCTCGGGGAGTCGCGCCGGCGCGGCTACTTCAACCACCGGCAAGGGGCCATCGCTTCCTGCCGGGACGGCGCTTGCCGCGGCCTCGCTGCGTGCCGGGGCGGTCAGCGCTGGAACCTCTGACTGAGGATTTACGCTCGCCGCGTCGTTCGACCAGGCGGTAGCGCAGGCAAGAGCAGTAACAAGTGCGAAAGCGATTCGTGACGTCATCCGGTGGTCCTGTCCTCGTTCGCGGGCGGTGCCAGTTGTCCCGACGAAATCGGTTGAGCTGTGCGCTTCACCTGAGCCGGTTCACCTGGTGGAATTTTGCCCGACAAGCTTCTGATTATAGAACAGCCATCTCGCTGTTGTAGTGATCATTTGCGGCGCAGAGACGCGCTCGCGCCGACGGGGGGGGCTGGCTGCTGGCCCCCGGAAAGGGAGCGCGCGCCCTTGGCGGTTGCCAGGCGTAAAACAGAAAAAGCCCAGGCTGGCTGGGCTTTTTGCTTTCTTGTGCTGGCGGAGTGGACGGGACTCGAACCCGCGACCCCCGGCGTGACAGGCCGGTATTCTAACCAACTGAACTACCACTCCTTGTGTTTTCTTGTGTTTTTGTTGCCCTGCTGCTCCCTGTCGCGGCCTCTCTGCTGCTGTCTGGCGAGGCCCTTGCAACCGGGAAGCTGCGCATTATAGCGGAATTTGGCGGGCAAGCAAGGGGAAAAGAGCCGCTCGCAGCGCCGCGCATGTTTTTGCTGCATTTCGCTGTATTTCGCTGCATTTCGTCGCATCAGCGGATCGCACCGACAAAGCCGTTGATGTCGGTGTGCGCGTCGTGCAGGTGTTGCAGGCACTCGTCCCAGTGCCGCGGGCGCAAGGCCAGCAGCTCGAGCAGGGCGGCTCGCTGGCGGTCATGTTCCGCTGATGGCGGCGTCGCGCCACCCAGTGCGGCGTAGGCGGCCTGGTCGGCCAGTCCGATCAGGGCGCAGAAAGCGCGCTCCTCGCCAGCCGCTTGCGGGTCGTGATGGTGGGCGATGGCGGCGATGTAGCGCGCTGGCAGATCCCAGCGCTCGGCGACCATCTCGCCGACCTCCGGATGAGTGAATTCGAACAGCGTTCGCTCGGCTTCGAGACTGCTCATCGCTGCCGCGCCGCGCCGCAGCTCGAGTACTTGATGGTAGGCAGGTTCGGCCTGGATGGCGAAAATCAGCTTGCCGATGTCGTGCAGGATGCCGGCCATGAACGCTTCGTCGGCCGAGCACTCGAGGTGTGGGGAAAGGAAGCGTGCGGCGGCGGCGGTGGCGATCGAATGCTTCCAGAACTCGGTCAGGTTCAGGCGCTCGGTGCGGAAGGAATCGAAGGCGCCAACCGAGAAGATCATTCCCTGAACATTGGTGAAACCGAGCACCCGCACCGCTTCGGAAATGGTGCTGATGCGCCGCGAGAAGCCAAAGAAAGCGGAGTTGGCGACGCGCAGGATCTTGGCCGAGATCGCTGGATCATTGACGATCACTCGCTCGACGGCGCGGGCATCGCTGTTCGGATTCTGCAGGACCTTGAGTGCCTGCACGACGATCGCCGGCAGCGTCGGGACTTCGTAGAGGTCGACGGGGCGGAAACGTGCCATCGGTTCCGTGGTCAGCTTGTGTCCGTCCGCGGTGGCGCCCAGCTCGCACAAGCTCGGCGACAGCCCGGGGTGAATCAGCTGGAAGACGTGTATCGGGTGCGGCAGGTCGCGCAGGCGCAGCATGCCGGTATCGCGCAGGCTGGTTTCCGCCGGCAAGGATTTGCGCACCAGGGCTTCGGTCGGCGAAGTGAGCAGTGTCTGTCCGCCAAGCGTGACCGCCAGCACGCGCGCGCAGCGGTTGACCGTCGTTCCGAAGTAGTCGCCGCTGCTCAGGTACGCCGGGCCGGTGTGCAGCGCGACGCGTACGCGCAGCGCTGACTTCGTCGGCCAGCGCGTGGCGGCGAGGCTGGCCTGGATCTGGCAGGCGGCGTGCAGCGCCTCGCTGGCATCGTCGAAAGTGACGCAGAAAGCATCGCCAACGGTCTTGAAGACATAGCCGTGGTGGCGCTCGATGGCCGCCGAAAGCAGCGCGTTGTGGCGCTGCAGGGCGACGCGCATGGCCTGCGATTCGGTTTCCCAGAGGTTGGTCGAGCCTTCAATGTCGGTAAACAGGAAGGTGGCCGTGATCAGCGAAGCATCGCCCAAGGTAAGTTCTGCCGGTGCCATTTGCTGCCTCGCTCGTTCGTTGTCGGAGATCGTCGGCCGTCGCTGTCGGCTGGACGGGCGGGCGGGTGGGCGNNNAGNNGTCAGGAATTTGGCCGCGCCGAAGCGAGTATCCCGGCTTCCGGTCACTGCCGTCAATCGGCGCGGTGGCTTGGCAGCGGCTGGCGAGCACGCTTGCCGACCGCAGCGGCGATCCGCTCGGCGGTGCTTTCCGGGAGTTTTTTTCGGGTCGCTTTGCACATCCCGCCCAACGGCAGCAGCGCGTGGGAGCAAGCAGCAGCGCTATTTCCCGAGTGCAAAAGCGGCGATCAGCGGGCAGAATGGTGCTCGTACGGCCGACTTCAGTCGAGGCTCGTCCTGTACAAACTCACTGGAACAAACCCATAGGAGACAAGTCATGAGCCAAACTCTCGTTTACGGTGATGCCATCAGCACCTACGTTCGTTCCGTTCGCCTGGCCCTGGAGGAAAAGGGCGTAGCGCACACGCTGGTCGCCGTGGATCTGGTCAAGGGTCAGCATCTGGAAGAGGCGCATCTGGCCCGCCATCCCTGGGGAAAAATGCCCGCCTTCGAACACGACGGCCATTCGATCTACGAGGCAGCGGCGATCATGCGCTATATCGACGAGGTGTTTCCGGGACCGGCCTTGATGCCCGCGACGCCCGTTGGCCGCAGCCGGGTCAATCAGGTGATGGGCATCGTTGAAAGCTACGGCTACCCGGCGTCGATCACTCATATTTTCATTCCCCGTGTCCTGGTGCCGGCACTCGGTGGCCAGACCGACGAAGCCGAAATCGAGGCGGCCAAGCCGCGGGCGGCGTTGTTCCTCAAAGAGATCGGGCGCTTGCTGGGCGAGGCAAACTACTTCGGTGGTGCGACCGTGAGCCTCGCCGATTTGCACGTCCTGCCGGTAGTGACCTACCTGCGCGCGACCCCGGAAGGCCTGGCCCTGCTTGCCGCGGCGCCGAGCATCGAGGCCTGGTTGGGGCGCATGAACGAGCGCAGCAGCGTGCACGCCGTGATGCCGCCCAGTTGAACCTCGGAGACAATCAAGCGCCAGGGGTCGAACGGGCTCCGAATGTCGCGCGAGGGGCTTCTCGCCGGCGTTTGTAGGCGCGCGATTCCCCGTCCGATAAGCGATAAGCCGGCCCTAGGTGTGCCAAGGTGCTGTATCGGCAGCGAAATCGCCTGTACCAGCGGCTGTGCTGTGGGTAATATGCCTGACCGAGGCTTTTCCTTGAGGTGTCGACATGGCAATTCGCGACTGGCCTGAAGACGAGCGACCACGTGAGCGCCTGCTGGCGCGCGGTGCCGCTTCCCTATCGGATGCTGAATTGCTGGCGATTTTCTTGCGCGTCGGCAGCAAGGGAAAAAGCGCGGTGGATCTGGCGCGCGAGTTGATTGGCGGATTTGGTGGGCTGAACCGCATGTTTGCGACCAGCCTGGCCGATTTTTCTGCGGTGCCGGGGATGGGGCCGGCGAAGTATGCGCAGTTGCAGGCGGTGCTGGAAATGGCGCGGCGGGCGCTCGGCGAAGAGCTGAAGGAGGAGGGGCTGACTTTCGCTTCTCCCGGCGGGGTGCGCGACTATTTGCGGCTGCATCTGGCCAGCTTGCAGCATGAGGTCTTTCTGGCCCTGTGGCTGGACGCCCAGAATCGCCTGATTGCCACCGAAGAACTGTTTCGCGGCACCTTGACGCAAACCAGCGTCTATCCGCGCGAGGTGCTCAAGCACGCGCTGCGGCATAATGCGGCGGCGGTGGTGCTGGCGCACAATCATCCGTCGGGGGTTGCCGAACCCTCGCGCGCTGACGAACTGCTGACCAGCGAGCTGAAACAGGTGTTGGCGCTGATCGAGGTGCGGGTGCTCGATCATTTCATCGTTGCCGGGCAATCGCCGCCACTCTCGTTTGCCGAGCGCGGCTTGTTGTAGCTTGCGACGACAGCAGCTTGGACGAGTGGGCCAAAACGCTTGAAGTAGACCCTTGCCTGCGCTAGAATCGCGGGTTTTCTTCCCTCAGACAATTGGAGCGACAATCATGGCGCGTGTTTGCCAAGTCACGGGCAAAGGCCCGATGGTGGGGAACAATGTTTCCCATGCCAACAATAGAACGAAGCGCCGCTTCCTTCCGAATTTGCAGTATCGCCGCTTCTGGATCGAGAGCGAAAGCCGTTGGCTGCGCTTGCGCTTATCGAACGCCGGTTTGCGCACCATTGACAAGAACGGTATCGACGTTGTGCTCGCAGACCTGCGTGCGCGCGGCGAGATCTGACCAGGAGAGCAGCTATGCGTGACAAGATCAAGCTTGAGTCGACCGCCGGAACCGGCCACTTTTACACCACGACCAAGAACAAGCGCACCATGCCGGGCAAGATGGAGATCAAGAAGTACGATCCCAAGGTCCGCAAGCACGTGATCTACAAGGAGATCAAGCTCCGCTGAGCGACGCGCGCGCTCGCGCGCTGCTGACGGAAAGCTGTTCCCACCGGCGGGGCGGCCGCGAAAGCGGCCGCCCCGCTGTTTGTCGTCCCGGCCTGGTGTCGCCCCGGCTTACTACGGCCCCGTCGCTGCGCGCTTGCTGCTGGCGGCGGCAGGCCCCGCCTTGCCGCCTCTCGGATGCCAAACCTTACGCGGCGGCTTCGACCAGGCGGCGCTCACGGACGCTCTTGGCGAGCAACTCCAGCACCAGCAGCGAGTCTTCCCAGCCCAGGCAGGCGTCGGTGACGCTCTTGCCGTATTCGAGCTGCTGGCCGGGCACCAGATCCTGGCGTCCTTCCACCAGGTGTGATTCGATCATCACGCCGATGATCCGTTCGTCGCCGGCCGTTACCTGCCTGGCGGTCGTCCTGGCGACCTCGATCTGTTGCTTGAAGCGCTTCTCGCTGTTGGCGTGCGAGGCGTCGATCATCAGCCGCGCGGCGAGTCCGGCGGCGGCAATTTCCTTGCACGCGGCGTCGACGTGTGCGGCATCGTGGTTTGGTTCCTTGCCGCCGCGCAGGATGACGTGACAGTCCTCGTTGCCGGAGGTCGATACGATCGCCGAATGGCCGGCCTTGGTCACCGAGAGGAAGTGGTGTGGCGACTGCGCGGCGCGAATGGCGTCGATGGCGATGCGGATATTGCCGTCAGTGCCGTTCTTGAAGCCGACCGGGCAGGACAGGCCGGAGGCCAGTTCACGATGCACCTGTGATTCGGTGGTGCGCGCCCCGATCGCTCCCCAGGCAATCAGGTCGGCGGTGTATTGCGGGGTGATGGTATCCAGGAATTCGGTCGCGCAGGGCAGGCCTATATCATTGATCTGCAACAGCAAGCCGCGTGCCAGGCGGAGGCCTTCGTTGATCCGGAAACTATTGTCGAGACGCGGGTCGTTGATCAAGCCCTTCCAGCCGACGGTCGTGCGCGGCTTCTCGAAATAGACGCGCATCATGATCAGCAGATCGTCCTCGAAATGCGGCACTTCCTTCTGCAGTCGCGTGGCGTATTCGATGGCCGAATCGACATCGTGAATCGAACACGGCCCGATCACTACCAGCAGGCGATTGTCGGCGCCGTGCAGGATGCGATGGATGTTCTGGCGCGCTTCATAGGTGGTCGTTGCAGCGCGAACGCCGACCGGAAATTCGCGAAAAACGTGCGCTGGCGGGACCAGCTCCTTGATTTCCCGGATGCGAACGTCGTCGGTGTTGGGCTTGCTCTGCAAGGTCATGAGGCATTCTCCGGAGGGCGGCCTGAGTCGGCAAAGGATCGATTCTAATGGAAACCGGGAAGATACACGGCACGGCTTGTGCTTTGCGAGCGCTTGGCAAGGGCTCAGCTGCTATTTTCTGCGCGGCTCGGAGTCTGTGTTGGCGAAGGTGTTCGCTCATCGGCCCGGCGGGCGTCGCCGTCAGCGTGCCGGGCGGCGATGGCGAGGAACTCGTCCTGGCGGGAAAAAAAGGCGTCGACGACATCCGGGTCGAAGTGGCTGCCGCGCCCTTCGCGAATGATCCGCAGCGCGTCTTCGACCGGTAGCCCCGCCTTGTAGACGCGTTGCGCGAGCAAGGCATCAAAGACGTCGGCGAGGGCCATCAGCCGTGCCGAAATCGGAATCGCGTCGCCAGCGAGGCCTTCCGGGTAGCCCGAGCCATCCCATTTTTCGTGGTGATAGTGGGCGATTTCCCTGGCCATGCTGAGGAATTCGAGAGGTCGTTCGGCGTCCTTGTCGGCCTGTTCGATGGCCTGCGCGCCAAGGAGGCTATGCTTTTTCATTTCGACCCATTCCTCCGCGGTCAGCTTGCCGGGCTTGCGCAGGATGTGGTCCGCAATGCCGACCTTGCCGATGTCGTGCAGCGGCGCCGACTTGACCAGCACCTCGATGTTGTGTGCCGTCAGGAAAGCTGCGAAGCGCGGGTGCGAACTTAGCTCCATGGCCAGCGTGCGGACGTAGGCTTGCGTGCGGCGCAAATGATTCCCTGTCTCAGGGTCACGAATTTCCGCCAGTCGCCCCAGTGCGCGGATGCTGACATCCTGGATCTGGCGATTTTCGGCCATCCGCCGGTCGATCTCACGCTGCAGCTTGCAGTGGTGATCGCGTACCAGCAGGTCACGGGCTGCTTTCAGTTCGAGCTGCGCCTTGACCCGCGCCAGGACGATCGCCGGCCGGAACGGTTTGCTGATGCAGTCGGCTGCACCCAGTGCCAGGCCGCGCTCCTCGTCATCGCTACAATCGAGCGCGCTGACGAAGATCACCGGGATGTCGGCGCTGGCCGGGTCGGCCAACAAGTGGCCGAGTACCTGGTAGCCGTCCATCTCCGGCATCACGAGGTCGAGGAGGATCAGATCGGGCCGCGGCTGGCTGGCTGCTGCCTGCAAGGCGCGCGGCCCCGAGTCGACGGTGCGCACCCGATGCAGCGGGCTGAGAAGGTCGCTCAGCAGCGACAGGCTTGCGGGGGTGTCGTCGACGATCAGAAGTGTGGCCATGAGGATCCTGCTGGGGAAGTCGCAAGCAGCCAAAATGAACGATGGCTGGCTTGCCAGGCCTGGACCGCGAAGAAAGTCGCGGCGAGGAACGGATGCTTGGCGAAAACCTGGGCCGGCGGCGCTGGGTCAAGCTTGCGGCACAAGACGCTGCTGGGCAACTTCGAACAGTTCTCGTTCCTCGAAGCGGACGTGTGCCGACAGCAGGTCGGCGAAACTGAGCAGGGTGGTGGCATCGGCATCGGCATCCAGCACACGGCCGAGGAGGGTACGTAGCTCGGCATGCTCGCGCAGCGTGCGCGCAACCAGGGCCTCTTCGCCGGCCTGGGCCATGGCCGGCAGCAGGCTGGATTCTTCAATCCTGAAATGAGGTTCGAGCTCCGCGGCAAAAACGTCGGCGCAACTCGCGATTGCCGCGGCGATTTTCCCGGCATCGCCCGAAGTGGCCGCACGGCGGGCGCCGAGCGCCAGCTTGAGCGCACTATGGTGCTCGCGCGAGAGGTCCTGGAGAGTCTGGTGGCGTTTCATGGCAAGAGTCCTTGAGTGTTTATGCGGTCCCGTCTGGGTCGGGCGAGCAAACGGGTAGCGGCGGGCGGCGGGCAATGGCGGCAGCGATCGCAGCGACATCGATTGCGATTGCGATTGGCGAAGCAGCGTCAGACGGCCGGTTCGCCGCGTGTTGCGGCTGGTTGCGGCGAGCCCGCTCTCACAGTCGGCGATTGTAGCGAATGACAGGCCTCGGTGTCGGCGTTTTGAGGGGCTGTCCATGGACAGCACGCCGGAAGAGCGCCGCCGAGTTAACGGTGCACGCGCAGGCGATTGCGCGCGCGGCGTGACCCTTGACAGGGCGCGATCACCCGCTTGGCGTTTTGGCCGCTGGGCTTGGCGGGGAAAATCAAGCAGAAGGCCGCTTTCGCGGCCTTCTGGTGCTGCGCGGGCGGGCTACTCGGTAACCAGCTCCCGCCAGGAAACGCGGCGTGTATCGAGCGGCGTCGGCGCGGTCGGAACCGGCGCACTGATCGTATCCGGGGTGTCGGTCCGGATCAATTCCCTGATCGTGCCGTCCTCGAGGCGGATGACGCTTGGCGAGGTACTCAGGAAGTCGCCCAGTTTGGTGCCGACCAGCCCGTCCGTTCCTTCGACAGCACCACCGCTCCGGTAGTCGAGGAAGTAGGCGTAGCTGACGCCGACCGGAACGCAGGCGCCTGTGGTTGGCGTATTGGTGTTGAACGCCAGCGTGCCGAGCTGCAGGCGCAGGTCGGTGTTGATCCTTTCGCCAAGGACTGGGAAGTCGACATACCAGCCGTCGTTGCTGTTGAAATCAACGGCGAAATCCGAGCTGGTGACCGTGCAGTAGAGGGTCGTGCTGTCCGGGCACAACACGCTGGTCAGCGTCTGCTTGACGAAGTCGCCGGGCGGAGGGGTTTCCTGTGGCGGCGACAACGGCTGCCGTGGGCTTCCGTAATCACCATATACAGGCGGGTCTGCTGTGAGGTCAGTGACGGTGAGGCGGTCCTTGATCGCGTAGAGCGATTGTTGCTGCGCCGTCACCAGGTCATCCGAGCCGAGCAGTTGGCCGGTGCCCACAAACACCACCGGATGGCTGCCGACCTTGCCAAGTTCGGGTTTGCTGGTGATCGGTTGCGCGACGCCAGCGGCATCAACAAGCTTCGCCAGCCGCTGCGCCTCGTAGACCGGCGGCTCAACGGTGACGGGAATATCGCCGTTGATGTCGAAACGCCACAGGTTGCCGCGCAGGTCGCCGCCGTAGATGCGCTGCGTGGTGTTGTTGTTGTCCGGGAAGTTTGCCCAGCCGGCAATCCGCGCCAGACCGCTCGGGGTGCTGGCATCACCGACTTCGGTGCTGATCGTGCGAATGACGGCCCCGGAAGTGGCGTTGAGAATGAACAGTCGTCCCTCCCCGTCGCCTGGGACGACGTTGTTGTAGCCCGAGGCGACAATTACCACCCAGGTGCCATTCTTGAGCTTGGTGATCACCGGGTTGCCGTAGGTGTAGCCCAGATTGTCGTCAGTAAACTCCCACAAGCCCTTGGGGGCCGCGGGATCGGTGACGTCCAGTGCGTAGTAGCCGCGCCCACCGTGGTTCAGGCCACCAACGAGGATGGTCTTCCAGACGGCCGATGTGGTCGCGCAGTCGCTGATGCAGATGTCAGCAGCGACGGGCGTGCCATCGACCAGGAACTGATGCCGTCCGGGGAGTGCATAGTTCTTGTCGGCAAGCTTGTAGAGCTTGGGCATCACCAGCGTTGGTACATACGCCCACGCTTCCTCGCCGGTCGCCGCGTCGATGGCGTGCAGCATGCCGTCGTTGGCGGCGACGTAGACTCGGCCGGCTCTGCTCAAGTTGGCGCTCTTGAAGGCGCCGTACTGCAAGTCGGCATAATTCCACGGCGAGCCCTGGACATAGACTGCTTCAGAGCCGGCAATGTCGCCAAGCAGATGCGCTCGCTGGCGATAGTAGGCGCCAAGGTTCACCAGCGGGCCTTCGTTGGTCTTGTCACCGCGCACAAAGTTGAGCAGCGGTTCGCCGTCGGCGTTGCCTTGCGTCTCGGAGGTGAGGCAGATCGTGCCGACGTCGCAGAAGTGCGACAGCGGCTTGATCGCCGGCAACTCGAAGTAGGCCTGTTCGGCTGCGCTCAAATTGCCCCACTGGAAATCCCTGAGCTTGTTCGTCGAGTCGGGAGCCGTATCGTAAGTGTAGATTGTGCGTGCCGTATGGGTGCCCGCCGAGACCTTGGCGTCGAGTAGTGCCTGTGCCGCCCAGACCGGGTCCGACAGAACGCCGGTACTTGCGTTGATGGTCCGTTTGACGACGTCACCCGACCACTCTCCGGCTTTGAACGAGACCTCGAAGAGGCTGTTCTCGCTGCCGGCCACCAGGTTCGGGCTGGTGACCGTCACCGCTGCCAGCGCACCGGCCTTGTCGCGGACGCTGGACAGTGCGCCACTGATGCCGGTTGCCAGCGAAGCGGGGTCGGAAGCGCTGAAGTAGGTGCCCCGGCCATTGACGGCGGCGTGCCAGAGGTCGTCGATATTGGTCTGCGAGTCGCTTTCCGGTTTCGGCCAGTTGCATTCGCCCGCTTTCTGCCATGGACACAGGCCGGTGGCCGGGTCAGCGGTGACGCCCAGTTTGAGGCTGTTAAAATCCCCGCTGCTCGCGGTCAGGTAATCGGCCTGGTATTGCATCAGGCCGGAAGCGCCCAGACCGAGCGTATAGGTGTTCATGAATTGCCGCGGGTTCGTGTCGTCGTTGACGCAGACGTCGTTGTAAGTGGTGAAGTCGCCGCTGACGATTGGACCACCGGTGCAGCGATCGGGAAGCTGCAAGGGATCGCGCAAATCCGTCTTCCAGTAGTATTGGGCGACGTCAGCGAGGGTGTCGCTGGTTGGGCCGAGGGCGACCGTGGGGCACTTCGTCGTCAGCCAGTCGTTGTCCTTGCTGGCTGCTGCCTCGACACACGAGTCGTCGTCGATCGGCCCGGTCGTTACCGTGTCGCAACTGGTTATCACACCGTCGAACGTTCCCGCCTTGCAGTCGTCGACGGTGGCCACGAAGGACTTGGCGGGCGGCGGGACGACGTTCTGGCAATAGGTGGTCAGTCCAGCGACGCGGCCTGCCGTGCACAAGGGATCATCGGTCCACTCGGCGATGACCGGAACGGTTTGACATTTCAGAGTTTCGTTTGCCGCACAGGTGCTCGCGTCCGTCCAGTCAACCCAGGGGTTTGGCCATGTCGTCTGGCATTTCGTATCGGGGGCGATGTCACAGGTAGCCGTAGGGGCCCAGGACGTCCAGTCGGTCTCGCACTCTCTGGCCAGGCCAACGCTGTAGTCGTCGGCTCGCGCTACTGCCGTGCAGCCGTCAGTAGGGCTCCAGCCGCTCCAGTCTTCGTACTGGCATTTCCTGGTGTCCGAAGCGGTGCAAGAGTCGGCATCGACCCAGGGGTTGGGCCACGTCGTCTGGCATTCGGTAGCGGTTCCGACGGTGTATGTTGTTGGCCCGGTCGATTGCGCCAGCGGGGTGCATGAGGCGGTATTGCTCCAGCCGGTCCAGGGCGTATACTGGCAGTTTGTCGTGTCGTCCTTGGTGCAGGACGAGGTGTCGGCGAACGCGGTCCACACCGTCGTGCACACCGTGGTTGCCGTCGGAACGCAAGTTGGCGTATCTTTGGCGGTGGTCCAGACGGTCTGGCAGTTTCTTGCCGTTCTGACGCTGTAGGTCGGTCCGGGAGACGGCGCCACGGCCGTGCACGAAGCGACATCCCTCCAGGAGCTCCAGTCGTTGTATCGGCACTGCGTTTGCGTCGCACCGGTGCTCACTTCGGTGCACGTCAAACCGGCTCCTACGGCTTTCCAGCCGCCGTCGCTCATCTGGCACTGCTTGGCCCGGGTGACCGTATAGGGTGAGGCAGTCGATTTGTCGGCCACAACACAGGTAGGGTCATCGACGTAAGTGGTCCAGCCGCCGTACTGGCAGTCGACCGTTGCCGACTTGGTGCAGCTCGCCGTGGTGTCGGCCCAGTCCGTCCAGCTGCTCGTCCTGCATTGACTTGCAACCGCAACCGTGTAGGGCGACCCGCTGGATTGGGCTTGGGGCGTGCACGAGTCGACCTTGGAATAGCCGGTCCATGGCGTGTACTGGCACTCCATAGTGTCTGATTTCGTGCATGACGAGGCGTTGATCCAGGGGTTCGGCCAGGTCTTCTGGCATTCGACCGCCGTGCCGACGGTGTAGCTGGTAGGACCCGGGGACGGTGCAAGCGGCGTGCAGGAGTCGGCGTCGACCCACGCTGGCGAAGTGTACTGGCATTGCGAATCGGTGGTGTAGATCTTGGGGTCGTATTCCCCCCCGGTACCCGTTTCACCGCCGTCCACTTTCGTGCAGCTTGACACGCTGTTCCAGGGCGACGGGGCCAATGTCTGGCAATCGACGCGGTTGGCTCCGCTTTTCACCGGCGAACACGCATCGACATCGCTCCAGCCGGTCCACGTCGTGCCGCCGTTGCTCGAGGTTCTTTGCTGGACCTGGATCAGCTTCTGCTGTAACTGGTAGGTCTTGCTCTGTAGCAGCGCCGCCTGGCTTTGTAGCTGCGAGGTGCTCACCTCGTCCTGCGTCTTGCTTTTCGTCTGCAGGTTGGCCGTCCGCCCCTGCAGCGTCAAGATCTTCTTTTGCAGGGTGGCAGTCTGTTGCTGCAACTGGGTCAGCGTACTAATCTGTTTTTGAGTGAAGGTGCTGATCTGAAGTTGCGAAGTCTTGCTTTGCCACTGCGGGTCCTGGCTCTGAAGCTGCGACGTCCGCGTCTGCTCCTGCGTGAAGGTGCTGATTTCGACCAGCGCCGCCTGGCTCTGCTCCTGCTCCGTTGTCTTTTGCCGCAGGGTCGGCAAGGTTGGCGTTTCGGTCTTGGTGGTCTGCGACGTGGTCTTCCACTGCTGCGGGGCGCCGCCGTCGAGTTGCGGGCGAACTTCGAGGCCCGGGCCGTCCTGGTCGCCGACGGCGGTGACGCCGTTCCATTGGAAACCGGCACCCTCGTTCCAGTAGCCGTCGGTCGACAGAATGGTGACGTTCTGCTGGCAGTAATGCTGGACGGGGTCGACGACGGTGACGCCGTTGAACGTCAGCTCGTTCAGCCGGCCGGCGTAGAGGCGCCCGGCGTTCGACAAGGCGACGCGCAAGGGCGTCAGCGCGTCTTTCTTGGGATAAGCGGCAAACAGTTTGTCATACCAGGCCTTCTTCTGGGCGGGGTTGAATGAGTCGATGTTCTGGAAGTCGGTCGTCGTATTGTTGTTGATGGTCATGTAGCCGACGCGGAAGCTGCTGTTGATCGGCTCGAAAGACAGGCTGGTCGCTGTTTTCATGGCCTGCATGCGCGTCCGGTAATAGGCCCACCAGTTGGCGTAGTTGGTCATTTCCTCGCTATACGTGCACTCGCTGGCGGCACAGTCGCTGCGGGTGACTGCCTTGGGGTAGGCGGTGGTGGTCGAGGTGATCACGGTCAACAGATTCTCGCCCGGAGCGAGGTTGCTCGCCGGGCGGGCAAAAGCGCTTGGCGTCCCGGCCATTGACCCAATCTGGGTGAGCACCGGTGCGGATGTCGGCACGGCGGGGGCGCTGATGGTGATCGTGTAATCAGACCCGGAGGCCGTGGCGACGGCGTTGTAGCCGACGATCGTGCAGTCGCCAGCCAGCCCGTACGTACAGGCATTGATACTGGCCTCGATGGCGCTGGCCAGCGCCGCCGGCGAGCTACTGGCAGCGATCGCCACCGACAGGATCTCCTTGGTGTCGACCTTGATGCTGCTGATCGACGTGCTGCTGCTGCCGCTGATGGTGATCGTGCTGGTGCGCGGCGCCGGCATGCGCGGGAAATTGAAGGGAATATTGGCGGCGACGGCCGGCGGCGGCGGGCTGGGGTCGACCTCGGTCGCCTGGCAGGCTCCATCGGCAGGGGCCGCTGCCACTGCGTCGGCCGCCGTCTTGCACCAGCGCAGATAGGCAGGGACCGCTGTCGGGTCGGTGCCACAGTTCTTCATGCTCTGGTTGGTACAGTATTCGCCGGCGACGGTAGTGAAGTAATAGGCGTTGCCGATCAGGTTGCTGATGCCGGCACTCTGTACGCCGTAACCGTCGTCCTTGACCGCGGTCCATGTGGTCTGGCTGGGGTAGGTGGTGGTGTCGGCTGTGCCGTCGGCCTGGAAATACCTGGGTGGAGAATAGGTGACCGCCGGGTTGTAGGCGATGCCGTTGAAGCGTGGGTTGTGCGTCTGGTTCAGTTGCGAGCTCAGCCCTGCCCAGTCGGGCAGGTAATCCCAGTCCATGCTTCCCGAGTCGTCGAGCACGAAGAGGATGTTTGGCTCTATCGCCACCGACGAGGCGCCGGAGAGGGGCGAAGCGGCCAGTTGCGTCGGGGCCGCGTGGACGCTGGTGGCGACGAGGAGCGAGGCGATCAACGCGAACAACGCGCTCGATCGGGTCATGTGTTTGATGGTTTCCATGGCGAACTCCTGGTCAAATCCTCTGTGGACCTATAGCGCAACGATCGTCTGGATGAAGGCGAGAGTATTGCGTGGTCCGGCAATGCGCGTGGTGATCCGGTAATACACCTGATTGTTGGTCAGCGGCGAGACGCCGCCAGCGCCGAAGCTGCCACCGCTGCTGATCGAGGCGGGTTGCTTGGCGCAGTTGGCGACGTGTGGCGCGCCGGTTGTTGCACATAGCCGTTGAATGACGTAACGCACGTTGTTGCAGGCTGCATCGGCGTTGTCGTCAGTCGGGCAGGTCGGAGCAGAAGGTGGGGCGACAACAGATTGCGCTCTCAACACTCTGAACCAGAACGCGTCCCAGGACTCGTCGGCGCTGGGGTCGCCGCTGCCGTCAGGCGGCCGTGATGCTAGGTAGCCGGCAGCGGCGTTGTTGTCGAAAAGGTCACGGTCGCCGAGGGCGTTATTCGACTCCAGCCAGCTGATGGCGACTTCCGTGCTCCTCTCGGCGGCATGTACGGCCGACTGATGAAAAGACTGGTTGCCGGCAATCAGGTTGGCGGTATCAACCGAGCGAATGAGCGCCACTCCGGACAGGGTCAGGGCGACCAGGATGATCAGCGCGACGAGCAGGACGACACCGCGCTGGCTGCTGCGCAGGTGACCGGCGAGGGCTTGGCGGCGGTGGAGAGCTGGCCTTAGGTACATGTTCCCATCCAGGGCAGGTTGCGAATCGGGATGATGGTTTCGAAGACTTTGTAGCGGTAGTTCTGCCAATTTGCGCGCCCACTCAGAGTGAGCGCTGCGCCCGCGCTACCCGACCAGGTCGGTGCGACGGCGGTGATCTGATCACGTTCCAGCTGGCTGTTGCGAGCGACGATGGCGATACGTAGCGCCGAGGTTCTTGCCCACAGGCAGGCCAGCGTTGCCTGGTTGGCGTCCGCTGGCGTGGTTTGATCCCAGGAGTCGACGCCGCTCACGTCCGTCGAGGCGTGTCCATACTGAGCGCGCAGGCTGACTATGTTGTTAGCGATGGCGATGTAATTGGCGGCGGCGCTGCAATTCGCGGTGAGGTAGTCGCACACGGTCAGGTTGCCGCCACGAACGGCGTAGGCAAGAAATCTTGGGGCGGTGCCCAGATTGAACAGCGTGCCGCCATCGACCGCGCCGGTCGCATCGCTGACGGGCACATTGGGCGCCGTAACTGGCGTCCCAACCGCCGTCAAGGTGAGGGCGCAACCTGCAGTGGGGGCAGACGGTGCCGCGATGACTTGCTGCCCCGTACGGTAATTTGTCGCCGCCGCTACCGCGAGTAGAGAGCCGTTGACCGCCGTGATCACATCGCCCTCAGGCGGGCCTTCGTTGTTGCCATAGGCGATCAGCAAGGTGTCCGTGTTGGCATCGCCGGCCGGAACGTCTGCGGTCGGCGGATTGATGATCACTGGCGCCAGCTGCGCCAAGGTACGACTGGCCGGCGCGGGGAGGGCGAGCGGGCAGCCGAAGGTGTTGACGGCATTGAAGCCGTAACCGCCCTGACGGATGTCGCGCTGCAGCGCATAGAGCGCCATGGCGCCGTTGCTTTGTGCGTCGCCGCTGCCGGTCGTGGCTCGCCGCTGGCCCTCGGCAGCGGAGAAGACCTGCATCATGATGATCAGGCCAAGCATGCCGATGACCATGGCGACCATCACTTCAACCAGGGTGAAGCCGCGGTGGTGCTCTGGCATTGCCGGCGGAAGAGTTGAGTGTAATTTCATGGCGTTCAGGGATTCCTGACGATCTGTGAGACCACGACGTGACGGTGGCCGGCTTCAGCCGCTGCCATCTCCGGCGTGCGCCAGAAAAGGGTGATCTCAACCACCCCTGCAGCGCCAACGGTCACCGTCGGCAGGGTCGAGATGACGTCGTCCGCAGCCGCGACAACGCCTGGCAGACCTTCAGGGCCTGATACGTCGGCCAGCCATGTGTCGTATGCTGCACCACCGGTTGCGAACGCGTTCAGGTCGCCATCACTCACCCACATCTGTCCGATCAATCGGTTGGCCAGCAGCGTGGCATCGGTACGGTATTTGGCGTCGCCAGTGAGCTGGATCGCGGTGGCCTGCAGGGCGACCAGCGAAAGGATGCCCAGCGAGAAGATGAGGATCGCGATCAGGGCTTCCAGCAGCATGACGCCCGCTTGTTCCCGGGGGAGCTTCGGATGTTCGTTCATCAGCATCCCTGAGCATCTCCAGCGGGCAATGCGGGATCGCACATGCGGATCTGGCCGCCGACCGAGATCTCGGCGCGCAGACAGCGTACCGGTCCTCCCGCATCCACACAGGCCGCGCCGGCCGCGTCGGTGAAACTGATGGTGATGGGGACGACGACAGGCAGGGGGGCGACCAAGCCCATTGAAAACCACCGAGAATTGACTGGCTGCCACCGTCGTCGCCGCGCCGCCGCTTTCGGTGCCACTGCGCGCCTGGATGATGTTTGGCGCGCTACACGGCCCGTCAGGGGAGACGACACTGACGATCCAGTTGGGGCCCGCGGTGCTTAACGTGCAGTCGTCCGGGTTGGTTACCAAGTAGAAGCCAACCGTAGTGTTTCGTCGCACGGCCTCGACCCTGGCCAACTGCAGGCCGTTCAGTACCGATTCGGCTGTCGTACGCACCCTGGCGTTGCGCATCCAGTCGCTGAACGCCGGAATGCCGAGACTCATCAGGATGCCGAGGATGGCCATGCCGACGATCAGTTCGATCAGGCTGAAGCCACGCATGCCGTTCAACAGCCACCTCCCTTGTTGGTCATCCAGCAGGCAGTCAGTGCATGTACCCAGCCGGACGGTGCCGGGCTGGCAATGGTGCTGCTTCTGACGTTGGCCTGGTCGAGGGTGTAAGTGAAGCCGCTCATCGAACTCTTGCCGGTGGCGGTCAGGGTGTAGGTGGTGGCGGTGAGGGTCGGGCAGGTGAAATTGAAGTATTGGCTGGCGGTGGTGTCGTCGGCGCAGGCGGGTGCGCTGATCGCCGGAGCCGCCTGAAAATAGAGGTGGTTATCCTGAAAGAACTGCTCCATGCGTACCCGTTTCTCGGAAAGCCCGGCGGTGGCCTGGGTGATGCGTGAGCGGATCAGGTAATCGCTGTAACTGGGAACGGCGATGGCGGCCAGGATGCCGATGATGATGACCACCATCATGATCTCGATCAGGGTGAAGCCAGCGTGTCTTTTCACGGCGTTTTCTTTCCTCAAGGGCGGCAAGCCCGGGCGGGCACGGCGCAAAGGCAACTGCTGCCATCATAGTCGAGGCTGATTGAGGCGCCAATCCGGAGTGATATACGGTGCCTGGTAGCGGACGAGTGGCAGGGTAGGTATTGACTCGGGCGCCTAGAATCCAGCTGCTGCCAGTTTTGGCATTCTCTTTCGGACAGTGGATTTCTTGACATCGGTCTTCTCGGACAGCCTGGCGGGGTGGTGGCCAAAATGGCAGCGGCTGGGCCTGGCGCTGGGCCTATCCCTGGCCTTGCATCTGGGCGGGCTGGCGGCCCTGCGCTGCGTAGTCGGCGCGGCCGCTGACGTGGCATCGCCGTCGGCGGCGGGGCGTGCAGCGACGGCGATCAGCGCCGTCCTTCTTGCGCCACTGCAAGAGCCGGGACGGGAAGGGCCGCAGCCGGCAAGCGAGGCGCCTGCGGGCAGGGCAGCAGAGGAGGTCCGTGCAGCCGGCGCAGCGCCTGGAAGCGGGGCAGGCAGCGCAGGCAGCGAATCCGGAGCGAGTGCCGACGCCAGCAAGGCGCCGTCGCCGTCGCCGTCGCCGCCGCTGCTGTCTGCCGAGAGGCTTGCGGCGCGTGGTCAGCGCCTGCTGGCCGCGTCTATGCCGCCCTACCTGGTGCAGCCCTTGCCAGCAGAGCTGTCAGCGGGCCTGTGGTATTTTCGTCGCTCTGAACTGACCGTCGCCGCCGTGCCGCTGGACGAGCCCGCGATCGAGCCGCCCGATGACAGCGCAGGCCATGCGCTGCGCGGCGGCAAGGTGGTGCTACGCGTCTTCCTGGCGGCGGATGGGGCGGTCGACCGCGTCGAAGTGGCAAGCAGCAATCTGCCACCCGCGTATGACGAGGCGGCGGTCGCCGCTTTTTCCCGCTTGCGCTTTCGCCCGGGTGAAATTCAGGGAGTCGCGGTAAGCAGCGAGAGCCGCTTCGAGGTCGGCTTCGACGCTGGCGATCCTGGCAGCAGTCACGCCAGCGATCGCCGTGGGCTCAGCCCTGCAACTCGCGGGGCAGCGCAAAGGTGACGTTTTCTTCGGCACCGTCGAGTTGTTCGAGCTTGCTGCGATCACCCGCGGCGAGCCGATCGACGACGTTTTGCACCAGCACTTCGGGTGCCGAGGCGCCAGCGGTGACGCCGACGCGGTTGGCGCCGCTGAGCCAGGCGGGGTCGATCTGATCGGCCTGGTCTACCAGGTAGGCGCGGCTGCCGATCAGTTCCGCCACTTCGCGCAGGCGGTTGGAGTTGGAACTCGACTCACTACCGACGACGATCACCACGTCGCTTTCCCGGGCCAGTTGCTTGACGGCGTCCTGGCGGTTTTGCGTGGCATAGCAGATGTCGTCCTTCTTCGGGCCGATGATCGCCGGGAAGCGCTCCCGCAGGGCGGCGATGACCTGCGCGGCGTCGTCGATCGAGAGCGTGGTCTGCGTGACGTAGGCCAGTTGGGCAGGGGTTTTAACTTGCAGTTGGCGGGCGTCGGCGACGGTTTCGACAAGGTACATGCCGTCACCGCTTTGTCCCATCGTGCCTTCGACTTCGGGATGTCCCTTGTGGCCAATCATGATGATCTCGCGGTCTTCGTTGCGCATCCGGGCAACTTCCAGGTGCACCTTGGTGACCAGCGGACAGGTGGCGTCGAAAACCTTCAGGCCACGCCCTGCCGCCTCCTCGCGAACCGCTTTGGAGACGCCATGAGCGCTGAAAATGACCGTGCCGCCGCTGGGCACGTCGGCCAGCTCGTCGATGAAAACGGCGCCTTTGCGGCGTAGATCGTCGCAGACGAACTTGTTATGGACCACTTCATGGCGAACATAGATCGGCGCGCCGAACTTTTCGAGCGCCCGCTCGACGATGGCGATGGCTCGGTCCACGCCGGCGCAGAAGCCGCGGGGATTGGCGAGAATGATCTGCATGCTGGGCCTCACATGACGGCGATGATGTGGACTTCGAAGCGCACCGCCTTGCCGGCCAGCGGATGGTTGAAGTCGAAGGTCGCGCTGCTCTCGGTCAGTTCGCGCAGGAAGCCGGCAAAGTCGCCGGCGCCGTCGGGCGAGCTGAACTCGATCAGCGAGTTGACCTTGAGTTCGACCTCCGGCGGCAGCGCGCTGCGTGCGATACGTTCGATCAGGCGTGGATTGTGGGGGCCGAAAGCGTCTTCCGCCGCCAGTTCGAAGACCCGGCGTTCGCCAGCGGCCATGCCCATCAGGCAAGCCTCGAGCGTCTCGGCGAGCTGACCGCTGCCCATCTGCAGGGTCGCCGGAGAGAGATCGAAAGTGCTCACGTAGTCGGTGTTGTCCACGTCGGAAAGACTGTAGTGCAGCGTCAGGTAGCTGTCGCGGCCGACGATCGGAGCGCTTTCCGGAGAGGCGGGGGAGGCGGGAGTGCTTGGCGTGCTTGGAGTGCTTGGAGTGCTTGGAGTGGGCTTCATGCGCTTCCTCGTTTGCTGGCGGCCGCGCCGCGGTCAGGGTCGTGGCTCAATGCCGTTCGCCGCGGTGCGACCTTGTGGCCTGGCCAGGCGTCGCGTCGCTGTTGTGCGTGCCGAACAACTGGTCGATGATCATCAACACCGCGCCGACGCTGATTGCCGCGTCGGCGATGTTGAAGGCCGGCCAGTAGAATCCGGCGGCGTGCCATTGAATGAAGTCGACCACCGCGCCGAAGCGCAGGCGATCGATGACGTTGCCGAGCGCACCGCCGAGGATCAGGGTAAGCGCCAGCGAGATGGTGAATTCACCGCTATGACGCGGCAGGAGGCTGACGATCCAGGCCGAGATGGCCAGCGCCAGCGCGGTGAAGAACCAGCGCTGCCAGCCGCCGGCATCGGAGAGGAAGCTGAACGCGGCGCCGGCGTTGAAGGTCAGCACCCAGTTGAAGAAGGGGGTGACGTAGATCGAATCGCCGGGCTGTAGCCAGGCCAGGACCAGCCACTTGCTGAGCTGGTCAAGGAGGACGATGACCCCGGCTAGCCATAGCCAGCGCTCGATATTACGCGAAGGCACGGCTTTCACCCTCACCGTCGAGGTTGCTGACGCAGCGGCCGCAGAGGCCGGGCCGAGTCGCTTGGCTGCCGACGTCGTCGCGGACGTGCCAGCAACGCTCGCACTTGGCCGCCACCAGGGGCGCGCAGAGCAACTGCTCGGCAGCGCTGTCGAGCACCTCGATCACCGTCGCCTGCGAACAGATCAATACGAAGCGCAGGTCGTCGCCGAGCGAGGCGAGGATGCTGTGCTTTTCGCCAGCGCAGTGCAGGCGCACCTCGGCTTGCAGCGAGGAGCCGATCTTGCCGGCGATGCGCAGCTCTTCGAGCGCACGCATGACCTCGGCGCGATAGGCGCGGATTTTGCGCCACTTGCCGAGCAATTCCGCCTCGTCTGCCGGTTCCGGTAGCGCTTGCCAGGTGTGCAGCATCACCGACTGCGCCGTGTCGCCGGTCTGCAGCTGCCAGATCTCTTCGGCGGTGAAGGAGAGGATCGGCGCCATCAATTTGACGAAGCTTTGCAGGATGTGCCACAGGGCACTTTGCGCCGCGCGCCGCGCGGGTGATCCGGCGGCCGTGGTGTAGAGACGGTCCTTGAGGATGTCGAGATAAAAGCCGCCGAGATCTTCGGAGCAGAAAGTCTGCAACGACTGGACGACGTGATGGAACTCGAAGCGCGCGTAGTCGGCTTCGCATTGCGCCTGCATTTCGCGCGTCATGGCCAGTGCGTAGCGGTCGATCTCCAGCCACTGCTCAACCTCCAGCAGGTCGCGCCTGGGGTCGAAGTCGGCGGTGTTGGCGAGCAGGAAGCGCAGGGTGTTGCGGATGCGCCGGTAGGATTCGACGACGCGCTTGAGAATCTCGTCGGAGATCGACAGTTCACCCGAGTAGTCGGTGGCCGCGACCCACAGGCGGAGAATCTCGGTGCCCAGAGTATCGGCGATTTTCTGCGGGGCAATCACGTTGCCTTTCGACTTGGACATTTTCAGGCCCTTGCCGTCGACCACGAAGCCGTGCGTCAACAAGGCCTTGTAGGGCGCGCGGCCGTCCATGGCGCAGCCGATCAGCAGCGAGCTCTGGAACCAGCCACGATGCTGATCGGAGCCTTCGAGATAGAGGTCGGCGGGGTAGCTCAGCTGCGTGCGATGCGATCCGCGCAGGACGCTCGAGTGGGTGGCACCGGAGTCGAACCAGACGTCGAGGGTGTCGCTCATCTTGCGATACTGCGCGGCTTCGGCGCCGAGCAGTTCCTGCGCTTCGAGCGCGAACCAGGCTTCGATGCCGGCTTTTTCGACGCGCTGGGCGACGGCTTCGACGAGCTCGGCGGTGCGCGGATGCGCTGCGCCGGTCTCGCGATGCAGGAAGAAGGGGATCGGAACGCCCCAGTTGCGCTGTCGTGAAACACACCAGTCGGGGCGCGTCTTGATCATTGCTTCGAGGCGGGCGCGACCCCAACTCGGGAAGAACTGCGTTTCGTCGACGGCGCGTTCGGCGCACCAACGCAGGCTCGCTTCCTCGTCGTTGTGGGCGAGCTGTGGCTGGCCCGCCGCCGGCGAGTCGTCGCCTGGCGTCCGCGCTCGCTGTTCCATACCGACGAACCACTGCGTCGTGGCGCGGAAAATGATCGGCGTCTTGTGGCGCCAGCAGTGCGGGTAACTGTGCTGGATCTTCTCCAAGCAGAGCAGGTGGCCGCTGCCGGCGAGTTGTTCGAGGACCAGCGGGTTGGCCTCCCAGACGCTCTTGCCGACCAGTTCGCCGACTGCCAGCGGCGGCGTGCCGGCCACGAAGCGGCCGTCGTCGCCGACCGGGTTGTTCACCGGCAGGCCATAGACCTTGCCGATCAGGTAGTCGTCGGTGCCGTGCGCCGGCGCGGTGTGCACCAGGCCGGTGCCGGCTTCGACGGTCACGTGGCGGCCGCAGACGATCGCTACGTCACGGGCCTGGAAGGGGTGGCGGAGGAGGACCTGCTCGAGTGCCGCGCCCCTGGCGGAACCGAGCACCTTGCCGGTCAGGGCATAGCGCTGCAGGCAGGCGTCGGCGAGTTCGCGAACCAGGATCAGCGCACCTTTCGGGGTGTCGATCAACTGGTACTCGAAGTCCGGGTGGGCGCTGACCGCCTCGTTGGCCGGCAGGGTCCACGGGGTGGTCGTCCAGATGACGGCAAAGGCGGGGCCACGCAGGTGGCTCAGGCCGAAGGCCCTGGCTACCTTGTCGGCGTGATTGGCATGCACTTCGAAAGCAACATCGATCGCCGCCGAGCTCTTGTCTTCGTATTCGACTTCCGCTTCGGCCAGCGCCGAGCCACAGTCGAGGCACCAGTTGACCGGCTTGAGGCCCTGGTAGAGGTAGCCTTTTTCAAGAATCGCGCCGAGAGCGCGGATTTCGTCGGCCTCGGTCTTGAAGTCCATCGTCAGGTAGGGATTGTCCCACTCGCCGAGAATGCCAAGGCGGATGAAGTCTTTCTTCTGACGCTCGATCTGCTCGGCGGCAAAGGCGCGGCAAAGCGCACGCACCTGGTCGGCCGGCACGTGTTTGCCGTGCAGCAATTCGATCTGATGCTCGATCGGCAGGCCGTGGCAATCCCAGCCCGGAACGTAGGGGGCGTCGAAACCGGCCAGGGTCTTGGCGCGGACGATGATGTCCTTGAGAATCTTGTTGACCGCATGACCGATGTGAATGTCGCCGTTGGCGTAGGGCGGGCCATCGTGCAGGACGAAACGTGGCCGTCCCTGCGCGGCCGTACGGATGCGTTCGTAGAGCTTGCTCTCCTGCCAGGCGGCGACCCACTGTGGCTCGCGGCTGGGGAGATTGCCACGCATCGGAAACGGCGTGTCGGTCAGGTTGAGGGTTTGCTTGTAGTCAGCCATGGCGGGTCTCGGAACTGGAAATAGGCTTTCGTGGCTTCGACGTCGGCGGCGATTTGCGCCTTCAGGGCGTTGAAGTCGGGGAATTTCATTTCGTCGCGCAGCTTGTGCAGGAAACGCACGCTCAGGTGCGCGCCGTAGATGTCGGCGCAGAAGTCGAAAAGGTGTACTTCGAGCAGCGGTCGCGTCACCTGGTTGGCGCTCGGGCGGTAGCCAAGGTTGGCGGCGCCGCGCTGCGGGCCGCCGGGCAGACCGCTGACCTCGACGGCGAAGACGCCTTGCAGCGGCGGTTTCTGGTGCTTGATGCGGATGTTGGCGGTAGCGAAGCCCAACTGCCGGCCGAGCTGTTCACCCCGCACCACGCGTCCGTCGATCGCATAGGGGCGGCCGAGCAGGCGCGCGGCGTGCTCCAGGCGCCCGTCCTGGAGCGCATCGCGAACCGCCGAACTGGATGCGCGTTCGCCTTCGAGAGTGACGCTGTGCATGGCTTCGACCTGAAAACCGAGGCGGGCGCCGGCCGCGCGCAGCAAGGCGAAATCGCCACTGCGTCGGGCGCCAAAACGGAAGTCGTCGCCGACGATCAGATGGCGGACGCGCAGCGCGTCGACCAGCACCTGCTCGATGAACACTTCGGCCGTCAAAGCGGCGAAGGCGGCGTTGAAGTGGCAGACATAGCTCAGGTCGACGCCGTCGTCGGCGAGCAGTTCGAGTTTTTCGCGCAGCGTGGACAGGCGCGAGGGCGCTGCTTGCGGCGCGAAGAACTCGCGCGGGTGCGGCTCGAAAGTGAGCACGGCAGCCGGCAGGCCGGCGTTGGCCGCAGTCGCCGTCAGGCGGGCGAGCAGCGCGCGATGGCCCAGGTGTACGCCATCGAAGTTGCCGATGGTCAATACAGTGGCGCTGTGTGCTTTCCGGGAATAACCTCGATAGACGAGCATCGGGGGCAGGGGAGGCCGAAAAAACGTGCGATTATAACCAGTTTCCTGCGCCGTCAGCGGCTATCGAACAGCGCTCGACCGTGTTCCGCGGGCCAGTGCGGGCTGTCTGACGGCGCTTTCCAGGCCAGAGTGGACGCATCGTCCGCTGCTTGCGCGGAGCCTTTGCCGGCCGGCTGTTGTCCGTGTTGCGGCGCGATTGGCAGTAAGATGCCGACAGTTTCGCGTCTGCGCTCGCTCAGCGCAAGGGCTCAGCGGAGCCGCAAGCCGGCGCTGCATGCGGGCGCCGGGCGCTGCTCTTTCCCGTTTTCTTTCTCCCTGGCAGTGATGAACAACAGCAATTGCTACCATTGCGGTCAGCCGGTGCCGGCTGGCGTCGATCTTGAAGTAGGCATCGACGGTCAGCCGCGTGCCATGTGCTGTGGCGGCTGCCAGGCGGTGGCGCAGGCGATCGTCGCCAATGGGCTGGCCGACTATTATCATAACCGTGACCAGCTGCCGAATGCGCCACGCGAGGCGCTGCCGGCGCTGGTCGCCGGCCTGCAGGTCTTTGATCACCCGGATTTCCAGAAGAGCTTCGTGCGCGTTCTTCCGGCCGCTGGCGAAGCTGGCCGCGAAGGCGCTGCCGGCGGCAGCGAACGGGAGGCGTCGTTGATTCTCGAAGGGATCACCTGCTCGGCGTGCATCTGGCTCAACGAGCAGCATCTTTCGCGGCTCGCCGGGGTCACCGCGGTGGACATCAACTACGCCACGCGGCGTGCCCGAATTCGCTGGGACGAGCAGCGCATCAAGCTCTCCGCCATTCTGGCGGCGATCGCCGCCATTGGCTATCACGCCCATCCCTACGATCCGGCGAAGAGTGAGGAGCTGGCCGGAAAAGAGCGGCGGCGCGCGCTGTGGCGGCTGTTCGTCGCCGGTTTCGGCATGATGCAGGTGATGATGTACGCCGTGCCACTGTACCTGGCCGGCGATGGCGAAATGACGCCGGACATCGAGTTGCTGCTGCGCTGGGCGAGCCTGCTGCTGACCACGCCGGTGGTCTTCTATTCGGCGGCACCGTTCTTCCGTAATTCCTGGCGCGATCTGCGCCTGCGCCGGGTCGGCATGGATCTCCCGGTTGCCCTCGGCGTTGGCGCAGCTTTTGCGGCCAGCGTCTGGGCCACTCTGACGGCGAGCGGCGAGGTTTACTTCGACTCGGTGACGATGTTCGTCTTTTTCCTGCTCACCGGGCGTTTCCTGGAGATGAGCGCGCGGCAACGCGCGGTCAGCATCACCGAGGCGCTGGCCAAGCTGATGCCGGCCGTGGCCGGCCGCCTTGCCGCTTATCCGCAGAGCCGCGAGGTCGAGCAGGTGATGGTCGCCGACCTGCATCCCGGCGATGTCGTGCTGGTCCGGCCCGGCGAGACGATTCCGGCCGACGGGCGGGTGCTCGAAGGGGCGAGCAGTAGCGACGAGGCCCTGCTCACCGGCGAAAGCGCACCGGTGAGAAAGGAACCAGGGCTGGCGGTGACCGGTGGCGCGGTGAATATCGAGAGCCCTTTGCTGGTCGAGGTGGTGCACGTCGGCGAGGCGACGCGCCTATCGGCGATCATCCGGTTAATGGAGCGGGCGGCGGCCGAGAAGCCGCACATCGTCGAACTGGCCGATCGCATTGCCGGTCGCTTCATCATCAGCCTGCTCGCCCTGGCGGCCGCGGTCGCCGTCGTCTGGTGGACCATCGATCCTGCACAGGCGCTGTGGATCACGGTGTCGGTGCTGGTGGTTACCTGTCCCTGCGCCTTGTCGCTGGCGACGCCGGTGGCCCTGAGCGTGGCCAGCGGAGCGATGGCCCGGGCAGGCCTGCTGGTGACGCGTAGCCACGCCGTCGAAACCCTCGCCCGGGCCAGCCATTTCGTGTTCGACAAGACCGGCACGCTGACCAGTGGGCGTATGCGCCTGCTTGAAGTCGTGCCCTTGAACGAGCAGGTGACGCCGGCGCATTGCCTGGCTCTGGCGGCGGCGCTGGAGCAGGCGTCCGAACACCCGATTGCTGCCGCTTTGCGCGCCGCAAGCAATGGCCAGGTGCTGCCGCTGGTCGACGCGCTGTGCAACGAGCCGGGTCAGGGGATCACGGCCCGGCACGCTGGCCGCCGCGTACGCCTCGGCCAACCCGGCTATGTTCTCACCTTGCACGGCGAGCCGCTGCCGGCGGCGGCCGAGGCCGTGCTGGCCAGCGGTGATACCGTCGTTGCTCTCGGTGACGAGAGCGGCTGGATGGCGCTGTTTCGTGTCGGCGACGAGCCGCGGCCGGAAGCCGCGGCTCTGGTCGCCGCCTTGCAGGGGCAGGGGCGGCAGGTAATTCTGCTGAGTGGCGACGCGGCTCCGGCGGTGTGGCGCGTGGCGCAGGCTCTGGCCATCCATGAGGTGGTGGCGGGTGCGTCGCCGCAGGCGAAGCAGGATTTTGTTCGCCAATTGCAGGACAGTGGAGCGGTGGTGGCAATGATCGGCGATGGCGTCAACGATGCGCCGGTGCTGGCCCAGGCGCAGGTTTCGGTGGCCATGGGCGGCGGCGCGCAGTTGGCGCGCACGCAGGCCGACCTGGTCCTGCTCTCCGAAAATCTGGATCACCTGCGGCGTGGCGTATTTGTCGCACGCCGCTCGCTGGCGGTGATACGGCAGAATCTGTTATGGTCTTTCGCTTACAACGTGGTCGCCCTGCCACTGGCGATGGGCGGTTACATCACTCCGTGGATGGCCGGTATCGGCATGTCGGGAAGTTCGCTGCTGGTGGTGCTCAATTCCATGCGCTTGCGGCAAGTCGGCGGGAGATGAGGGCTGATGGAAACGCTATACCTGCTGATTCCGATCTCGATTGTCCTGGTCTTCCTGATCGGCATCGCCTTCTGGTGGTCGCTGCGCAACGGTCAGTTCGACGACCTCGAGGGCCCGGCCTACCGCGTTTTGATGGACGACGACCGGGTCACAAGTCCACTGGAGAAGGGCGCCGATCCAGCGCCGACCGAAGACCGGCGCGGGCCAAGCTGAGCGAATTCCCGGACCGCCGATCGCCAGCACTCTTGACGCACATCAAAACAAATACCGTTGCGCCTACGATAATTGTCAGCATTGGGTGTCGCCAACACGCTGGCATTGTGCGTTGCGGGATGTGAAAGGCGGTTTCTCGGTTGGGGTTGGGGTGCGTCTCGGCGCACCCTTTTTTTGCCCATTCGACGTCGATGATCGTTTGGCGGCTGTTTGACGGGTGTCAAGTTGCGCCGCAAGAGGTTAAAATAGCATCCGCAAAGCCGGTGTCCATGGGGTGATAGTGGGCATTGCGGTGTACGGGGCGGTGAGAACCGCTTTACAGTCATAAACGAGGTGAGTCCATGTCGGAAACTCAGTCAACATACAACTACAAGGTGGTGCGGCAGTTTGCCGTGATGACCGTCATTTGGGGTATTGTCGGAATGCTGGTCGGGGTGATCATTGCCGCGCAGCTGGTCTGGCCTGACCTTAATCTGGGCTTTCTGCATTTCGGTCGCCTGCGTCCGCTGCACACCAACGCGGTGATCTTTGCGTTTGGCGGCAGCGCACTTTTCGCTACCTCGTATTACGTCGTACAACGCACCTGCCATACGCGAATTTTTTCGGACGGCCTGGCTGCTTTTACTTTCTGGGGCTGGCAGGCGGTGATCGTTCTGGCGGCCATCACGCTGCCGCTGGGGATGACCCAGGGCAAGGAGTATGCCGAGCTTGAATGGCCGATTGATATCCTGATCGCGGTGGTCTGGGTTTCCTATGCTGTCGTGTTCTTCGGCACCATCGCCAAGCGCAAGGTGACCCATATCTACGTCGCCAACTGGTTCTACGGCGGCTTCATCCTCGCCGTTGCGCTGCTGCACATCGTCAATAGCGCCGCTATCCCGGTTTCCCTGACCAAGTCCTACTCGGCCTATGCCGGCGTGCAGGACGCGATGGTGCAGTGGTGGTATGGCCACAACGCGGTGGGTTTCTTCCTGACCGCCGGCTTCCTCGGCATGATGTACTACTTTGTCCCCAAGCAGGCCGGTCGCCCGGTGTACTCCTACCGTCTGTCAGTGGTGCACTTCTGGGCGCTGATCTTCACCTACATGTGGGCCGGCCCGCACCATCTGCACTACACGGCACTTCCGGACTGGACGCAATCGGTGGGTATGGTGTTTTCGTTGATTCTGCTGGCACCCTCCTGGGGAGGCATGATCAATGGCGTGATGACCCTTTCCGGTGCCTGGCACAAACTGCGTGACGATCCGATCCTCAAGTTCCTGATCACCTCGCTGTCCTTCTACGGCATGTCGACTTTCGAGGGTCCGATGATGGCCATCAAGACGGTCAATGCGCTCTCGCACTACACCGACTGGACGGTCGGGCACGTGCACTCCGGTGCGCTTGGCTGGGTGGCGATGATCTCCATCGGCTCGATGTATTACCTGCTGCCGCGCCTCTTCGGCAAGCCGGAAATGTTCAGCGTCAAACTGATCACGGTGCATTTCTGGGTGGCAACGATCGGTGTGGTGCTCTACATCGCTTCGATGTGGATTGCCGGCGTCATGCAGGGGCTGATGTGGCGGGCGGTCAACGCGGACGGTACCCTGACCTACAGCTTTGTTGAATCGGTCAAGGCCTCGTATCCGTTCTGGGCGATCCGCTTCGTCGGGGGCGTTCTCTTCCTTTCCGGCATGCTGATCATGGCCTACAACATGGTCAAGACGATGGCTGGCGGGCGCACGGTGGACGATGCGCTGGTCCTGCAACCAGCTGCCCAGCACGCCTAAGAGAGAGGAATGAAATGAAATTCACGCATGACAGTATTGAACGCAATGTCTGGCTGATGGTGGTGCTGACCATTCTGGTGGTCAGCGTCGGTGGCTTGGTCGAAATCGTGCCGCTCTTCTTTCAGAAGTCGACCACCGAGCCGGTGGCCGGGCTCAAGCCCTACGATCCACTGCGCCTGACCGGGCGTGATGTCTATGTCCGTGAGGGTTGCTTCCTTTGCCACTCGCAGATGATTCGTCCGTTCCGGGCTGAGACCGAGCGCTATGGCCACTATTCGGTCGCCGGTGAGTTTGTCTACGATCATCCCTTCCAGTGGGGATCGAAGCGTACCGGCCCGGACCTGCATCGGGTTGGTGGTCGCTATTCGGACGAGTGGCATCGCGCGCACCTGATCAATCCACGCGACGTGGTTCCCGAGTCGAACATGCCGGCCTTCGCTTTCCTGGAGGGCAATCCTGCCGATGCGGCGCTGATCGAGACCAAGATGCGCCAGTTGCGCAAGGTCGGCGTTCCCTACAGCGACGAGGAGATCGCCGGCGCCAAGGCACAGCTCGAAGGCAAGAGTGAACTCGACGCCATCATCGCCTATCTGCAGGGCATGGGCCTCGAACTGAAGGACGCGAAGTAACTCATGGATATCAATGATCTACGAGCCATCGTCACAGTCGTTTCGCTGCTCACCTTCCTGGGAGTGGTGTGGTGGCCTACGGCGTTAAAAGTAACAAGAAGCGCTTCGAGGAAGCGGCCATGCTGCCGTTCATCGATGAGGAAGCGGATTGGGCCGAGCTCGGCCTGGATCGCAACGGACAAAGGAAAGCATCATGAGCGATTTTGTGAATCAGTTCTGGAACTGGTACGTTATTCTCCTGACGGCGATCAGCATCATTGCCTGTAGCGTCGTGCTCTGGTCGCAAAACATCACACCGGTTAGCGATCAGGCGCATACCACCGGTCATGTCTGGGACGAGACCCTCGAGGAGTACAACAACCCGCTGCCGAAGTGGTGGATGTGGTTGTTCCACATTACCGTGGTCTTCTCGCTGGTTTACTGTGTTCTCTATCCGACGCTCGGCAGTTTCCAGGGCGTACTGGGTTGGTCGTCGAGTGGGCAGTACGAGAAGGAGGTGGCGAAAGCGGATGCCGAAACCAAGCCGCTGTACGACAAGTACCTGGCCATGGATCTGCCGGCCCTGGCCGCCGACAAGGAAGGCGTCGAAACCGGCAAACGCTTGTATCTGACCTACTGCATGCAGTGCCATGGTGCCGACGCACGCGGCGGGAAAGGTTTCCCGAATCTCGCTGACAACGATTGGCAGTGGGGCAGCGATCCGGCCCAGATCGTTGAAACGATCAGTGCTGGTCGGATGGGGGTCATGCCTGCACACGCTCAAGTGGGCGCCGACACGATCAAGGATCTCGCCAACTACGTGCGCTCACTTTCAGGTTTGCCTGCCGATTCTTTGCGCGCCGCCAAGGGCCAGGAAGCTTTCAACAGCGTCGGCTGCTCGGGCTGCCATGGGGCGGATGCAAAAGGAATGGCTGCGCTGGGGGCGCCCAATCTGACCGACAAAGTCTGGTTGTACGGTGGTTCGGAGGCGACTATCATCGAGACCATTGCCAAGGGGCGCACCAACCAGATGCCCGCCTGGCAGGCGTTTCTCGGTGACGCCAAGGTGCATGTCCTGGCCGCCTATGTGATGAGCCTGGGCAAGGGTGGCGAAAGCAAGTAGCACGGGCGTTCAGTCTGAGCGAGAGCGGCCGCTTGGCCGCTCTTTTTTTCTTGCTGCGCGATCCTTTGCCAGCGTCCTCCTGGAAGCGGCAAGCGCAGCGCTGGCAAAGCCAGTTCCTCAAATTCAACTGTCTTCAGGGACCCTCATGAAAAAATCCGCAACCCTTACCACGCTTGCTGCCGTCCTTCTCCTCGCCGGCTGCGCGAGCGACACCGCTGTGATGGGCAGTGGCGCAACGGTCACCGCCAGTGACAAGACGCGCATGACGCACAGCGGTTTCTTGTCCGATTACGCGCGCCTGACGCCAGCCCCGGGAGCTGAGGGAGCCGAATGCTGGCGAGATCCGAAACTCGACGCCAAAAAGTACGACAAGGTGCTGATTTCGCGCATCGTGGTGTCGCTCGTCGCGCCGAAGGACCAGAGCGAGCCGCAGACCATCGATCCAAGTGACCTCAAGACGCTGACCGACTACTTCCACGCTTCGCTGGTCAAGGCCTTGAAGCCGCAGATGCAGGTGGTCGCTCAGGCTGGACCAGGGGTGCTGGTCATGCGCATCGCGCTCACTGACCTGGTACCCACCAAGGTGACCGATAGCGTCGCCGGGACGCTGATTCCCTACGGTTTCGTCGTTGAAGCGGGCTCCGGTGCCGCCACTGGCCGGCCGGCCGGTTCCACCCCCTACATGGGCGAGACGGGCATGGAGATGCAGTTCCGCGATGGCGGGTCGGGCACTATCGTCGCCGAATGCCGCGATACCGAGATCGGACGCAAGTACGCGGCAGACGTCGACGGGAGCGCTGTCGGCGCAGCACAGACCTGGGCCAGCGGCTACCTGAACTCTTTCCAGGCCTGGTCGTACGCCAAGAATGCCTTCGACAAGTGGTCGCTTCTGGTTGCCAAGCGTCTCGGCGAACTGCGTGGCGTCCAGCAGTAAGCGAGCCAAACGGCCGTTGACGAGTCGTCGGCGGCTTGACGAAAAGGCTTGGAACATGTGCTGCTCCCGAATCGCTCCTGTCGCTGATACATATCAAACCCACTTCGGACGCCAATCTGTATATTAGCGTTTGGTGTAATTCTGAAATTGATCGGAGCTAAGATCATGAATGAGGCGGCCAGCAGACAGGCCAAGGCAATTCCCATCAACGTCGAAGGTTTGTACGAGAAGCACAAAACGGTGTATGCCCGTACCGTGACGGGGCTGTTCAACAACTGGCGCTGGGTGATGGTGTTTTTTACCCAGGCCTTGTTCTACGGTTTGTGCTGGTTCGAATGGAACGGCCGCCAGGCGGTACTTTTCCATATCATCGAACGCAAGTTTTACATTTTCGGCATGGTCTTCTGGCCGCAGGATGTCATCTATCTGGCGATCCTGCTGGTGATTTCGGCCTACGGACTGTTCCTGGTCACCGCCGTGGGGGGGGCGCCTGTTCTGCGGCTACGCCTGCCCGCAGACCGTGTACACCGAAATACTGATGTGGATCGAACGCAAGATCGAGGGCGAACGTCCGGCGCGAATGAAGCTCGACGCGCAGCCGATGAATGCGCGCAAGTTCCGGCTCAAGTTCGTCAAGCATGCGCTGTGGCTGTTGGTTGCGCTATGGACGGGGATTACCTTCGTCGGATATTTCACGCCGATCAAGGAGTTGCTCGCCGAATTGGTGTCGTTCCGGATCGGGCCATGGGAGGCCTTTTGGGTTTTCTTCTATGCCTTTTTCCTGTACATGATGGCCGGTTTTCTCCGCGAGCAGGTTTGCAAGTACATGTGCCCGTACGCACGCTTCCAGGGCGTGATGTTTGACTCCGACACCCTGATCATTACTTACGACCCTGAGCGCGGCGAGCCACGCGGGCTGCGCAAGAAGAAAGGGGCTGCCGATGCGCCGCCACTGGGTGACTGTGTGGACTGCAGCATCTGCGTTCAGGTTTGCCCAACCGGTATCGATATTCGCAATGGTCTACAGCTCGAGTGCATTGCCTGTGCGGCCTGTATCGATGCCTGCGATCAGGTGATGGACAAAGTCGGTTCGCCACGCGGTCTGATTCGCTATTCGACCGAGAACGCCCTGGCCAAACACTACACGGCGCGGGAGATCATCGGGCACCTGTGGCGTTTCAGAACGCTGCTCTATAGCGGCATCCTGTTGGCCATCATCCTCGCTGCCGTGTGGAGCCTCAGCCAGCGCGTGCCGCTGAAGCTGGACGTGCTGCGTGATCGTTCGAGCCTGTCACGCGAGGCCACCGACGGGCGTATCGAGAACGTGTTCACGCTGCGTATTTCGAATACCGCCGAAGTGCCGCACCGCTATGCGATCACGGTCAGCGGCATGGACGGTATCGATATCGTTGGCGAGCGCCTTGTTGATCTTCCGGCCGCTTCGTCGCAGACCGTTTCCCTCTCGGCACGGGTCGAGCCAGGGGCTGGGAAAAAGGGCTCCAATGAAATCTTCTTCGAGGTTCGTTCCGAGAGCGACGACAAGCTCTCGGTTCGCGAAAAAGCAAGCTTTTTCATGCCATGAAGAGTAGGCGCGCGACCGATAGCGGCCCATGGTACCGCGAGCCCTGGCCCTGGCTGATCATGCTCGGGCCGGCGGTGGTCATTGTCGCTGGTGTGGCGACCGCCTATCTGGCAGTGATCAGCAATGATGGCCTGGTAGCCGACGATTACTACAAGCAGGGACTGGCGATCAATCAACGCAGCGAGCGTCACCTGCGTGCGGCCGAGTTGGGACTCGAAGCGGAGCTGATTCTCGGCGGGGATCGCGATCGCATTCGCGTTCTGCTGCGCGCCAAGGAGGGGACGCCATTGCCGGCCACGCTCAGCTTGCGCATTACGCACCCGACGCGGCCGGGTTTCGATCAGAGCGTTTCAATGCGCTCCGAAGGGGGTGGCGTCTATGGCGCCAAGCTGCTGCCGATCCATGGTCGCTGGCATCTTGTCCTTGAAGATGAACAGCAGGAGTGGCTGTTGGCGGGTGACTGGGAGAGTGACAAACAGCCTGCGCTGCGGCTGATACCCTCGGCCCGAGTACTGCCTGCTGACGAAAAAATTTCAGTTGATAAAGAAAGGTAAGGAATGGCTTGGGATCTGTTGTTTTCGAGTGATTACGGTCTGTTCAGCGTTTTCGTGATTGTCTTCCTCCTCGGCATGTCGGTCTGGTTCCCGTATTACTTCCACAAGAAAATGCGTCAGGGCGAACAGCGGAACAAGACTTAGGCCGCAACGCCTGATCGCCATTTTCGGCGGGCGGCGAGCGTAGGCGCCGACGGCGCTGGCGGCGGCAAGGACGCGCGCGCCACTGCCGCCGGTGCTCATCGGCGCGTGTGCGGGCTCAGGCGTGTGCCGCCGCTGGCCGCAACTCTTCTTCGTGGAGCACGAATTGGCCTGCCTTACGGTCGGCAAAATAGGCCCGCAAGCAGAGCGTGACGCTCTGGAAAGCGAGTTCCTGCCACGGGATCTCTGTTTCGGCGAAGAGCGCTGTTTCCAGGGTTTCCAATCCGGCTGCGAAGCCGGTATCGAGCAGGCGGGCACGGTAGAAGAGGTGCACCTGGTTGATGTGCGGGATGTTGACCAGCGAGAACAGTTCGCCAAGCTCGACGCGTGCGCAGGCTTCTTCGAGTGTTTCGCGCAGCGCGCCCTGGCGGGTCGTTTCACCGTTCTCCATGAAGCCGGCAGGTAGCGTCCACAAGCCGTAGCGTGGGGCGATCGAACGCCGGCACAGGAGGATTTGTTCCTGCCATTCGGCGATACAACCGATCACCAGCTTCGGATTTTGGTAATGGATCGTGCCGCAGCTTTCGCATACGTGCCGGGGGAGGTTGTCGCCCTCCGGAATCGACAGGCTGACCGCTTCGCCGCATTGGCTGCAGAAATACATTTCTCGGAGTCCCCGCTGCGTTCGATGACGCCGCAAGTTTATATGATTCGGGCCGGCAGGGCATCGCCTGTGGCGATGGCTCTGGCCTCTGCCGCAGGGCAAGTGGCGGTCGCGGGTCGCGTGCTGGGGAGGCGGCCCGGCAAGCGGGGCTCGAAAGAGCACAATCTTTTGCCGAAGAGGCGCTGCCTTGCCGTTTGGCCTGTGCCTGCAGTGTGCCATCTGGCTATACAATGCGCGACAATGCTGTGTTAAGTCAGCGACACGCGCCTTGGGCGCGATGACAAGGGGGGGCGGATGTTTCTGATTGTTGGCTACGTAATCATTCTGGTGGCAGCACTGGGCACCTACGCGGTTCACGGCAGCCTGGCGGCGCTGTGGGTGCCGATGGAATACATTGCCATCGTTGGTTTGACCATTGGTGGCTTCGTCGCCAGTAACGAATTGAAAATCATCAAGTCGACGATTGCTGCCTTGCCGGGAATCTTCAAGGGCTCGAAGTTCACCAAGGCGCTGTACGTCGACCTGCTGGCGATGCTCTTCGAGGTCTTGGCAAAGGTGCGCAAGGAAGGGCTGATGTCGATCGAGAACGACGTCGAGAACCCGCACGACAGCCCGATATTCAGCAAGTACCCGGTGCTTGCCAACGATCATCACGTGATGGAGTTCATTACCGACTATTTGCGCATGATGGTCGGCGGCAACCTCAACGCCATCGAGATCGAGAATTTGATGGATATCGAAATCGACACCCACCATCACGAGGCCGAGACGCCGGCACATGTCGTCTCCAAGATTGCCGACGCGGTACCGGCCTTCGGTATCATCGTTGCCGTGATGGGCGTGGTGAACGTCATGGGCTCGGTCGGCGAGCCGCCGGCGGTGCTGGGAAAAATGATCGGTGGTGCGCTGGTCGGCACCTTCCTCGGTATTCTCATCGCTTACGGCTTCGTCTCGCCGGTGGCCAGCCTGCTCGAACAGAAGGCCCAGGACGGCGCGAAGATCTATCAGGTGATCAAGGTCGTCCTGCTGGCGTCGATGTCCGGCTATGCGCCACAGGTGGCCGTCGAATTCGGTCGCAAGACCCTGGCCTCCGGGGTGCGTCCGACGTTTGGCGAACTCGAAGACGAACTCAAGAATCGCAAAGGCAAATAGGCGATGCGGATGCGACTCAGGGGAGGCGCTGAATGAGCGAAGACGTACGCCCAATCGTCATCAAGCGTATCAAGAAGGTGGCAGCGGCGCACCACGGGGGCGCCTGGAAGATTGCCTACGCGACTTCGTGACGGCGATGATGGCTTTCTTTCTGCTGATGTGGCTGCTCGGCTCGACGGCCAGCGGTGATCTGCAGGGGATCGCCGACTATTTCCAGAACCCGCTGAAGATTGCTTCGCAGGGAGGGTCGGGCACCGGCGACAGTTCGAGTGTCCTCAAGGGTGGTGGCAAGGACCTGACGCGCACCGCCGGGCAGGTCAAGAGAGGCGATATCGAGGCTCAGAGCAAGACCATCAACCTCAAGGAGACCAACGCCGAGCATGCGCGCAAGGTCTTCGAAGAGCGCGAGACGCTGATGCTGGGGGAACTCAAGCAGAATATCGAAAAGCTGATTGAAAGCAATCCGGCGCTCAGGCAGTTCAAGAACCAGTTGTTGATCGATATTACCAGCGAAGGTTTGCGCATCCAGATCGTCGACGAGCAGAATCGCCCGATGTTCGATACCAGTAGCGCCGACCTGAAGAGCTATACGCGTACCATTCTGCATGAAATTGGCAAGGCGCTGAATGCCGTGCCGAACAAGCTGAGTCTGTCGGGGCATACCGACGCCGCTCAGTTCGGTGGCGGTGCCAAGGGTTTCTCGAACTGGGAGTTGTCGGCCAATCGCGCCAACGCTTCGCGGCGCGAGCTGATTGCCGGTGGCATGGATGAGCACAAGGTGTTGCGCGTCGTCGGCCTGTCGTCCACCGTACTCTTCGACAAGAACGATCCGCTCAGCTCGATCAATCGCCGGATCAGTATCATCGTTCTCAATCGACGTGCGGAAGAGGCCTTGTTACAGGAAGACGGCAAGGCGGATGCAGTCGAGGTTAGCGGCCAGGGAATCAATGCCGACGCCATCGCCTCACCGCCAGGGAGCGGCCGCTAGGGCTGAACTGTGCCGTGCGCGGTGTGATGGCAGTTGCTGTTTGCTCAAGCGCAACGCCGGCCGGGGGCGCGCTCGGGCAATCCTGATCAGTCGTGCGGCACGGTTTCGGCGAAGGCGGAGCGTGTCATCAGTTTGCCGTAGAGGCGGGCAAGGTTGGCGTGCTGTTCCTGCCAGTGGATCTCGGGGAAACGCAGGATCAGATAGCCAAGCGCGCAGCCCACGGCGACGTCGGCGAGCGAAAAATGCATGCCCATGCAGAAGCTTTTGTCACCCAGTTCTTCGGCCATGAACTCCAGGCTGCGGCCGATCTTGTCTTCCTGGCGCTTGATCCAGTCAGCAGCTTGCTGAGCGGGCGGGCGCTTTTTTTTCGAGGAAGGTCAGCGCGGCCGCATCACAGACGCCGTCAGCCAGCGCCTCCCAGCGCTTGACTTCAATGCGCTCACGATTCTGGTTGGGCATCAGTTTGTTGTTCGGAGCGACATTGTCCAGGTACTCGACAATCACTCGTGAGTCGAATAGGGTGGTGCTGTCATCCAGGACGAGGACCGGTATCTTTCCCAGCGGATTGACGTTGGCCACCTGCGTTGCCGGAGTCCATGGCGAATCCAACTCAAACTCATAGTCGATTTTCTTTTCTGCCAGAACGACGCGTGCCTTGCGGACGTAGGGGCTGGTCAGCGATCCGATGAGCTTCATTTGTTTCCCGACAGTAAATATTTGCGCACAATTATACCATTGCAGCGGTATCTCAATTACGAGCGCATGCCGCGGACGGGTAAAATAGCGGGCTACCCTGCACACGCCTCAAGGACGCCCGCCATGCCCGATTCCGCACTTGTTTCCCTTTCCCCGCTGGATGGCCGTTACGCGGGCAGGCTTGACCCGCTGCGCCCCCAGTTTTCCGAATACGGACTCATCGGCCGTCGTTTGCAGGTCGAAATCGAGTGGCTGAAGGCTCTGGCTGCCGAGCCGCATTTCGCCGAAATACCGGCCTTTTCTGCGCCAACGCTGGCCGAGCTTGATGCCCTGGTGAGTGACTTCGGTGTCCAGCAGGCCGGCGAGGTGAAAGCGATCGAGGCGGTCACCAACCATGATGTCAAGGCGCTCGAGTACTGGATCAAGCAGCGCTTGGCAGGCAATGCAGAAGTGATGGCCGTCGCCGAGTTCATCCATTTCGCGTGCACCTCGGAGGACATCAACAACCTGGCGCACGCCCTGATGCTGCAGACGGCTCGCGACGAAACGATGTTGCCGATGCTGGACCGCGTGCTGGCGCGCCTTCGCGATCTGGCGCACGAATTTGCCGAACTGCCGATGATGTCGCGAACGCACGGCCAGCCGGCGACGCCGACGACGCTCGGCAAGGAAATGGCCAACGTCACCCATCGCCTGAGCCGCGCACGCGCCGGCATCGCCCGGGTAGCGCTGCTCGGCAAGATCAATGGCGCAGTGGGCAACTACAATGCCCATCTCGCCGCTTACCCGGATTTTGACTGGGAGAGTCTGGCGCGTCGCTTCGTCGAATCGCTGGGCCTGGAGTTCAATCCCTATACCATTCAGATCGAGCCTCACGACGCCATGGCGGAACTGTTTGACGCCTTTGCCCGCACCAACCTGATTCTGGTCGACCTGAACCGTGACCTGTGGGGTTATATCTCGCTCGGTTTCTTCAGGCAGAAGCTCAAGGCTGGCGAGATCGGCTCGTCGACGATGCCGCACAAGGTCAATCCGATCGATTTCGAGAACTCGGAAGGAAACCTCGGCTTGGCCAATGCCTTGCTGCGTCACCTTGCCGAGAAGTTGCCGATCTCGCGCTGGCAGCGTGACTTGACCGATTCGACGGTGTTGCGCAATATGGGGGTGGCCTTGGGATATACCTTGCTCGCTTACGACTCGCTGCTGCGTGGCTTGAACAAGCTCGAGGCCGATGCAGAGCGCCTGCATGCAGATCTCGACGCCAACTGGGAACTGCTCGCCGAGCCAGTGCAGACGGTGATGCGGCGCTATGCGGTGGCCAATCCGTACGAGAAACTCAAGGAACTGACTCGTGGCAAACGGGTTTCACGGCAGGCGATGCAGGATTTCGTCTCGACGCTGGAGATTCCAGCGGCAGCCAAGGCCGAACTGCTGACGCTGACGCCTTGGGACTATACCGGCAAGGCCGCTGAACTGGCGAGGAGGATTTGATGGGCAGCGCTGCTCCCCTGCGTCCCGATGGCCCCGATACCGATGCGACGCCTGTGTCGAAGAGCGACGGCGAGGTGCTCGAGCCGATCGTTTGCGGCAGCTGCCAGCGGATGCTGCCCGGCGACGCCCGCTACTGCCCCACCTGCTGCGGCGAGGACGGTCGGCGCGGTGCGCTGCAAGGCGCCATCTTTCTTGGTGCCGTACTTGGTGTCCTCGCCGGCGGTCTGATCGCCGCCGTCTGGTCTTCTGCCGTTGGTGTAGAGCAAACCCGCTGGAGCGATGTCCTGGCGACGCTTGCGACCTGCATCACCATCGGCGTGGCGATCGGCATTTTTCGCACGCTTCGCACGCGCCGGAAGGGCTGACGATGGCGCAGTTTGCCGAGAATCTGAAGAAGCTGCCGGGGGTGTCGCACATCGCGGCGATCAATCTGTTGGACGCTGCCGGCGAAGTGCAGGCCGTGCTCGAGAACAAGGCGGGCAGCCAGGGTTCAGTGGCGGTCTACAACCACCTGGCACAGACCTACGGGGCGATTACCCCGGAGGCGGCCAGGAAAGGCCTGGAGATGTTTGCCGAGCACACTGAGGACGCGCGCGCCAATCCCGGCAAGCATGTCAATATTGATCGTTTGCTGATGCTTGTGGAGGAGCGCAAGACGCTGCGCACGAAGCACATCTTCGCGGTCTGAGTTCGGATTTTACACTCCACACTCCACACTTCACACGACGGCGCCGTCCTCGTTGGCGCCTTCGATTTTCCGCTTCGGCTTGACGAACTGCTCGCGTGAGACACCGAGCCACATGACCAGCGGGCTGGCGACCAGAACCGACGAGTAGATCCCGAAACAAATGCCGATGGTCAGCGCCAGCGAGAAGTAATAGAGCGTCTCGCCACCGAAGATCAACATCGCCAGAACCATGACCTGCGTTGATCCGTGGGTGATCACGGTGCGCGAAATGGTGCTGGTGATCGCATGGTCGAGGACCTGTGGTGTGCTCAGGCCACGCGCCTTCTTGAAAGTCTCGCGGACACGGTCGAAAACGACCACTGACTCGTTGACCGAGTAGCCGAGCACGGCGAGCACTGCCGCCAGAACGGAAAGCGAGAATTCCCACTGGAAGAAAGCGAAGAAGCCAAGGATGATGATCACATCGTGCAGGTTGGCAATGATCGCCGATATCGAGAATCGCCACTCGAAACGAAACGACAGGTAGAGGACGATGCCGATGATCACCACCAGCAGCGCCAGGGCGCCGTTCTCGGCCAGTTCTCTACCCACCTGCGGGCCAACGAATTCGACACGGCGCAGCGTGGCGCCCGGCGCTTCAACGGCGAGCGCCTCGATGACCGCCTGACCGATGCTGGCCGTGTTCTGATCGGCCGTCAGAGGCAGGCGGACCAAGACGTCCTGGCTAGACCCGAAATGCTGGACCGAGAGGTCGTTATAGCCGGCTTTGCCAAGCCCGTCGCGAATTTTTTTCGAGGTCCGCCGTTTGCGTGTAGTGGAGCTCGATCAGCGTTCCGCCGGTGAACTCGACCGAGAGATGCAGACCTCGGGTGAAAAGAAAGGTCACCGCCAGCAGGAAAGTGAGCAACGAAATGACGTTGAACACCAGCGCATGGCGCATGAACGGGATGTCTTTGCTGATCCGGAAGAATTCCATGGTGGTGCCTCTCTATTTGACGGCGGCCGAGCCAGCGTCGGCCGGTTTCCAGTCCACCTGGCCGATGGACAAATTTTCGACCTTGCGGCGGCGGCCATAGATCAGGTTGACCAGCGCGCGCGAGACGACCACTGCCGAGAATAGTGAAGTCATGATGCCAAGGCAGTGCACCACCGCGAAGCCGCGTACCGGGCCGGAGCCAAACATCAATAGCGCCAGACCGGCAATGAGGGTCGTGATGTTGGAATCCAGAATGGTGCCGAAGGCTCGTTCATAACCGGTGTGGATCGCTGCTTGCGGCGATGAGCCATTGCGCAGTTCCTCGCGGATGCGTTCGTTGATCAGGACGTTGGCGTCGATGGCCATGCCCAGGGTCAGTGCGATGGCCGCGATACCGGGCAAGGTTAGGGTTGCCTGCAGCAACGAGAGCAGGGCGATCAGCAACAGCAGGTTGGCGGCCAGGGCAATGACTGAGACGAGGCCGAACAAGCGGTAGTAGGCGATCATGAAGACGGCGATGGCGGCAAAGCCCCACATCGTTGACTGGAAGCCCTTGGCGATGTTTTCGGCACCAAGGCTGGGACCAATGGTGCGCTCTTCGATGATTTCCATGGGCGCGGCCAGCGAACCGGCGCGCAGCAGCAGCGCCGTGTCGTTGGCTTCGGTGGTCGTCATGCGGCCTGAAATCTGCACGCGACCACCCCCGATCTCTGCCCGGATCACCGGCGCAGTGACCACTTCGCCCTTGCCTTTCTCGATCAGCAGGATGGCCATTCTCTTGCCGACGTTGTCGCGGGTGATGTCCTTGAAGATGCGTGCACCCGGCGAGTCGAGCGTCAGGTGCACGGCCGCTTCGTTGGTCTGGCCGTCGAAACCGGGTTGGGCGTCGGTCAGGCGGTCGCCGGTGAGCACCACCTGCTTCTTGACCAGCAGCGGTGCGCCGTCACGCTCGACATAGAGCTCGCTGCCGAAGGGCACCTGACCAGCCAGTGCCGCTTCGACGGCGCCTGGCGTTTCCTCGACCATGCGGATTTCCAGCGTTGCGGTGCGCCCGAGGATGTCCTTGGCTTTGGCTGTGTCCTGCACGCCCGGCAACTGCACGACGATGCGATCAGCGCCTTGCTGGGCAATCACCGGCTCGGCAACACCGAGTTCGTTGATGCGGTTGTTCAGGGTGGTGATGTTCTGCTTGAGCGCGAAATCCTGTAGGCGCTTGATCGCTTCCGGCCGCAGGCTGGCGACCAGCTTGAGGTCGCTGTCTTCGCCCTGATCAAGCAGGAGCAGATCGGGCTGGTTCTCCTCGAGGGTCAAGCGTCCCTGGTTGCGCTTCTCCTGGTCACGAAAACGGATCACGATGCGCTCGCCCTGGCGGTCGATGCCGGCGTGGCGGACATTCTTGTCGCGCAGCAGGGTGCGCAGATCGGCGCCGAGCGAGTCCAGGCGTTTGGTCAGCGCGCCCGGCATGTCTACCTGCAGCAGGAAATGTACGCCGCCACGCAGGTCGAGGCCGAGGTACATCGGCAACGCGTGCAGCCTGGTCAGCCATTGCGGCGAGCTCGACAGCAGATTCAGGGCGATGACGTATTGCGGGTTGCTACTGTCCGGGTTGAATTGCTTCTCCAGGACATCCTTTGCCTGCAGCTGCGTGTCGTTGCTCAACAGGCGAACCTTGACGCCATTGCTGTCGACAAAGAGGCCACTGTTGGCTATCGCGGCTGCCTGCAGAGTGCTGGCGACGCGTTCACGGGTGCTGCTGTCGATCTTCACCGTCGCCTTGGCGCTTGAAACCTGCACCGCAGGCGATTCGCCAAAGAAGTTGGGCAAGGTGTAGATCAGGCCGAACAGCAGTGCCAGGCCGACGAGGACGTACTTCCAGAGCGGATAGCGATTCATGAATACTTTTTGTGCCGTCAGAGGACGCGAGCGCTGCCCGGAGACAGGCGCCCGGCTGGTGGTTAGAGTGCCTTCAGCGTGCCTTTTGGCAGAAGCAGCGTGACCGCCTGTTTCTGGACCTGGATTTCGACGGCGGTGGCAACCTCGATGGCGATAAAATTCTCGCCGACCTTGGTAATGCGGCCGGCAATGCCGCCACCGGTGACTACTTCATCGCCTTTGGCAAGGGCTTCGACCAGCGCCTTGTGATCCTTGGTGCGCTTCATCTGTGGCCGGATCATCAGGAAGTAGAGGACGATGAACATCAAAATGATGGGCAGGAGCTGCATGAAGCCACCCGTTGGGTCGGCAGCGGCAGCGGTTTGGGCGTGGGCGGTACTGATTAGCACATCAGTCTCCTAGAATGGAAGGTTTAAATTGAACCCGCAATTATAGCACTATCATTCCGGCGGCCGCCGGCGGCGGCTGTGGAAGCTGCGCACCGTTTCGGCGAGCGTGCCGGCAGCAATCGCCGTGCGCAGTTCATGCATCAGCTGGTGATAATAGTGCAGGTTGTGCATGGTGCCGAGTTGCGCGCCGAGGATTTCGCCAACGCGGTGCAGGTGATGCAGGTAGGCGCGTGAAAAGTTCTGACAGGTATAACAGTCGCAGCTGTCGTCGAGCGGCTGAGGGTCTGTCTTGTGCTTGGCGTTTCTGATCCGGATATCACCATGACGGGTAAAAAAAATGACCGTTGCGTGCGTTGCGCGTCGGCAGCACGCAGTCAAACATGTCGATGCCCACCTGCACCGCGGCTACCAGATCCTCGGGCGTTCCGACACCCATCAGGTAGCGGGGCTTGTCGCCTGGCAGGCGTGGAGCGGTGTGGGCGAGGATTCTCGCCATGTCGTCTTTTGGCTCACCGACCGACAGTCCACCGATGGCGTAACCATCGAAGCCGATTTCGGCGAGCCCGGCCAGCGACTCGTCGCGGAGGTCCTCGTACATGCCACCCTGAACGATCCCGAACAGTGCGTTGTGATTGGCGAGCAGGTCGTGCGCGGCACGCGAGCGCTGCGCCCAGCGTAGCGAAAGCTGCATCGAGGTAGCGGTTTCGCCGTGGCTCGCTGGATAGGGCGTGCATTCGTCGAGAATCATGACGATGTCCGAATCGAGCACATGCTGGATGCGCATCGACTCCTCCGGCGTCAGAAAAAGCCGGTCGCCGTTGATCGGCGACTGGAAGGTGACTCCTTCTTCCGTGATCTTGCGCAGGGCCCCGAGCGAAAAAACCTGAAAACCGCCCGAATCGGTGAGAATCGGTCCATCCCAGGACATGAAGCGGTGCAGTCCGCGATGTGCGGCAATGGCCTCCAGACCCGGTCGTAACCAAAGGTGGAAGGTATTGCCGAGACAGATCTGCGCGCCGCTTTCAATCAGGTCGCGCGGGGTCATCGCCTTGACCGTCCCGTAGGTGCCAACCGGCATGAAGGTGGGGGTTTCGACGATGCCATGGGCGAGGTTGATGCGGCCTCGGCGGGCTGCGCCGTCGGCGGCGAGAAGTTCGAAGTTCATCTATTGAAGGCCATCAGGAAACTGGAGGTGGCACGCCACTGCGCGTCACGGCGTGAAAACGCGGGCAAATGGCTTTCCGGATAAAAAACACCGCCTGGGAGCCAGGCGGTGCGTTTCGTCGGCGATTACGGGTTCGCCAGGGCCGGGGCGCTGGCGGTCGCAAGAACTGACAGATCCGACCTCCTGCGTGCCCGGAGCCTGGCGATGCTGCTGCGCAGGCGAACCGGGAACGAAGACTGCCGGATGAGTGGCGGCTAAGCTCAGCTGGCGTCGTCGATGGCCGCTCGCGCCGCTGCCAGGCGGGCAATCGGCACCCGGAAAGGTGAGCAACTGACGTAGTCGAGGCCGGTACGATGGAAGAAGGTGATCGAATCCGGGTCGCCACCATGCTCACCACAGACGCCCAGCTTGATCCCCGGGCGCGCCGCACGACCTTTCGCGACGGCCATTTCGACCAGCAGGCCAACCCCTTTCTGGTCGATCGATTCGAAGGGGTCGCGCTCGTACATGCCGTCTTTCAGGTAGCTCGGCAGAAACTTGCCGGCGTCGTCGCGCGAGAAACCCATCGCCATCTGCGTCAGGTCGTTGGTTCCGAACGAGAAGAACTCCGCTTGCTGGCCAATGCTGTCGGCGATCAGGGCCGCACGTGGCGTCTCGATCATCGTGCCGACCATGTAGTCGATCTTTTCGCCACGCGCGGCGAAGACGGCGTCAGCGGTCTTGCGGATGATCTTGGCCTGGGCGTTGAATTCACGTACCGTCCCGACCAGTGGCACCATGATCTCGGCCTTGACGTCGAACCCCTTGGCTTTCATGTTGAGCGCCGCCTCGATGATCGCGCGGGTCTGCATTTCGGTGATTTCCGGATAGGTAATGCCGAGGCGGCAGCCGCGGTGACCCATCATCGGATTGAACTCGTGCAGGTCATCAACCCGCATCTTGATCACCCCCAGCGGCACATTCATTTCGTGGGCCATGATCTTCTGGTTGGCTTCGTCGTGCGGGACGAATTCGTGCAGCGGCGGGTCGAGCAGGCGGATGGTGACCGCCAGCCCGCTCATTTCACGGAACAGACCTTCAAAGTCACCACGTTGCATCGGCAGCAGCTTGGCGAGTGCCTTGCGGCGGCCTGCTTCGTCCTCGGCGAGGATCATTTCGCGGACGGCCTTGATGCGGTCGCCTTCAAAGAACATGTGCTCGGTACGGCAGAGGCCGATGCCCTTGGCGCCGAAATTGCGCGCGGCCTTGGCGTCGTCCGGGGTGTCGGCATTGGCGCGAATGCCAAGCCGCTTGTACTTGTCGGTCAGGTCCATCAGCGCGCCAAAGTCGCCGGTCAGTTCGGCTTCCTTGGTTGGCACCTGGCCTTCGAAGACATTACCGGTCGAGCCGTCGAGGGAAATCCAGTCGCCTTCCTTGTAGACTTCTCCACCGACCGTCATTGTCCGTGCGTGGTAATCGACACGCACCGCGCCGGCACCCGAGATACAGCACTTGCCCATGCCGCGTGCAACGACTGCCGCGTGCGAGGTCATGCCGCCGCGCGCGGTCAGGATGCCAGTGGCAACGCTCATGCCGCGCAGGTCCTCGGGGGAGGTCTCCTGACGCACCAGGATCACGGCCTTGCCCTTGCGGACCCATTCTTCGGCTTCGTCGGCGAAGAAGACGATCTGGCCGGTGGCGGCGCCCGGTGATGCCGGCAGGCCGTGGGCGATGGAACGTGCTTTCTTGATTGCTGCCGGGTCGAAGACCGGGTGCAGAAGCTCGTTGAGGCGATCCGGACCGACGCGGCGCAGGGCTTCCTTCTCATCGATCATGCCCTGACGCAGCATTTCCATCGCGATGCGCACCATAGCCGCGCCGGTACGCTTGCCGCCACGCGTCTGGAGCATCCACAGGCGGCCTTCCTGGATGGTGAACTCGACGTCCTGCATGTCCTTGTAGTGGTCTTCGAGCTTGGTTTCGGCGGCCAGCAGCTGCTTGTAGATGTCCGGCATCAGCTCTTCGAGCGATGGGAAGCGGCTGCGGCGATCTTCCTCGCTGACCATCGCCAGTTGTGCCCAGCGCCGGGATCCTTCGAGGGTGATCTGTTGCGGCGTACGGGTGCCGGCAACGACGTCTTCACCCTGCGCATTGATCAGGAACTCGCCGTTGAAGAGGTCTTCGCCGGTGCCTGCATCGCGCGTGAAGGCCACGCCGGTACCACTGTTGTCGCCAAGGTTGCCGAAGACCATGGCCTGCACGTTTACGGCCGTACCCCAGGCGTCAGGGATGTCGTTCAGTTCGCGGTACACCACGGCGCGGTCATTGTTCCAGCTCTGGAAGACGGCCATCACCGAACCCCACAGCTGCTCCCACGGATCGGTCGGGAACTCGCGCCCGATGCGGGCACGAATCAGCCCCTTGAAGCGCTGCACCAGTTCCTTCAGGTCGTCGGTGCTGAGATCGGTATCGAGCTCGACGCCTTTCTTTTCCTTGAGCATGTCGATGACCACTTCGAAGGGGTCATGCTCTTCCTTCGATACCGGCTTGAGGCCCATCACCACATCGCCGTACATCTGGATGAAGCGGCGGTACGAGTCCCAGGCGAAACGTTCGTTGCCAGCCTTGCTGGCCAAGCCGGCGACGGCCTCGTCGTTGAGGCCCAGATTCAGGATGGTGTCCATCATACCCGGCATCGAGGCGCGCGAGCCCGAGCGTACGGATAGCAGCAGCGGATCTGCGGAGTCGCCGAACTTCTTGCCCATTTCGTTTTCGATGAAGGCAACACTGGCACGGACTTCCGCATCGATCAATTTGGCGACAGCATCCTGGCCCTGCTCGGTGTAGACCGTGCACACTTCGGTACTGATGGTCAAACCGGGCGGAACGACGATTCCCAGGCGGCACATCTCGGCCAAGTTGGCGCCCTTGCCACCGAGAAGATTCTTCATCGTGGCATCGCCGTCAGTGCGGCTGGCACCAAATACGTACACGTTCTTTGTTTCAGTTGACATAAATACCTCGCGTATGAGGGGAGAAGGAAGGGAGCTTCGAGCAGTACGCTCGAAGGGGCCCTAGAGGGAGTTACCCGGGCAAGTTACGCCGCGGGTCACTGAATTGCAGCGCTCCCGACCCGTAAGCGGACCAGGAGCGGAAAACGGGCGCAGCGCCAGCGATCAGATTTCTTCTGCCTCCATCTTGATCGCGCCGCAGGGGCATTCGGCAACACACATGCCGCAGCCCTTGCAGTAGTCATAGTTGAATTGAAAGCGCTTGCCGGGGCCGAGCTTGATGACTGCATTGTCCGGGCAGACGCCATAGCAGTTGTCGCACTCGAAGCAGTTGCCGCAGGACAGACAGCGGCGGGCTTCGAACAGCGCCGTATTCTCGTCCAGGCCGCCCTGGACTTCATCGAAAGTCGACTGGCGACGAATGATGTCCAGCATCGGGCGCACGGTTTTCGGTGCGTCGGCGTAATACCAGGTGTTGAGTTTCTCGAAGTTGGCCACTTCGTGTTGCACTGCCGGAACGTGTTCCTCGCCGCGCAGCCAGGCGTCAATATGCCGCGCCGCCTGCTTGCCGTGACCGATGCCGACGGTGACGTTGCGCTCCGCGGGAACCATGTCGCCACCCGCGAAAATTCCCGGATGACCGGTCATCATGTTCGCCGCGACCTTGACTACGCCGTCGCTGACCTCCAGGCCGGGAACGCCTTCGAGGAGTCCGAGATCGACATCCTGTCCCAGCGCGAGGACCAGTGAATCAGCCTCGATGGTCTCGAACTCGCCGGTCGGCTGCGGGAAGCCCGTCTCATCCAGGGCCATCTTTTCGATGGTCAGGGATGACTCGTCGGCCTGGGTGATGGTCGACAGCCACTTGACCATGATCCCTTCCTGAAGGGCTTCTTCCATCTCGAAATCATGGGCCGGCATTGCCGCGCGTGTGCGGCGATAGACGATCAAGGGTTCGGCGCCCATGCGCTTGGCGGTACGCGCCACGTCGATAGCGGTATTGCCACCGCCATAGACGACCACGCGGCGACCGAGCATCGGCTTCTCTTCGCCCTCCATACTGCGTAGCAGCGAGATGGCGTCGACGATTTTCGCCGCGTCGCCAGCCGGGATGCGCGCGCGTTTGCCGATGTGCGCACCAACGGCCAGGAAGGCGGCGTCGAACTTGCCGTCGGCCATGGTGTTGAGAATGTTATCGACTTTGGTGTTCAGATTCACCTTGACGCCGAGTTCCACGACGCGCTGCATTTCTGCCTCGAGAATGTCGCGTGGCAGTCGGTATTTCGGAATCCCGAAGCGCATCATGCCGCCGAGCAGCGGTCCCGCCTCGTACACCGTGACGCTATGGCCGAGGCGGCGCAGGTGGTAGGCCGCCGACATGCCGGACGGACCGGCACCGACGACGAGCACATTCTTGCCCGACTCGCTGCTCGGTGGGGTGAGTTTCCAGCCGAGCTTGAGGGCCTCGTCGCCGAGAAAGCGCTCGACCGAATTGATGCCCACCGGCTCGTCGATCTGGCCGCGGTTGCAGGCACCTTCGCAGCTGTGGTAACAAACGCGTCCCATGATCGCCGGGAAAGGGTTGTCTTTGGTCAGGTGCCGCCAGGCGCTTTCATAGTCGCCGGATTCGGCATGAAACAGCCAGCCCTGGATGTCCTCACCAGCGGGACATTGCTTGTTGCAGGGGGGCAAGCGGTCGATATAGACCGGCCGCGAAGTACGCCACGAGCCGGTGTGGTTGGCCAGCGAGGAGCCGGGGTCTAGGGTAATGGCAAAGGGTTTTTCCATCAGTTCGCCTCCTGGTCGAGCAGTCCGTATTTGCGAATGTTCTTGTCTGCCGCCGCTTGCAGGCGGGCGATCGTTGCCACTGCCGGCTTCTTGCCGAAGAGGTGTGCATAGCGCTTCTGCCGCTTGAGGTATTCCTCAACCGGTTGCTTTCTGCGGATCTTCAAGGTGCCGGTAAGCTCGCCGTTCTCCGCTTCGAAGACCGGAAAAATGCCGGTTTCCTTGGCCAGGCGCGCCAGCAGAATGGTGTCTTCCGACGCCGCGCCCCAGCCCAGCGGACAGGGGACGAGAATGTGGATGTAGCGCGCGCCACGCATGCCCATGGCCTTGGTGACCTTGTACTCGAGATCACGCAGGTCGGCGACGGTAGCCGTCGCGACGTAAGGAATTTCGTGGGCCATGGCGATCGCCGGGAGGAACTTGCCCTGGCCGAACTGGTTGCCCGGTTCGGGGCCGACCGGCATGGTCGTCGCGGTGCGCGCTGCCGGTGGCGTTGCCGAACTGCGCTGTACGCCGGTATTCATGTAGCCGCCGTTGTCGTAACAAATGTACAGAACATCGTCATTGCGCTCGAACATGCCCGACAGGCAGCCGAAACCGATGTCGGTGGTGCCGCCGTCACCGCCCTGGGCGACGACGCGGACGTCACCCATCTGGCCTTTGTTTCTTTTCACCTTGATCGCTGCGGCAATGCCGGTGGCAACCGCCGCAGTGTTGCCGAACAGCGAGTGGATCCAGGGAATCTGCCACGAGGTTTCCGGGTAGGGCGTCGAGAAGACTTCGAGGCAGCCGGTGGCATTGGCGGCAATCAGGCGGCCACGGGCGGCATTCATCGCCGCATCGATGGCGTAACGTGCGCCGAGTGCTTCACCACAACCCTGACACGCACGGTGTCCGGAGTTCAGCGAATTGGTGCGTTGAATGTTGGCCTGGACACTGCGTTCTGATGCTTCCAGGAGACGATTGCCGACGGTGAAAGTGCCGGTCTGATAGAAATGGACGGGTTGAAAGCTCATCGTGGTTCTCCTCAGCCAATCCGTGCGGCGACGACGCCGACGTCACGCAGCATGCTTTCCGCTGCCGGGCCCGAACGGCGCGTCGTGCGCTCGCGTTCGAGTTGCTTGTTGACCACGTCCCAGTCGAGGTCGAGGAAGGTCAGGCGCTCAAGTTCGCCGCGGATGGCCTTGGCGAACAGCGCGTGCAGCGACTTCATGGTGATCGCCCGCCCGCCGAGTCCGGCGACGACGGTGTGTCCTTCGAGTTGCAGCCCGGACATCGCCATGCGTACATCGGTCGACACGACGCCGCCGATGCCGACGGCGAGGCTCTTTTCGAGCACGACGACGCGTTTTGCGTTCTGCAGCGCTTTACGTACCTCTTCGAGCGGGAAAGGACGGTAGGAAATGATCCCCAGGACGCCGATCTTCTCGCCCGCCAGGCGCATCTCGTCGACGACATCCTTGATGGTACCCAGGATCGAACCCATCGCCACGACGATGGTTTCCGCATCGTCGGTGAAATAGGAATGGGTCAGACCACCCGAATCGCGACCGAATATGGTCTTGAACTGCGCGGCCAGCTTCGGGATCAGTTCCAAGGCCTGCATCTGCTTGGCGTGCGCGAGGTAGCGCACTTCGGAAAAAGCTTCCGGGCCGACCATCGCGCCGATCGATACCGGGTCGGTCGGATCAAGGACCTGGCGCGGCTCGTAAGGCGGCAGGAAGGCATCGACCTGCTCTTGAGTCGGTACGTCCACGCGCTCGTAAGCATGCGTGAGAATGAAGCCGTCCATGCAGACCATTACCGGCAGGCTGACTTCCTCGGCAAGTTTGAAAGCCAGGATGTGCAGATCGAGCGCTTCCTGGTTGGTCTCGGCAAAGAGCTGGATCCAGCCGCTGTCGCGTTGCGAGAGGGCATCGGTATGGTCGTTCCAGATATTGATCGGAGCTCCGATGGCACGGTTGGCGACGGTCATGACGATCGGCAGGCCGAGGCCGGAAGCGTTATAGACCGCCTCGCACATGAACAGAATGCCCTGTGAAGCGGTGGCGGTATAGGTGCGGGCACCGGTTGCCGAGGAACCGATGGCGACGCTCATTGCCGCGAACTCCGATTCGACGTTGATGAACTCGCAGTCGCTTATTTCGCCGGCCTTGACCATTTCGCCGAGGCCTTCGACGATGTGTGTCTGGGGCGAAATCGGGTAGGCGCAAATGACTTCGGGCCGGCAAAGGCCGACCGCTTCGGCAACCGCGTGTGAACCTTCAGTCTGTTTAAGCATGTGCGGCCTCCTGGTGACTTGCCCCGGCAACTTCGTCAAGGACGAACTGATAAGCCTCGCTGGCGGCGGCGATGTTGTTGCTGGCGATCTTCTCCGAGAACTTGGTATTGATGGCCTTGATCACCGACTCCAGGCGGATGATTCCCGAGGCGGCGGCGAATCCGGCGAGCAGCGGCACGTTGGGCATCGGTCGGCCAACGTGCTTGCGACTGAGATCGGTGGCCGGGACGGTGAGAAGTCGCTCTGCCGGCCAGTCACGGACAAAATCAGCAAGGCCCAACTCGGTAAAGCTGCGGCTGGTGTTGATCAGGATATAGCCGCCTTTCTTCAAGCCGGAGAAGACATCGACCTGGAAGAGCAGGGTCGGATCCTGAATGATCAGGGCATCGGGCTCCATGATTGGTTCACGCAGCCGGATCTCCTGGTCAGCGATACGGCAAAAAGCGACTACCGGGGCGCCGGTGCGCTCCGATCCGAAGCTCGGAAAGGCTTGTGCATGGCGGCCTTCCTCGAATGCGGCAATCGACAACATCTCGGCAGCGGTAACCACGCCCTGGCCACCGCGACCATGTATTCGGACTTGGAACATGTTTCCTCCAGTGTTGAACTTCGGTTGTACATCGGTGTCGTTTTGAAGTTTGCGCAGCATAGCTCAGTTCGAGTTCATTGAAAACATCGACCTCGATCTGGATCGCAGGCAGCCGCAATTTTCCGGAAAGTCGTCAGAATCGGCGTCCGATAGACGAGATTTGCTCAACTGCCGACTCTCTGCAGCAGCTTGGTCTGGTGCTGGTGCTACCGATGCGTGCGGCGATGCCACCCGCTTGCTGGTCAGTGCTCATGCCGGCAGTGGGCTACTCCCCGGCCTTTTCGGCATCAGGACCGTATAGTCGAAGTCCAGGAGGACGCTTGGATCGTAGGAACCGTCGGCCCGCTTGTAGGGGAAGTCGGCGCAGCTACGGTCCTTGGTCGCCACCGTACGCACGCGCAGTGCGCCAAGGTCATGGCGGCCCGGCAAGGACATCTGTTCGATGATTTCCGACCACGCGTAGACCGTATCACCGGCGAATGCGGGCGCGACATGCCTGCCGGCGTTGATCGCCACGATGCTGAAGGCATTGGCCAGGCCGTTGAACGACAGCGAGCGCGCCAAGCTAATGATGTAGCCACCATAGACAATTCTGCGTCCGAAGCGTCCACTCTTTTCCGCATGCTGGTTGAAGTGTACCCGCGCCGTGTTCTGGTACAGGCGGGTGGCCATCATGTGCTCGCTTTCTTCGATGGTCATCCCGTCGAGATGATCGATTCGTTCCCCGACCCGATAGTCGTCCCATAGATCAGTACTGCCCGAGAGGGCGGTGTCGTAGCCTTCCACCCTGATTCCAGGCGGAATGACCAGCTCGCTCACCGGCACGACATCGTGCAGCTCGGGAATGACGGTTTCGGGCGCCGGCGACGCCGGGTCGCGCTTGCGAACCATGACCCAACGGCGGTAATCGAGGGCAATTTGCCCTCGCTGATTGACGCCGCACGAGCGTACGTAGACGATGCCTGTCTTGCCATCGCGGTTCTCCTTGAGCCCGATCACTGTCGAATCGGCGGTGAGCGTGTCTCCCGGATAGACGCGGTGGCCAAAGCGCCCAGCGGCGTAGCCGAGGTTGGCAATGGCATTGAGCGAGATATCGGGCACCGTCTTGCCAAAAACCACGTTGAAAGCCAAGAGGTTGTCCACCGGGGAACGGAGAAAGGACAGGCTGTGCGCGAACGTGTCGGCCGAGGTCAGGGCAAAGCGCGAGCCGGTCAGCGCCGTGTACAGGGCCACGTCACCTTCGGTGATGGTGCGCGGGGTCGCATGCACGATGGCCTGGCCGACGCGAAAATCCTCAAAAAAGTTGCCCCATCTGGTTTTCTCGCTCATTTTCTCTTCTCTCTGCTGTTGTTGATTACTGTGCTACAGCCCATAGGCTGCCGCCAGGTCCGGATCTCGCCTGGCCACCAGGCTCGCCAGATCGACGATCACCCGCGCTTGTTTCCAGGTCGCGTCGTCCTGCATCTTGCCGTCGATGGTCGCTACCCCACTGCCATCGGGCATGGCTTCCAGGATACGTTTGGCGAACAGGACCTCCTTGACGTCGGGGCTGAAGACGCGCTTGGCAATGGCAATCTGGTTTGGTGCCAGCGACCAGGCGCCTGAGCAGCCCATCAGGAAAGCATTGCGGAATTGCGCTTCGCAGGCCGCTTCGTCCTTGAGATCGCCGAAGGGGCCGTAGAACGAGTGCAGGCCGTGTGCCACGGCCGCATCGACCATGCGCGCCACCGTGTAATGCCACAGATCCTGCTGAAAGAAAGCGCGCTGTTCCTGGGCTTCCTGCGCGTCGGCAAGAACGCCGTAACCGGGGTGTCCGCCACCGACGCGGGTGGTTTTCATGCCGCGCGACGCGGCCAGGTCGGCCGGGCCGAGGCTCAGGCCGTGCATGCGCGGACTGGCGCCACAGATCGCCTCGACGTTGGTTACCCCCTGCGCGGTTTCGAGCAGGGCGTGCAGCAGAATCGGCTTGCGGATCGCGTACTTCGCCTCAAGCAGAGCAACGTACTGATCGACGAAGTGAATATCCCATGGCCCCTCGACTTTGGGAATCATGATCACATCGAGCTTGTTGCCGACATGTTTGATGATTTCGCTGAGGTCGTCGAGAACCCAGGGGCTGTTCAGCGCGTTGATGCGCACCCACATGCCCGTGTCGCCAAAGTCGTTGTTCTCCAGCACTTCGATGAAGCCGGCACGAGCGGCCTCCTTGGACTCGATCGGGATCGCGTCCTCGAGGTTGCCGCACATCACGTCGCATCTCCTGGCCGTCTCCGGCACTTTGGCGCGGATTTTTTCGATGTGCGGTGGGAAGAAATGGATCATTCGCTCCGGTCGCACCGGTAATTCGCGCAGGGGTGGTGGCGCACCGATGGCGAGCGGCTTGTAGAAATGGACGGGTAGCTTCATGGCGTTTTCCCCTGGTGAAAAGAACTGTCTGGTTGGCAAAGGCGGCACGAGGTGGCCACAAGTGGCCAAAGTCTCGTCGGCGAAGATTTCAGGCCGGTCCGGCGACGACGCCGGCGTCATGCAGGCGGCCAACTTCCGCTTCGCTCATGCCGAGAACTTCGAGCAGAATCTGGTCGGTGTGCTCACCCAGTGCCGGCGCCGGCAGCGCCGGCAGGCGTGGCGAGGCGCTAAAGTCGAGCGGCGTCGTGGGCATCAGGTAGCTGCCGACGCCAGGCTGCTCGGTCATGGTGAACAGCGGATTGTCGATCGAGCAATCGGGATCGTTGGCCAGCGCCTCGCGAACGCTGCGATAAGGGCCCCAGGTGACGCGGTGCTCATCGAGGATTGCTGCGGCTTCGGCCAGCGTACGCGCCTGGCACCAGGCTTCGATCAGGGCAGCGATCTGCTGGCGGGCGCGGAAGCGATTGCCTTCGTCGTCAAGATCGAGGCCGAGGCGGACAGCGAGCGCGTCGATCGACTCCTTTAGTCCGGTCGCCTTGAGCAGGCTGCGCCACTGCCTGCGGGTCAGTCCGACGATCATCAGGCGCTTGCCGTCGAGGGTCTGGAAGTCGCGCCCGAAGGCGCCGTACAGGTAGTTTCCCTGCTTGGGTCGGTCGGCGTCGTTGACCATCACCTCGGCGATCATGCCGACGTTGCCGAGCATCGCCAGGGCCACGTCCTTCAGCGCCAGGCGCACCAACTGTCCTTCACCGGTCATGCGCCGGTGCCTTTCGGCGGCAAGCATGCCGATGGCAATCATCTGGCCGCTGATGAAGTCCCAGGCAGGAAAGACATGGTTGACCACCTCCGGGGAATTGCTCGGCCCGGTCATGTAGGGCAGACCGATCTGCGGGTTCACCGTGTAATCGACCTCCGAACTACCATCGCGGCGACCGGTGAGGTTGACCATGATCAGGTCCTGACGATGGACTTTCAGCGCCTCGTAGCTCAGCCAGCCCTCGGCCGGGAAGTTGGTGCTGAACAGGCCGGCGTTGTCGCCTGGCGCACAGATCAGCTGGGTCAGCAATGCCTGACCGCGGGGATTGCGGAGATTGACGGCGATTGAACGCTTGCCCTTGTTCATGCCGGCCCAGAAAAGGCTGTGCTGGCCATCAAGGGTCACTGGCCAGCGACCATAATCGAGGCCGCCACCGATCGGGTCGAAGCGAATGACGTCGGCGCCGAGTTGGGCCAGCGTCATGCCGCCAAGCGGCGCGGCGACGAAAGCCGATCCTTCGACGACGCGCAAGCCCTTGAGAATTCCGTCCATGAGTTTCACCAATCCTGCCTGCGTGCCGTACGGCTGCCCATCGATTCGCCAGGTGAGCGAAGCGCCACCTTGCTCAAGGCTGGCTCCTGTCCGGACGCGGAGCGCACAGTATATGGGAAAAGGGGGGGGGCGGGCGCACACGTTCCGAGTTTTTGGGTAGCGACGCGCGATGGTCGTGCGTCGGCTTGAGTTTGACGGAACGCTGTGCTGTACTTGCCGAATGCCCGTAGGGCGAACTCTCAAGCGGTCATGATATGTCGAGCCCCCCTGATCATGGAAGGCATGACCGCCCCCCTCTTTTCCGGCCTTTCTCCCGCCAGGGAGAAAGGAGATTCGTGCGTCGCTTGCGCGACTTTCACATAAAAGGATGGACTTGATGACGGACGCGACAGCAGACTATGCAGCATGGATTGGCCGCCGGGAGATCACCGACGATGAGCTGGCTCTGGCGCCGGCCTTGGCGGCGGCCGCGACGCTGGACGACACGGCGACGCGCTTCGCGAAGGGTAGCCCGCTACCGCCGCTATGGCACTGGTTTTACTTTCTTCCCCGGGCAGCGCAGGCGCAGCTCGATGTCGACGGGCACCCACAGCGTGGCGGCTTCATGCCGCCGATCCCCTATCCGCGCCGGATGTTTGCCGGCGCCCGCATGCGCTTCCACCGGCCGCTACTGATCGGTCAGCCGGCGCGGCGCGAGGCCGTGATTCGCGATGTCCGGCAGAAATCGGGGCGATCCGGGTCGCTGGCCTTTGTTTCCGTGCTTTGCCGCTTCTATCAGGATGATGTGTTGTGCATCGAGGAAGAGCAGGACATCGTCTATCGCGAACCGGGCGCGGTGGTCGCTCGCCCGTCTGTGATCGAGTGGCCGCCGGTCGAGCACGGAACGTGGTCGCACATTGTGACCCCGGACCCGAAGCTGCTGTTCCGCTTCTCAGCACTGACTTTCAATGCCCATCGCATTCACTACGACCGGCCGTATGCGGTCGACGAAGAGGGCTATCCGGGGCTGGTGGTGCATGGCCCCTTGACCGCCGTCTTGCTGATCGAACTGCTGCGAAAGAATTCGCTGCGCCCGGTAGTCAGCTTCAGCTTCCGCGGACTGGCGCCGCTTTTTGACCTGGCCCCGTTTCGCATCGTTTGCGCCGGCGAGGACGGCCAGATGTCTCTCGAGGCTCAGGCGCCCGACGGCGTGGTGGCAATGAGCGCCCGCGCCGAGCTCATGCCGTTGTAGTTGTATTGCGGTCGGGCTTGCGGTGCATGGTCGCCGCTAGACGTTGATGCCGCTGGCGCTGTTTCTATTTCTGAGCAAGCGCAGGTGAATTTCCTGAATACCCCGCAGTCATCAAAGCGATCGCATTATCGCGTAGCGGGCGTTCGGGCAATAGTCCATTAAAAACTGATTGGCAAGCGGTCATGGGCGAATTACCCGTCTTCCTCTCGTGGACGATGTCCTTGACGAATGCGCGGCTGCTTATATTTTATCGTAAGCACATTCTGTTCAAGGTGAGTAATCCGGCGATCCGAAAGGTCGCGATCATTTCAAAAAAACACCGGGCCGGCACAGAGCGCTCCTCCGCGGGCGAATGATGGCGAGGCAGGCGTTCGCTTGAGGCGCTGACCTTTACGGCCCTCGGCAAGGCCTGGCGCGCTGCAGACTTTTGTCTTGAGTTTTTTATAAGACTTAAAAGATTTCTTTTGGGAGCCGTGAGCGTGTTGCCTTGCACCACGATCGTCGATAGAATCATTATCAGCGACGGGGAATAATTGATCAAGACAACCGCATAATAGTCGGGGGTATCTATTGTGCGCAATTATGGAGGGTGGACATGAAACTCACACTGACCCATGACGAAGTAGCTGCCTATTGTGGCGACTTGCACGCTTCCAACGAGGCGTTCAAGTCCCATTATCCGGCAGATTCTTTCGACCGGCAGCCGGTGCACACGGTTTACGGGGGGGCCAATCTGCTCAAGGCCGGCTTTGCCGCCAAGTTGGGTGAGGTGGCGCTCAAGACGCTGGAAACGTATGCGCCCAGCTACAGTGTTTTTGCCCGTGCTCTTGGTTTGCCGCGCGCCGATACCTTGCCGACCAACGCCATGGAGCTAGCGAGTCTGACGCGTGCGCTGGAAGCGAATCCCGAGCAGGTGCGTGAGACCAAGCAGGCGGCCTGGCTGGCTTTTACGGTTTATAACCGGGTCGTCAAGAAGCTGAAAACCGAGCCGGTTGAGGACAACCGCATCGATTTCGAGGATGGCTACGGTAATCGCCCGGACGCTGAGGAAGATGACCATGCCGCTGCGGCGGCAGACGAAGTCGCCAAAGGTATGCGCGAAGGCCTGCTACCGCCGTTCATCGGCATCCGCGTGAAGACCTTTTCGGACGAGTGCAAGCAGCGCTCGATTCGCACCCTCGATATTTTCCTGACCCGGCTGGCCGAACAGACCGGCGGCAAGCTGCCCGAGAACTTCATCGTTACTCTGCCCAAGGTGACGACGCCAAGCCAGGTGTCGACCTGCGCGAAGATCCTCGAAAATCTTGAAGCCAGACTTGCTTTCCCCAAAGATTCGCTGAAGATGGAAATCATGATCGAAACGACGCAGTCGATCATCAACTACCTGGGCGAGAATACGGTGCCGCTACTGGTGGCCGCTGCGGGTAGCCGCTGCCGCTCAGCAATTTTCGGGACTTACGATTACACGGCCTCGTGCAACATCACCGCCGCACACCAGAATCACACCCATCCAGCCTGCGATTTTGCCCGCCACGTGATGCAGGTCAGCCTCGCCGGAACCGGCATCACGATTAGCGACGGCGCGACCACCAGTATGCCGATTGGACCCCACAAGGCAGCCAAGGACGCGCCGCTGACGGCGCAGCAGATGGACGAAAACCGCACCGTGGTGCACGGTGCCTGGAAGCTTCATTACGACAACATCATGCACTCTTTGCGGCACGGCTACTACCAGGGATGGGATTTGAATCCGGGGCAATTGCCGGTGCGCTATGCCGCGATCGATACCTTCTTCCTGAGCAGTCTGCAGGATGCCTCGGCGCGACTGAACGCTTTCCTGAACAAGGCTGCTCAGGCGACCCTGGTTGGCAATACTTTTGACGACGCGGCGACAGGGCAGGGCTTGCTGAACTTCTTCCTGCGCGGAATGGCGTGCGGCGCGATCACCGAGCAGGAAGTTCTGGCGACGGGCATCACCCTCGACGAATTACGCTCGCGTTCGTTTGTGCAGATTGTCAATAATAGAACCGGTAAGCAAGGGACGTAACAGCCGATCGGGTACCAAGCACGCAAGAAAGGGATGAGCCATGACTGAGGTCAAGAACGGGACGCAGGAAGCACGACAGTATCTCCAGGCAGCCGATGCACTGATCAAGAAATCGCTGAGTTGGGTGAAGCAGCAGTGCGCCGGCGAGAAGGGCGTCTCGAACGAGAAACTGGACGCACATCAGATGGCCAGCTTCGATCTGGCCTGGTGTGCCGCTGAAGCGACCGCCGCGCGCTTTGCGGTGGAGTATGCCGAAAAGCTTGCCGCTGCCGCGGCGGACAACGACGGTCTGTGTCTGGAAGAGCGGATGGCGCAGGCCTTTTGTGCCGAGGCTTTGCAGAACATCCATAATCGTTTCTGGGCACGGCCGCAGAGTTTCGGTCTGAACGCCGCCGACCTGGCGGCTTTCGCTTCAAGCGCACTTGCCACCTTCTGCCAGGCGCAACTGGATGCCGACAAGCTGGCGGCTCTGGGCCGCGAGGTCGTGGCCCTGGAGGGCGATAGCGGCGCCTACATGCTCGGCGACGACGCGCTGATGATGCAGGACGCATTTCGCCGGCTGGCGACCAATGTGGTGATGCCGCTGGCCGAGGAGATTCATCGCCAGGACCGCATCATTCCGCAGGAAATCCTCGATCCGCTGACCGAAATGGGCTGCTTCGGGCTGTCGATTCCGGAACGTTACGGCGGCATCCAGAGCGACGATCATGAAGACAACATGGGCATGATCGTGGTCACCGAAGAGCTGTCGCGTGGTTCGCTCGGCGCCGCAGGCAGCCTGATTACCCGTCCGGAAATTCTCAGTCGCGCCCTGCAAAAAGGGGGCACGGAAGAGCAGCGACAGAAGTGGTTGCCACTGGTGGCGATGGGCGACCCACTGTGTGCCATTGCCGTCACCGAACCGGATACCGGCTCCGACGTTGCTGCCATGCGCCTCAAGGCGACCAAGTGCGATGGCGGCTGGCTGCTCGACGGCGTCAAGACCTGGTGCACCATGGCCGGCAAAGCGGGTGTGCTCCTGGTTCTGGCACGTTCCAACCCCGACCGCTCGCTTGGCCACAAGGGCCTGAGCATGTTCCTGGTCGAAAAGGACTCCTATGACGGCCACGATTTCGAGTATCGGCAGGCGCAGGGCGGTGTGCTCAGCGGTCGGGCGATTTCGACCATCGGTTATCGGGGAATGCATTCCTATGAAGTCTTCTTCGACAATGTTTTCGTCCCCGACGAGAACCTGGTTGGCGGGCCGGAAGGCGAGGGAAAGGGCTTCTACTTCACGATGGCCGGCTTTGCAGGCGGGCGCATTCAAACGGCGGCGCGTGCCATTGGGGTCATGCAGGCCGCCTTCGAACGTGCGGTTTCCTATGCCGGCGAGCGCAAGGCATTCGGCAAACCCATTGGCGAGTATCAGCTGACGCTGGTCAAGTTGGCGCGCATGGCGACCCTGCTGACCGTATCCCGCCAATTCACCTACGCCGTCGGGCGTTTGATGGATGAGGGTTCGGGGCAGATGGAAGCCAGCATGGTGAAGCTGTTTACCTGTCGGACGGCCGAATGGCTGACCCGTGAAGCGCTGCAGATTCATGGCGGCATGGGCTACGCCGAGGAGTCACCGGTCAGTCGCTACTTCCTGGATGCGCGTGTGCTGTCGATTTTCGAAGGCGCCGAAGAAACGCTGGCGCTGAAGGTCATCGCTCGCTCCCTGATCGACGCCGCGTAGGTCCGGCTTCAGTCTGCACTTCGCCCAAGCCTTCTCCCGCGCGCGGGAGAAGGGGGGATTCGTGAGTCGCGATTGGTGAAGGTTGAAGGTTAAATGCGACTCTTACCGCAAGAGGAAGATTTCATGTCGCAAGCGATTCGTTTCCGAGCGCAGGTCGAACTGGCTGAAAAAGTGAAGCTGGACGTGCAGCAAGTCCGCTATCCCCACTATGGCCGCTATCTGGAGGAGTTTGTACCGGGGCAGGTGTTTGTTCACCCGCGTGGTTTCACCTTCTTCCCTGCCCAGATGGAGGCTTTTGCGCGTACCTACATGCAGTGCAATCCGCTGTATGTCAATGACCAGTACGCGCGGGCCAGCGGCTTTGCCGGTCTGGTCGCTTCGCCGCAGATGGTCTTCAATGTCGTTCTCTCGCTGGGCGTGCAGAACGATTCAGAAAAGGCGATGGCCAATCTCGGTTATTACGATGCCCAGTACCTGCGACCGGTCTATCAGCTGGATACGATTCGCTCGCTGACCAAGGTCATAGACCGCAAAGAGCGCGGTGCCGGCAAGCCGGGCATTGTCACCATCCGTACTCTGGGCCTCAACCAGAATGACGAGGTCGTGCTGCAGTACGAGCGGAAAATCATGGTCGCCGGGCAGGGCGATCGTCCGCCAACGACGCCCTTGCCGCCGTCGACCGTGATGCCGGCCTTCCCCTGGGTGGACGCTGCCGAGGTCGCCTTGCCGGAGTTTCCGGAGTCGCTCCCTGCCGGACTGACTGGTCCAAACTCCTGTTTCGAGGACTTTTCCGTCGGCGAGATCATCGTCCATGCCAATGGCCGAACAATCACTGACGAGCATTTGCCACTGACTTACGCGGTGGGCAATACACATCCGCTGCATTTTGACCGCGTCTTCAGTTCCGGCCTGTCCGGCAAGATGAGCGGTGATCCCATCGTTTATGGCGGTCTGGTCTTCGCCTGGCTGGAAGGCCTGGCCAGTCGCGACGTCAGCGAGAACAGCGTTTGGGAGCTGGGTTTTACCGAGGGCTATCACACGCAGCCGTCGGTCAGTGGCGATACCGTGGCCGCCTTGTCGCGGGTACTGGCGGCCGAAGATGCGCCGGGCGACCTGGCTGCGAAGTTCGGCATCGTGAGTTTCCAGCTGATCGGCGTCAAGAATGTTAGTGCTGCCAGGGCCTTTGCCCAATACGGCGTCGATTTGTTCGTCAAGGAAGGCGACAAGAAAGCGCTGGCCAAGGAGAAGATCGATGCGAAGATTTTTGAGATCGAGAGACGTCTCTTGATCAGGAAAAGGGGCTAGCCATGGATGTTCTGCAAACGAAGCGCGATCGACCGTGGTTGATGCGCACCTATAGTGGTCACAGCTCGGCCAAGGCGTCGAACACGCTTTATCGAACGAACCTGGCCAAAGGTCAGACGGGATTGTCGGTGGCCTTCGATTTGCCGACGCAGACCGGTTACGACGCCGACAGTCCCCTGGCGCGGGGCGAAGTCGGCAAGGTCGGCGTGCCGATATCGCATATCGAGGATATGGATCAGTTGTTCGACCAGATCCCGCTCGATCAGATGAATACGGCGATGACCATCAATGCCACCGCACCATGGTTGCTGTCCTTGTACATCGGCCTGGCACAACGGCGGGGAATCGATCCGAAAAAATTGAGCGGCACGACGCAGAACGACATCATCAAGGAATACCTGTCGCGCGGCACCTACATCTATCCGCCGGGCCCGTCGATGCGCTTGATCGCCGACACCATCAACTACACCATCAAGCACGTGCCGAAGTGGAATCCCACCAACATCTGCAGTTACCACCTGCAGGAGGCGGGGGCGACACCGGTGCAGGAACTGGCCTATGCCCTGTGCGCGGCGATGGCGGTTCTGGACCGGGTGCAGGCGTCTGGCGAGATCAAGCCGGACGAGTTTTCACAGGTCGTGGAGCGTATCTCCTTCTTCGTCAACGCCGGCATTCGCTTCGTCGAGGAGTGCTGCAAGCTGCGCGCCTTCGGCGAAATGTGGGATGAGTTGACCCTTACCCGCTACAAGGTCGCCGACCCGAAGCTGCGCCGCTTCCGTTATGGCGTGCAGGTGAACTCGCTCGGGCTCACCGAGCCGCAGCCGGAAAACAACGTCCAGCGAATCGTTCTGGAGATGCTCGCGGTGGCGCTTTCCAAAGGCGCGCGGGCGCGCGCCATTCAGCTTCCCGCCTGGAACGAGGCCATGGGTTTGCCGCGCCCCTGGGATCAGCAATGGGCGCTGCGCATGCAGCAGGTATTGGCTTTCGAAACCGATCTGCTGGAGTATGAAGATATCTTCGATGGCTCGCCGGTCATTGCCGCCAAGGTCAGGCAACTGGTCGAAGGTGCCAGAAAAGAGATCGCCAATGTCGAGGCGCAGGGCGGCATCATCGCCGCCATCGAGTCCGGCTACGTCAAGCGTGAACTGGTCGCCAGTCATATGAACCGCCTGCGTGCCATCGAGTCGGGCGAGCTGAAAATCATCGGCGTCAACTGCTTCCAGGAAACCGCCGAATCGCCACTGACCCTGGGCAGCGATGGCGGCATCATGAAAACCGATCCGGCCGCCGAACGCGAGCAGATCGAACGCCTGCAGGCGCATCGAAAAAACCGCAACGACGCCGACGTGCAGGCTGCCTTGCAAGGGCTTGGCGATGCCGCCAGGAGCGGTGAAAACATCATGCCCAGTTCGATTCGCTGCGCCCTTGCGGGAGTCAGCACCGGCGAATGGGGCGATTCGCTGCGCGCCGTGTTCGGCGAGTTCAGGCCACCGACCGGTATCGATATCGCCATCGACAGCTGCGCAGTACTCGGCAGGAAGGATCAGGTCACCGAACTCAGGACCCGCGTCGCCAGTACGGGTGAGGCTCTCGGTCGTCCCTTGAAACTATTGGTCGGCAAACCGGGCCTGGACGGACACTCGAACGGCGCGGAACAGGTTGCCGTCAAGGCCAGGGACGTCGGCTTCGAGGTGGTCTACGACGGTATCCGGCTGACGCCGCAACAGATTGCCCAGGCCGCGGAGGAAGAGGGCGTGCACATGGTTGGCCTGTCGATACTGTCGGGAAGCCATATGGAACTCGTGGAGTCGGTTCTCGATGAACTGCGCCTGCGCGATCTGGCAAGCGTGCCGGTGATCGCCGGCGGGATCATCCCGCTGGAGGATGCGACGAAACTGGTGGCGCTGGGCGTCAGTGCGGTCTATACGCCCAAGGATTTCAGTTTCAACACCATCATGGCCGATATGGTGGACGTGATCCGCGCAGCCAACGGGCTGGGACGCCTTGGACCGCTGCCCTGACCCGCACATGACACAGGTGCCGCTTCCCGATCCCGAGCAGTTGGCCGTGCGGATACTGCGCCGGGAGCGTGCGGCGGTGGCCAGCGGCTTGAATCTGCTCGACAACAAGCTGGCGGCCGCGCGTCAGCGCTCGGCACGTTTGCTGGCGGCGCTGTCCGCTGAGCGGGCGCTCAATGACGGCCACCTTATTGGCGTTACCGGCCCTCCCGGCGCCGGGAAGTCGTCGCTCGTGTCGGCGCTGATTCGCGAGTGGCGGCTGGCGGGTCGGACGGTCGGAGTGCTCGCTGTTGACCCATCCAGTCGCCCCGAATTGGGCGGTGGCGCTTTGCTGGGCGATCGCATTCGTATCAAGAACGCGTCCTACGACGAAGGCCTGTTCATTCGCTCGCTGGCCAACCGCAACCAGTTGGGTGGCGTGGCGAGCGAGGTCTGGCCGATGAGTTGGCTGCTGCTGGCCTGCTTCGATATCGTCGTCGTCGAGACGGTTGGTGTCGGGCAAACGGAAATCGATATTGCCGAGATTGGCGACACGGTCTGTTATGTGGCGCAACCGGCCTCGGGTGACACGATCCAGTATCTGAAGTCTGGGATCATCGAGATTCCGGATGTTTTTGCAGTCAATAAGTCGGACCTTGGCGCTCCGGCGCACAAGACCGCCAGCGAAATTGGCCGCAGCGCCCCCCCGGCAGGATCGCCGTGATGATTGGGATTATCCGGTGTGCCTGGTGAGCGCCACGATGAATACCGGCATAAAGCAGTTGCACGGGCATTTCGATCGACATCGCAGCTTTCTCGTTGCGGCCGGCTTGTTGGGCAAACTGCGCGCTCGCCACCAGAGCGGCTGGGTAATGCGGGTGTTGAAGGAGGAGTTCGGGACTTTTGGCGTTGGGCTGGTCGGCGGCTACGCTGAAATCGGCAAGCGCCTGAACGCAACGCCAGGTAATCAATTCGAAGAATGTGAGCGAATGCGGCAGCAGATTATTTCCAGATTCAAGTCGTCAGATTGATCAAGTAGTTCAACCAACGAAGGAGCATCCTGATGAGCAAGCAGCTTTACGAAGTGGGTAATAGACCTCCCCTGGGCGAAGTTCCGGAACAGATGCACGCCTGGTTGATTCGCGCCGAGCGCTTTGGCCAGCCGACAGCAGCGTTCCAGAAGGAAGTAGTGAATACGCCGTCGATTGCCGACGACGAGGTCCTCGTTTACGTGATGGCGGCAGGAATCAACTACAACAACGTCTGGGCGGGAATGGGTGTTCCCGTCAATGTGATCGGCGCTCGCAACAAGGCCGGCGAGCCCGAGGATTTCCACATTGGCGGTAGCGATGCGTCCGGCATTGTCTACGCAGTGGGCAAGGACGTCACCAACGTCAAGGTGGGCGACGAAGTGGTCATGCATTGCGGGACCTATGATCGCAATTGTGCGTGGGTCAAAAAAGGTGGCGATCCGATGTACTCGCCGTCGTTCAAGATCTGGGGTTACGAAACCAATTACGGCAGTTTTGCCCAATTCACCAGAGTGCAGGCGCAACAGTGCATGCCCAAGCCCAAGCACATGAACTGGGAACAGGCCGCTGCCTATGTCCTGGTTGCAGCGACCGCCTGGCGGATGCTGCACGGCTGGGAAAGCAGTTCGGTCAAGAAGGGCGACGTGGCCTTGATCTGGGGTGGCGCGGGCGGTCTCGGTTCGATGGCGATTCAGATCGCCAAAGCGGTCGGTGCAACCTCCGTGGCCATCGTCTCGGGCGAGGACAAATACGACTACTGCATGAAGCTCGGCGCGAAGGGCTGCATCAACCGCAATGACTTCGATCATTGGGGAATGTTGCCGCACTGGAAGGACAATGCCGGCTACGCCAAGTGGTTGAAGGGCGTGCGCGGCTTCGGCGCAAAAATCTGGGAAGTGCTGGGTGAAAAGCGGGCGCCGAATATTGTCTTCGAGCATCCCGGTGAAACGACTATTCCGAGTTCGATTTTTGTTTGCGAAACCGGCGGCATGGTGGTGGTCTGCGCCGGTACCAGCGGCTACAATGCGACGGTCGATTTGCGCTACCTGTGGATGCGGCAAAAGCGCCTGCAAGGCTCGCATTTCGCCAATACCAAGCAGTGCAACGAGATGAACGAGTTGGCGCAGAGCGGCCAGCTTGATCCCTGTATGTCGCGGGCGTTTACCTATGAAGAATTACCCATTGCCCATCAGTTGATGGCCGACAACAAACACCCACACGGCAACATGTCGGTGCTCATCGGCGCCACCGACTTCGGTCTCGGTGCCAGCGGCAAGCCGGCGGTCGCGATGGTACAACCGACGCTGCCCAAGGGCGACGTGCACACCACGCCGGCGCCGTACCCGATGTCCACGCCGTTGCCGGGCATTGCCGAGGGCGAGCCGATCACCATTGCCGACGACGGCAGCAAGGTTCGCGATTTGATGCATCGTGGCATCATTTCCTGCGCGCCGGATGATACCGTCGGCGCCGTGGCCAAGATCATGGTCGGCAACGAAATCCATGCGGTGGTAGTCATGGATGCGCAGGGCGCGGCAGTCGGCGTCGTGTCGCAGACCGATATGGTGCTGGCGCGGCAGGGCCGCACTCCGGATCAGGCACGCTCGATGCTGGCCGGCGAAGTCATGACGCCGGGTTGCGCGACCTGCGATGCGGAAATGCTGTTGAGCGACGCGGTCAGCCTGATGACCGGACGGCGCATGCATCGTCTGGTAGTCACCGAGCAGGGTCAGCCGGTCGGTGTTATTTCGATGACCGACGTGGTGCGCAAGATCATCGGCGACTAGTCACAGCCGTTTCAATCGACCCCGCTGCCTGGCCTTTGGCCGCATCTCACGCTGGCCAGGTCGGGGAGTCCACAAAGACCCTTCCCGTCTTTCGCGACGGGGAGGGACTTTTCTCCGCAACCATGGAGAATTTCCCAGCATGCGAGCCATCGTCTGCCGTGAACTGAGCGGTCCATCCTCCTTGCGGCTGGAGGAACTTGCCGAAGCTCGCCCTGGTCCTGGCCAACTGCGCATCCGGGTCCGCGCCTGCGGCGTTAATTTCGCCGACAGCCTGATTATCCGCGGCCAATATCAAAAGCAGCCACCACTTCCCTTCAGTCCGGGCTTTGAAGTTTCCGGTGAGGTGCTGGAGTTGGGAGCGGGCGTAAAAGGGATTGCCCGTGGCGATCGGGTGCTGGCCATGACGCCGTCTGGCGGTTATGCCGAGCAGGTCGTCGCCGATGCGCAGCGCTGCCTGCGGATACCAGACGAAATGTCCTGGCAGCACGCTGCTGCCTTTCCGGTGGTGTTTGGCACTGCGCATATCGCCTTGTGGCACCGGGCCCGCTTGCGTGCCGGTGAAACCCTGGTCGTCCATGGCGCCTCCGGCGGCGTCGGCTTGACCGCTGTCGCGATTGGCAAGCAACTGGGGGCGACGGTGATTGCCACGGCCAGCAGCCCGGCAAAACTCGCGGTCGCCGGTGAGCACGGCGCCGATCATCTGATTGATTCCAGCCGTGATGACGTTCGCGAACGGATCAAGGAATTGACCGCCGGTCGCGGTGCCGATGTGGTCTACGATCCGGTTGGCGGCGACTTGTTTACCGCTTCGCTACGCAGTATTGCTTTCGAAGGGCGCATCCTGATCATCGGTTTCGCCGCTGGCAGCGTGCCGCAGATTCCTGCCAATCACTTGCTGGTCAAGAATGTGGACGTCATCGGTGTCAACTGGCCGGCGTACGTGGAACTGAACCCCGCGGTGATGACCGAGAGTTTCCAGACGCTGATTCACTGGTATCTCGACGGCGCGATCAAGCCGCATGTCTCGGCGACCTATCCACTGGAGGAGGCGTGTGAAGCGCTTGATCAGGTGGTGAGCAGAAAATCGACCGGCAAAGTCGTGATTGCTATCGACTGAAGCACCGTGATGACCTTTGCATTGACCGCTGTGCCTATATCAGAGATACTCCTTGTCGCTTATTAAAGATTCTCGTCCTCTGGACGTTTTGGATTCAAGTTTTTTGCTATGTTGAAAAATATTCACCGGTGCCAGCGATAGCTGACGCTGTTTTCCCTGGGCACGGACATATCCGTGCTGATAATCATTATGAAAGGCCTATCATGAATCCCCAGAACGGTTACGATATTGAAGACTTGTCTGTCGGTATGAGCGCGGAAATTGCCAAGACCATTACTGACGCAGATCTGGTCCTGTTTGCGGGCGTGTCCACCGACGTCAATGCGGTGCATATGGACGAGGATTTTGCGCGCACGACGATGTTTGGCGGCCGTATCGCGCACGGCATGTTATCCGCCAGCCTGATCTCGGCGGTGCTCGGCAATCGCTTGCCCGGGCCCGGCTGTATTTACATGAACCAGTCCTTGCGTTTCCGCGCGCCGGTGCGTCCCGGCGACACGGTGCATGCCAAGGTGACGGTCAAGGAAGTGTTCGCCGAAAAGGGCCGGGTGGCGCTCGACACCGTGTGCACCGTGGGTGACACCGTGGTCATCGATGGCGAAGCGATGTTGATGCCCACCTCGCGCAAAAAGCGCGAAGCGGCTGGCAAGTAGTTCGTCGCTACGGCCGCTGGCAGGGGGTTGGCGAAACTGCACGCGACGCCACCCCGCCGCAGCCGACTTTGCCGACGCGCCGCCGCCGCTCACCCGCCGCTCAGTGCCTGCACGATGATCAGTTCGCCGTTCGCGTCCAGCGGCTGAGCGAGGTCGCGTAGCTGCGCGCTGGCGTAGAAGAAGCGGATGTGTGCTCGTATCTGCTGCTGCTCGTCGATCATGCGGAAGCGAATTCCCGGGTAGCGGCGGTCGAGGTCGGCAAGCACGCTGGCGAGGGTCGCGCCGTTGGCCTCGACCTCGCCGTGTGTGGTGTAGGAGCGCAAGGCGCTCGGAATGAGCACTTTCATGGGCGGCCAGCCTTACCGTGAAAGTCGCGTAAGCGACTCACGAACCTCCCCTCTCCCCCCGCGGGAGAAGGGCCGGGGGTGAGGCGGGGAATTCAGGGAGCATGGTCCCTGCCCGGCGAACGATTCCGGCGTGCAAGCCGGAATGCGCACTGCAAGTGAGAGGGGGACGGTCATGACTCTCATGATCCGGGGTGCCTCGACTGCCATGTCCGTTACGCCAGGAATGCGGTTTCGACGGCGTAGATTTCCGGCAGGTGGCGGGCGATGCATTGCCAGTGCAGGCCTTCGTCGCGACTCATCCACAACTCGCCGCTGGTGGTCCCGAAATAGAGGCCTAGCGGCTGCAGCGCGTCGGCGCTCATCGCCTGGCGCTTGACCGTCCACCACGCCTGGCTGGTCGGCAGGCCGGCGTCGCGACGTTGCCAGCTCTGGCCGCCGTCGCCTGTCGCATACACCGCCGGCCTGCCGTCCGGACTGGTGCGTGGCCAGACGGAAGTGCCGTCCATCGGGAAGACCCAGGCGGTGTCTGCGTCGCGCGGGTGGAGCACCATCGGAAAGCCGACGTCGCCGACCTCTGCGGGCAGGCTCTTGCCGATGTTCAGCCATTGCTCGGACGGCCGGTCAAGGCGGTAGATGCCGCAATGGTTCTGCTGATAGAGACGATCCGGGTTGCTCGGGCACAGGCGGACGCAATGCGGGTCGTGGAAAGTGGGATCGGCGCGATCGAAACCGCCGACGACGTCGAGCTGGTCGAGCAGGGGCTTGAAACTCTGGCCGCCATCGCTACTCTCGTGCACGCCACCACCGGACATCGCCAGGTAGAGGTGATCGGCGTTGCGGGGATCAACGATGATCGAGTGCAGCTTTGGCCCGTCCGGCGTGCCGTCCTGTACGCTACCCATCCACTGCCGGTATTGCGGATCGTCGTTGATGCACGAGAACGGCGCCCAGCTGATGCCACCGTCGTCGGAACGGAACAGTCCCTGCGGCGAAGTGCCGGCGTACCAGACATCCGGCTGCTGGGCATTACCCGGCGTCAGCCAGAAAGTGTGATCGACCGTGCGGCCGGGCAGGGCTGTGCCAGAGGTGGCCCCTTCGCTGCTCGCAGCGAAAGCGGGCGGGCGCTTTGCTTCGCTCCAGCTGCGCCCACGATCGGTCGAGCGGAAGATCGTCGGACCGAGGTGTCCCGTCTTGGCCGCAGCGAGCAGGGTTTGGCCGTCGCGCGGGTCGAGCACCAGATGACTGATGATGTGGCCGAGAAAGTGCGGGCCATCGACGCGCCAGTTTTCGCGTGCCGCATCGCCGTGATAAAGCCAGGCGCCCTTGCGAGTGGCCACCAGCAGCACGACCTGCCCCTGCTCTGCCGTGCCGGCACCGCCATGGTCAGCGTGCCGGGTATTCGTATTGTCGGCCATTACTATTTCTCCTTCTCGTTGTCACTTGCCCTGCCGGTGCTGGTCGCTCCTGGCGCCGATTTCTCGAGGTGCCACTTTACCGCACAGTCGGACTGCGCCCAATAGGAATGCCCGTGTTCGTCACACTGTTCAACGCGGCCCCTTCCCGTGCCATCCCTTGGTAGAATCGCTGCCTGCATCGCTGCGGATGCCGGAATCCGTGGACATGCCTCCCAGAACGGCGACGGTCGGCGTCGCACCGGCAGCGACGCGCTCCCTTCTCGACGCCTGTCGCAAGCACTCCAAAGAGTCAGAGCGTGACACTCTCCCGTCGCCAACAAAGCCCGAATATGCCCACGCCCGTACCTGCATCACCCGCTAGCCAAGCATCCACTACGCCACCAACAGCAAGCGCGACAGCAAGCGGAGCTGCCGCGCCTGCCGAAGTCGCCGAAGTCGCCGAGGTCGCCGAGACTGCCGGCCTCGGCGAGGACCTGCTCAGCACGGGCAGCTTCGTCCGCGCGCTGTGGCTGGGGCCGCGTGCCTGGGGGCGCTGGTGGCGAGCTCTGGTGCGCGAGATCGATCACCGGGGGATTCTCGATCAGGTCGAACAGGACGCCAATTTCTCGTTCAATTTCTGCTTCATGATTGTGGTCGCCGGCGGCATAGCGACCATCGGCCTGCTGCTCAACTCGCCGGCGGTGATCATCGGCGCGATGCTGATCTCGCCGCTGATGGGGCCGATCGTCGGCAGCGGCATGGCCATCGCCACTCTCGACTTCGATCTGGCGCGTAAAAGTTTGCGTGCGCTGGCTTTGGGTACTGCCGCAGCAGTGGCGTTCACTTCGCTGATCGTGCTGCTTTCGCCGGTCAAGGAACTGACGCCAGAGCTGCTGGCGCGTACCCGCCCGAATCTTTTCGACCTGGTGGTCGCCATCCTCTCGGGTGCCGCGGGCGGCTATGCCCTGATCCGCGGCCGCGGTGGGGCGATCGTCGGAGTGGCCATTGCCACGGCCTTGATGCCACCGCTGGCGACCATTGGCTATGGCCTGGTCACCGAGCGCTGGCCGGTGGCGCGCGGCGCGCTGCTGCTGTTCTTCACCAACATGGCGGCGATCAGTCTTGCGGTCGCCGCCGTTGCCGAATGGTATGGTTTCGGCCGCGGTGGCTTGCGCAAGCGCTTTGCCCGCCAGGCAGCGATCTCTTTTCTGGTGCTGGTGCCCCTCGGCATACCGCTGTTCATTTCGCTGAAAGCGATCGCTTTCGAGAGTTTCGCGCAGATTCGTATTCGCAACGTGCTCGAGGCCGGCGCGGCCTCGCTGCCGGGCGGCCAGCTGGGCGCAGTAGAGGTGCTGTTCATCGACAGCAAGCCACCGCGGGTGCGCGCCATGGTCTTGAGCGCCGAACCTGAGGCCGAGCTGGAGCTGCGCCTGGGCGAGGAGATCGCACGGCAACTGCACCAGCCGGTCGATTTGCAGCTGACACAGCTACGCACGTCTGAAAAAGTGTCGCCGCAGGTGCTCGCGCTCGGGCTTGGCGAGAGTGCGCCCAAGCTCGATAGCAGCGTCGCCGACAGTCTGCGCAGCGCCTTTCCCTTGCCGCTGGCCGCTTTTGATGCCGATTCTGCGCAGCGACGCGCGACGCTGGTTCCCGAAGCGCAAGCGGGAATCGACCTCGCCGCCTGGCGGGCAATGGAGAGCGACCTGGGAAAGCGTCATCCGCAGTGGCAGATCCGCTTGCTGCCGCCGCCGCAGGCACTGCCGCCGATCTATTTCGAACCCGGCAGCAAGGGCCTCAATGAGGCCGCAGAGTTGCGCATCGCGACCATCGTCTGGGCCCTGCAACGCTGGAACATCGATCGCGTCGAAGTCGTCGGGCACGCCAGTAGTGACCGTGGGGGGCCGCCGCGGCTCGCTGGCGTGCGTGCCGAACGCGTTGCCGAGGCATTGCGCGCCGGCGGGATCGAGGTGGTTTCGGTGGCCCGCTATCCGCTGCCGAATCAGTTGGCCGCCGAACGCGAACGGGGCGAAGCGGCCTTTCGAGCGGTGTCGGTGCTGCTGCCGGTCGTCGCCGAGAAATTGCGCAAGGAGTGATGAGGGTAGCGGGCGGCGGAGGTCATTTCCACATCGCCCGCATCCGCGCCGCCAGGTCGAGCGCCTGTTGTTTGGCTTCGGGATTGGCGGCCGGAGCTTCTGGCGCGGGTGGCCACGAGCCTTGCTCGAAGTGGGGCAGCAGCGCGTTGCTGATGAAGCGTGTGCGGCTGGCGTAGAGATGCCGGTCGCCGAAGCCTGCTTGATGGGTGACGTAGAAGCGCTGCGGGACGATGATTTCCAGGTACTCCCTGGCGCGGGTCATGGCCACGTAGAGCAGGCGCCGCTCCTCCTCGATTGCGGCCGCCGAGCCGGTGGCCATGTCGGACGGGATGCAGCCATCGACGGCGTTGAGAATGGTGACGGCGGTCCATTCCTGCCCCTTCGCCGAGTGAATGGTCGACAGGATCAGGTAATCCTCGTCGAGCAGCGGTGGTCCGGCCTGGTCGCTGCTGGCGTCCGGCGGGTCGAGGGTCAGTTCGGTGAGAAAGCTTTCGGCGCTGGCGTAGGTGTTGGCGATGCGGCCGAGCTGCTCGACATCGGCCTGGCGGATTTCCGCATCCTGATGCAGGCGGTCGATCTGCATCTCGTACCAGCGGCAGATCTGATCGAAGGCGGTCGGCCAGGCCGCGCCAGCCGCGCCGCAGCAATCGACCAGCGTGGTGAATTCCAGCCACGCGGCGCGCGCGCCTGCAGGGACCGGCTGCTCGCCGAGCAGGGCGGGAGCGGGAGTGGTTTCGGCGACATTGCGCAGCACCTGGCTGGCCGTCTTCGGGCCGATGCCGGCGACCAGTTGCATGGCCCGGAAGCCGGCGATCCGGTCGCGCGGGTTCCGGGCCCAGCGCAGCACCGCCAGGACGTCCTTGACGTGTGCGGCTTCGAGAAACTTGAGGCCGCCGAATTTGATGAAAGGAATGTTGCGGCGAGTGAGTTCGAGTTCCAGGCGCACGCTGTGTTGTGCGCTCCGGAAAAGCACCGCCTGTGCCTTGAGCCGGACACCGGCTTCGCGCCGGGCGAGTACCTGCTCGACGACATAGTTCGCCTGATCGGCGTCGTCGCGAAGCGAAACCAGGGTCGGTTTTTGCGATGACTGACGCTCGCTCCACAGATCCTTGCTGAAGCGCTCGGCGGCGAGGGCAATGACCTGGTTGGCGGCGGCCAGGATCGGCTGCGTCGAGCGGTAGTTGCGCTCCAGCGTCACCAATTGCGCGGGCGGTTCGAAGTGCGCCGGGAAATCGAGGATGTTGCGCACCGTTGCGCCGCGAAAAGCGTAGATCGACTGCGCGTCGTCGCCGACCACCGTGAGGCCGCTGCCATCGGGTTTCATGGCCAGGAGAATCGCCGCCTGCAGGCGATTGGTGTCCTGATACTCGTCGACCAGCACATGCCTGAAGCGCGCGCCAAGCTCCCCACCGAGCGCCGGATCGCTGACCATCTGCGCCCAGTAGAGCAGCAGATCGTCGTAGTCGAGCACCTGCTGCGCCTGTTTGGCTTCGACGTAGGCGAGAAACAGTCGCTGCAGATCGCTCTCCCATTCGGCGCACCAGGGAAAGCTCGTTTGCAATACCTCGCGCAGAGGCGACTGGGTGTTCACCGTCGCCGAGTAGATCGCCAGGCAGGTCCCTTTCAGTGGAAAGCGTTTGCTCTTGACCGCGAAGCCGAGCTCGTGGCGCACCAGGTTGGTCAGGTCGCCCGAGTCCTGCCGATCGTGAATGGTGAAATTTGGGTCGAGGCCGATGCGGCCCGCGTACTCGCGCAGCAGGCGTGCACCGACGCCGTGAAAAGTGCCCGACCAGTTGAGCGACGGCGCGGCGGTACGCGCCTGACCCGCGGCGCAACGCGTCAGAAGGCGCTCGACGCGGCGGCTCATTTCGCTCGCCGCCCGTCGCGAGAAAGTGAGCAGCAGGATTCGCCCCGGGTCGGCACCGTGGGCGACCAGCTGCGCGACCCGCTGCGCCAGCGTCGCGGTCTTCCCCGATCCCGCGCCGGCGATGACCAGCAGCGGTGGATGCGCAGCATCGCTGGCTGCCAGGCCAGTGTCGTCGATGCCGAAAGTCGCCGCCTGGCGCTGCGCTGCATTTAGCTGGGCCAGCGGATCGACAGCGCGCGGCGTTGCCGCCTTCTGCGCGGCTGCGCTTTCAGACTGAGCATGTTCAACGGCTTGCGGGGCGCGCACCGGCGATTCCTTGTGTGCTGTAATTAACAACAGTATAACGTAGCCGCCTGGCTGAACACGTCACGCTGCTATAGTGCCATCCCACCCCCTCCACCCCGACCCAGCAGCCATCCCGTACCCACCGTCATTGTGAGGAGGCGTAGCCGACGCGGCAATCCAGCTCCATCCTCTCACTATTTCCCGCCGCATTGACCTATTGACAATGCGAAAAGCCAAACCTCTGGATTGCCACGTCGGCTGCGCCTCCTCGCAATGACGTGCGGGCTGATGTGGCGCCGCATTCCGCATTCCCCATTCCCCATTCCCCATTCCCCATTCCCGGCAAGACTTTGGCAAGCCTGACAGCGGCGTAAGATCCGCGCGGTGGCCGGGGGGATTCATATGTTCCATAGTGCGTGCAACACGACACTATCGATCAGCTGCCGATCAGCTTCAGATCGAAAGCGCGTTCGAGCAGCCAGACCAGGGCGATGGCCAGCGTGGCCAGGGAACCGCCGATGAACACGCCGCGGCGATAGAAGCCGGTGTTGCGCAGCGCGTAGGCCAGCGGCAGGAAGACGGCGACAATCGCCAGCTGGCCCACTTCGACGCCGAGGTTGAAGCCGAGCAGGGAGAGCACCAGCGCCTGCTGTGGCAGGCCGAGTTCGGCGAGCACGCTGGCGAAGCCGAAACCGTGGATCAGGCCGAAGGCGAAGGCCACCAGCCAGCGCCGGCCTTCGACCAGCGGTTTGAGATTGTTGGCCGCCGCCAGTACTACCGACGCGGCGATCGCTGACTCGACCAGCCGCGACGGAAGCTGGATCAGGCCCAGTGCGGCCAGCGAGAGGGTGATCGAATGGGCGACGGTAAAGGCCGTGACCACCCACAGCACTTCGTGCAGCGCGTCGCGGAAGCGCGCCACCCCGCGCCAGCCGCCGTTCTCGTGCACCAGCACCGCGGGCAGCAACAGGGCGAGCAAAAAGAGGATGTGATCGAAGCCAATCCAGATGTGCCAGATACCCTCGACGAGATACTGCCCGAACTGCGCCAGGCGTGAGCTCTCGCCGGCGACAAAGCGCTGTTCGGCACGCTCCGGGGCGAGGACGGCGGAATGCGAGCTGCCGTCCAGCGTCAGGCGCAGCAGGCCGCGGTGCAAGGCATCGAGCTCGAAGAGCAGGCGGTAGCTGACGCTCAGCTCGGCATCGGTGCGCGGGCATTCGCCCCGCAGTTGCAGCACGGCGTAGGCACCGTCGGTGTGCGTGTCGACCAGGTGGTCGGCGACCCCTATCCGGCAGCTACCGCCGCGCTGCAGGCCGAGGCGGCCGAGCGCCCAGGCGTCGATATCGGGCTGGCGTGCGCGCAGTTCGCCCCAGGTGATCTCGCCGTTGCCGTCGACATCGAGCCCGAGCGCAAAATCGATGTCGCGCAGCGCGATGTCCCATTGCCCGGTGACCTGGCTACCGCTGACATCGAGGATCAGGTAGCTGTCGCTGGCCTTGTGCGCCGAGGCGAGCGGAGAGAGGGCGAACAGCACGAAGAAAAGCAGCAACGCCGGCAGGCGAAACGGGCAATGGCGGAGACTCATCGCGGAGCTTCCGCCCTGGACGCTGCTTGTGCCGGGCCCGGCGCCAACCTCTGACCCAACTCGCGCAGTCGCTGATCCTCAAAGCCGCTGTCGCGCAACCAGTCGCGCGCCGGCTGTGCCGCTGCCGGGTCAGCTGCGGCGATCGCCGCTTCGAGCAGGATGCGCGCGTCACGCGGTTCGCGCTGGACGGCGTAGTTTTCCGCAGCCAGGCGCACGGCGCTTGCCGGGTCCTTGCGCAGATGCAGGGCGTAGCGCGCCTCCTCGGCACGATGGGTGGTGTCGCCACGTTGGCGGGCGGCCGCAAAGCGCTCATCGAGCGTCTGCGCCAGGCGTGCGGCGTCCGGCGAGTTCTCCAGGGCTGCTGCCTCGGCAAGGCGCAGCAGCAGGGTGTCGGATGCTTGCCAATCCGCCAGTTCGCGGAGCACTTCGGCGGGTCGGCCGTTGTCGAGCAGAAAGTCGCTCCAGGCGGCAAGCAGATAGCCGTCGTCGCGACCGATGCGCAAGGCCTCGCGGTAGTGCTCTTCCGCGACTTTCGGCTGGCCACGCCAGGCCGCCACTTCGCCCAGACGCGTCAGCAGCCAGAGGCGATTGTCGGGGTCGCGGCTGCTCGCCAGCCCCTGCTGCAAGGCGCCGTAGCCGGCTGCGAGTTGACCGCCGTAGGCCTGCGCGAGGCCGCTACAGCTGGCATGAAGAATGGTTTTTCCCAGCGCCTGCAGGGCAGCGCATTCCTCTTGCGCAGCGGCGTAGTTGGCCTGGACCAGAAAAATGGCGCCGCGCCAGGCGTGCGCCTGAGCGAGTTGCGGATTTTGCACCAGGGCCGCCGCAAAATCGTCCAGCGCCGCTTGAAAGCCGTGCCGATACTGGTTCAATATCCCGCGCATGGAAAGCAGTTCGGGCGGCAGTGGCTCTGGAAAACGCGCGATCACTGCTTCGGCATAGCCGGCGTAGCGCGGATCGCCACGGGCCATGGCCAGGTCGAAATAGCGCTCGGCGAGCCGCGCTGCCGGCAGCGGGTCCTTGCCGGCGGCAGCCATCGCCGCGCGCAAGGCGACCAGTTCGCGGGCACTGGCGTCGCCGGCCCGCGTCGGCAGCCGTTCCAGCACTTCCGAGTCGTCGCTCGGTTTGCGCGGCGCGGCATGCGCGGTCAGCGCCAGCAGCGCTACCCCGGCCGCCAGCAACCAGGGCAGAAAGCGAAAGTGGGTGCAAGAGGTCAACTTGAGAAGGTCCATTCGCGTTACTATTTTTGTGCGTGCCAAATCGGCCGTCACATTCTCCAACAAATCCAGAGGAGTTTCATATGCGCAAGCTACTATCCGTTCTGATTGCAGCGACCTTCGCCACTGTCTCCGCTAGTTCCTTCGCCATGTCGCATGGCGGTGCCCCCAAGGACGAGAAGAAGATGGAAGAGAAGAAGCCCGACACGAAAGACATGAAGGCGGACGAGAAGAAAATGGACGACAAGAAGGACATGAAGGAAGAGAAGAAATAGCCGTACGGCTTCCTGAAAACAAGAGCGGGCTTCGGCCCGCTTTTTTGTTGCCCTTGTCGGGCCGGACGAATTTCTGCGCCGCGTCGAAGCACTTTCGTGCCTCCCACTGCGCACGCCCCCACCGCGCACGCCGGGCCAGAAACAGTGCACAACAAATCGCGCGCGACAAATCGCGTTTGCGACGCCTGGCAAATCACCTTCGCAGCATCTTCTCCACTTCTGCCGCCGTCAGCACCTTGCCGACCGAGACCACCTTGTCGTCGATCGCCAGGGCCGGCGTCGACATCACCCCATGCGCAGCGATCTGCGCGAAGTCGGTCACTTTTATCACGTCGGCCGTCAGGCCCAGACTGGCGAGTGCCTTTTCGGTGTTTTCCGTGAGGGTGCTGCATTTCTTGCACCCTGGTCCGAGAATCTTGATGATCATATTGCGCTCCGTAGCTTAATGTGAAAGTCGCGCAAGCGACTCACGAAACTCCCTTCTCCCTTCGCGGGAGAAGGGGCAGGGGGAAGAGGGAAACGGGTCATGACTNTCATCGACTTTGGGGTGTCTCCACCGTGTCATGACCGTTAATGTGAAAGTCGCGTATGCGACTCACGAACCTCCCTTCTCCCCTGCGGGAGAAGGGCCGGGGGTGATACGGGGAATTCGGGGA
>NZ_SPMY01000019.1 GCF_012939955.1 Candidatus Accumulibacter phosphatis
GATTGACGAGGCCTGCGCCCCAGTACGCGAAGCAAAGAGGACCCCAGTGAAGGATTCGTAGTTGGAATGCGCTTGATTCTCGACACCAACATACTTATCGCAGCACTGATCACGCGCGGTACGCCACCCGATCAGCTGTATAAGGCATGGCGGGACGGCCAGTTCACCCTTATTACCTCAGAGCTGCAAATCGAAGAAATCCGCCGACGTCACGCGTCGCGACGGAATCCGCTTCCGAATTCACCCTGCAGAGGCAGGCCGATTGGTCAACGATCTCCGCCGCTTGGCAGTGACCGTCGAGAACCTGCCGACCATAGACATTTCACCAGACCCCTACGACAATTTTCTNTTGGCGATGGCCCAGGCAGGACAAGTCGACGTTCTGGTTACCGGTGACAAGCGAGACCTACTCGCCCTCTCACGCCATCAGCGGACGCACATCCTGACCGCACGCGAGGCTCTTGTTTTTCTGAAGAGCTAACGGTCATGACATGTCGAGACACCCCTGATGATGAAAGCCATGACCGTTTTCCCCTCTTCCCCTGACCCTTCTCCCGCGAGGGAGAAGGGAGTTTCGTGAGTCGCTTGCGCAACTTTCACATCAAGGCGATTTCTGCCACCGGCCAAGCACGCCGAACACCTGCTTGCGTAACAGAACAATCAGTCGCCCGCAAGCAACCGCCAGCGGCCTAGGTCTTCAGCCGATACCCCGTCTTGAAGATCCACGCCACGACAACCAGAAACACCGCCAGAAACAATAGGGTCATGAACAGGCTGACGCCGACACCGACGTCGGCGACGTCGTAGAAACTCCAGCGAAAACCGCTCACCAGATAGACCACCGGGTTGAACAGGGTGATCGTCTGCCAGATCGGCGGCAGCATGTTGATCGAGTAGAAGCTGCCGCCGAGGAAAGTCAGCGGGGTGATGATGAGCAGCGGCACCAGCTGCAGTTTCTCGAAATTGTCGGCCCAGATGCCAATAATGAAACCGAACAAGCTGAAGGTCACCGCCGTCAGCACCAGGAAGAGCAGCATCCAGACGGGATGCGCGACCTGGAGCGGAACGAACAGCCCGGCCGTCGCCAGAATGATCAGGCCGAGGATGATCGACTTGCTCGCTGCGGCGCCGACATAGGCCGCCGCGATTTCAATATACGAGACCGGCGCCGACAGCAGTTCGTAGATCGTGCCCGTGAATTTCGGGAAATAGATGCCGAAAGACGCGTTGGCCACGCTCTGCGTCAGCAGCGACAACATGATCAACCCGGGGACGATGAAAGCGCCATAGCTGATGCCTTCGATCTCGTCGATGCGCGAGCCGATCGCCGCGCCGAAGACGACAAAGTACAGGGAGGTCGAAATCACCGGCGAGATGACGCTCTGCAGCAGCGTGCGGCGCGTACGCGCCATCTCGAAAAGGTAAATCGCGCGCATGGCGTGCCAGTTCATTGCTCTTCCTTCACCAGGCTGACGAAAATATCTTCCAGCGAGCTTTGCGTGGTGTGCAGGTCCTTGAAGGCGATGGCCGCGTCGTTGAGATCCTTGAGCAGGGCGACGATGCCGGTGCGCTCACCGTGCGCGTCGAAGGTGTAGATCAGCTCGTTGCCATCACTCGCCAGCTCCAGCTGGTAGCCGGCCAGCGCCGGCGGTATGTGCTCCAGGGGGGTCTGCAGTTGCAGCATCATCTGCTTCTTGCCCAGCTTGCGCATCAGCTCGACCTTGTCGTCGACGAGAATGATCTCGCCCTTGCTGATCACCCCGATGCGGTCGGCCATTTCTTCGGCCTCGTCGATGTAATGGGTGGTCAGGATGATGGTCACTCCGGTGGCCTGCAGCGAGCGCACCAGTTGCCACATGTCACGGCGCAGGTTGACGTCCACGCCCGCCGTCGGTTCATCCAGAAAGAGAATCTGCGGCTCGTGCGACAGCGCCTTGGCGATCAGCAGGCGACGCTTCATGCCGCCCGAAAGGGTGATGATCTTGTTGTCTTTCTTTTCCCACAGCGAGAGATCACGCAGCACTTTTTCGATGTAGCCGGGATTTGCCGCCTTGCCGAACAGGCCGCGGCTGAACGACACCGTCGCCCACACCGACTCGAAGGCATCGGTGGTCAGCTCCTGCGGCACCAGGCCGATCATGGCGCGGGCGGCACGGTAGTCGGCGACGATGTCGTGGCCAGCGATGCGAACGCTGCCCTCGCTGGCATTGACGATCCCGCAGATGATGCTGATCAGCGTCGTTTTCCCGGCGCCGTTGGGACCCAGCAAGGCGAAGATCTCGCCACGGCGAATATCCAGATTGATGCGCTTGAGCGCCTGGAAGCGTGAATCGTAGGTCTTGGAAAGTTCGGATACGGAGATGATTGTCTGCATCGCTGTGACGATAACAGATCGTGGCGATTCATCCAAAAACGCAGCAGCGCCTTCGTCAGGCCCGGCGCAGTTTCAGCAGCCGGCGCGGCAGCCACATCGTGGTCGATGCGCCGTGGCGCATCGGTCGCAGAGGGCAAGGAAAGGAACGCTGGACTTCCTCATGTCGCCGCGTGCACCCCTCCTTCAACGCGGATTGTTGTATCGGCGTGGCTGGCTGCTTCCCGGTGCAGCCGACCCTTGAAAGCTTGCACCGCTGGGCGGAGCGCTCTTGGCTGTGCCGTTCGGGACGGTCACGGCTTCCCCGCTTTCTGCGCTGGCCCTCATCCGTCGGCCCCACGCGGCAACTGCTCGACCCGTCCACCGCCACCGCCGCGCCCCTCGCGCTGCTCCCCCGCCTCGCGCGGGCGTTCAGGCCGCGACTGCCGTCCCTCGGGCGGCGGCGACTTGGCATCGCCGGCGGGTGCCACTGAGCGCTGCGGCATCGCCGCGGGCCGCGCATCGACTGACGCTTCTGGCTTCTGTTGGCGAGCGAAGGCCTCTTCGCGACGCGCAACATCATCGGCTCGACGCGGCTCGACACGGCTACCCGACCTTTCCACGCCGGGCGCTGGCGCTTGCTGTGGCGCTGGCGCTGGTGGTGCTTGCGGTGGCCGTGGTGCTTGCGGTTGCGCTTGCGGTTGCGCTTGCGGTGGCCGTGGTGCTTGCGGTTGCGCTTGCGGTTGCGCTTGCGGTTGCGCTTGCGGTTGCGCTTGCGGTTGCACTTGCGCCGGGACAGGCGCGGATACAGCGGGCCGCTCGGGAAATCTCGGAAGCGTCGCCGCGGGTGGCGGCGCCACTACGGGCTGAGCAGGCGGCTTGGCGTGTTCTTCAGGTCTTCCCGAAGGGGCACCGCTTACCGAGTGCTCCACGGCCGTGACCGGTCGCTCAGCGCTCTGCGCTCCGCGACCAGCAGTCGCCGCTGGCAAGCGATCAGGGCGTTCTGCAGGGGCAGCCGTGCTGGTGGTCGCACCCTGAGTTGCGGGCGGCATCGACACGGCTGGTGGCGCCACCGGCACTGCCGGTGCCCCGCGATCGATTGGCGAGGCAACGCCGGGCAATGGGGTCAGCCGCGGCGGCTCGCCACGCCCATCCAAGGGCTCACTGCGCGGAACGCGACCAGTCTCCCGCACAGGCCGTGCACCCTGCTCTGCATCGGGCCGCTGCCCGGCAGCAGGCAGTGACGAAGGCGATCCGGCAGCCGGCAGCGCTCCCTGCTGCCGTGGTGGATCACCTGCAGACGCTGCTGCGGCTGCAGGTGCCGTTGCCGGCGCGGGCTGCGGCTGACCGATCGCCACGTCGTTCGGCCTGGCCGCCGGACGCTGCTGTGGCTGTGGCTGTGGCTGTGGCTGTGGCTGTGGCTGTGGCTGNGGCTGCGGCTGCGGCTGTGCCTGTGGCTGTCTGGGAAGGCCGCCCGTTGACGGCTCCCTCCTTTCCGCAAGCGCCCCGCGCTCACGGCCATCCTGCGCCATCGGTCGACGCCCTTCGCCGCCCCGCCCGGCGTCTACCGGCGGTACTGCAACCGGCGCCTGCACCTGCACCGACCGAGCGCCAAGTGACTTGCCGTCGCGCGGCAGCATCGCGGCGCGATCGATCGGCCGCTGCTGGGTGACGACATCGGCCGGCACCATGGTCACCGCGCGCGGCATTTGCCGATGCGCGTAGGGCATGCGCTCGACCGCCGCCTGCGGATTGTTGGTGATCGTCGTGATGTTGTTGATCTGGGTGACATGGGTGACGTTGACCGCACGGACATGTCTTGCGCTGGACCGGTAGGGCGGCACATAGACTTCGCGTGGGGCGAGGGGAAACCAACCGACTGCGGGGCGCGCGCCGACCTGTACCGAGACACTGGCGCCCGGCGAGCCGACCCAGGCGACCAGCGCCGGTGCGTACACCGGTCGCGCCACACGCTTGCCGGGCACCCACCCCCAGGCCCCTCTGTGGATCACCCAGCGGCCGTAGTGGAAGGGCGCAAAACCCCAGGGCTCGTCACCGACCCAGGTCCAGCCCCAGGGGGCGACCCACATCCAGCGACCGTGCCGATAAGGCGCCCAATCGGCGGCAACCCCTTGCGGGAACCAGACCGCACCATACTCGGGGCTGTCGTGCCAGCGCCCGTGGGCGTCAAGGTCGGCAGCGCCGGTCATTTCAGGAGACACGTAGCGACCGTACGCGGCACTGGCAGGCCCCTGCTCGCGCCCGGCACTCCACAGGACAAACGCGTCCTCCACAGGCGCTGACACCTGGTAGCGGATGCCGCCGTCGTTCCAGAGTTGGGTACGCTGGCCGGCGCGCAGGTCGAGCGCGCCGTCGCCGCCTGCGAAGCGCAGGCGGCCGCCATGAACGGTGGCCACGATGGCGGCAGGCTCGGCATCGAAACGATAGCTACCCGCCTCCGAAAAGCTGAAGCGGCCATCGCGACTGCTGAGCTCGAATTCAGCGGCCGCTTCCGGTGAGCGGAGGCGAATGATCACGCTACCGGTGAGCAAGTGCAGGCGAACGCGCTGATCATCGACCGTGACAAACTCCAGGATGCTGCTCGCATCAAACTGCACCGAGGCCGACCCGAGCTGGACTTCGCTGCGTGCACCGGCCGCGGTCGACAGAATATCGCCACTGGTAATCGGCCAGTTGAGCAAGGCATTGGTCGATTCGCCACTGTCCGCACGATGCAGGTGAACAGAGCCCGACAACCAGGCGATACGCCCAACACGGCCTGTCGGGTCGGCCGCAGCCGGCGCCGCCAACAGCAGCGCGAGTAGCAGCAGGAGAGGCAAGACGAGCGCACGGCGCAGGGCCGGAAGTAGACGGTGGCACGACGGGGCAAGCGACAAAAACATGGCTGCGGTCTCGAAAAGCGCTGCGTGGAGAACGGCGAATGGGCACGGATGGGAGCTTAACGCGCGAGCAGGTGCTTGGTTGGACACGTGGAACAGTTTGTTACACGATTGTTGGCGCTTGCTCGCGTGGTGACATTCTCGTCGGCACGCGCGCCGACCGTTCCGCCGTCGCTTCGGCGCCGGCCGACTTGCAGTTGAGCGGCGTAGTTTCCACCGCATCGCCGGCCGCCCCTTACCGAGCCACGAGCGAGCGTTGCACGCATCGCCACAGAAATATAGACTAGGCGGATGTACAAATAAGAGAAGTGAGCCATGGCTAGCTCCGCAACCGCCAAGATCTTCAAGAATGGCAACTCCCAGGCCGTACGGCTTCCGAAGTCTTTCCAGTTCGATGTGGACGAGGTGGAGATCCTCCGCCGCGGCGACGAGGTCATCCTGCGCAAGCCACGTCAGAACCTGTCCGAGGCTTTCGATCTGCTGGCCAGCATGCCGGACGACTTCTTCGCCGAGGGCCGCGACGACGCGCCGCCGCAGGATCGGGAGCCCCTGGCATGACCGCCCGTTATCTGCTGCATACGGACATCTGTATTTACACGGCTAAAGCCCGGCCCCCGGAAGTCGCCCAACGCTTGCGGAACCTGACACCCGGCTCGGTGGCCATGTCGGTCGTGACCCTGGGCGAGTTGGTGTTCGGGGCCGAGCGCAGTCAGGCACGTGCGCAGGCCATTGGAAATTTGGCGCGGCTGGTCGAGCTGATACCGGTCCTGGACCTGCCCGAATCGGCGGGCCGTCAATATGGACGCATACGTGCCGCCCTGACCGCGGCAGGGACGTCCCTCGGCAACAACGACCTGTGGATCGCTGCCCATGCCGCGGCCGACGCCCTGATCCTGGTCAGCACCAACAGTCGCGAGTTCGAGCGCGTGCAGGGGCTTCAGGTCGAGAACTGGGTCCGTGAGTTGTGAGCAGGAAACCGTGATCCGTCCCCGGTTTCAGTCGTCCCCGGTTTCACTCCCCGATCTGATTAGAGAACAGCCAAAAAATGCAATTCCGAAATAATATCAATGCTCTGCGGGCGGTTGCGGTGCTGGCGGTAGTCTTGTTCCACTTCAAGATTGATGGTTTCCAGGGCGGATTTACGGGAGTAGATATATTCTTCGTTATCTCCGGGTTTCTGATGACTGGCATCATCTTCAGCGGCTTACAGGAAAACCGCTTTTCACTGCTCGGTTTTTATGCGTCCAGAGCAAACAGAATCATCCCGGCGCTGTTCGTTTTGTGCATGGCACTGATGATCTTCGGATTCATCTACTTGCCCATTCAAGATTACCGAAGCCTGCTGAGAACTGTAAAAAGCAGCATGTTGTTCAGTTCCAACTTCTTGTTCGCTGGCGAAGGGAGCTACTTCGACTCCCCCGTGCATGAGAATTGGCTGCTGCACACATGGTCCCTTTCGCTGGAATGGCAATTCTACATCCTTTACCCCGTCCTGCTGATGGCTATATTCAGAGCATTCGGAGAACAAAGGGTCAGAGGCACGCTGGTGCTGCTGGCGATAGCCTCGCTGGCGGCCTCGATATATTTCACAAAGACACATTCGGTGTTTTGCTTCTATATGCTTCCCACACGCGCATGGGAGTTGATTGCCGGCGGCCTGGCATACCTCTTCCCCCTGAGAACAACAAAACGCGCAGGATATGCACTCGAGTTTTTGGGTATGGCAGTGATCATGGCCAGCTTGTCTTTTTTTTTCCGAGAAAAACCATTGGCCGGGTTATCTGGCAACCCTGCCCGTTCTTGGTACTCTCCTTTTTATCTACGGAAACACCAACTCCGTTTTCAGCCGCAACAGCTTCCTTCAGTTCGTTGGCAAAACTTCATATTCTACATACCTCTGGCACTGGCCGATCGTTGTCCTCCTTTACTTCTGTGGGCTCCTCGAAAATTGGGCATACGTAGCCCCCTCAATTCTTCTCGCTTTCGCCTTGGGAGCACTTTCTTTCCACCTCGTGGAGAAGCGCAGGAAGAAACCTCGCGAGACCACAAAAGTTGTCTTGCGGTACGCTGCTCTGACTGCCGCTACCGTATCAGCAGCTGCCATTACTGCAGCAGTAGCCAAGGATCACCCCGGCATCCGGTTTGCTTCCCTTGAGGAGGGTCAGCCCGAATACACCAGCACACTCTATACGCAAGACTGTTATCCGAACGATTTTGGCGCAGCCGATTGCAAGCTCGATTATGGCGAGATCTCTGTCATTCTGTTCGGCGATAGTCACGCACAGTCTACGGCAGCTGCCGTCCAGCTGGAAAACCGGAATGCCGCATTAGGCTGGGCTCTTGCCGGCTGCCCAAGCCTGAGAAACTTTGCAATGGACGATAAAAAGCAGGAAAAGAAATGCCACGGCTTCATCAAGGAAAAAACTGGATATATTGAAAAATCAATACCCTGGAGTACCAGTCATTCTATTTAGTCGTTCAGGAATCTATTTGGACCCCAGCAGGGAGAATCGCTTTCGTGTCTACTTCAATGGAAAAACCAATGAAGATGGACAGTCATTGGAAAGCGAGTTCTCAAGAGAGTACGTCAACACAGTTTGTGAAATATCTGAAAACCATCCGGTCTACATCGTCAGACCCATTCCGGAAATGCCTTTTAGCATATACAAGGGCCTAAGCCTGAAAGCTAGACTGTTTCAAGGCACTTCAGATATATCCAGCCCTCTCGAACACCATGAAAAACGCACCAAGGTCGCCAATCTTGCCATTGATGCCGCGGCCGAAAAGTGTAAGGCACAGATTATTGATCCGATACCCTACCTCTGTCCAAACGGTCAATGCATGGGCTCAAAAGACGGCGAATCGCTGTATTACGATGACAACCATTTGGTTGACCATGGTAACGTGCAGCTAAAAGGTTTGTTTAAAGGCATCCTTCGCCCCTTGTAAATCGGAAGTCTGGCACTGCTCAACAAGGCCCACCGTCACTCCGCCAACAAGCCGCTCGCACGCAGCACCTGTCTTTGCGCCGCTTCTTCCAGCAGCCTCACCGTTCCCGGCATGGCCACGGTAAGGAAAGCGCGCGCGCGAGTGATGCCGGTGTACAGCAGCTCGCGGGTCAGGATCGGACTCAGCGTTGCGGGCAGGAGCAGCGCGGCGTGGGTGAATTCCGAGCCCTGCGCCTTGTGAACGGTGAGCGCGTACGCTGTTTCCACGGCCTGCAGTCGGCTCGGCAGGACCCATTTGATGCTCTGGCTGACATCTCCGGCAGGAAAGGCGACGCGCAGAATCCAGTCATCATCGCTCGCGCCGGGCAGCGCCAGGGTGATGCCGATGTCGCCGTTCATCAGTCCCAGGCCGTAGTCGTTACGCGTGATCAGCACCGGGCGACCAGGGTACCAGCCGTCGCTGGCCGGAATCAGGCCGGCCGCACGCAATACGCGCGCGATGCGCTGGTTGAGCCCGGCGACGCCCCATGGTCCGCGCCGCAGCGCGCACAGCACCTGGAAGCGGCCGTGTGCGCGCAACACTGCGCGCGCCCAGTCGTCGAAGGCTTCCTGGCTGGCGGACGACGCGGGCTGCTGCCCGCGCAGGGTCTCGAGGTAGTGGCGATAGCCATTGCGCTGCGGCGGCGAGGCCACGACGGAGGGGGCGCAGCCAGCGTCGACGGCGTTTGTTGTTGCTGCACTCGCCAGGCCGCCATCGACGATCAAGGCGCCGAAGCCAGCCTCGTCGTCATCGTCGCCGCCAAGCGACAACAGGGCGAGATCGGCATGGGCCTGCTGCCAGAGCCGGCCGACCCTGGCGGTATTGCCGGCATTGACTGCCTCGGCCAGTTGTCCGATTCCGCTGCGCGCAGAAAAGCGGTGGCTGTGGCGCAGCATCACCACCGCCTGATCAAGGGCACTGCCCGCGGCATCGACCAGATCCGGGCCGACCTGTTCGCCGGATGCCTGCTCCAGCCAATCGCAAGTGGCCGGCGTGTAGTGGCCGTCGCACGCACGCTGGCACAGCTCGCCGAGCACCGCCCCGGCCTCGACCGAGGCCAGTTGGTCCTTGTCGCCGAGCAGGATCAAGCGCGCCGAAGGTGGCAGGGCGGCGAGTACGGCGGCCATCATTTCCAGATCGACCATCGACGCTTCGTCGATCACCAGCACGTCGAGCGCCAGCGGATTGCCGGCATGGTGGCGAAAGCGGCGGCTATCGGGCCGGCTGCCGAGCAGGCGATGCAGGGTGCTCACGCTCACCGGGATCGCCGCGCGCACCGCTTCTCCGTGCGCCAGAGCGGCCAGCGGCAGGCGGGCAACGGCGTTGGCGATCGACTCGTTGAGGCGGGCGGCAGCCTTGCCGGTCGGCGCCGCCAGGCGGATGCGCAAGGGTCGCGGCGGCTTCTCGGGTGATGGCGTGCCCGGTGCCGGTTTCAGCGCCACCGCCTGCAGCAGCGCCAGCAAGCTGACCACAGTCGTGGTCTTTCCGGTACCCGGGCCGCCGGTGATGATGCTGAAGCCACTGCGCGCGGCGAGCGCGCAGGCGATCTTCTGCCAGTCAGTAGCGCCACCCGCAGCGACAGTCGCAGCTGCAGCCACACCCGCAGCCGGCGCGAAGAGCAGGTCGAGCGTCTGGCGCAGCGCGGCAATCGGCAGCGCTGCCTGCAGACTGCTTGCCATCGCCAGGCGACGCTCGAGCGCGCCGCGCACGTCCTGCTCGTATTGCCAGTAGCGGCGCAGATAGAGGCGCCCGCCGACACGCAGCAGCGGCGTATTGCCGGCGCCGGCACCGACCAGCAGCGGCTGTGCAAGCGCTTGCTGCCACTGGCTGAGGCTCAATCCGGCGAAGACTTCGCCAGGCAGCGGTGGCGGCTCGAGTGTGTCGGCCGGGCTGCTTCCTGAGCTTTCCCCTTCGGGTGGCAGCGACAAGGCGAATGCCGGCGCTTGCAGCGTCGCTTCGAGATCGAGGCAGGCATGGCCACGCCCAAGCTGGTGGCTGGCCAGGGCAGCGGCGAGGATCAGGAACGGCGGCGCGTCGGGAACTTCACGCCACAGGAAATCGGCAAAGGCGGTATCGAGCGGGCGCAGCCATTGCCGCGCTGCCCAGCTCGCCAACAGCGCCTGCATTGGCTCGCGGGCGTCGAAGCTGCGTGCATTCATGGCCGCTCTCCGGCCATTCTTGTCCTCGCGCCGCGACGCGCAAACAAGGCATCGAGCGCTTCGATCAATGCCCGCGGCGGTCGCTCGACGTGCAGCCCCTGACTGGGCGCGTACACCCCGCGCAGGAAGATGTAGACCGCCCCGCCGACGTGGCGGTCGTAGTCGTAATCGGGCAGGCGCGACTTGAGCAGGCGATGCAGGGCGAGCAGGTAGAGGACGTACTGCAACTCGTAGCGCGCGTGCAGAATCGCGGCGCGCATCGCCACCGGCGTGTAGGCGGCATCGTCGGGCCCCAGCCAGTTCGACTTGTAGTCGGCAACGAAATAGCGGCCCTGATGTTCGAAAACGAGGTCCATGAAGCCCTTGAGCATGCCGTTCAACTGCGCCGGCAGCAATGCCGGGCGTGCCGCGCCAGCGAGCGTGTGCGCGCAGACCAGGGCGTCGATGCGGGTGGTGGGAACGCTGTGCACCGCCAGCCAGAACTCCATCTCGGCCATGGCCGCCTTCAGTTCGGACAGGCGGATCGACGTTTCCGGCGCGCCAGGCATGGCGCTCAACTTCATCGGCGTGTTCAGGAAGTACTGTAACCAGGCCGTCAGCGGCTCGATCCAGTGCACCCAGCCGCGGGCCTGGCAGCGGCGCGCGATCATGTCGCGCTGCAGCGCCTGATCGCCGGCGCCAGTAGCGAAGCCCTGCCTGGCCACGGCTTCAAGCAGATCGTGCAGAAAAGTGCCCGCCTCGGCGCCGCGCGGGAAGCCGTGCAGCGAACCGAGGCCGCTGGCTACCGCCAGCGCAGGAAGCGCCGTCCCGGCACCAGGCAGCGGCAACAGCCCGGATTCCGGCATGCCCGCCTGCGTCGCCAAAGCCAGCAGAGGCAGCTGTGCCACCATGGCCTCCTGAAAAACCGCTTCGCTGGCTGTCTCGGCCGCGGGCGCGGCCGCAGCTGGCGCAGCGCCGCTCTCGCCCTCGGTTTTCAGCGCCGAATAACTGGCGATCCACCAGTGCTCACCAGCGACGCGCTGCGACTGTCTTGCCGCACCCACAAACGGGGTCACTCCGTTCAGCTCGAAGCGTTCATTGCCGGGCTCCGGCGCCGGTTCGACGAGGATATCCGGACAGCCATCGCCCCAGTCCTGCAGCGCCTGCGGCAAGGCGCCAGCGGCGATCGCCTGCCCGCCGCCGAGCAGATAGGCCAGGGCGCTGCGCTCCAGATCCTGCAAAGGCGCGACTCCGACCCAGGTCGCGTAACGGGCGCGCGTCAGCGCCACATAGAGCTTGCGCAGATCTTCGCCCAGGCGCTCGCCGTCCGCGCGCTCGACGACGCCCGCAGCAGCGGCCAGCGAGAGACGCAGGCCGCCGTCTTCGTCGTGCCATTTCAGCGGCAGATCGCTGCCTTTGGTGAGCCGATAGTTGCTGGCAAAGGGCAGGAAAACGAGCGGATACTCCAGTCCCTTGGACTTGTGCACAGTCACCACCTGCACCAGGTCGGCATCACTTTCCAGGCGCAGCTGCCGGGCATCGCCGCCAGTGCTCGCGGCGTCCTGCTGTTGCTCGGCCAGATAGCGGATCAGCGCGTGCTCGCCGTCGAGCAACGTGCTCGCCTGTTGCAGCAATTCGGCGAGATGCAGCACATTGGTCAGGATGCGCTCGCCGTTGTTGGCGTTGATGGCCTTATTGGCCTCGCTCGCCCTGCCCTGGCCCAGCAGCCGCGCCGGCAGATGGAAATCGTTGAGCAGCCGGCGCAGCATCGGCAGCACGCCCTGGCGACGCCAGCAGTCGCGGTAGGCGCGAAACTGCAGGACGCGCGCCTCCCAGGCGAGCTCGTCATGGTTCAGGCAATCGAGTTCCGGCCAGCTCAGGTCGAGCGTCGCCGTGGCCAGCGCGGCACGTAAGAGACGCACATCGTCGGGCTCGGCGCAGGCGGCGAGCCAGTGCAGCAACTCGACCGCTTCGGCGCTTTCGAAAACCGAATCCTTGTCCGACAGATAGACGCTGCGCACGCCACGCTGCGCCAGCGCGCCACGCATGGCATCGGCTTCGCTGCGGTTGTTGACCAACACCGCCATGTCCGCCGGGCGCAGCCATTGCGCCCCCAGCTCGCTGACAAAACCGGCCCGCCCGGCCTGGCCGAGATTGAGCAGGGTCACCATCTCGCTGGCGCAGGCGGCCGCCATTTGCTCGAGATAGTCGGTCTTGCTCAAGGGCTTGCCGTCCGCCTTCGCCGGCAAGCACCAGGCGATCAGCGCCGGCAGCGGCTGGCCGGCCAGCTGCCATTCATCCTGGCGGCCCTTTGCCGCGGCGGCGACGAAGGGCACCGGATTGTCGTCGTCGCGGCGGAAGAGGAAAGCCCCGCTTCCTGCCGCGCCGGCTTCAGCGACCGCAAAGCAGTGATTGGTCGCGGCCAGCAGGGCCTCGGTCGAGCGGTAGTTCTTCTGCAGCGTGTGCAGCCGGTCGGCACAGGCGCGTCGGGCGGCCAGATAGGTGTGGATGTCGGCGCCGCGGAAGGCATAGATCGCCTGCTTGGGATCGCCGATCAGGACCAGCACGGTGTCCGGGGCGTTCTGCGCGACGCGATAGACGGCGTCGAAAATTCGGTACTGCACCGGGTCGGTGTCCTGGAACTCGTCGATCAGCGCGGCCGGGAACTGGCGACGAATGATCTCCGCGAGGCGCGCAGCATTGGCCCCGTGCAAAGCGGCGTCGAGGCGGGTCAGGAGGTCGTTGAAGCCCATCTGCGCGCGCCGCGCCTGCTCGACCGAAAAACGTTCGGCGACCCAACGCGCGGCATGGCAGAGCAGCTCTTCGCGCGCACTGGGGAGTGCCGAGAGCTCGGCAGCGAGCGCCGCGATGGCCTCGAGAGCCGGGTGTTGCGGCGCTGCGCCAGCCTTCCAGGCTTCGGCCAGGCCAGCCGGAGTCAGGCGATTCCATCCGCTCTTCAGATCGGGCCGTACCATCGCCGGGTCGTCGCGCCAATCGCCCAGCGTCTGCAGCCACGGCTGGTAGTAGCGCGCCTGCAGTTTGCGCCCATCCACCTGCTTGCTGGCGACGGCCTTGTCGAGCAGCGTCTGCAACTCCTCGACCCATTGCCCCCAGGGCGCCTTGAGCTCGGCCAGGCGCTGCCGCTTCTCGCCGAGAGCCTTCGCGACGGTAGCGGCGGGCGTCAGCGGCGGTTCGGCGAGCAAATCCGCGTAGTCGATTAGGCCGCGAAGACTGGCCCGCAACGCTTCCGGGCCAGACCACCATTGCCGAACTTCGGCAACCGCCTCGGCATCGAGCGCGACCATGAAGCTGCGCCAATAGTCACGCACGACTTCGGCAAGCAACTCGCGCTGGTCGGTCTCGAGGGTCTGGGTAAACAGGCTGTCGCTGTCGAAAGCGTGTTCGCGCAGCATGCGATTACACCAGCTGTGGATGGTCGACACCGCCGCTTCATCCATCGCTTCGGCGGCCAGTTGCAATTTGCGGGCGCAGGCTGGCCATTGTTCCGGCGGATACTCGGCACGCAGCTCGTGCAGCAGATCCTGGCCCGCGGAGGGGCTGCCGATGCTGTCCGGCGCGACACGAAAACACGCGGCCGCTTCGGCCAGACGATGGCGAATACGGTCGCGCAGTTCCTGCGTCGCCGCCTCGGTGAAAGTAACGACGAGTATTTCGCCGGGCGTCAGCGCCCGTTCGAAGGCGTTCTCGCCGCCATGGCCCAACACCAGGCGAACATAGAGCGCGGCGATGGTGAAGGTCTTTCCGGTGCCGGCACTGGCCTCGATCAGGCGACTGCCGCGCAGCGGAAAACGCAGCGTGTCCAGTGCTGTGACCGCGTTGGTGGTCGTGGCCTGGCCATTGCCAGGAGCGGTGAAGGTGGTGGCAGTGGCTGCAGTGGTGGCAGCGGCGGTGGCGGCGCCCGTTCGTGCGGTCTGACTCATGCCCTTGCTCCCGCCGTCTTGTCGGCTTTTGCAGCCCGCTCACTATTCCCAGCCTCGCCCTTGGCCCTGGCGGGAATCGCCTCGAGCAGCGGCCGCAAGAGTAGCTCGGCGAGGGCAAAAAACTCGCCGCTTGCCGTCAGCGCCGCAAAGTCTGGATAAGCACGCCGCAGATAAGGGTCGGACTCGACTTCGCCCGCTTGCCGGAAAGCGCCGGCGTAGGTCTTGCCGGCGGCATCGCTACCGCCTTTCAGGAAATCGAAAGCACTGCGCGCCGCCAGCGGCAAGGGCTCACGCATGCCGCGCTGCCACGCCGCCAGCAGGACGCTCAGATGCGCCGCGGCCTGAGCAGCTTCGAGAGCAGCCAACTCGACATCGCCGACCTTGCTCAGGACCAGCGTCGTCAGCGGCCCGCCGGCAAGCTGCAGCGCCAGGTGCCGCACCCAGTGGCGGATCAGCCGCTCGCTCCGGTAGTGACCGTCCTTGACCAGATCGCCGCTCTCCAGCACCACCCGGCCACGCTGCCCGGCGCCGTCGCTACGAATGCCGCCCAGCCAATCCGCGAGTTCCAGATCCTGCCCTTCGACGCGCGCCTGGAAGCGGATTTCCTCCTCGCCTTCAAGCACCAGCGGCCAGCGCGCGAGCGCCGCCTGATAACGCGTGAAGAGCTCGTCCATCGGCGCCAGCAGATCGTCGGACAGGGCCTCGCCGAAGCCTCCTGCGGGCAGATCGCCGCGGCGCTGGATGCTTGCCAGTCGCGCCTCGCGGGCGACGACCAGGTCCTCGCCCTGCTCCAGCGCCACCGCCTGCGCACGGATCAACTCGTCCTGCAACTGCCAGCGGCCCAGGCCGTCGAGATCGAAAGGTTCCTGATCTTCGCTGAGCGGATCGTCGCGCTCGAAAGAGACCTTCAGGCGCTGGCGAAAAAAAAGCCCGCACCGGCTGCTTCAGGAAGTCGCCGAGATCCTGCAGGCTGAGCGGCTCCTCGCGCAGCAGCGGCGACAGCAGAGCATCGCTCGCAGGCAAGCGTTCGCTGGCGCGCTCGCCGGCAGCGGCATCCGGCCGCCACTCCCGCGAATAGGTGAACAGCGTTGAAGCCTCTGGCTGCGGCGGGAAATAGTCCGCACTGAAGGGCTGCAGCCGATGCTCGACGGTCAGCGCGTCGAGCAGGGTCGTGCTGGGGCTGGTGCGAGCACCTGCCGCTGCCGCCTTGTTGGCGTCCTCGGCCAGTCTCCAGCCAGCGGCAAGATGATCGCGCAACTGCCCGACCAGCACCGACGGCGGTCGCTCGCTGTTGTCGTTGATGCTGCGGCCGACCCAGGAAATGTGCAGGCTTTCGCGCGCCGACAGCAGCGCTTCCAGGAACAGATAGCGATCGTCCTCGCGCCGCGAACGGTCGCCGGGACGGTAATCGTGCACCATCAGGTCGAAATCCATCGGAATGCGGCTGCGCGGGTAGTCGCCGTCGTTCATGCCCAGCAGGCAGACGCGGCGGAAAGGAATGGCGCGCATCGGCATCAGCGTCGCGAAAGTGACGACGCCGCCGAAGAAGCGCTGCGACAAGCTCCCCTCGTCGAGCCGGCTCAGCCAGTATTCACCGACCACCGACAAGGGCAGCGTTTCGACCAGCGCCGCCTCGTCGCAGGCCTCCTGCCAGCGCTCCAGGGCCATGTCGAGTTGCAGCAGCGTGTAGGCGTCGTCGGCACCCTCGTCGGTGGCGAAGAAATCGGCCATCAGTTGGCGCAGGCGCAGGCACCAGTCAACCACCGTCGCCGGCTCGCGCAGCATCCGCCAGCTCGCTTCCAGCGCGTCGAGCAACTGCACCAGCGGGCCGAGCAAGGCCGCATCGATACCGCCGATCTCGTCGTAAGGCTCGATGTCCCGCCAGGCCGCCGCGTCAGCGCCAACGGCGTAGCCGAGCAGCATTCGCCGCAAGCCGAACAGCCAGGTATTCGCTGCGGCCGCATCCGCCTGCCTGGGCAGGTCGAGGCTGGCGCGCTGCTCGGCGTGCAGGCCCCAGCGAATATTGGCGCCATGAATCCAGCGCTGCAATTGCGGCAGCTCGTCTTCAGCAATGGCGAAACGCTGGCGCAAGGCCGGTACGTCGAGGAGGTCGAGCAGATCGCTGACCGCCAGCCGCGACTGCGGCAGGTCAAGCAGCTTTTCCAGCGCATTCACCAGCGGATCGAAATGGCGCTGCCCCTGGTCGGCGACGCTGAACGGCAGGTAGCGCGGATCGCTGGCCTCGAGCAGACCGAACACCGCCTGGATGTGCGGCGCATAGGTATCGATGTCCGGGACCATGACGATGATGTCGCGCGGGCGCAGGCTGGCATCGGCGTTGCAGGCGGCAAGCAACTGATCGTGGAGGATCTCGACCTCGCGCTGCGCACTGTGCGCGACATGGAAGCGGATCGACGCATCGCACGCCGGATCGACGGCCGGCCAGAGGTCGATCGTTTCGTGCACCGGGCGTAACTCGAGGATGTCGTCCTGCAATTGCTGCAACAGCGTCTCGCCGCCGAACGCCTTGAAGAGGTCGATGCGCTGCTCGATGGCCAGGAACTGCGATTGCGCACGCGCGCGCGCCTGCTCGTCGTCATGCTCGTCGAGCAGGCCGATGAAATCGCGTCCCTGCTTGCCCCAGGCAGCAAGCAGCGGCTGCGCGTGCAGGTGCAGCAGTTCCTCGGAAATTTCGCTCGGCGCGCCCTGCCGCCGCTGCTGGCGTGCCTGTACGCGACGCAGCAGATCCCGGTCGGCAACGATGTCCGCCCAGTAGTGCTCGCAGGGGTTGTGCACGCACATCAGCACCTGCGCCCAGCGCCCGAGCACCGCCAGCACTTCCAGCGATTGGCGTGGCAGGCTGGAAATGCCGAAGACCATTACTCGGCGCGGCAGACCCGCCGGCGCCTCGCCCGGCGGCCAGTTTCCGGCGCGCGCGAGAAAAGCTTCATGTACGGCTGCCCGGCCGGCGTTGGAGCGCTCGTTCCGACCCTCACCCTGCCCGCCCGCGCCGCGGTCTAGGTGCGCCTCGACGTCGGCCAGCAGCGCCCGCCACAGCGCTGCCTGCCAGCGCTGCTCGTCGGCGAGCGGCGTCTGCTGGCCACGCGCGTCGATCAGCACATCGTCGCCCGCCGCCCAGGCCGCCAGCCAGTCGGCACGGTAAACCTGATATTGATCGAAGAGATCGGCCAGGCGTTCGGCGAGCTGAAAACGCTTGCGGCGATCGCTGTCCGCGGCCAGAAAACCCCGCAGCGGCGCGTATTCGAGTGCGTCCATCACCTGCGGCAGAAGACGCATCAGCCGCCACAGCAGCCGCCCCTTGTCGAACGGCGAATTCTCCGGCACCGCCTGCCGCCCGAGCACGGCGCGATAGACCTGCCACAGGAAACGCGCCGGCAGGGAAATCTCCAGCGCCGCGGCGATACCGCAACCGCCATGCTCGGCCGGCTCATCGCCCTCCGCATCGCCCTCCGCATCGCCCTCCGCATCGCCGTCCGCATCGCCGTCCGCATCGCCGTCCGTCGCGTCGGCCGCCAGCGCCAGCTTCAGCCACTGCGCGATGCCATTGCTCTGCACGAGAATGATCTCGTTCTCCAGCGGCGCCAGCGGATAGCGCCGCATCCATTCAACCACCAGATCGCGCAGCATCTCGGGTTGATTGCCATGCACGAGCATCAGGCCAGGGGTCAGGGCGGGCGAGGTCAAATCGGGCTCCGGGAACGGGGATCAGGGAAGCTCAGGCGAGGCTCGAAAGATACCCTGGAATGGGAGTGGAGGCCATGCCGATGGCCGCCCTCGAGCGCCTTGCCTTGCCCTGGATTGCTTCGCTTCGTGTTGTTCTTCGGCTTTGCGTTTGGCGTCGGCGCGGATCAGTTCGCGCATCCAGCTCTATTCGCTCACGCTGCTGTAGGGGCCTTGGGCAATCTGTCCATCCACAAACGGCTGCAAGGGGGCGGGGATTCGGATGCCGATGCAGCAGTCACCACGACGGCGACCGGCAACGCGAAGAGCAGGCTACTTGGGCAGCCGCTTCTGCAGGGACTCGATCTGCGCCGAGGCTGATGCCGACGGCGTGAATCGCTGCGGGTGGTCGGCGAGGAAAAGGCCGCGCTCGGCGGCGCTGCGCTGGCGCAGGAACCATAGCCCGGATTGTCCGACCCGATAGTGGAGGTCACTACTCGAGAGCGGCCGGTCGGCCGCCGGCAGCACCAGGAAAGCGACCAATTGCCCGGCCGCTCCCTTGTACACGGTGTCGATCCTGATTACCGCCAGAACCATGTCCTCGCCGGCAGTGCGCACCGGGCTGTGGCCGATCAAGGTGCCGCTGACCACCAGGTCCGAGCGCTCGAGCAACTCGGATTCCGACATGCGCGCCCACATCGCGACGGCGTCAAGACAGACGACGAGCAGCAACAAGCAGCAGAGGATGGGGCGGACCCAGGCCAAGGATCGATGCGAGATCACGGCGATTCACCATGCCAGACTTCCTCCGGTCGCAGCAGCGCCGCCGGAGGAAGAGAAAGGCTCAGGCAGGCTCAGGCGACCGGCAGCGCCGCAGCGCGGCGGCGGCGGCCGAATACACCCAGAGCCGCGCAGGCCAGGCCCAGAAGTGCTGCCGTTGCCGGCTCGGGAACGTCCTGCACCTGCGCCGGACCATAGAGGTACTGCATGCCGGCGATGTCGTCGGCCTGGGGACCGGAGAAGGCCTCGCCATAGAACGGATTCATCAGCGAATCCGGCACGTCGGTGTGACCCAGGCCAAGCGCGTGGCCGATTTCGTGCGCGGCAACCGTGAAGATGTCGAAGGCGCTCGGGTCGCCGCCGAAACCGAGCTTCCACTGATCACCGGTGTCGAAGTGGATGTCGCCAGCGGCGCCCGCTCCGTTGACCGGCGGGAAGTAGCCGTGGGCGAGGGTTCCGAACGGGCCGTCGAAGGTGTGGCCACCGAAGCGCAATTGGCCCGAAGTCCCGTCGTTGAACGGCAAGCCGTCATCGACAACCAGGTTGAAGGTGAGGTTGGCGACCGACGACCAAGCGGCAAATGCCGAAGTTATCGCGCCGAGGTAGCCCACGGGCATGAAGTCGGCCAGGGCGCTGATCGTGCAGCCAGCGAATTCCTGTTCGCAACTGGTCCCGGTAGCCATAAAGCTGTAGCTGACCGTGGCACCGGTGCCAACTACTGGCGAACCCCACTTGCCGGGGCTCGTAGGCCCGAGGACGTAGGCTGAAGCCGGTACGGCGGTCAGCGCACCAGCGGCGAGAAGGGCCGCAGCAGCGATTTTTCTTAATGTCATGTTGATTATCCTGGTTGGGGGGGGGTGGGTGGTGGTGGTGTAGCGCCTTCTGCAAAGCAATGTTCATGCCAACTATTTCAAGCCACTGATTCGCAGGCAATTTCAAGGCTTCTTGAGGGAACCGAAAATGGCAGCTGTAAAGAATGCCGACAGCTTGCCGCGCCCCCGCTGACGCCCCTCCGGTGGTTCGCCCTGGTCAGGGAAAATAGCGGAAAATGGGGGACGCGCCACGGTCATCCGGAACCAGGATCGCGTTCATAAACTGAAAAATAAGGGTCAAAACCGTGTTCTGTCCCGAATCGCACCAGCAAGCGGATGGCGATTGACACCCCTGCGGCGGAAGCATAAACATGGACGGTGCTAGCCTGGGGAGGCCTGCGCGGTGGCGTGTCGGTGGCGCTGTCCCTCCCCCGGCCGGACCGGAGCGCGACGCCGTCATTGCGAGGAGGCGCTGCATTCACCATTCACCGTTCACCATTCGTCTCAGTCGCGCGTCCAGATCGTGTGGTCAATCTCGTCGGCGATCTCGGGATAGTCACGGGCATGAAAGCGCGGCTCAAGCCCGGCATTGCGCTGCTCGAAATAATCCCTGGTCAGCTTGACCACCGTCCCCGACAGCGCCAGGATGGCGATCAGGTTGATCGTTGCCATCAGCCCCATGGCGGCATCTGCGGTGTTGAACACCGTCGCCACGGCCTGCACGGCGCCCCAGACGACCATCAGCAACACGCCGCAGCGCAGGATCAGCAGCCCGGCCGGGTTGCCAACACCGAGATAGACCAGCGCATTCTCGGAATAAGAGTAGTTGCCGATGATCGACGTAAAGGCGAAGAAGAAGATCGCCACGGCGATGAAATAGCGCCCGGCCGCGCCGATATGCACCTCGAGCGCGTTCTGCGTCAGCTGTGTTCCGGTGACGCCCGACCCCGGCTCGAGGACCCCGGAGAGGAGGATCATGATCGCCGTCGCGGAGCAGATCAGGAGGGTGTCGATGAACACTCCCAGGGCCTGCACGAAGCCCTGGCTCGACGGATGGTGCGGCACCGGCGTTGCCATCGCGGCGATGTTCGGTGCCGATCCCATGCCGGCCTCGTTCGAGAACAGGCCGCGCTTGACGCCGTTCATCATCGCCGCCATCACCCCACCGGTCACGCCGCCGGCGGCTTCCTGGAGGCCGAAGGCCGAGCCGATGATCTGGCCGAGTACGCCGGGTACAGCGCCAAGGTTGGTGAGCACCACGTAAACCGCCAGCAGCAGATAAGTGATGGCCATGAACGGGACCAGGATTTCGGCCACCTTGGCGATCTGCTTGACGCCGCCGAAGATCACCAGTCCGGTGATTGCCGCCACGACCAGGCCGACCGTCAACTTGGGCACGCCGAACGCGCCCTGCATCGCGTCGGCAATCGAATTCGCCTGCACGGCGTTGAACACCAGCCCGAAAGAGAGGATCAGGCAGACCGAAAAGACCGCCCCCAGCCAGGGCATCTTGAGCCCCTTGCGGATATAGAACGCCGGCCCGCCGCGGTACAGCCCGGCCGGACCGTGGGTCTTGTAAAGCTGCGCCAGGGTCGACTCCGAATAGGCCGTTGCCATGCCCACCAGGGCCACCATCCACATCCAGAAAATCGCCCCCGGCCCGCCGAGATAGAGCGCCACCGCCACACCAGCGAGGTTGCCAGTACCCACCCGGCTGGCTAGCGAAACGGTCAGCGCCTGGAACGGCGAGATCCCGTCCTTATCGGTTTCCCGCGATCCGAGCACGGTCCGGAACATCTCGCCAAAATGCACGATCTGCGGAAATCCCAGCCGGACGGTGAAATACAGGCCCGCCGCCAACAGCCCGTAGATCAGAACGTATCCCCAGAAGATCGTGTTCAGAAAGTCGATGATGGCGTCCATGGCGGCCCCTCCGCAAAAGTATGACCGCAGCTTACACACGGCTTCGTTCGTTTGTCCAATGCGCTTTTCCTATACTCGCCCGTCGCCCGTCGCCAACGCTATCCGCGCGCCGACCGTGTCGCTAGAATGCCGGGATGTTGAAATCGATGCCGCCCGCCGCTGCCTGCCCGCGCCTGCGGGCAGCGACCAGGGAATAGCGACGAAAGATGAAGCCCGCCATGGATCAAGCCCGCAGGACCGCCCCCTCGGCACTGAAGGCAAACCCGTGCTGACCCGGGCAGCATTTGGCAAGACCTGGTGGGGCGAGCAATGGCTCGACGCGCTGACCCATATCGACTACGACAACCGCTTGCCACGCGGTCGCAGTTACGCCAACAAGGGTGCGGTCCGCAACCTGACGGTGAGCGGCGGCACGATTGCGGCGAGCGTCAAGGGCTCGCGCCTGCGGCCGTACCGGGTGAGCATTGCCGTGCCACCGATCGCCGCGGGTGACCTCGCCCGGCTGCTGGAGCGGATTGCCGCCGACCCGGCGCTGATTGCCGGCATGCTCAACGGCAAGCTCGATCCGGCGGTGCTGGCGCTGGCCAGCGAACTGGGCATCGCTGTTTTCCCGACGCGTTGGCAGGATCTGGCGATGGATTGCTCATGCCCGGACTGGGCGGTGCCGTGCAAGCATCTGGCGGCGGCGATCTACCTGCTCAGCCGGGAGATCGACGGCAACCCTTTCCTGGTCTTTTCGCTGCGCGGATTCGATCTCGCCACTGCCCTCAAGGCACGCGGCATTTACCTCGATGACGATGCCGGCGCCGCGCTGCCGACGCTGAGCGAGCTCCTGCCGACCGGCGACGACCGCGCAGGGGCCGACAGCGGGGCCGACAGCGTGCTGCTCGACAGCCTCGATTTCTCCGTGTTACCGGAGCTCTCCGAAGCCCTGCTGCGCGTCCTGCCGGAGCGACCGCCGTTCTTCGCCAACGGCGATTTCCGCGCGACCCTGAGTCGCGCGCTGGCGCGCGTCGCGAAAACGGCGCGGCAGGCGCTCGACACCGTCCCCGGCGACGAGACTGGCAACGGCGACCAAAGCGGCCACGGCGATGGCACCGGCACCGGCACCGCCGCCGCCCGGCTCTCGCCGGACGACCGACCGCTCCTGCTGCTCGACGCGACGCACAAGCTGACGCTGAGCGGCGTCGCTGGCATCGGCGACTGGCCGCATCTGGTCGCCGCCCTGGCCGAGCTTGCGCCGGCCCGTCTGCCCGATTTCCAGCCCGAACTGGCGGCCTTGCAGCCGCTGCGCCTGCTTGCCCTGCACCTGCTCGCCCGCGGCGCCGTGGTGCCGCAGTTGTTCACGCTCAGGGGCCAGGAAGTCGGGCTGCGCTGGCTGCCGGCAAACCTGGACCCGGCGGTGCGCGCGCTGATGCAGCGCGTCGAGGCGGCGCTGCCGCCCGGCCGGGTGATGCTGCACCAGGGCCGCAAGACGCTGCCGCTGAGCGCCGCGGCGCAGGCCACGGTCCTTTGTTCGCTGTTTCTCGATCACTTCATCCGCGCGTGGAGCGCTGCCGACCGCGACAAGGCCGCCGGCGACAAGACGCTGGCGCTGTTCTTCGCCAGCGGTCGGGCGCTCTACGACGGTCCCGGCGAAGGCTCGATCGCCGCCGGCATCCACGCCTGGCTGGCGCGCTTCCACCTCGCCCGCCGCGAGCACGCGCCGGTACTGTGCCTCGCCGCGGGAGAGGGTGGCGACGAGGAGTCCTCTCCGCAGCACGAGAATTCCAACGACGGCGATCACTTCTCGCTGAGCCTGGCCGCGGAAAGCGGTGCGACCTTGCAGCCGCCGGTCGCCCTGGCGACCGTGCTCGACGATGCGGCCTGGGCGCAGGCACGCTTCGGTGTTCTGCAAACGGTTGCCCTGCTCGCCGAGTTCTACCCGCCGCTCAACGCCTACGTCAGTGCCGGCGCACGCACGCCGCTGCGCATTGCCGCCGATGCGCTGCCTGAATTCCTCTTCGCGACCCTGCCCGTCGTTCGCCTGCTCGGCATCCGCGCGCTGCTGCCGAAAGCGCTCGAGCGCCTGCTGCGTCCACGCCTCTCGCTGCAGCTCAAGGGCCAGGCAGGCCAGGCTGCTGGCGGTGGCTTCCTCAACGCCGACGACGTTTTCGGTTTCGACTGGCGGGTGGCGGTCGGCGACCAGCTGCTCAGCCGAGAGGAGTTCGAGAACCTGGTTCGCGACGCCACTGGCGTCATCCGCTTCAAGGCCGGCTATGTCTATCTCGACCCGAACGAGATCGAGCGCCTGCGCGCCCAGCTGGCGCGGCCGCCGGCGCTATCGGGCAGCGAGCTGCTGCGCGCGGCGCTGGCCGGCGAATACGCCGCTGCGCCGATCGGTCTCGACGAGGGCGCACAACGCCTGCTGCAACAGCTGCGGGAAGCCGATGACGTCGAGCTGCCGGGCACCGTGCTGGCGACTCTGCGCCCCTACCAGCAGCGCGGCTACGCCTGGCTGTACCGCAACGCCCGTCTCGGCTTCGGCAGCGTCATCGCCGACGACATGGGCCTGGGCAAGACGCTACAGGTCATCGCCACGCTGCAGAAACTGCGCGACGACGGCGCGCTGGCGGAAGCCAAGGCGCTGGTCATCGTTCCCACCAGCCTGCTCACCAACTGGCAAAAGGAAATCGCGCGCTTCGCGCCGGCGCTGAGCGTCGCCGTTTTTCACGGCGCGCGGCGCGAACTGGCAATCCGCCAGGGAGAACAACGCCCGGACGTGCTGCTCACCACCTACGGCATCGCGCGCAGCGAGGCGGCGGCGCTCAAGGCCCTCGCCTGGCAGGTGCTGGTGGTCGACGAAGCGCAGAACATCAAGAACCCGGCGACCGCGCAGACGCGGGCGGTAAAGGCCATCCCGGCGAGCAGCTTCATCGCCATGAGCGGCACGCCGGTGGAGAACCGCCTCTCGGAGTACTGGAGCATCATGGACTTCGCCAACCGCGGCTACCTCGGCAAGCTGCCGCAGTTCGTCAAGGAGTATGCGCTGCCGATCCAGACGCATCGCGACCAGCAGGTAATCGAGCGCTTCCGGCGCGTCACCGCGCCCTTCCTGCTGCGCCGCCTGAAGTCCGACAAGACGATCATTGACGATTTGCCGGACAAGATCGAGCAGGACCAGTACTGCAGCCTGTCCGCCGCGCAGAGCGCGCTCTACGAATCAGTGGTTCAGGAAGGTTTGCGCGTCATCGCCGGCGAGTCGGATACTTTCCGGCGGCAGGGCCTGGTGCTGCAGATGATTCTGGCCCTGAAGCAGATCTGCAACCATCCCGCGCAATACCTCAAGCAGGGTCAGGAAGGGGGGCAGGAAAGGACTCAGGAAGCGGGCCAGGAGCGCACCGCCGCCGCGCTGTCCGGCAAGGCGGAGCGTTTCCTCGAACTGATCGACGCCATCCACGCCAGCCACGGCAAGGTGCTGGTATTCACCCAGTTTCGTGAAATGGGCGAACTGCTCGCCGGCTGGCTGCGCGAACGCTATGCACGCGAGCCGCTCTTCCTGCACGGTGGCCTGACGCGCAGCCGCCGCGATGCGCTCGTCGAGCGCTTCCAGAACGATCGCACCGAGCAGGTTTTCCTGCTCTCGCTGAAAGCTGGCGGCACCGGCCTCAACCTCACCGCCGCTTCGAGCGTCATTCACTACGACCTGTGGTGGAACCCGGCGGTGGAGGCGCAGGCCACCGACCGCGCCTACCGCATCGGCCAGCAGCAGAATGTGCAGGTCCATCGCCTGATCACCCGCGCCACTTTCGAGGAACGCATCAACGACATGATCCGCGCCAAGCGCGAGCTGGCCGAGTTGACCGTCGGCAGCGGCGAACAATGGATCGGCCAGCTCGGCGGTGACGAACTGGCGGCGCTGTTCACTCTGCATTGAGGGGCGGCGGCGAGCCAAGCCGAACGAAGGCCAGCAGTGCCGCACAGGCGCTAATATGAACGCAGCGCCCGAGTGCGCTGCGCTGACAAGGGGGAGACGGGAACGATGCTCATCTGGCTGCGCAACTATCGACGCGACTTGCTGGCCGGCGATATCGGCGCCGGCATCATCGTCACCCTGATGATGATTCCGCAGAGCATGGCCTACGCCCTGGTCGCCGGCCTGCCGCCGGTTACGGGGCTCTACGCCAGCATCCTGCCGCCCGTCGCCTACGCCTTGTTCGGCAGCAGCATGGTGCAGTCGGTGGGGCCGATGGCCATCACCTCGCTGATGATCGGCACCTCGCTGGCGACCCTGGCGCCACCCGGATCGGCGCTGAGCATGGTGCTCGCCGGCCAGATGGCGCTGATCGCCGGCGTGATCCTTTTTCTCAGCGGCGTTTTCCGCCTCGGTTTCGTCGCCGGCTTTCTCAGTCGCCCGGTGATGAGCGGCTTTACCAGCGGCGCCGCACTATTGATCGCCAGCGGTCAGCTCGGACCGCTGCTGGGCGGGCCGCTGGCGAATAGCCATCTGCCGAGCGCACTCATCGGACTGGCTTCGCTACTTGCCCTGTGGCTGGCGAAGACCTATCTGGCGCGCGCCCTGGCCGCTCTTGGCGCCTCCGGAAAAGCAGCGGAAATGCTCACCAAACTGGCGCCGGTGGTGGTCCTGGTCGCGGCCACAGCCGCCGTCGCCGGGCTCGACCTGGCAGCGGCCGGGGTCAAGGTCGTCGGCGAAATTCCGGCGGGCCTGCCAGCGCTCGCGCTGGCCGTGTCGGCAGAACATTGGCAGCCCTTGCTGATGCCCTCGCTGCTGATCGCCTTCATGATCTTTCTCTCCAGCCAGTCGGCCGCGCAATCGCTGGCTCACCGGCGCGGCGAACGCATCGTCAGCAACCGCGAGCTGCTCGGGCTCGGCGCCGCCAACCTGGCCAGCGCGGTGTCGGGCGGCTTCGCGGTCACCGGCAGCATTTCACGCTCGGCAGTGAATTACGCCGCCGGCGCCAACACGCCGCTGGCCAGCATCATCTCGGCCGCCCTGATCGTCCTGGCGCTGCTCGTGCCGACCACCTGGATATCCTGGCTGCCACTGCCGGCGCTGGCGGCGACGATCATTCTCGCCGTCCTCGGCATGATCGATGTCGCCACCTTGCGCGACGCCTGGCGCCATGACCGCAGCGACGCCGCCGCGCTGCTGGCAACGACCACCGGCGTCCTCCTTCTCGGCGTCGAAAAAGGCGTCATTCTCGGCGTCGTCCTGTCGCTGGCGACGGTCATCTGGCGCGCCAGCCGGCCGCACATTGCGGTCATCGGCCGCATTCCCGGCAGCGAACACTTCCGCAACGTAAAACGACATCAGGTCGAAACCCTGCCCGAAGTGCTGATGCTGCGCATCGACGCCGATCTCTTCTTCGGCAATGTCGATGCCATCGTCGACCACCTCGAACAACTGCTCAAGGAGCGGACGGCAAACGGGCAAGCGACGCGCGACGTGCTGCTGGTCATGTCGGCGGTGAGCAGCATCGACACCACCGGCCTCTACCTGCTCAACGAGATCAATCGCAGCCTGCTCGGACAGTCCATCAAGCTGCATCTGAGCGAAGTCAAGGGGCCGGTCATGGACCGCCTGCAGCGCAGCGAGCTGCTCAAGCAGCAACTCGGTGGACGCGTGTTTCTAAGTACCGCCGCAGCCTTCAGCTACCTCACCGAGCAGGCTGCGCAGGAAACCTGGTCCATTTGAGGGTATTGAGCTGGCGGGCAGCGGGCGAGTCGAACGAGCGGGTCAAGCGTGGAGCCGTGAAAACGCCCCACCCGCCCCCGGGAAGCGAGAGCACCTGTCCGGCCGTGCACGGCCTGTAATCGCAGCCGCTCCAGCCGGAGCACTTTGGCGAGCCCCAACGAAGGCCTGTACGATGCAGATACCCCCCTGTGGCTGGCCCGAGGCCCAGCGCCAAACCTTGTGCTCCCGACCGACGTGGCTCAGGCCTTTCTTCTTGCCAATGCTCTGGAATGGTAAGGCCAAAAGGAAAGACCTGCCCCCCGCGCAGCCCTGAAAATAATGACCGTTTCCCCGTCTCACCCCGGGCCCTTCTCCGGCCGGTGGCGAAGGGCGCTTGGCGAGTCGCGTCCGCGACCTTCCCATTACTTCAGCGCATCGGGAAGCTTGTCGTTCGCCCGCATCTCCTGCAGCGAGCGTTTTGCGACCTCATAGCCGAGGTGGCGATAGCTCTCGAACTGCGACTCATCGAAGAACTGGTCCACCGTCGGTTGGTGCGGAAAGTCCTTGTGCGTGCGCCGGTATTGAACAATGTCCGGCGGCAGATCGGCGGTGAGGGAAGTCTTCCAGTAGATGAGCGTACCGCGTGAGGCGGGCTCAGGATAATCGATCCTGGCGATCGCATAGTGCCGCCGGCCCAGCCACTCCTCCTCCGGCACCTGGTCCCTGGGCTGTGGACGGATGTCGTCCAGCGGGGTCTCGGTCTCGAAGCTGAACTCGACGCCGAAATCGGTGTAGCACTTGCGCATGGCCTCGGCGAGGTCGTCGAAGGCGTACTTCGCATCGGCTCCCGCGTCGCTGGCCAGAATCAGCGTGCAGCGGCGCCGCACCAGCTCGTAGATGCCGAGGTTCTCGAAGTGACCGCCGTCACTGAGGCTGACGAAGGGGTAATCGAGGTCGGCGCTGCCGGTGAGTTCGGCGATCCAGTAGCGCAGGCTGAGCAGAGGATCGCGTTCGCGCCACGCGCTCGGATCCGTCGGATCGCCACACCAGTAGCCCAGGCGCACGTTGAACACGGTCATCAGGAAGGCGACTGCGGGAGAGGTATGAAAGCCCATGTTCGGGCTTGCTGCAGCGCCCGATATTGCCACCGCGGTGCCGAGCTGCATGGGCATGCCTTGCACATCCTTGCCGTACTCTGCGGCCGGACGAAATCCGCCGCTCACCTGGTGCGACGCCGGCTCGTAGCCGGCGTAGCGCGGCGTGAACGCGAAGGAGGCGGCGCGCCGGTTCTGCCACGCCAGCTGCCTTCCGCGGTTGAGATTGATCGCTGTGCCGACGATATGCAACGGTTTTTGATTGGCGAGCTCGGGCAGCGCCACGTCGTCATTGGGATCGAAGCCGGTGAGCGGATGCGGGCGGCGCTCGCAATTGGTCGCGCCGAGATAGCAGCGCGTCAGGCGGTTGCGGTAGAAGTGATGCAGCGAGAACAGATTGATGTTCACCCGCCATGACACCAAGAGCGCCGCCAGGAATGCCACCCCCGCCATGGCGGTCAGCATCCACGGTGAAGTAAACCACGGCTTGATGGTTTGCTGGTCTTTCGCAGCGAAGGCTAGGAATTGATCCCACCACCTCGGCGAGTCGATGTTGCGCACGGTGACCAGCGGCATGCCCGCGCCGGGGTCGGCGTGCAGGTAGATGCCCGGCGCTGGAGGCGGCGTGTTTCCGGCAACCGGCGCCTCCCCGACAGCTGCTGTCGCTCCAGCAGCCGGCGTCGTTCCAGCGGCCGGCGTCTCCCTGGCACACCAATCCTTCTTCTCATCCTGTGTGGCGCTGGGCATACCCGGGCGCCAGTCGTGGCCCCAGCTCAAGGCTTGATGCAGTCCCCAGGACAGCGGGAGCAGCAGGCCGAGGACGAACACGTAGGGAGCGAGGCGGACCAGGACCTCCATCCAGCCCTTGCTCCCCTCCCCCCCTTTCGTTTCTTTGCTCTTGCCGGCAAGTACCCCGAAGAGCGTGCTCGCAATCCACGCGAAGCCGCCCATGGCGACTACCCATTCGTTTGCCCACTCGAGCAAGGCCCAGCCGTAAAGCGCGATGGTGAAGATTCCGGTCCACATCACGGCCAGGGCAATCAATCGGGCCCCGTAGACGCTCCACAGCTCGCGGTCGCTCTCGACAAACTGGCGGCCCATCAGACCGACATGCACGACGACCATCAAAGCAATGGCAATGATTACCGTCGGCGGGCCAAAGGCTACCGCGGCCCAGCAGCGATGCTCGCCGGGCAGGGCCAGGATCGCATTACCGATCCCCCACATGAAAGCCGCTCCCGCTGCGCCCGCAAGCACCGCGAAGGCGAGAAAAGCGGCCTGCCACTTCACCTTGTGAAAAGTGCTCTGCCGCCTCAGCTGGCGACAAGCAGCCTGCCACTTCGCCTTGTCCATTAGGGCGCCCAGCCGTTTAGACCAGCCCTTTTCGTCGGAATAATAGAGGGTCGCCATCACGAAGCCCACTCCCCACGGCACCACGTACAAGGCCACGGTGTCCCAGAATCGCGTCTCCGCGACACCGCCCACGGCAAGCTGAATGTAAGAGCAGGTGGCGAGGAATCCCGTGGCGACAACCGGCACGTCGATTAGCGCAATAAGCCAGCGGGAGCGCATGAACCACGGGCGGCGCACTTTTCGTTCGGGCGGGAAGAACAGGGCCATGGCAACCGCGAACGTTGGCGGGAGTAGCGCCACCATCATCATCGGGTAATACCAGGCTGAAAAACCTTCCCAGTTCACCAGGAACGTGGCGAGCTGCGCCGCAATGATCGGGAGGATGAGTATCCCCCCGATCAGCGCAATCAATATGACGAGATTAAGCAAGAGATTGCGCAGGTAGGTCGCGACGGCGACCAGGGAGTCCTTGCTCAACCCGGCGCGCGGCGTTAAGTAGTTGCTGTACGAGCGCAGGAAGCGGATCGCGGCGTGCTCGAGCTTGCCGTCACCGCTGCAGAGCTCGGTCTCGGCTTTCGCGACCTGACCGCCACCATAGCGCTTGATGAACAGAGACAGCCAGCCGCCGATATAGCCACCGCCCGAAATCGTCGACAGGTAGTCGAATTTCTGCAGCAGCTTTTGCTCGGCAAGCGCCTGAATGACGCCGAGGTTGAAGGTGGCGCTGCGAATGCCGCCGCCGGAAAGCGCGAGGCCACGCGCCTTGCCTTCCGGCGAAAAACCGGCACTGCGCTCGTCGTCCAGCACAGCGTCGAAATGCAGCGGCGCAGTGTTGTTGGCAAGGGTCGATTTCTTGTCTGTCATGGACATGGACTCCCCTACTTTTACCACATCAGGACTGGAAGCGAATGGCGGCCTTGCCACGCAGGCCCGCAAGCAGGCCGGTGGGAACGGCGACACCACGTCGCGCCGCACACAGGGCGTCCCCCTCATGGAGAGTAATCGCCCCCCCTCATCCAAGGCATCAGCCTAGGCCCCATGAGGAGCGAATACAAGCTCGTCGTACGCGCCTCACGAACCTCTCTTTTACCGCCGCCGGCGAAGGAGCGGGGTGAGGCGGGCCACCTCGTTCAGGAAGTCGTCGCGCGCAGGGAAAGCAGCGCCCGCTCCCGGGGAGCGGCAGCACCTGCCCGGCCGAGCACGGCCGGTAATCGCAGCCGCTCCTGTCAGCGCACTTCGGCAATCCCCAACGACGGCATCTACGGCGCCGCTACCCCGGGGGCTGGCCGGAGGCACTGCGCGCACGGCGTGCTCCCGACCGACCGCTGCAGTGCTGCATTCCTGATAAGCCGTTCGGCATCCGTTAATGTGAAAGTCGCGCAAGCGACTCACGAAACTCCCTTCTCCCTCGCGGGAGAAGGGGCAGGGGAAGAGGGAAACGGTCATGACTTTCATGATTTGGGGTGTCTCCACGTGTCATGACCGTTAAAGCCGTGCGAAATCCTTGTGGCGGCTCGAATTCGGCCGCTCCATAGCGCTGCCCTCGTCGTGAAAACCGGGCCGCCATTCACCAATCATGGTCATGACGAGGAAGCGCAGCCGACACGGCAAACTTCGCCTTGCCAAGCCGCGCCTGGCCAGCAGCTTGAAAATCCCGCGTTTCCTGCTATAACTTCCTGATTGGCGGGCGTCGATCGCACACCAATTCGATCGTCTGGGGGGGACGTCCACGTGGGCTTTTTCACCTTCATTGAGCAGCGCTGCTGGCGTCAATGGATCGGCTGTGCGCCGTGAAGGCGGCGACCGCCCTGCTCCTCGTCAAACTCGTGCATACGTTGGTCTGGGCGCTTTTTGCCGGCTTGATCGTCGCCATTCCACTGGCGTCTTTCCATGGCAGGCACGCCATTGCCGCCTGGAGCGCGGCGGCGGTCGCTGGCGAGGTGCTCGTCCTGGCGGTGAATGGCTGTCGCTGTCCCTTGACGGCAGTCGCCGCGCGCTACACCGACGAGCGGCACGACAGCTTCGACATCTACCTGCCGCCGTGGCTCGCGCGGTACAACAAAGTGATTTTCGGCACGCTGTACTTTGCTGGTATTGCTTTTGCTCTCGCGCACTGGGCGCTGGCAGCCGACTAGTCGGCAACCAATCGTGGCGTGCGCATTCTTTTGCCTATTTTTAAAGGAGTCTTGCGATGTTCAGAGCCCGCCCGTTCGTATGCAGCCTGGTATCGGCCGCCTTCTTCCCGCTCACCGCCGCCGCCGCCGAAACGCCGGCAGTCGCCGAACTGCCGGCGCCCAAGGTCGGCGATGTATGGAAATTCAGGAAAATCGACCTGTGGAACAACAGTGAACTCGAGACGTACCAGCGGGAACTCGTCGAGATCCAGCCCGACCACCTGGTATATCGTGGCAAATCGGCGCCAAATGCCGAGGCGAAGACCTTTTATCACGGTCGCAGCCTGGCTAGCTGCCGGAAAATGCGCGACAGCGAAGAAGAGTATTGTGCGGGTGCGTTGGCCTTCCCGCTGCGCGTCGGCGACAGGAACAGCTATGCAAAGCGACCCTGGAACAAGGGAGACGGTCACTCTTCGGCCGACTGCGAAGTCAAGGGAATCGAATCGGTGACCGTCCCCGCGGGAACTTTCGACGCCGTTCGCGTCGATTGTGACGGCACATGGCAGCGCGTATTCGATATCACGTCGACTTCCGGCAAGACCGGTCGCTTCGAGGAAAGCTTGTGGTACTCGCCCAAGGTCGGTCACTACGTCAAGTTCACCTACACCGGTTACAGACCGAGCGGCGGCGCTTTCACGCGGGAGCAGACCGAGCTGGTCGAATTCGTTCCGAAGTAAGCCATTCGCAGCGCCGCGCGTCGGCAACGGGATCAACTGCTCGTCGTGCCATATCACCTGCGGAACGCTCGTCTGGGCAGCGCCTATTGTCGGTTGTTTTCACAAATCCGCCTCACCGGCGCTCGCTGAGGCACGGCTGAGGCCATCGTTGTTGGCTGGCATGCCGAGGGAGCAACCGGGCAACGTTGTGCGAAGCCTTTCGGGGCGATGGGCTTTCGGTTACGGGCGGCGTGGACTCTTGCGCTGGCGCCGAACCCACTGCCGTTTCGGCAGCCGCGAGCTATTGCCCGGATTTTGATTCACCTGACCCTGCAACTCCTTGACGTCGTGCAGCAGTCGCTTCGACACTTCCAGCAACAGCTCCGCCGGCAGATTCTTCAGCCACTCGCCGCCCATCTGGAAAAGGTCATGCTTACTCAGGCGCATCCCGTCGTGGCTAGCGTGTGCTCGTCAATGAAAAAACTTATGCGCCAAAATCATGGCCGTGGCGGCTTTTCTCAAGAGGGAGTGAACGGTTACTTGTTACTTTCCTGCCGAGTGCGCGACTGCCGGGCGCAAAAATTCTCTACGATTAATTAATTTGATTTGGCATTTGGGCACTCTTTGCATAATCTCACCGTTCAGTTAATGGCCATTCGAACCAGCCAGGCGATAACAAGATGAACCTAACGCCTTGACTGGTTGTTCCTGACGTCGATTTTCGTGCGCTCGTACGATCAATCGCATCTCGTGCTTGGACTGGTTCGTCACTTGCCCCCGGTTTGCGTGGGACACGTGCGATTGTATACGCGCTTGCCAAGAGCAGGTGCGTTGAGTTTTGCGTCTCCCCAGGCAGCGTTGCCTTCCGTTTCCCAGCATTCAGTCAATTTCAAGTGAGGAGGGTGCACATGTTATTCGTTACCAATCGAGTACCGTCAGGCGAAAACCCGCTGGTATCGGAAGCCAATCGCCAGCTCAAATTCGAGGACGAATTCGTTCACGCTACCAACAGCCTGTTCTATTGTCGTGCCGACGCGAATGGTGAGATCACGGAAGTGATGAGCGATGGTTTCTTCGCGAGTCTTGCCGAAAGAGGAAAAATGGGCAGAAAAAAATGTTCTGCTCTATATCCATGGCTATAACACATCCATGTCAAAAGCTCTCGGCAAAGGCTTTTCGCTGCAGACGCTGCTCGACAGGATTGCCGACAAGAGGTTCGAGGTAGTGACCCTCATCTGGCCCTGCACCGCCGATCCACAAAATGCCGAACAACAAGTTCGCGCACTGAAATACTGGAACGATCAGGACGCCGCGGACATGTCGGGACCGGTGTTCGGTCGCTTGCTGTCCCGCTTCGTTTTCCGGCAAGCGCACTTGCCCGCGAACGCAGAAGCCTGTCAGATGCGAATTCATATGCTTGCCCACTCGATGGGCAACCGCGTGCTGATGAATGTCCTCAACGCTTGGGGAAACAGCATCGGCGGCGGCGGCGTTCCGCTGCTTTGCCGGAACATATTCCTGACCGGTGCGGATATTCCGAACACCGCTCTAGAACGTGGTCAGCCCGGCTATGCGATCACCCTCGCCGCTCGCAAGGTGATCGTCTACCACGCGTCCGACGACCGGAAGCTCGAAGAGAGTATCGTCGCGAATACCTTCCGCGATGGGTTCCGTGGTGCCATCGAAATGACCGCAAGGCTCGGCGATTACGGACCGGAAAGCCTGCGCAAGACGCGCGACAACGTTCACGCCATTGACTGCGACCAGTTCAATGAACAGTTCGACACCAAGACCGAGGGCGGCAAGTCGAGAAGCGTCGGCCACAGCTATTTTCTAACCGACAGCGAAGAGGCTGAAGAAAACCCATCCGTCGCCTGGAAAGCCTATTATCAGGTGAAGGGCGCCATCAGTCCCTCTCTCTACCACATGGCGGCAACCATGCTTACCGACCGGGTAGCCGAAATCGGTACGAAACGGAAGCTGAAGTTGTCGCCTGACTACGTTTTCGCACCTCGGCAACCCGTGCCACCTGTTGCCACCGCGCAGCCGTCCGCCGCGGCAGGTGCCACAAACCCGGTAGCGCACGCAAGCCCCCCTGGGTGATGGCTCGCCTTCCAAAAACTCTTCTTGCGCCCAATACGCGTTGCCTGCTTCTCAAGGGGCCAAGCTTGTCAGAAATCACTTCATCGCGTTTGCGAAACGGAGATCAACATGGCGTTGTTTACAGATACCGACAGTTATTGGGCCGAGTCACCGTCGCACATCCTGAAGAAGCGACTATTGTGCGAAGGAGATTCGTGGTTCTCGATTCCGTCGATCGCCCATATCCCCCTGCAACTCGAAGCATTGCTAGACGCCTCCATTCTGTGCCTCGCCGATCCCGGAGACACCCTCGAAGAACTGACTGCCGGACTGCAGTTCAAGAAAATAAAGACTCTCCTCGCGAGTGAGCGGTTTGGCCAGAAATGGGATGCGCTGCTGCTCAGTGTGGGCGGCAACGACGTGATCGGACCAGAGATCAGGGGATTGTTGAATGCGCCCGCTGATCCGGCAAGCACCAACCCCGATCATTACTTGAATCAGGAGGCCGTTGAACAGATGTTCGCGGTACTCGACGAGCGCCTACGACAGATCATCGGTCTGCGCGACCAATCACCGATCAACCGGGAAATGCCGATCTTCATTCACACCTACAGCTATCTGACGCCACGCGACGAGGGACACAAAGTTCTTGCCTGGAGGATTTCCGGACCATGGATACACCGTTACATGGTACCGCTCGGAATCACCGATTGCTCGCTTCAGCAGGCGATAGTCGCCAAGCTGCTTGATGGCTTCCATGGGCGGCTGGAGAGAATCGCCGATGAGACCAACGAATTTCACGTCATTGATACAAGGAAATCGCTGGAGCCGGTGCTGTGCAGGAATCGCAAAGGGTCGCAAAAGCTATGGCGGGACGAAATTCACCCCAGCAGGAAAGGCTTTGCCCGAATTGCGAAAAGCTTCTTTGTTCCCGCATTGCTGAAGGCTGGCGTGATCACAGACGCGGACCTGCGCCGCTGAGTCTGGGCGAACCCCTCCTGCGTCGCCCCGCTCAGCGCGGCGCATCAACCGTAAGGCCGCGCGCGCTGACCACTTTTCTTTGTCAAAGTCAGCGATCAGCGATGTCGCCTGATCCACTCACGCCTCGCACCATGCGATCGACGATGGGCTGCAGGCGTGCGAAGCTGGCGTCGTCCGTACGGAGCGGATGTCGCCTACTTTCCGGCGGCGAGGCTTGCGTGCCGCGTTAGCTGTTCCCTGACAGGATTTCGCCTTCGATCACACTTAGAGCAAGCTGCGCCCGCGCGCGCCGACTTTCCAATTCACCAATAGATGTAGACTCGATCCGTCAAGCGGGTAAGCTTGCTCGCATTGGGAGCGCTGAAAACCCCGCTCGGAGCTTCGCGATGATGCTGCCGTTCATCGCTCGGTCGCTCCCCTGGCGCGAGAACAAATACATCCGTGGGAGGAAAACAGCATGCGCAGCAAGATCGTTACTGCCGACGAGGCGATTGCCCTGATCCGGGACGGCGATACCCTGGCCAGCACCGGCTTCGTGCAGACCGGCTTCGCCGAGGCACTGCTGTCGGCGCTGGAGCGACGCTTCGTCGCTACTGGCTCGCCAAACAACCTGACCTTGTTCGCTGCCGCCGGCCAGGGCGACGGCAAAACGCTGGGGCTCAACCACCTCGGCCACGAAGGCTTGCTGCGCCGGGTGGTGGCGGGTCACTGGGGGCGCATGCCGAAAGTCGCGCAGCTGGCTCTCGACAACCGCATCCAGGCCTACAACCTGCCGCAAGGCATCATCTGTCAGTTGTTCCGCGACCTCGCCGCCGGCAAGCCGGGGTCCTTTTCGAAGGTCGGACTGCACACCTTCGTCGATCCGCGCTACGGCGGCAGCCGCATCAATGCCGCGACCACCAAGGACATCGTCAGTCTGGTCGAAGTCGATGATGAAGAATGGCTGTTCTACAAGGTCGGCGAAGTCAATGTTGCTTTCATACGTGGCACCACCGCCGACACCTTCGGCAATATCACCATGGAACGTGAGGCGCTGACGCTCAACAACCTGGCCATGGCCATGGCCGCCAAGAACAGTAACGGCATCGTCATCGCCCAGGTCGAGCGAATCGCCGAACGCAGCGGTCTGCCGCCGCGGCAGGTCAAGATTCCGGGGATTCTGGTGGACTGCGTGGTCGTCGCCGAACCGGCCCAGCACATGCAGACGCTGGCGACGCAGTACAACGCCGCCTATGCCGGCGAATTTCGCGTTCCCGCGGCCAGCGTGGTGTCGACACCACTCACCGAGCGCAAGATCATCGCCCGCCGTGCGGCCTTCGAACTGCCGCCGAACGGAATCATCAACCTCGGCGTCGGCATGCCCGAAGGAGTGGCGGCGGTCGCCAACGAGGAGCGCATCTCGCACCTGCTGACGCTGACCGTGGAATCGGGCCTGATCGGTGGCATTCCCTCGAGCGGCGGAAACTTCGGGACCGGGGTCAACATGGACGCGGTGATCGACGAGAACCAGCAGTTCGATTTCTACGACGGTGGCGGCCTCGACATGGCCTGTCTCGGCATGGCCGAATGCGACGCCGCCGGCAACGTCAACGTCAGCCGCTTCGGCGGTCGTCTAACCGGCGCCGGCGGCTTCATCAACATCAGCCAGAACGCCCGCCTGGTGGTCTTCGTCGGCACCTTCACCGGCAAGGGTCTCGAAGTCGAGGTCAAGGACGGCAAACTGCACATCGTTCAGGAGGGTCAGCAGCGGAAGTTCCTCCAGCAGGTCGAGCAGATCACCTTCAATGGCCAGTACGCCTACGATCGTGGCAAGCCGGTCTACTACGTCACCGAACGCTGCGTCTTCCGGCGGGTGCGGGGCGGACTGGCGCTGATCGAGGTGGCGCCCGGCATCGACGTCGATCGGGATATTCTGGCAAACATGGATTTCGAACCGATCATCGGCGAATACGGGGTGATGGATGCGCGCATCTTCAATGCCAATCCGATGGGGCTGGAGGTCGAACTGCTCAATCTCTCCCTGCCGGAACGGGTCATCTACGATCCGGAGCGCAACATTCTATTCCTCAACTTCGAGGGTATGCATGTGCGCGTCGAGGAAGACGTGAAGGCTATCTGGGATATTTGCGAGCTGCGCTGCCGGGCAGCCGGGCAGCGGGTCGGCGTGATCATCAACTACGACCGCTTTCGCATCAACCAGGACATGTACGACGCCTACGCCGAAATGGACCGCTACTTCCTGGACAACTATTTCAGTCAGATCACGCGCTACGCCACCAGCGCCTTTCTACGCGCCAAACTCGGCGAGGCCTTCGCCGCGCGCAGCATCGCGCCGCACATCTTCGAGCGCCGCGAGGAAGCGCAGGCCTTCCTGGCCGGGCGCCACGGCGACACCAGCCCTGCGGACTAAGGCGATTTCTGTCAAAGAACATACCATCTTGCTTGTCTTTTCGCCCGTCTTCTGTGTTAAGACAACAGTTACATGGTCCGACTATGCGCCTGTTGTCGCGCCTTGAAGCCGACCGAAAATCCGGCGCAATCTGGTACGTTCTTTTCCGGCAATCGCCTAAGGCGCATCAAGAGCAGCTTCCGGCAAGGATTGGCCGCGCGGCAGCAATACGCTGCTTTGCAGCGATGCATTTTTCCACAACCACATAACGGAGTCCGATCATGAATGTACGCAACGCTTACCGCACCGCCGCCGCGATCCTGATCGCCGCTTTCCTGCCTTTCTCGGCAACGCAGGCGCAGCTTGGCGACCTGATCAAACAGGGGGGGAGTGCAGCATCCGGTGCATCCGGTAGCCTCGGGGGCCTCGGTGATCTGGGTGGAGCACTGTCGGTGCAGTCCGTCACCTCGGGCAGCGCCGGCAATGTCGCCGGCCTGCTGGAGTTCTGCATCAAGAACAATTATCTCAGTGGCGACAAGGCGGCGGAGGTCAAGAATTCCCTGACCAGCAAGCTCCCCGGCGGCTCATCCTCATCGGACAGTGATTACAAGAGCGGCAAGAAAGGCATTTTGAGCAGCAGCGACGGCAGCACGCTCGACCTCAGCGGCGGCGGCCTGAAGAAACAGGCCACCAAGCAGATCTGCGACACGGTTCTTGATCAGGGCAAATCGTTTTTGTGAGCGGGCGGCGGCGGGTATAGCCGAAGCCCCCGTCGGTCAGCGGCAAATAGCCTTGCCGTTGGCGAAGAGCGCCACCCGGTCCCGGCCAGCGTTCTTGGCGACGTAGAGGGCCTTGTCGGCAGCACTGAGCATCTCATCTTCCATTTGCATGCTGGCTTCGATGCTCGCCACTCCGATACTGACCGTGGCCTGGATGTCCACTCCGGAAACGTTGATGGTGAGCGCCTTGATCATCCGGCGCAGGCGCTCGGCGGCCAGTAGTGCAGTCCTGGCGTCGGCGTCGTGGCAGACCAGCAGGAACTCTTCGCCGCCGATCCGACTGACGCTGTCGTCCTTGCGGGCTGCGGCCTTGATAGCCGTGGCCACGCACTGCAAAACGCGATCACCGACGGCATGACCGTAACGGTCGTTGATCGACTTGAAATGGTCGACGTCGATCATCAGCGCGGCCACTGAGCGACCCGTGCGCCGCGACGAGCTCCAGAAGCGGGCGAGCGCCTCCATGCCCGAGCGCCGGTTCGGCAACTCGGTGAGCATGTCGGTCATTGCGCTGTGTTCGAGGCGACGGTTGCTGATCGCCAACTCGGCGGCAAACTGTTTGAGTTGCGCTCTATCGCTCTCCCAGGCCTCGAGCAGTTTCACGTAGTGCAGGGCCGCCCGCATGCGCGCGCTCAGAGCCCGCACATGTATCGGCTTGGTCAGGTAATCGTCGACTCCCGCCTCGAAGGCCTCGATGATCTTCTCGTCGTCTTCCTCGCCGGTGAGCATCACCACGTACATCGACTGGCCCCAGTCGGTCGCGCGCAGCGCCCGGCAGAACTCGAGCCCGTCCATGACCGGCATGCGCCAGTCAGTAATCACGATCTGGGGCATCACCTCCAGCGCCAAGGCCAGCGCCTCCTTGCCGTTCTCGGCGGTGTGAACCGTACAGCCGAGCAAGTGGTCCAGCAAACCCTGCGTCACCATGCGCCCGGTTGGATCGTCATCAACCAGCAGAACCACCTTGCCGGTGCGCGTCTTGGCGGGCTCCTCTTCCGGCCGGGGAACCGGAGCGCTACTCATGGCGCTGAACGACGGCAATTGGCCCGCCGGCACCTTGAGAAGCTCGGCCCAGGCATGCCACTGCGTGACCACCCGGTCGAAGACGTCTCCCAAGGCCGTCGCATCGAGACCGATCTTGCCGCCCAGGAGCATGAGTTCCGAGATGCTGCGCTGGCGCTCGGCGACTGGCGAGCTGCCGAGATCTGCCATTCGCCGTGCGTGGAAGAGCAGATGAACCAGTTGATAAGGCCGCGAGCCCTCGGCAAAGCCAGAGCTCTGCGGAAACTCGTGATAGCGGACCGGCTCGGCGAGTGCCTTGGGGATGCCGCAATCGGCCATTATGCCGGCGGTGAATTCCGTGTGATCGACGCCCAGGTGCTCGCGTTCCCGTTCCAGAAGTGCCAGGCCTTCGCTCGGCTCGGCGAGGACGGCGCCATAATCGCCGGGGTAGGCGGTGGCCAGAGCCAGGCGACCAATCTGCGCCATCAGGCCGCAGGCGAACAATTCCTCAAGTGGAGCGGTACGCACCAGTCGGCCCAGCTCCTGGCTGGCGACGGCCATGAACAATGAATGCGACCAGAAGCCGGGATAGTCGAACGCCGGGCAGCTGCCACGCAGGTATTGATCGACCAGGGAAAAACCCATCGCCAGTTGGCGCACAGTGGACATGCCCAACTGCAACACTGCCTCCCTGATCGAGGCCACCGGCCGGCCGCCGGCGGCTGCGGCATTGGCCAGGCGCAGCAGGCGACTCGACAGGGCCGGATCGCTCTGCACGATCTTGGCCACCGAATCCAGCGTCGCATCGTCGCGCCGGCAAATATCCATGACCGCCAAGGCCACCCCTTTCGGGCTGGGAAGCTGTCCACTGAGACGCAGCTGTTCAATCTTGGTCATTTCTGCCTGCTTTTTTTTTCTGCTGACGGTCATGATGCGTACCACCGTCGCGGAGGATGGACGAAAAATGGACGGGAAGAGCGATGGCTGGAGTCCTGCTGCATGACAGAGACCTGGCACAAGCAAGTCATAAGCCGGCGCCCCAGCGATACTGCCAGGCGAGCCCGAGCAGATCGAAGTTGTTGCCGGTGCGGGCTGAAACGCCACTGCTACCGTAGAGCTTGATCGAGTGGTGAATAGTCACCGGAAATGCGAGGGTGGCGCCAAAGCGCCAGTTCTGCTGCAGATCGCTGCCCAGCGTGCCGTCGAGCGTCGTACGGCCGCCGGCGAAATAGGTGGCGTCCAGCGAGGCCCAGATACCCCCGCTAAAGCTGTGGATCAAGTGCCCCTCCAGCGAATAGAGCGCTTCCTGCGAACGCTTGTTGCCGTTGAAGAAGTCCTTGTTGTCGGTGAACAGGGTTGCCGCCGCCGTACCCTCCAGCGTCCACCGCCCGAGCGCTTTGGAGAGCCCCAGTTCGGGCTTGAATGACCAACGGTTGCTGCCGAGATTGACTGCTTTGCTGTTGTCGTACTGGCCCAGCGGCGGGCTCACGCGCAGGCTCGCACCGACGATCAGGTCCTGCTCGTAGGCGGCAAACTCGCGCAGCGAAAGTGCCGGTGCGCCGAAGACGTTGACCGACAACTTGAGCACCGGATCGGCGAAACCGGAGACGTCGCGGCGGAGCACCTCCCCTGCGAAATTGGCATTTCCGCTCAGTTCGGTGTAAGGGACGATGATGTTGAGCTTGGCCGACTGGCCGAAGAAGTCGAGCACCCGCCCATAGGCGAGGATTGCACTGGAAGTCGTCAGCTGCGGATCGGTCACCGCCAGGGAACTGTCGAAAGCCAGGCCGCCGCGGGTATACCCGTAGCCCGCGATCAGGAAATTCAGGCCGATCGGCGCGTTGGAGTAGGAGCGCGGCTCCATGTCCTGCGCCTGCGCAAAGGAGGATAGGAAGAGCGTGCCGACAATCTGCCCGGCAGCGACAAGCAGCGCGCGGAGGGCGCGACCAGGCTGGGCAGAGAAGCGACGCCGGGATGCCGGTAAAAGGCGTGCGAGTATGCCCATCACTCTGAAGAAAGGGGGCTGCCGGCGCATCACGAACATCATGGCAGCGCACTCGCTGCCGGCGATGGCGGCCCTGCCGGTGGTGCAGTGGCAGCATCGCCCTGAGCCGGGACGCTGCCCTGGCCGCCGACGAGCGCAGGCCCCGAGCGAAGGTGCAGATCGCGCTGCGGGAACGGAATCTCGATACCATTCTCGCTCAGCACCGCGTCGATGGCGAAGTTGAGTTCGTGCGTTACGCGCAGCCGCTTGTCGAAGGAACCAACGAACGCGCGGACCTCGAAGTCGAGTGAGCTGTCGCCAAAGTCCATGAAATACACCGACGGCGACGGCTCCTGCAGCACGTCGGCGTTGCCCTGCACCACCTCCAGCAGCAGCCGCTGGACGAGCGCGATGTCACTCCCGTAGGCGACGCCGACCTTGAGCAGCAGCCTGGTGGTCTGGTTGGAGAGCGTCCAGTTGACGACGCTGCCCGTGATGAAGGCCTTGTTCGGGATGATCACTTCCTTGCCGTCGAAATCGAGCACCGCGGTGGCACGCGCGCGGATGCGTGCGACGGTGCCGGTGACATCACCAACGGTAACGATGTCACCGATGCGGATCGGACGCTCGGCGAGAACGATCAGTCCGGAGACGAAATTGGCGACAATCTCCTGCAGGCCGAAGCCCAGGCCAACGCCCATGGCGGCGATCAGCCAGTGCACGTCGTCCCAGGCGATGCCGAGGATGCTGAAGGCGCTGACCATGCCGACGGCGGCGAGCGCATAGCGGGTGATGACCTTGATCGCGTAGGTGGCGTCGGCCTCAACCTCGAAGCGCTGCAGCAGGACGATGTCGAGCAGAGCGCCGACATTGCGCACGGCGACCGCAGTGACCACGGCAACGACGATCGCCAGGAACAGGTTGCCGACGGTCAGCGGCAGCGTCGTGCTCTGACCGTCTACCGTGGCATGGTAAGTCCACAAGGGATGGTCGATGATCACCGACAGCGCCGGCAGGCCACCTTTCCACACCCACCAGATGCCGCCAAGCAGCAACAGCGTGATGAACAGGTCGAGCAAGGATCGCGTCTGCTCGCTGATTGCGGCGATGTCGAGCCTGGTTATCGGCGGCTCGGCCACCTCGCTCCCATCCTCGCCGCCCTCCACCGCTGCCTCCCGGGCCAGTCGCAAGGCCTCCAGAGCCTGGCGACGGCGCAGGCGTCGGCGCTCGACCTGCACCCATAGCGCAATCAGACCGTAGAGCGCCACCGCGCCAAGGACCATGAACAACGACATCAGGATATGGCCAAAGAAATAGGCCGCGGCGACCGAGTAACCGGCGGCACTGAGCCCGGCGATCGCCAATGGCACAGCCAGCGCAGCGCCGAACCAGAGGGCATAGAGCCGAACCGCCCAACTACGCGGTGCGCGCGCGTACAGGCGCTGGATCAGGGGGCTCCGGCGGCGCAGCAGGCGGCCCAGGAAAAGCGCGAAAACGAGCATCGCCAGGGTGAAGCTCATCCGTCCAAGGCTTTCCCGGTTCGCAAACGGCGCATGGTCCAGTCCGTTCAGCGCGACGAGGAACAACAGCGGCACGAACATCAGGGTGAAGCGACGTAGCGCCTGCCCGGAAAAGCTCAGCAATGACTCGTCCCAGCCAAAGTGACCACCGGCAACGCCACGGCGATCGAGCAGCCCGGCAAAGGCAGACAGCGCCAGCAGCAGCTTGGCACTCACCACCAGGGCAGCGGCAAGCGCCAGCGCGAAGCGCTGCGCATCGGGGGCCGTCCGCAGCAGATCCGCCGCTGTCCACAACAGCAGCGGGCCGGGCAAGGCCAGCGCCAGGGTGATGGCCAGCGCGGTAACCGTGTAGCCGATCCAGTAGCGCTCGGCATTCCCTGCACTCGGGGCGAGGGCGACGAGCTTGGCTTGCAGGCGCTGGCGGGCGAGAAACAGCGTGAGGGCAAGCACCAGGGCCAGCGTCGGCCAGAACGGTCGCCACGCCAGCTGCCCGCCGAGAGTAAGAACTGCCGCGCGCCAGTTGGCGGCTGAAGTCATCCATGCCCACGACGGAGCGAGCTCGCTGATGGTTTGCAGGCTTGGCCGCGCGGGCACCCAGAAGAGCAGCCGGGTCAGCTCCGTACGCACCGCCTGCGTTCGCTGCACCAGCGCGAGAGCGGCGGCATCATTGGCCTGCAAGGCTTGCGCCAATTCCTGCTGCAGCTCGTCGAGGCTGGTCAGCAGGACTTGCTGCTGGCGGAGTAGCGGCCGCGCGACGGCCGCGAACTGCGGCCATAGGGTATCCGGGAGCGCTGGCTGCGCCGTCCCGAAACGCAACACGACGGCGGTCTCCATGTCCGCGAGTTCGTCCAGCGCATGTTCCGCCTTAAGGCTGGTATCGCTCGCCGCTTCCAGCAGCTCTTTGCGCACGTGCCGCGCGGCGTCGAAACCCTCGACACTGGGCAGCAAGCTCAGTTGCTCGATAACCGTCTGCGAAAAAATCTGGCCCAGCGCATGCACCTGCGCGTGCCGCTCGATGCGCTGCATGCGTTGCTCGAGTTGCTGCTGACTGTTGCGCTGCTGCACGAGATCGCTGCGCGCCCGCTCGAGTGCCGTCTTCGTTTCAGCAATCTGAGCTGACAGGCGGGAATTCTCCGCGGCGATGGCATGGGCCAGAGCAGCCGGCGCGGCCACTTCCGCGCGTACCGGGAGCGCCACGAGCAGCGCCATGCCGACCAGCACGATGATCGCCGGGTAGCGGATCAGCGCACTGCCGAAACGCCCGGCGTAGATGCCCAGGGCGCGCAGGAGTCCGTTCACGGCGTCTGAATCGCGACCGCAATTTCACCGCTGACGCGCGCCAGGGCGCGGCTGTGCGCGGCGACCAGGGCATCGAAATCGCCGCCGGCAGTTGTCTCACGTACCAGCGATCGTCCGCTCCTGGAAGTGTCGTCGGCGACACGGCGAACGGTCCATATGGCCTCGATCACCACCGCATCGCCCAGGGTCGATTCGAACTTCTGGATATCGATACGGACCTGGTAATCGGTCGTCGTTTGCGTGCTCTGGCCATAGGGCCAGACGCGCTCCGTCGCCAGCTCCTGCGCCAGGTTTGCCGCGATCACGCGCGTAATGTCTTCGGGGAGCGGCGACGCCCAGCGGTTGAATTCGTCGAGGCGCACCTCGTTTGCGCCCGCATGCACGACGATCTGCGGTCGATCGACCACCGTCGGCAACGCCACCGGACCGACGGCGACCGACGGACCCGATGCCTTGCCGCCCGTTGGGCTCGGGCCGCTCAAAGTGTAGAAGCGTGACGTCGGCGAAGCACAAGCGCTAACGATGGCGAGCAGCAGGCAGGCGATGACAGTCCGATAACGCATCGGGGTTTCTCCTCAGTCTCAGTTCTTGCCGCGAAGCAGGGCTTCGGGATGGCGATCGAGATAGTCGGTCAGCACGCGCAGCGAACGTGCCGCACGGGCGACTTCACGCATCGCTTCGCGCAACTCCTGCTGGCCCGGTGAATCCGGTGCCAGGAGCCCCTTGTCCGTATTCTTGATCATCCGGTCTGCGGACGCGGTGGCACGACGAATCTCGTCAAGCACCTTCTTGAGCTCCGGGGTGACGTCCGAATCGAAGCGCTTGACGGCCTGGTCAGCATCCTTCAGCGTCTGATTTAACGTTACCAGCATTTTCCGGGTGTCGGCGCCGATTGCCTCGTACGGCAGCTTGTCGAGCTTGGCGAGAATGCTGCCGATCTTCGCCTCGAAGTTCGGCAGGGTGCTCGGAATCGACGGCACCACCGATTTCTCTCCGCTCCAGTCGATCTTGACCTTCCGCGCATCGGGGTGGAAATCGAAAGACACGTAACGCTGGCCGGTCAGCAGGTTGCCGCTCTGAATCTGGGCTCGCAAGCCGAAGTCTTCGACCATCCGCTCGAAGAAGGCCTCGCGTCTGGGACTGACGCGCGCCAGCATTTCGCCGCGGACTGGCTGCGCGTCGTGCATTTGTGCAATCAAGCGCTCGGGATAGACGACGAACTCGACGCGGCCGCGCAGGCGCTTGCTCTTCGGTTCGATGTCGAGGCCGACATTGGTGACTTCGCCGCCTGCCAGCCCGAGCAGAGTGACCGGTGCGCCGACCGACAGCCCGCGCAGCGACTCGTCGAAATGAAGGACGTAACGCCTCGCCATCGGCTCCGGCTGCTTCATCGCCGTTGCCTGATCGCCGTGCAGGATGAACTCGGCTTCGGCGGCGGCCGGTTCCGTTTGCGGTGAAAACGGTGGCGTCTCGAAGGCCAGCCCGCCAGCAATCAGCGCGATCATCGACTGCGTACGCACGTCCAGACCATCGGCGTCGATCGACAGATCGAAGCCGCTGGCGTTCCAGAAACGTGTTCCAGGATTGACGAACTTATCGTAGGGCGCATTCACGAAGACCTTGATCTCGACCGCCTGGCCATCTTCCGTCAGCTCGTAGGCGACCACCTGGCCGGCTGGCAGGCGTCGGTAATAGACCGGCGAACCGATACCCAGGGAGCCCAGGTTGTCGGCCTTGAGCAGGAATTGCCGCCCGGGCTGATCGCCGGTGATGATCGGCGGCACTTCGAGTCCGCTGAAGCTGCGCTGGCTGCGGTCCGCCTTGCCGGCCTCGAAACCGATGTAGTTGCCGGAGAGCAGCGTGCCGAGACCGGAGACGCCACTCAGCGTGATACGTGGCTCGACAACCCAGAATTTCGCGTCCTCGACCATCAGGCCGGCCGCGCTCTTGGCGATCTTGGCGGTCACCGTGACGCTGCTGTAATCGTCGGACAGTTGTACGGCGGCCACCTGACCGATATTGACGTCCTTGTACTTGACGACGGTCTTGCCGGCTTCGATGCCCTGCGCATTCTTGAAGACGATGCTGATAAGCGGGCCTTCGCTGAGAACGCGTTGCACCGCGATGCCGACGGCGACCACCGCGGCAAGGATCGGAATGATCCACACCACCGAAATGCGGGTTCGTTTCTTGCGCACAACGGTGGCCTGCGGGAGTACATCATCACTAGTGCTGCGCTCAGTCATTCTCGTTCTCCATAGGGCCAGCGGCATCCCAGATCAGTCGGGGATCAAAGGTCTCGGCGGCAATCATCGTCAGCACCACAACCACCGCAAAGAACAGTACCGCAGGGCCAGGCCGGACCACCATCAGAGGCTCAAGTTGCACCAAAGCCACGGTGAAAGTGACGACAAAAACATCAAGCATCGACCAGCGGCCAATCAGTTCGACCATTCGATAGAGGCGCGCCCGCTGGTGACAACCGCCGCGCATGCCGCGGTGCACGCTGATTAGTAGATAAGCCAGGGCCACCAGCTTTCCCAGTGGCACCATGACGCTGGCGATCAGGACGATCAGGGCCAGCGGCCACGATCCGGAGGCGAAAAGGTACACCACGCCGCCCATGATGGTGTCGGCCTCCGACGAGGCGAAAGTACTCGTGGCCATCATCGGCAGCATGTTCGCCGGGATATAGCAAACCGCCGCCGCAATCACCAGCGCCCAGGTACGCTGCAGCGAATAGGCGCGGCGAAACTCGAGTTCGGCACCACAGCGAGGACAATGCCCCGGATCTTCCGGGTGCACAGGCCGCGACAGGAGCTTGCAGGTCTCGCAGGACACCAGCCCCATCTGCGCTGCAGTGCGCGCAGCTGTGCTCAGCGACAGGCTCATCGCCCTCCCCCCGGCAAGGCTCGCCTGATCGACGGCCTGCGTCGAGGCCTCTTTACCCGTCTCCCAGTCTACCAGCTTCCAGATTTCTCGGGCATCGAAGCTGACCATGATCGCCGGCACCAGCACGGCCAGCAGACCCATCGCATACATGCCGATGCCGGGGTCCACGCTGGCCAGCTGGGCAATCTTGATCAAGGCCACGAGAACCCCGAGCGACATCACGTCGTACATCGACCAGGGCTGCATATGCAGACTCCAGCGCAAGATCTCGCCGACCCAGTGCGGCAGGCGGGCGCGCTGCGAGCGCCTCGCGGTAAGCAACACGGCCAGCATCAAGACCATGAAAAATGCCGGCGCAATGACCCCGCAGAACATGACGATGGCGGCCGCAATCTTCTCGCCCTCGTGCCACAGCTGCCAGGCGCCGCCGACGATTGTCGTGCTCGCGTGCCGGCCAACGGCCGACAGGCCGATCATCGGCGTGACGTTGGCAACGACGAAGACGATCGCCGCGGTAACAGTCAGCGCCAGGGGTATCTGCAAGGGATCGGTCGGCCGCGCGGCCAGGGAGTAGCCGCAACGCGCACAGAGCGCCTTGCCGCCAATCGGCAGAGGCGGAATCCGCTGCAGCAGGTCGCATTCCTGGCAAGCCATCAGCGGCTGCGACGCAGGGGTACGGCAACTGCTGGCGGAATCAGTCATCGCCAAGAGCCAGCAGCGCGACGCTCATCTGACATACACCGCCCCCCTTCGGCCACTAGAAGAACTTCCAGTTGTAGTAAGCAGCAACATAGATAACGTCGGTATTGTTGTACGAGCCGACGACCTTGCCGCGCCCGCCAAGCGCCACCGGTGCCGTCGTCTGCAGCTGGGTATCGAGCTTACCGCCGTACAGGTACTCGGCGGCAATGCCCCAGTAGGTGGTCTTGCTGAGCTGCTGCTCGCCGCCAACACCGAAACGCCAGGCCGAGTTTACCGGCAGCAACGGCGAGACGTCGCCCGACTGCATGCCGGAGTCGTAAGCAACACCAAAGTTGAGCAGCCAGGGTTCGCTCAGGCGGTGCTGCGCGCCGAGCGCGACGTGCCAGGTATCATTGAAGTTCAGGTTCTGCGTCAGGCTGACCGGATCATTGGTGTCCGAGATGCCCAACTGCACCTCGCCGAACTTGGACCACTGCTGCCAGCCAACGCTGCCGAGCACCGCCCAGCGATCATTGACCTGGGTAAACACGCTGGCCATCGCCTGCTGCGGGACATTGATCCCGACCTTGATGTCGGCGTCGAGTGTGCCGCGGTTGCGCAGTATGGTGGCCAGATCGGGGCCGAGGTTGGAAAACTTGGCCGGTCCCTTGAAATCCAGATCGATCTGCGAATTCCAGGTCAGCCCCAGGCGTGTGCCCGGATCGATCTCATAGAGCAGGCCAAGGTTGAGCCCCCAGCCCCAGCTGCGGTCGTCCATCTTCAGTCGGCCGTCGCCAAGGCCAGGCGCCGGATTGTTGATCGCCACGTAGTTGGTGTAGATGCCGTACATGGCATTGACGCCGGCGCCGAGCGAAAGCTTGTCGTTTACCTTGTAGGCGATCGAGGGCAGCAGGGAGATTCCGAGCAGCGTCGTTTCCTGCACGTAGTAGCGCCCGACCCAGTCGTTGTCGTAGCTCAACGGCGCACCGAAGTTGCCGGTGACCGCAAAACCGAGCTTGAGGTCAGGCGACACGCTATAGCTCAAAAAACCGCCGCCACCGGGGAACCAGCCATTCGAGCCAACCGCGTAGCCGCCGTTGTCGCCGCCAAGTCCGGGTGAGGTGCCCGTGTCGGCCGAGAACTTGGTGTTGCCCCAGAGCAACTGCCCCCCGGCCAGGAACTGCGTCCCCTCCAGCCTCGTCATGCCGGCAGGATTGCTGAGCACCGTCGACGCATCCTGCGCGCGCGCACCGTAGCCGGCCGACGCCAGACCGACGTCGGCCGTCCCGACCTCGTAGGCAATCAAGCCGCCGGCCATCCCCTGGCCGGCGGCCAGGGCGCCGGTGCACAAAACCAGCTTCACCGCCTTGCGGCACGCTGTACCCATCTCAAGCTGCCAAGTCATCATCGTCACCCATCCGCAATTGAATAGCCGTCAATTTCTTCGCCGCGAGCGGCCGCCAAGCGCGGGAGCGAACCACTGATGCCGCGGAAGAGCCAGCTGCCGCTCGCTCCTCCACACACCCGAAACTACCGCCAGCCAACGCCGCGACGCCCGACCCCGACGCCGTGGAAGCCAACTCCGACGCCGCCGCCGGGACCAATCCAGTCGATGAACAAGGCAGTCACGCCGCCGCTCGTCGGCACCGTGCCTTCGATAAGCTTATAACTGTACACTAGGTCCTTGCCGTCGACGACCGGCTTGCTGATCTCGACGATGGTCAACGTGTTGTTCTCTTTGCCCGGCTCATAAACCGACAGGGTGGCATTTGGCGGATCGGCGCTGAAGTTGTTCGGTCCCGCCGCAGCTGTCCACTCTTCAAGATAGGCCGCCAGCGTGATATGGCCGGCGACGCGCACCGGCCGATCCGAGAAGTAGATCGTCTGTGGCGCGACGTTGACCAGGCGCAGCGTCGTGTCGTCGGCTTTCAGCCTTTCAGCGCTTTGCACGAACATCAACTGAAGCTTGCTTTCCTCCCCTGCAGTTGCGGGGTTGAGCAAAGCACCAAGCGGGGCAGCCGCAACCAGCGCGGCAGCGGCCACGAAATTCCGTCTTGCATTCATCGTCGTACCTTTCGTCAAAAAAAAAAGCGGGCCTCGGCGATCGCCGCATCATGGCAAAGAAATTGGCAGCGGCATGGCCCGACCTTGCCGCGCCGGTATCGCCCGCGCGCCCTACTGCGTCAGCTGATTGAGGATCTTTTTCTTCGCCGCCTCGTAATCGCTGGCGCTGATCAAGCCCTGGTCGTACAGCGACTGCAGTTCCTTGAGCCGCTGTTGTGGCGTCTTGGTCTGGCTGGCGTTCGCCGCGGCCTGATCGGCGGCAGCCGCCGCCTGCTGGGCCGATGCAGCAGAGGCATTGGCTGCGGCCTGCGCCGAAGACGCAGCCGCGGCTTCCTGCGAAGCGGCCGCATTTTCATTACCCGCATCCTCAGATTTGCCAATTCAAGCTGGAGACTTGAGCGCTCCGCGGCGGTGCTTCCGGACGACGCTCCTCACACCCTCGCCGCGAACCGAGGCGGCAACGACCGCGACAGCCTTACCGGAACTCCCGACAGAACCGATGATCCCGTTTCAGCGATGACGCCTCGTGCCGCGATCGCCGACGGGACCGGGCTGGTTGACGCCCGGGTCTCTGCCAACATTGCCGGCTGCTCCGGGCTGGTTAACGCCGGGATCCCGCCCGATATTGCCGACCGCTCCGGGCTGGTTAACGCCCGGATCGCGTCCGACGTTACCCGCCGCGCCAGGCTGATTGACGCCGGGATCCCGCCCGACGTTGCCGACCGCTCCGGGCTGGTTGACGCCCGGATCCGTGCCCGACGTTGCCGGCTGCACCGGGCTGGTTGAATCCTCGGTCGCGCGCGTTCAGCGTCGCCGGCACGGCGACGATGAGGGTACCGATCAGCAGCGCCGGTAGCCACGTTTTTTTTGCCGCCGGCCGGCCGGCCGACGATCTCTTTCTGCACTGTCATTGCTGCCTTCATTGTTTTCTCCAGGATAATTGAAGCTGCTCCAGCGCAGCTCGACGCAAGCCCTGTCGCGCCCAGCAGCACTCCACGCACCCTCCGAACTGCTACTTGCCGCCCGGCGTCGCTGCCGACTTCGGCATCACCTGCAACACGTAAAAGCCCTTGCCGACCGCAGTCGGGAAGTACGCACGCCCGCCGAAACCCGGCGGCGTCAGCGAGTTGATCGTCAGCGGCTCGAAAAAGTCCGACTCGGCGATGATCTTGCCGGTGGCCGCGTCACGCCAGGTCAGCTGCTCCTTGTAGTTGGCCGTGAACAGCGCGGCCTTCAGCGGCTCCTTCTCGACGTTGCGCTTCATGTTCGTCAGCAACAGCACACGCTTGTTCGCTGGCCCGAAAAGCGGCTGGAAGGTGGTGGTCGTGTTGTCGAGCACGAACACCACTTTCAGTTCGCCGCTGGCCGGGTCGAGCTTGATGCCGGCGACCTTGCCGACGCCCATGTCGGCGGAATAGATCATGTTGTTCTCGGGGTCGGCGCCGCACTTCGGCGGCGCAAAGCTCCACTCGCCCTTCTTCAGCTCGCCAAAGGGGAAGATGATCTGCTTCCTGTTCGCGTCCCTGAGGTTGGCGACAACGATGCTCGAGGCCACCTTTTCGCTGCCGGCGCCATTCAGCTGGAAGGCAATCCAGTCGCCGAGCAGGCTGGGTGCGGTGGCAGTGGTCTGGCCTTCCTGCATTGGATGGATGACCCAGGAATCGTCGGCAGAGAGCTTCTTCGTCGCCGGGTCCCAGAAATAGCGCCGCGCGCTCTTGTCCATGCCAATGTAGATCGCGATCCTGCCTTCGTACATGCTCACGATGTGCGGCGACGACGCCGGCTCGGGAAGCGGGATGTCATCCAGCACCTCGAGCGTATCGGGGTTGACCGCCACCAGGTGCGAGTTCGGCTGCTTCATGCCTTGCTCGGCCGCGCACTTGATGATCGCCATCGTGCCCTGTAGCGTGCATCCCTTGGGCCGTGTCTGATCCTTCATGATCAGCGTCCCATCGGGCGCGACGGTCATGTGCTTGAAGTTGGTGTCCATGGGCGGTGCGTCGCCACTGGGCAGGGTGTTGTGCTTCAGGATCAGGCCGCTGTCCGGGTCGAGCAGCACGATCTGGTTCGACCAGGAAAAGGCGATCTTGCCGTTGGCCAGGATGTTCAGGTTGGCGTTTCCGATCCAGCGGCCAGACGCGTTCAGGTTGTCCAGATAGGTGCGCCAAAGCTTCTTGCCGGTGGTGGCGTCGGCCTTGGCGACGAAGGGCCCGGCCATGTTCGGGTCTTCGAGCGTCGGGTATTCGCCACCAACAATGTACAGTTCGCCCGGCTGGCGGTTGTTGATGTACGAGATGCCCGGGTAGTCGTCGGCGCTGCGCCAGGCGAAGACAGTGTTCGCGCCGTCGCGCGAACCGAGGAAGCTGGCGCAGGGGAACAGGCCACTGCGCTGCGCATCGGAGATCTCCGCGCCGTTGAGTGACGAATAGTAGCCCGGCGTCGAGATCTTCTGCTGGCAGTCCAGCTCCTTCGCGTACAGGCTGACATCGCCCGGCAGCGGGCCGTTGGCGACGATCTGGTTCGGCATCAGGCCGATCTTCGCGACGCGCTGGTCGATCTTCGGCTCGATCACCGACCAGCCCAGGCGGTAGGCGGCGTAGCCAGAACGACCACCAAGATGAGGCCGATCAGCTTCAGCAATGAGGATGTCTTCAATGCACTTTCTCCCTTGTCGCGAGGTCGATGCGGCACATCACCTGGTCTTCAATCCCGACGCCTCGAACGCCGCTTTGTTGGTGTACTCGCCACGCGGGTAGTACGGCCCCATCACGTCCTCCTCCATGCCGGGCCTGGTGATGTTGTCGGGGCGTTCCTTCCAGGTCGGGTTGGTAGCCATGATGCGCAGCATCAACATGCCGAAGTCGGGCCGGTTCTTCGGCCCGGCAATGCCTTCGCCACGCGGGCTCCACTCGATCCAGGCGACGCCGTTTTCCGCCGTGGCGTTGGCCGGCCGGTCTTCCTTGCGGCTATAGACAATCGTGTAGTTGCGCTCGGCGTCGAGCGGCACCTGCATGTCGGTCAGGCCGTCGACGATCTGCCCCGACGGCATGGCCTCGCAGCTGACCAGGGACCAGTACTGGGTCTGTGCATCGGGCATGATCTCCAGGCCCTTGCCGCCAGCGCCGGCATAGGTGTTCGGGAAAGTCGGCATCTTGCCGCGCATTACGTAAACCGGGCCGAACTTGCGCGACAGCTGCACGAACAGGTACTCGGTGGCCGGGTCTCCGCCGCCGTCGATCGGGCCGGCGAAGGGGATTTTCGCGCGCTCTTCGGGCGTTTTGAACGAACCCAGGATCGAGTAGCGGATGTTCCAGTACTTCTCCCACACCGGCAGCTTGCGCGCCGGCGCGCTGGCCGGGTCGAGTTGCGGGTCGTTGCCCTTGGCGTGCACCAGCTGCTCCCACTGCTCGTCGGTCACCGGCTGCTTGGTAGCGCCCGGGAAGGGGCGACCGAAACTCTTGACCACTTCTTCCGACGTCAAGCTTGTGCCATCGGCCAGAGTGCCGGTATAGGTGGGCATGTGGAAACCGCCCCTGGGCGTGTCGGACGCCCCCCAGCCAGTACCGTCGCTGCCCTGGTCGGAGAGGTAGATGCGATTGACGAACTGCAGCTCGCTGCCACCTGTGCCGGCATAGACCACATTGGCCTCGCGCTGCTGCGGATCCTCCGGTGCTTCCCTGGCGACGACGCGCAGAGTGAACTTGCGCGCTTCGGCCAGACGGTCGGCGCCGACGCGGAAGGGGTTGCTTGAACCCGGGTCGGGATCAATGTTGCGCGCGTCGACAGCCTCCCCGATGGACACGAAAGTGCCGCCTTTTTCCCGGTACAGGGCGAACTGGAAGTAGCGCGCATGCGGATAGCGGTAGTTGAAGCTTACGCTGCCACCGTCAGGGAGCGCCATGCGGCCGATGAAGTAGGTGGACTGCCAGTCGGGCCACAGGTTGGGGTTCTGGATCGGCCGCGGGTATTCGAGGTGGTTCCAGTAGCCCCAGCCGCGCGGACCCTGGAACAGGCCGTCGTTACCGTAGCGCGTGTCGGTGCGCACGATGTTCTCGATCGACTTGTCGCCGAAGCGCCGCACCCCCAGCGCGTTGAGGTTCTGCACCGGCACCAGCGCCGGCGGCTTCCACGCCCCCTCGCCGAGCGGATACACCGACGGCGCCTCGGTCTTCGGCCAGTACATTCGCATGACGACGAACAGCGGCCCGTTCGGCGCCGGCAGCCAGTTCGCTTCCTTGTCCTTGCCCGGCGAATCCTTCTGGATGTACACGGTGATCGAACCGTCGGCGTTCCTTTTCAGCTCGGGCAGCATCGGCGAGTTGATCAGGTAGCGCTTGATCGGGTTGTCGATCAAGAGCTGTGTGCGCCCGTCGTACATGGTGATCGACCAGAAGGCGTTCACCGGCGGTAGCTGGCCGGCGGCGAAGGTCATCTGGTAGGTGTGCTTGCTGCCGTCGGCGACGATGCCGTTGCTGTCGTGCCGCGTGAAGGGGTAAACCGCCTCGGCCTCGCTGTTACCGTAGATGCCGAGCTTGGCGGCGGCAGCGCGCAGCGCCCAGTTGCCATTGTAGAAGTCGCGGTTGCCGGCGGCGGCACCGATATGCCAGCCATTGACGTCCTTGCCGATACTCTCGGCGGTCTGCCCGATCTTCTGCAGCGCGGCCTTGATCGCCTCGCCCATCGCCGCCTTGACGGCCGGCGTCAGTTGTTCAGCCAAAGGCTTGAGCCCGGCGCCAATACCGACTTTCGCGAAGCGTTCGCGCATCGGCTTTTCGACTTCGGCGCTGCCGGTCGGCGGGCAGAACTGCAGTAGGAAGTTCAGATAGGCGGCAAACTCGCTTGTGAAAGCCTCGGGCTTGAAGGCCGGCCAGTCGATGGCCGGCGCCGCGGGCGGCTTGGCGCCACCGATGAAGGCCGACAGCGGCTTGACCAGGTAGCCGGCCTGGACCTGCTCGACATTCGGCATGTCGGCCGGATTGAAGAGCTGCGTGCGGTAGATGGCCAGGCTGAACTGCGTCTCGCTGCGGAAGGTCCTGGCCACAGTGGCCGGGGCCGTACCCTGCCAGTCGGGCCCGGCGATCAGGTAGCAGCCGGCCTCATTGCCCGTGGCGCGGCTGCCGATGTAGCCATAGTTGTCGGTGTACAGGTCGACCAGCTGCACGTCGTAGTAGCGCGCCGGCTCGATCTTCGGCATACACAGCACCATCGGCTCGGCACGCAGGTCGAGCATGACCATCGAGTAAGGGGTGTCGCTGTTCGGCGTGCTGATCGCCGTATCATGCGGGGTGTAGACGCGCGCCTCATTGTGGAGGGTGTTGAGCGGCGCCTTGAACTGGCCCGACTTGCGATCGATGAAGTAGTCGTACTGCACCTTGTAGCCGACGATCATCGGCAAGCCGTAGAGGTACGCCTCTTCGACAGCATCCTTGATTCCGGCGACGGCGTCCGCTTCCGTCGCCGCCAGGCTTGCCGTTGCCATGGTAGAAGCCATGGTGATCGCCACAGCCAGCTTCAATACTTGCTTGCGCATGCTTAACTCCTCCTCTTGCCAACGATCCGGCTGAACACTGCGTGCGCTACGAAGGTGACCGGCCAGCCCATGAAAGGACGCGATTGTCGACTGTTCCGTACCAGCTTGCTTGATAATTTGCGACATCTGCAGGTACGCACCGGAAATCTTCACCATGGAGAACAATCAGGCAATGCAGGAAGCGAAAAGTGGCTATGGCGAAGTTCCGGAGGGATTTCAGCGCGTTGGCCCCCTGGCCAACATCGCCCAGATGATCGCGCACTTTGCGCTTGATGCCGAAGCGCTGTTCGCCAGCGTCGGCGTCGCGCGAGACCTGTTCAGCGACCCGGACAACATCATTTCGCCGCACACGGCCGGCAAACTACTCGAACGCTGCGCCGAGCTCAGCGGCTGCCCGCACTTTGCGCTGCTTCTCGCCCAGGCGCAAAGCGCTTCCTCGCTTGGCATGGTCGGCGAGCTGCTGCCGCACTGCGCCGATGTCGGCACGGCGCTGGCCCACCTGCAGAACCTTCTCCACCTGCACGACCGTGCCGGGATGGCGACGCGCACCATCGATGGCGACTCCGCGACCTTCGGCTACGCCTTGTTTGCCGGGCCAATCGCCGGCGTCGACCAAATCTACGACGGCACGCTTCTCATCGCGCAGAACATCATGCGCCTGCTCTGCGGCCCGCAGTGGAAAGCACGCGCCGTGCTGCTCTCACGACGTCGACCGGAGAACCTGCGCCCCTATAAACAAGCCTTTCAGTGCCCGATCGAATTCGATGCCGAGAGCTCGGCACTGGTCTTCCCGGCCAGCGATCTGCGCTTGCCGGTCGCCGGTGCCGACCCTGATCGCTTCAAGCTCTTGAAAGAAAGGCTGGAAGACATCCGCAGCCAGCATGATCTCGACCTCGTCGCGCAGACCCGTCGCGTGGTGCAGGCGATGCTCGTCCTGCGGCGCTGTTCGCTGAGCGGCGTCGCCCGGGAGCTCTCGATGAACCCGCGCCGGCTGAACCGCCTGCTCGAGCGCGAGGGCAGTACCTACCGGCAGTTACTCGACGAAGCCCGCTGCGGTTTCGCGCTGCGGCTGATCTGCCTGACCGACCTGTCGCTCGGACAGATCGCCGTGGTCCTCGACTATTCCAGTGCCAGCGCCTTCACACACGCCTTCAAACGCTGGAAGGCTGTCTCGCCGCTGGCGTGGCGACGCCTGCATGGGCGAACGATTACGACCGCTGCAAGCATGCACGATTCACGCTAGACTAAGCGGAGCATCACGCTCCCAAACACAGAACCCTCATTCAGAAAGGTAGCTTTCAATGAATCCAGACACACGAAAACCAGTGAATTTCGCAGCGCTCAGCATTTCCACGCTTGCACTTTCGGTGGCGATTGCCTTGGGACTATCGACCCCTGCGAGCGCCGATGAACTGGATGCCAAACGATTGGTGAAGGCCATGTCGGAGTTCCTGGCCGCGCAACAGGCGCTGTCGTTCAACTACGACGCCACTCTTGAGGTGGTCACCCCGGAAGATCAGATTCTCGCACTGGCAAGTTCGGGCAAGGTGGAACTCAAACGACCCGACAAGATTCATGCAACGCGCGCCGGAGGCTTTGCCGATGTCGACATGTCCTTCGACGGAAAAAAACTCACCATCCTGGGCAAGAATCTGAATATATATACTCAGGTCGAGATACCCGGCTCCATCGATCATCTGGTCGATGTGATGCGCGACAAATACGACCGCCCCCTCCCCGCCGCGGATCTGCTGCTGTCGAACTCCTACGATGCGCTCATGGAAGGAGTCGAAGACATAAAAGATCTTGGCAGTGGCGTGATTGGTGGCGTCGAGTGTGATTCGCTGGCGTTTCGAGCCAAAGACGTCGACTGGCAAATCTGGATTGCCCACGGCGACAAGCCTTATCCCTGCCGTTACGTGATCACCTCCAAGCGCGTGCCGAATGGCCCGAGTTACAGCATCCAGTTCAGTAATTGGAAGAGCGGGAAAGCGGTCGCGGCGAGTGGTTTCGAGTTCAAGAATACGAGCAAGGCCACCGCGGTCAAGCTCGAGGATCTCAAAGGCACGGGTGACTTGCCCGAGCACTTCACCAAAGGAGAAAGCAAATGACCAGGCTGAAAGCGGTTGCAGTTTTCACGATCGCCACGGCGATCATTGTTCTCGGAGCTGAAGTTGGCGAGCAGCTCTCAATTCCGGGGATTAACAGTGTCATCCCGCGAGCTGAAGCCATCGTTGGCCGGCCTCTCACGCCGGTAAGCTACGCTGGCGTGGCACGGCGCACCGCACGCCGTTACTAAGCAGCCGCTTGTTATCACGGCTGGTCCGGCAATGAGCTAACGGTCATGACAATCGAGACACCCCAAATCATGAAAGTCATGACCGTTTCCCTCTTCCCCTGCCCCTTCTCCCGCAAGGGAGAAGGGAGATTCGTGAGTCGCTTGCGCGACTTTCACATTAAGGGAAGCGGGCGTGGGCGATGAAGAGCACTTGCCAGCGCCCGCGCCTTCGCAGCTCAAGAACCACCGTTTCGCGCCGACGGCTCGTTTGGCGAAAGCCAGTCAGAGTCCTGGACGATGCCGAAGTCGCGAAGCCCGGCGATGAAGGCATCGGCGGCGCTGTCATGGCCTTGGCTGCGCACCAGGTCCAGCAATTTCGACGCCAGTTCGGCAAGCTCTTCGAGACTTTGCGCCGAATTGATGCTGGCGGCAGGATAATCCGCATCCACTCCCAGAGTGGCGAGCATGCTGGTTGCCATGAACTGCCTTGCGGCGCGCAATGAATCTGCCGATGAGCTAGCGCCAGCCTCAGCAGCGACTTCGATAAAACCGCAAGCGAGCAGACCGGCAATACCGGCGGCCGCCTGCGCTGGCGAGGAGAATCGGCGAACCAGCGCCGCGGCCGTGGACTTCCCGTCAATGGTGATCAGCAGAGCGCGCAAACGGGCCGGCAGCTTGTGTCTGCGCCACTTGATCTCGTCGAGCCCCCTGGCCGTCTTGGTGTAAACGATGTCCGGATCCATCGCCACTCCTCTGCTTCCTAGTTACGAATATAACACCATTTTATTTTCATGGTGACGGTCACGCGTGCCTCGTGAAAGCCTTGAAATGCGGTCGCCGGAGGGCGCGTGCCGGCCAGTGCTGTTTGACTATTTCGCGCGCTGCAACACCGACCGTCATGCTTTCGACACAAAGGCGACGTACCATCTGCCGATTGCTTACCCAGCACGCGCGGGCACGGATGACATTCTAGCGGGCTGACTGCCCCTACGCGCCCGGACTAACGGTCATGACATGTCGAGACACCCCTGATGATGAGAAAGCCATGACCGTTTTCCCTCTTCCCCTGCCCCTTCTCCCGCGAGTGGAGAAGGGAGTTTCGTGAGTCGCTTGCGCGACTTTCACATTAAGCCATAAGCCAAGGAGGCGGGGGGTGGACAGGTTCTTCAGCGGACTACGCATCGGCGAAAAAAATCGGCCTCGGCTTCGTCGTCATCGGCCTCCTTTTTTGTCGGCGTCGCCTGGCACTACCATCAGACGCTGGCTACTGTGCTCGGCGACTACCGGCAACTACAGGTTTTTGAAGTGCGAAAATCGCTGGCGCTGGAGATCGAGATCGAACTGGCGGCCGTACGTGACGCCGAGAAAGGCTTCCTCATCGAGCACCGGGAAGCCTTGGTGGAAGAAACCGACAAGCACTTGCAGGCGCTGAACGACAAGGTGGCGGCGCTGGCCGCGGTCGACCCGGACTCCCGACAAACCGCAGCGTCCCTGCAGGGCCTGCTGAGCAGCTATCAGGAAGATTTCCACGCCGTCGCCGACGCCTGGCGGATCATGGGACTGGACGAGGACTCCGGACTACAGGGCACCTTCCGCAAAAAGGTGCATCACCTGCAGGAGCTTGCGGCCAATTACAACGTCGACCGCCTGTACACCCTGCTACTGCAGATTCGCCGTAGCGAGAAGGATCTGGCCTTGCGGCAGGACCCTGCCTACCGCGAACAGGTTCGCCGCCTGATCGCCGAGTTTCGCCAGCTGCTGGAGACCGCCGAACGTCAGGACGCGGTCAGCCAGAAACTGCTGGCCGAGCTCACGGTATATGCGACGAGCTTCGAACCCTACGCCGAAAGCGCCCTCAAGGGCGGCAACGTCAGCGGCGGCAAGGGGCCGTTCCGCGACGCAGCGCACCGCATCGAAGCCATCCTGAATGCCTATCACGTGCCCAAGCTTGAAACCAGCGTCCTGCAGCTCCGACGACGCGAGAAGGACTTCCTGCTGCGCGGCGATGAGTCTTACCCGCCGATGGTGGTCGAAATCGCCGACGCCATTCGCGCGCAGATCACCGCTTCGCTGATCGCCGAGGCCGACAAGTCGCTGCTGCTCGGGCTACTGCAAGATTATCAAGAGGGCTTTCTGGCCCTGGTCGCGCAAAGGGCCAGCATCGCTATCCTGAGCCGCGAGATGAGTGCTGCCGCCGATCTTGTCGCGCCGCTGGTAAAGCAGAACGCGGACCAGGCCAATCAGATGATGGCCCGCCGCGTCGTGGAAATTACCGAATCGTCGGAGGCCAGCGCGCGGCTCAGTCTGATCGTCGTCGGCTGCGCCATCGCTCTCGGCGCACTCTTGGCGGTAGTGATCACCCGGCGCGTCGTGCGCCGCATTCAGTTGATGGCCGGACTGCTCGACGACCTGGCCTACGGCAGTCCCAGCCACCGCGTCCCGACGGTGAAGGGTGGACGCGACGAAATAAACGCCATGGGGGAATCACTGAACTCACTGGTCGAGCACCGGGCGACCTTCATGCGCTGGTGGAAGGAAGCAATGGCCGAAGTCAACGCGCGACGCGAGTTGGCTGGCGCGAACAGCGACGAGGAAAAGGACGAAGCGATGCACGATCTACGCAGCGCCGGCATCGCCAAACTACAGCTACTCAACGCCATTCGCAGCCGCCTGCTGCAGCATGGCGAGCGTGTTCTCGACATTTCTCAAGGTCTCCAGGCGGCCCCTGGCAGCGTCACCGAAGAGGATGCGAAAGCCCTCGAACATGCCGCCAAGGGCATGGCGACCTTGTTCGAAGTGCTCGCCACCGAGGACACACCCAGCACACTCAGCACATCCAGCAGTCGAACAGCGGCAAGTGCCAACGGCGGCGATCCCGCCTAGCGGCAAGCGAGCTCCCGAGCCGGTTTGGCAGGCCTTACACCTGCCGAAACATCACTCGCTGCAAGGCTCGGTCATAAATCCAGGCGGAAGGACTTCGCCACCTAGCGCCGGGAAGCGGGCACCCTCCTCCGCGTGCCGCTTCCGGTGAAGCGGCGGCGCGCCAGCCAGAAAGGCCTGGATAGCCTGCGCAAGCCCACTTCTCTGTAGTGCCAAAGCGGCGTCGACCTGCCTGCCCGCGGCGGCCCTGTCGCCGCCGACCAGCAAACACGCGGCTTGCGCGAGGCGGCGAGCGGCCGCAAGCTCGGCTTGCCGCAGCAGCGAAAAATCACAGCCACAACGGGAACAGGTGGCGGCCTCAGTCAGGCGCGCACGGCACGCCGGACAGCGCTCGAGATGTTCAGGCATCGAGGTAATAGAGGAGATCGGCCAGCGCATCGGTAGGCGTTTTCAGCTCGTCCGCGGATCCGCCAAGGCCATCCTTGACCGCCTCGATGGCGTTCACCAGGTCCTCGGCATCTTCGGCGGCCGCCGTGGTCAGCAGGCGCTCGGCTTTTTCGATTAGCGCCGTTGCTTCAATGCGCAGTCGCCGACCATCGGCAGTGCCCGCAGCATCGGCCCCGCCGGGGCGCTCCGCCGCCTCCTGCTCACCAAACAGCTCGTCGATCCGTTCGCGTGCGGCCAGCAACTTGTCGCCAGAGAAGGCGCTGATGGCCTTGTCGATGGTAATCGAATGCACCAGGCCGCTTTCCTTCTCGCGCGAAGTCACCTGCAGGATGCCGTTCACATCCAGCGAGAAGGTGGTAATCAGCGGATTACCGGCGGGGGCGTCGCGTAGCCCCTCGATCATGAAGCGCCCGATCGCGATATTGTTCAGCGCATCGGGATCTTCGCCCTGGTAGACGTTGATCTCGGCCCTGGTCTGGCCATCGAAAAGGGTGCCGAAGCCCTCGCTCCGCGAGACGGGAATCGGCGTGTTCTTGCGGATCAAGGGCACGAAGCAGTAGGGATACATTTCACCGTTGAAAGGCCCCATGGCACTGGTGCCGAAGGTGTAAGGAGTGACGTCGACGAGCACCGTCGGTGCCTGCGCACCAGCAATCACCGCCGCCTGAATGGCGGCGCCCATGGCGACGCAGAGATCGGGATCAACCTCTGCGCGAGGCTGCAGACCCAGCTCCTCTTCCAGTCGGCGCTGCACCAGTGGCGTGCGAGTAGCGCCGCCGACGAGCAGGATCTCGTTGATCTCGCTGACCGTCAATCCGGCACCACTGAGCGCCACATGCACCGCGGCGAGGGTCTCGGCGACAAAAGGCTCGATCATGTCCTCGTAGTCGGAGCGCGAAATCTCGAGCGACAAGTGAACCGGCACGCCGTCCTTCTCGGACAGATACTCCTCGCTCAAGCTGGCATACGGCTGCTCCGACAAGGTGATCTTGGCCGTTTCGGCGGCGCGCTGCAGGCGAGCCATGGCCACCGCGTTGTCACGAACGTCGATCGTGTTCTTCGTGCGCAGGTGCTCGACCGCAAAGCTGACGAGCTTCTCATCGAAATCGTCGCCACCCAGGTGATTGTTGCCGTGACTGGCGAGCACCTCGACGACATCGCTTTCCAGATTCACCACCGAGACGTCGAAAGTGCCGCCGCCGAGGTCATAGACCAGCGCCTTGCGCGCACCACTGTGACAGCTTTCGTAGGCCAGCGCGGCGGCGGTCGGCTCGTTGATGATGCGCATCACCTCCAGGCCGGCAATCTCGCCCGCCTCGCGCGTCGCCTGGCGCTGCGCATCGGAGAAATACGCGGGCACCGTAATCACCGCCCTGGTGAGCGTTTCGCCGGTATGGGCCTCGGCAATCTCGCGCAAGCGGCGCAGGATCATCGCCGAGATTTCCTGCGCACTGTAGTCCTTGCCAGCCATTTGCACGGCGTCCAGTTCGCCCATACGGCGCTTGATTGAACGTACGCTGCGCTCGGGATGCAAGACGTATTGGTTGCGTGCGGCTTCGCCAACCAGCAGAGTCCCGTCATCGGCGACACCGACCACCGAAGGGAGAATGCGGACCCCCGGAGCCACCTCGATGACCTCGACGCGCCCGTCGCGGACGATGGCCACCTCGGAGTTGGTGGTCCCCAGATCAATGCCGATAATGGTTTCTGTCATGTTCTGTTCGCTTTCTTGCTGACAATGACTTCGGCGATGCGCAGCAGCTCGCCGTCGTGGAAAAATCCGCGTTGAACTTCACGCACAACGCTACCGTCGGGGATCGCGGCCGACCCCGTAGCGGCTTCGAGACCGACAACGCGCATCCGTTGCGGATCAAGCGTTTCGCCGACGACCCGGATGGGCCGTACGCGATGGCCGGCAAGCAGCTCGTCGAGGCGTTGCAGGGTCAGGCGCTGCCCCTCGGCCAGGCTGGCGGCAAGACGCGTCGGACCAGGAAGCAGGCGCTCGAGAAACGATGACGGCGGTCGCCGCGCGGCGTCCACGCCACTCTGCAGGCGGTCGCGCAGGTCGATCAAGGCGAGCAGGAACTGCCGTGTGGTCTGCCCCTGGATCGAGGCCGCCTGCTCGCGCGCACGCTCGAGTTCCTCTTGCAGCCGCTCGCTATGCGCGCGCAGATCGTTGCCGAAGCAGCGCAACTCGTCTAGCGTATTCTTGAACTGACGCGATTGCAGACGCAGTTCGTTCTTGAGCACCGCCATTTCGGCGAGTAGAGTGCTCAGGTCGACCGCTGGCGCCGTGCTCTCCAAGTCATCACCGTCCCACGCATCGCCCGGCTCAGGCAGCTGCGCGGCGTCCTCCAGGTAGGCACGAAACTCCTCGACCAGACGCTCCACGCGCTCTCTTTCCTGGCCAGCGAGGGCCGTTGGCGCTAGCGTCTGTAGGTCAGTCAGCACTGGCGTCATTGCCGTCATTTCGCCCCCAGCACGCGCAGCACACGCTGCTCACTCGGGAGAGCAGGCGCGAAGTCGCTGCTGAGCGCGTGCAGCACGTCGTCTACGCTTGGCGATGAACGGTCGAAGAGCTGGTGTGCCAGGCGTCGGCGATGGTCGGAAATCGCCTCGTAGGCTGCGCGTACGCTCTCGAAGCGCTGGCGGTCGCGCTCGGGAGGCGATTCACGAATCGCCGCCAGGTACGCAGCTCGAATCGTCTCGTCGTTGGCACCCATCTCGACGCCAAGGATGCGGTAGGGATCAATCATCGAACAGGTCTCTCTGCCGGTCATCGTGAACCGGCGGTTTCGCTTTCGGGGCAACGGGGGAAGGTGGCGCGAGAGGAGGCTGCGGCTGCGGCTGCGGCTGCGGGTCAGGCTGAACACTCCCGGCGACAGGCCGAATTTCTTCGGCGACGCTCTCGATCAACAAGCGCGCCAGTTTCTTGCGATTCCCACCCGCGGCACGCTCCATTTTACTAAACTCACTAGCCGGGAAAACCGCGCGGGCCATGTTGATGGTTGCTTCTTCGCCGGCCATCTCGAACAGCATTTCCAGGGCTGCGCGTGGATTGGTGAACAACGTTTTTTCCACCTTGGCGAAGGCTTCGCCCAACTCGTCCAGATCTCCGAAATCGTCGAAATCGTCTGCATCCTCGTCGTCGAACTTCGCCGGCGGCGGTGACAGCAACTCGCGAATGCGTAGCGCGGTGCGTTGATCGCCTTCTTCGCGCGCCTTGTCCAGGGCTTCCTCGAGCGCCATGCCTTCGTCTAAGGATATCAACAAGTAGGCCGCGGAACCGTGGCGGGCGAAAACGTGGAAATAAACGAAGATCGGCCGCTCGGGCCAGCGCTTCCGGCCGGCGTCAGCGTAGGCCTGCAGCAAGGAGCGCTCGTTCCGGCGCAGCAGTGCTTCGCAAATCGAAATCCTTTCGGATTCGCTGAAGTCATGACGCGCAGCACCCCGCAAGGGTGCGCGCAACTCGTCCAGAACGGCGGCCAAAGTTCGCGGCCCGACTTCACACAGCGCGTTGATGGCATGCACCACGGCCAGCACTTCGCGCGCCGTCGTCGCCGCCGACAGTTTGATACCGGCACGACGCAGCGTAGGTGTCAGCTGAGCACCGAGGCGAGCGCCTTCGAGCAAGACGTGGAAAGCCGCCAGGAGATTGCCGCCGAATTCGGCCACCGCTTCGTGCAGCAGCCCGCTCGCCTGCGCATCGGTCGCACTCAGGCCGCGCAGGAGCTTGACGACACTTTTCTCGCTCGCCGCAGTCAGCCACTGCTCTGCCAGGTCGAGCTCCTTCCCCGCGGCCTCCGGTCGTCGCGCGCGAATCTGTTTGCGTGCGTGCGAGAGGTGCGCCTGAGCAATCAAGGCGCGCACCCGGGAATTGATCGGGTCGAGCGCCAGTACGCGCTTCGCCAGAGCCACCGCTTTCTTGAACGCGCTGCCGGCGAGAGCCGTTTCGACCGCTTCGAGGAGCACCGCCGGGTCCGTGGCAAAGTGCGCCAGCGCCTGGTCGACGGCGGTACGCGCCGCCCGCAAGTCGCCAGCCTGCCGATGGCTCTGGATCAGCTTCAGCTGCGTGCCGACGTCAGCCGGGTCAAGTGCCAGACTACGCTCCAGCCAGTCACGGCACTGCGCAGACATACCCTTGCCGCGGCCATCGTCGGCAAACAATTCAACCAGATGACGCAGGATCAGCGCCGCCTGCAGCGGCGCCTTCTCCGGCGCGGACAGCAATCCCGCAGCACGTAACCAGTGCGCCTTGCTCAGTGGCAGCTCGCCGTGCAGTTCCGCGGTCAGCGCCGCCAGGCACTCGCGCTCCTCTTCGGCCAGCGGGCCGAAAGTACTCTCGTAGTCGGGCACTCGTCTGTCCGCGAACGGCAACAGGCGGCGGCAGAGGGTCGCTGCGCTGGCCGGCACGCCGCCCTGGCGGTGCAGCAACAGCTCGAGCACCCTGCCTGGCGACGGTGCGGAATCGAGCGTCGCCATGGTCGCCACATTGAGCAGCAGGGAACGCCGGCTTTGCGGACAGCCCTTCAGGTCCAGCAGCAACTGCCGCCCCTGGTCATCGAGAGCCGGCAGCGCGGCAAGCCAGCGACTACCCGTAAGTAGCGCCGCACGAACGACCGCCGCCAGGCTTTCGAAAGGGCCTCCCGCAGCGACGCGGGCGCTCAGTTCGGCGGCCTGCGTCGGCTCCTCGGTAAGCAACAGCAGGGATTTCAGGAGATAGCGGAGATCGCGGTATGGCGAGCGAAAGGGTATCGCGCGCAGCTGCTCCTCAAGCGCCAGTTGGTCGCCACGAGCGCAGGCGGCGATGGCCGCCAGGGCGAGCGCACGATGACGGGATAGTGGACTGTCGGCGGCGAGTTGCGCCAGCGCTTCGGCGGGCGCAGTCAAGACCACCGCTGCCAGCCGTGTTTCAAGCTCGGCGATAGCCGACGGCGAGAGATCAGCGCTGGTGACCAGCAAGCGCAGCGCAGCAGCATGCTCGCCTGCGCGCAGCAACCACTCGACGTAGGGGCCTTCTGCCAGCGGCCGATCGCACAGGCTGGTGCGATTCCGCCATACCACCAGCGCTTCGGAGAGCATGCCCTTGGCGGCCAGCTCGCCAGCGCGGCCAGCATAGCTGGCGGCCAGACCGTCGACCCACTCGCTCCTGCGCTCCTGCTTCAGCAAGGTCTTGTATAGCTCTATCGCCTGGCGATACTGGCCCGCCGCAAGCGTCTTCGCGGCCTGAGCCTCCGGCGTCAGCGGCTCAGCGAGTACCGCTTGACGGACGCGCGAGGCAGGAGTTCTCTTCTTGCGGGACACAGACATGGATTCAGCTGAGAGTGAAGCGACGGCAGGAATTTTATCCCAAGAACGCGCCCGATTAGGCCCCCAGGCGCGCGCGCAGATCCACCCACTGCCGGTCGAACAGGCCCTCAATGGACTTGAAGTTGGCCTTGTAAGCCATTTTCCGGCTGTCACGGATCCAGTAACCCAGGTACAGATAAGGAAGCTTGTTGGCCGCACACTGGCTGATTTGCCAGACGATGTTGTAAGTGCCAAAACTGGCAGGGGAAAGATCCGGATCGTAGAAGGTGTAGACCGACGAAAGGCCGTCGTTGAGCACGTCCAGGATACTCACCATGCGCAGGACGCCGTTTTCGGTGAATTCGATGAGGCGAGTGTCAACGCGACTCTGCAGCAGGAAATGCGCGTACTGGTCGTGGCTGTCCTCGTCCATGCCGCCACCGGCGTGCCGCGCCGCCTGGTAACGCAGGTAAAGCTGATAGTGCTGCTCATTGAAGCACAGTGGCAGTTCGCGCGCCTGCAGGCGCGCGTGCCTGTGCACACTGCGGCGCTGGCTGCGGTTGGGCTGGAACAGATCAACCGGAATGCGTACCGGGATGCAGGCCTGACAGTGGTCGCACTTCGGCCGGTAGGTGAACAGGCCGCTACGTCGAAAACCGCTACGCACGAGTTCGCCGTAAATCTCGGTGCTGATCAGATGGCTTGGCGCGGCGACCTGCGAACGCGCCCGCTCACCCGCCAGGTAGCTGCAGGTGTAAGGGGCCGTCGAGTAGAACTGCAGCAGGGAGAACGGCAGTTCCGAGTCATTGAGGCGCGCCATGCAACTAATTCCAGGGTTGGTTGGCGCCGTCGGCCGGCCATCGACCCGGCTGCCACGGCACGGCGACCAGCGCGCGCAAACGGGCCATGAAATCGGCACGCGGGATTTCGCGCGCGCCCAGAGACGCCAGGTGCGCGGTTTTCATCTGGCAATCTATCAGGCCGTATCCCTCACCCTCAAGGAAACGCGCGAGGTGTGCGGCGGCAATCTTGGAAGCATCGGTGGCCAGCGCGAACATCGATTCTCCGTAGAACATGCGCCCGATAGCCATTCCGTAGAGACCGCCCACCAGCTGGCCATCGATCCACGTCTCGACCGAGTGCGCGAAACCAAGTTGCGCCAGCTGCCAGTAGGCGTGCTGCATTTCGCGGGAAATCCAGGTGCCGTCCTGACCGTCGCGCGGCGCTTCTGCGCAGGCGCGGATGACCGCCGGGAAGTCACTGTCCAGTTTCACCTCGTAGCGACCGGCACGCAGGCGACGGCGCAGGGAGCGCGAGATGCGGAAGTCCCCAGGGTCAAGCACCATACGCGGATCCGGGCTCCACCAGAGGATCGGTTCGCCGCTCGCGTACCAGGGGAAAATGCCATGTTGGTAGGCGTTGAGGAGGCGTTGCGGCGACAGGTCGCCACCCGCACAGAGCAGGCCGTTGGGCTCGTGCAGCGCCCGTTCCAGTGGCGGAAAGGGGGCTTTGCCTTCGAGCCAGGGAATCATCGAGGCAACGGAATGCTCTGTGCGATGGGCACGACGCTTTGCATCGGCGTCTTGAAGGCGACGACGTGGTCAACGTCGAGGCGGATGCCGATCAGCTCGCCAAGGGCATGGTTGTGATGCGAAGGAACCAGCGACAGGACTTCAACGCCACTGGCGAGCTTCAAGGTATAGAGGATTTCCGCGCCACGAAAAGCCTTGAGCCGGACTTCGGCGAGCAGTTCGCTGCGGTCGTCGTGAACGATGTCGTCGGGACGTAGCAGCACTTCGACGCCACAACCCTGACCACAGGCAGCGCAACCCTGGCTGCATTCGAGCGGCAAACGCGATTCGAGAATGCCGAGCTCGACCTCTACGTGCCGTTCATCGATGACTCTGCCAGCCATGAACACCCCCTGCCCAACAAAATCGGCGACAAAGCGGTTGACCGGCTGATGGTACAGGCGATACGGACTATCCCATTGCTGAATGATGCCGGCGGCCATGACGCCCACCTCGTCGGCCATGGCAAAGGCTTCGTGCTGATCGTGGGTGACCAGCACCGCGGTAATGTTCTGGCTCTTGAGAATGTCACGCACTTCGAGCGACAGGCGCTCGCGCAGACCTACATCGAGATTGGAGAACGGTTCGTCGAGGAGCAGCAACTGCGGTTGTGGCGCCAGCGCGCGGGCCAGCGCCACCCGCTGCTGCTGCCCTCCCGAGAGTTCATGCGGGTATTTGCCGCCCTGGCCAGCGAGGCCAACGGTGGTCAGAAGCTCGGCGGCGCGCTCTTGACGCTGCTCGGCGGCCACGCCAGCGAGACCGAAAGCGACGTTGGCCGCCACCGTCAGGTGCGGAAACAGCGCGTAGTCTTGAAAAACCATGCCGATCTCACGCTTCTCCGGCGGCAGCCGCCAACCGGCGCGACTGACGGCCCTGCCCTGCACGCGAATCTCACCGGCAGCGATCGCTTCAAAGCCGGCGATGCAGCGCAGCAGCGTCGTCTTGCCGCAGCCCGAGGGTCCGAGCAGGCAGGCGATGCTGCCGGTTTCGACACTGAAGCCGACGCCATCGACGACGGTATGCGAGCCGAAGCGCTGGACGATTCCTTCGAGTTCGAGATGGGCCATCGAAGCCTGGTGAGGAGTGGATGAGTCGGTGATTCGGTGATTCGGTGATTCGGTGATTCGGTGATTCGGTGATTCGGTGACTCGGTGACTCGGTGACTCGGTGGGCGGCGGACCCCAGCTGCTCAGTTCCTGCCGACGTCAGCCAGGACGTGAAGCAGCAAGGAGCAAGGCTGCTTGTCAATTATAATTCTCATTTACGCACTTGAATCATGATCCGCTCACCGCTCAATCCCCTGCTCGTCGTTTCTGCCACCGTCGCCGCCCTGGTCGGCCTGCCGGTGGCCAGCGTGCTGACCAACATCCTCAGCGGCGGTACCGGAACGACCTGGTCGCACCTGGCAGCGACCGTGCTGCCGGACTACATCGCCAACACCCTGGTACTGTGCCTGACGGTCGGGGTGGGGGTGGTCGTCCTCGGCGTCAGCACAGCCTGGCTGACGACCATGCATTCATTTCCCGGTCGGCGCGTCTTCGAGTGGGCGCTGGTCTTGCCACTGGCCATGCCGGCCTACGTTCTGGCCTACGTGTACACCGATTTCCTGCAGTTTGTCGGCCCCCTGCAGACTTTCCTGCGCGAGTACTTCGGCTGGAGCAAGGCCGACTACTGGTTTCCGGAAGTGCGCAGCCTGGGCGGCGCCGTCACCATGTTCGTCTTCGTTCTTTATCCCTACGTCTATCTGCTCACCCGCACGGCTTTCATCGAGCGTGCCAGCGGCATGCTCGAAGCCTCGCGCACACTCGGTCTCGGGCCCTGGCGCAGTTTCTTTCGCGTCTCGCTGCCACTGGCCCGGCCGGCCGTCGCGGCCGGCGCCGCGCTGGCACTGATGGAAACGCTCGCCGATTACGGGACGGTCTCCTATTTCGGCGTGCAGACCTTCACCACCGGCATCTATCGTGCCTGGTTCTCGCTGGGTGATCGCATTGCCGCAGCGCAACTGGCGGCGGCGCTGCTCGGCTTCGTGATGCTACTGCTGGCCATCGAGCGGGTCTCCCGCGGCCGCTCGCGCTTCTACGACACCACCGCACGCAACCGGCCACGCACTAGCCAGCACTTGTCGGGCTGGCGCGGCTGGCTGGCCAGCGCAGTGTGTGCGCTGCCGCTGACCATCGGCTTCCTGTTGCCAGCCTACCTCTTGCTGCGCCTGGCGCTGGCCAACGGCGAGGCGCGCTTTGGCGAACATTTCTTCGTCATGGTGCGCAACAGCTTCGTGCTCGCCGGCCTGACCGCAATCATCGCCGTGTCGCTGGCGGTATTGCTCGCCTACGGCGCACGCCTCTCGAAAGGGCTACTGGCGCGCGCCCTCAACCGCCTGGTCAGCCTCGGCTACGCCGTCCCCGGTTCAGTCATCGCCGTCGGTGTCCTGATCCCGGTCAGCCGCCTCGACATCTGGCTGGCCGGCCAGTGGCAAGACTGGTTCGGCGCCAACCCCGGCCTGCTGCTCACGGGCGGAATCGCGGCGCTGATCTACGCCTATCTGGTGCGCTTTCTGGCCGTCGCCTTGCAGGCGGTGAGCAGCAGCCTGGCAAAAATCACCCCGAACATGGACGATGCGGCGCGCAGCCTGGGCCTCGGTCAGGGCGCAACGCTGCGCCGGGTGCACCTGCCGATCCTGCGCAGCAGCCTGTTCACCGCCAGCTTGCTGGTCTTCGTCGACGTCATGAAAGAGTTGCCGGCGACGCTGGTGATGCGCCCTTTCGACTTCGACACCCTGGCCACGCAGGCCTATACGCTGGCCGCAGACGAACGGCTCGCCGAAGCAGCCAGCGCGTCGCTGGCCATCGTCGTCGTTGGACTGCTACCGCTCATCGCGCTGTCACGCCAGATTTCACGCCGCCGTCGCTGACGCCGCTGCGGCGATCGGCGCGAGCAGCGAAATTAGCGCTCTAACGCAATCAGGCAATCAGCGATACCCCACCTGATCGAAGATCATCTGCGCCTTGGCACGATACATCGCCAGCGAGCCGACCGGCAGCGGGTCGGCCTTGAACTTGCCGAGCGCAGTCAGCGCCGGATTGTCGATCTTGATCCCGACCACCACCGGCCACTCGTTGTTACCATCGGCGAAATAGCGCTGCGCCTGGTCGCTGGCCAGATACTCGAGGAACTTGAGCGCTGCTTCCTTGTGCGGTGCATGCTTGAGAATCCCGCCACCGGAGACGTTGATGTGTGCCCCATAGCTCTGCTGGTCAGGCCAGACGACGCCGATCTTGTCCATCGTCGTGCGGTCCTCGGGCTTGTCCGAACGCATCAGGCGCGCCAGATAGTAGGTATTGGCGACCGCCACCGCGCATTCGCCAGCAGCCACCGCCCGGATCTGATCGGTATCCCCACCTTTCGGCGCGCGCGCGAAATTGGCCACCATGCCCTTCGCCCATTGCTCGGCCTTGGCCTCGCCCTGATGGGCGATGATCGACGCCATCAGTGACAGGTTGTAGGGATGCGAGCCCGAACGCGAGCAGATCTTTCCCTTCAGGCGAGGATTGGCCAGGTCGCCATAAGTCTGCACTTCCTCGGGCTTGACGACGCCTTTGGCATAGACGATGACGCGCGCACGCGTCGAGAACGAAAACCAGTCGACGGTGCGCAGATTGGCCGGAATACGCGCCTCGAGAAGCGGCGAGCTCAGCGGCGCAAAGAGTCCCAGTTCGTGCGCGGCGGCGAGCCGCGCGGCATCGACGGTGAGCAGGATATCCGCCGGGCTGTAGGCGCCCTCGTTCCTGATCCGTTCGAGCAGTTCGTCTTCCTTGCCCTCGATTCGCTTGATGGTGATTCCGGTCTGCTCGGTGAAACCCTGGTACAAGGCTTCATCGGTCTGATAGTGCCGCGCCGAATAAAGATTCAGCACTTTGTCCTCGGCCTGGCTGACGCTGCTGCCGAAGGCAGCGACAACCACCGCGAGAGTCAACAGCGAACGCGAAAACAGAACTTTCATGTCATACCTCCATTGCTTGAGATGCGAATAACTCTTGTTAGCAACGGATATTAACAAGCGCAGAGCTTGCTGTAAATGCGAATTCTTCGCATTTACAGCTGTGAGATTCGGGCCGTTTGACGATCCATCATTCCTAACCATGGAAAAGTTCAGCCAAACCATGGTAACGCGAATGCTTCTCATGTACATTGCAAACCCATTCCTTTGGGCCCTTGCTGCGCTAGGGCAGCTTTGACAACGGTCATGCTCCGCGAGGCAGGCACTCGCTCACTTTTTTTGGAAGAGGGATGTTGATGTCCAAGTACACATTCGGCGCCGCGCGCAGCGCATTGTTGCTCACTGTCCTTTTCACTCAAGCTTCGCCTGTGCATGCTGCCGCCGGGGACGACCCCGGCGCGTCCTCAAGGGCAGGCGAAATCCGGCAGAGCGAGGGCGGGCCGGCGCACGAGATGACTTCCATCGCGAGCGCCGATGTCGCTGCGCCGAACTGGCAGGAAAGCACCCTCACCGGCGACTGGGGCGGTGCCCGTCAGCGCCTGTACGACAAAGGTGCCGAGCTCGAGCTTCTCTACACCGCTGACTACCTCCGTAACAATAGTGGTGGCTTCAAACGCGGCGGCGGCTACATGGGTCATGTCGACCTGATCCTGCAAGTCGACGGTGAGAAGCTGCTCGGCTGGCAGGGCGGATCGGCGTACCTGCAGTTGATCAGCAACAGCGGCCAACGCGTCAATCTCAACTACGTCGGTAGCCTGATGGGCATTGACAACATCGAAGCTCCGGTCAACCGTAGCGGCATCTTCCAGGCCTGGCTGCAGCAGTCCTTCCCCGACGACAAGGGCTCGCTGCGGCTTGGCCTTTACCCCATCGACTCCGAGTTCTACGTTACCGATTCGTCGGGCGTTTTTCTGCATCCGTCGTTCGGGATGTCCGCCGAAGCCGGTGATTTCGGCACCCTGGCAGGCCCTACGATCTACCCGACCAGCACCTGGGGCGCCCGCCTGCGGATCGATCCGGACCCTGCCTGGTACGCCATGCTGGCCGTCACCCGCGGCGTTACGACCGAGCGTGCAGCGACTGCCGGCCCCAACATCAGCTGGCAACAGGGCAGCGGCAGCATGGTCATCGGTGAAGTCGGCCTGCGTCCGGCCGAACTGGGCGTGACGCTCGGTGCGTCAGCTCCGGCCGCCAGCCACGCGGGTGGCTTCGAACCCATCAGCAAGCTCGCCCTTGGCGCCTGGCGTTTCACGCCGCAGTTCCCGGAGCTGGTGGCGGTCAACGCGGCGGGCGATGCCAAGACCACGACGCACTGGGGTGCCTACATTCTCGGCGAACAGACCCTTTATCGTGTCCCCGACTCGAATCGCAACTTGACGGCCTTCGTTCGCTACGGCCTTACCGACGGCAAGACCAACAACATCGACTATTCGGTCAGCGCCGGTATCGCCTGGCAGGGCGTGCTCGCTGGCCGTGAAGACGACATCTTCGGCATCGCAGCAACGCGCGCACACGTCGGCCTGCAGGGACGTGAACTGCTGGCCGCCGATCTTGGCACGCCGCTGTCGTCTACTGCGGAAACCGTCGTTGAAGTAACCTACCAGGCCCAGCTCGCACGCGGCGTGATCGTGCAACCGCTGATCCAGCGCATTTTCAATCCCGGGCTTTCGCTACCCGACTCCACCGTTGCCGGCGCCCGTCTGCAGCTGGCATTTTGAGCACCGCCGCCAAGGCGCCGGGCAACACATGCCTGCTACAGATCCCCACCCATGAACGAAGGCCTCGTCGGGAATTGTAAATGCGGCGCTACAAGTCGCTGCGGGAAATGGTTTCGGAAAGTCTGATCAAGAATGCAGCACTACACACTAAACTGACCGAATTTTCTGGGGTTCCGGCTTACCACCCCTAATCTGAAAGTCGCCTACGCAACTCAGGAGTCGCCCTTCTCTCCTCGCGGACGAAGGGCCAGGGGGGACGGTCATAACCGGTTACTGAGCGAGGCTTTTCTGCTCCTCGCGAGCCAGCAAGCGACGGGCGCCGTTGTAGCGGTTGATCCAGTAACTCTGGCGCATATCCTCGATACGCACTTCGGCACCGGAGCGCGGCGCGTGCAGGAAGCGGTTGTCACCGAGATAGATGCCGACGTGCGAGAACGCGCTCCGCATGGTGTTGAAGAAAACAAGGTCTCCGGCTTTCAGCTCCTGGCGGCCGATCACCGCACCCACCTGGCTCTGTTCTCTGGCCGTGCGCGGCAGCAACATGCCGATCGCCTCCTTGAAAACCACTTGCACCAGACCGCTGCAGTCCAGGCCGACATCGGGATTGGTGCCGCCCATGCGATAGTTGATGCCGATCAGCTCGAGGCCCTTGAGAATCAGGTCTTGAGCGCTGTTGGTGTAGCGCTCGAAGAACGACGCGTCCTCGGCAATCCTGTGCAATTCGGTGGCGTAAACCGAGCCGGCACTTCCTGGGAGGACCGCTGGGAAAGCCATCAGCGCGGCAGCGAAAAGGGAGGCGAGAAGGTGTTTTTTGAGCATAGAGGCGGAATTTATGTGAAAAAAGTCACACTGTAAACCCCCAATTGAACCGCAGCTATCCCAGAAACCGATCGAAACAAGCACTGCAAGCGACTCACTTAAATGAGATATCCAATAAAAATCAGCCTCGTGGCAATGCTGCACTGCACATACGAGCAAGGGAACAAACGCGCTATATTCCTTGTCTCGCTGGCACCCGCGTCGAAGACTCTAATTCTGGCAACGGCGATGACGCGCGTTGGCGCGCAAAGGTGCTGGGCTTTGTGTTTATAATCGCCGACTGTCCCGACGGTCAACGAGGCGGCAGCTTCGCCCCGCGTTTCGCTAGACTCCCGTTGTGCTCGACTCCTTGTGCTCAACCCCATCCAATCCAACGTACGGAGCCTGCATGAGTCCCTTCAAAGCGTATCTGATCGATGAACAGGAAGGTGTCACCAAAAGCGACTTCGTCAAGCTCGAGGAAGCGCAACTGGATGCGGGCGAAGTAACGATCAAGGTCGCCTACTCGAGCGTTAATTTCAAGGACGCGCTGGCGGCAACCGGCGCCGGCCGCATCATCCGCCGCTACCCCTGCGTTGGCGGCATAGACCTCTCGGGAACCGTCGCCGCGAGCAGCGACGCGCGCTTCAGCGTCGGCGATGCGGTGATTGCCACCAGCTTCGACATCGGCGTTGCGCACCACGGTGGTTATGCCGAATACGCCAGGGTGCCCGCGCAATGGGTCGTCCCCCTGCCCACCGGCCTATCGCTGTACGAAGCGATGGCCCTGGGTACCGCGGGCTTCACGGCGGCGCTGGGAATTGTGCGCATGGAGGAAAACGGTCTCCAACCGAGCAAGGGTCCGCTGATCGTCACCGGGGCCAGCGGGGGCGTCGGCAGTCTGGCGGTGGACATGCTGGCCCGGCGTGGTTATCAGGTCACGGCACTGACCGGCAAGGAAAGCGAAGTCGACTACCTCAAAAGCCTGGGCGCGGCAGCAGTGATGCTCCGTTCGACGCTCGACCTGTCGCGCATCAGGCCCCTCGACAAGACGCTCTGGGCTGGTGCCGTTGATAACCTCGGCGGCGAGGTTCTCGCCTGGATCGTCAGCACCATGAAACAGGGCGGAACGATCGCCAGCATCGGTCTGGCAGCCAGCCCGTCACTGAACACGACAGTAATGCCTTTCATCCTGCGCGGCGCCTGCCTGCTGGGAATCGATTCCGGCTACATTGGCGAGCCGTACCGCAGCAGCCTCTGGCAGCGTCTGGCCAGCGACCTGCGCCCGCAGCATCTGCAGTCGATGACGCGCTGCATCGCTTTCGACGAACTGCCCAAGGTCTTCGACGACTTCCTCAAGGGTCGTGCGCATGGCAGGGTAGTGGTCGCTGTGGGCGGCACTTGACGCCCCGGCCTTGATTGCCAGCGCCCACCGCGATGGACACCCCGCAGCAACGGCCTCGCATCCTGATTGTCGATGAATCGCGAAACGTCCGCACCCAGCTCGTCCAGCTCATCCGCGACCAGTACGACTTCCGCGAGGAAGGCGATGGTGAAGGCGGCTGGCAGGCGCTGGTCATCGATCATTCGCTGCAGCTGGTGATCTGCGCCGTGTCGATATCAATACCGCTACTCGATAGCGACGGTCTGCTGGCGCGACTGCGCTCGTCGAGGCTGGCCCGCCTGCGTCAAATTCCGGTGCTGATGGTCGCCAGCAACGATGAGGAGGCCAATGTGCGCGCCCGCGCGCTCGGCGCCTCCGACTTCATCGCCAGCGACATCGACGCCAGCGAACTGCTGGCGCGCATCGACTCGGCACTGCGCCTGGCCCAGGCGCAGAACGTCCTCCGCGAACATCCGGAACGCGACACCCAGCACCCCGATACCGGACTACCCACCCGCCAGCGCCTCGAAGTTCATGCGGCGCAGGCAATCTCGTATGCCCTGCGCCACGAGAGCCCGGTGAGCATTCTGATCATGGGCTTCGACCGCTTCGACGCACTGCGCGACGAGCACGGTGAAGATCTGGTCAAAGAGTTGCACAAACGTTTCGCAAGTATGCTATTCACCAAGGTGCGCAAGGAGGACAGCCTCGGCCACTACTCCGGCAGCGATCTGGCCGTGGTTTCGCCGGGCACCCCCTACCCGGCCTGCGAAGCCTTCGCCAATCGCCTTCGCGAGGCCTTCGCGGTGGCTAATATCGCGGTGCACGGCAAACGCCTCGATTTGTCGGTCAGCGTCGGGGTGGCAAATACCCCGGTTGATCGTCTAAACTCAGCGTCGTCCTTGCTCACCCTGGCCGCTCAGCGCCTCAAGACGGCGCAACAGGCGGGTGGCAATCGCGTCGTCGCCTGCGGCGAAAAACCGTTGAGCCAGCAACCAGCGCCACGCCTAGGCCATGCCATCGACCTAATCAAGGCCGGACACGAGAACGCGGTGATCCCGCATCTCCTGCACTTGAGCAAAGAAGTACTGCCCTTCCTGGAACTACTGGAAAGGGAATTGAAGTTGGGTCTGCCTTTGGCAGAGCTCCGAAAAAGGACGCTTGACCGGGAGCATTAGGCGCTCCAAGACACCCGGCAGGCGTAGTTTCCACTGCAGCACGTGGTTTAAATTTTGCACGAGGGAGTCTCATGACGACAATCCAAGAGTTTCACAAGAAATCAATCGACAATCCGGACGCTTTCTGGGGAGAAGAGGCCAAACTCATCGACTGGCACACGCCGTTCAGCCAGGTACTCGATTTTTCCCGGCCACCGTTCGCCAAGTGGTTCGTCGGAGGCGAAACCAATCTTTGCTACAACGCCGTCGATCGGCACGCCGCCACGCGACCGAACGACCGCGCGCTGGTCTTCATCTCGACCGAAACCGACCAGGAAGTGGTCTATTCCTTCGCCGACTTGAAAGCCGAAGTGATGCGCATGGCAGCGATCATGCAAAACCTCGGCGTCGGCAAGGGCGACCGCGTTCTGATCTACATGCCGATGGTCGCTGAAGCGGCCTTCGCGATGCTCGCCTGTGCGCGCATCGGCGCCATCCATTCGGTCGTTTTCGGTGGCTTTGCCTCCGGTTCGCTGGCCACCCGCATCGACGATGCAACGCCGGCACTGATCGTCTCTTCCGATGCCGGCATGCGCGGCGGCAAGGCCGTCCCCTACAAGGGCCTGCTCGACGAGGCGATTTCCCTGGCCGAAAAGAAGCCGGCGAAAGTGCTGATGATCGATCGTGGCATCGACAAGGGCTTCAACAAGGTCGCCGGTCGCGACGTAGACTATGCGACCGAACGCGCCAAGGTCATGGACACCGACGTGCCGATCGTCTGGCTGGAGTCCTCCGAGCCGTCCTACATCCTCTATACCTCCGGAACCACCGGCAAGCCGAAGGGCGTGCAGCGTGACACGGGTGGCTACGCCGTCGCCCTGGCCGCGTCGATCAAGAACATCTTCTGCGGCGAAGCCGGCGAGACCTTTTTCGCCACCTCCGACATCGGCTGGGTCGTCGGCCACTCCTACATCGTCTATGGTCCGCTGCTCGCCGGCATGGCCACTATCATGTACGAAGGCACGCCGCTGCGTCCCGATCCCGGCATCTGGTGGCAGATCGTCGAGAAATACAAGGTCAGCGTCATGTTCTCGGCGCCAACGGCGGCACGGGTGCTCAAGAAGCACGACACCGAGTACATGCACAAGTACGACCTGTCGACGCTCAAGCACCTGTTCCTGGCCGGCGAGCCTCTCGACCAGCCGACGCACGAGTGGCTGATGGGCGAACTCGGCCTGCCGGTGATCGACAACTACTGGCAGACCGAAAGCGGCTGGCCGATGCTGTCGGCCATGCCTGGTGTCGAGAAGACCGAAATCCGCTACGGCACGCCGAGCTTCCCGGTCTATGGCTACAACCTCAAGATCTTCCGCGAAGACGGCACGATCTGCGATCCGGATGAAAAAGGCATCGTCGGCATCCTGCCCCCGCTACCGCCGGGCTGCCTGTCGACCGTCTGGGGCGACGACGCGCGCTTCGTGTCGACCTACTTCACGCTCTTCCGCGAGCCGCAGGTCTACTCGTCGTTCGACTGGGGTATCGCCGACAAGGAAGGCTATCACTACATCCTCGGCCGTACCGATGACGTGATCAACGTTGCCGGCCACCGTCTGGGGACGCGCGAGATCGAAGAAGCCATCCAGGGACATCCGGCGATTGCCGAAGTTGCCGTCGTCGGTGTTGCCGACAAGCTCAAGGGTCAGATGCCGATGGCTTTCGCGGTGGTCAAGAGCGCCGACAGCATCGCCACGCCAGAGCTGGTAGCTGCGCTAGAAAAGGCGGTGATGAAGCAGGTGGACGCCAGCCTCGGTGCGATCGCTCGCCCGAGTCACGTGCACTTCCTCAGCGTGCTGCCCAAGACCCGTTCGGGCAAGCTGCTGCGGCGGACGATCCAGGCCCTCGCCGAAGGTCGCGACCCGGGCGATCTGACGACCATCGAGGATCCCCTGGCCCTCGAACAGCTGCAAAAGGCACTGAGCGCCGCCCAGGCTTGAGGCCGCGGCCGCCACCTGGCGGCCAACACTTGAACCTTCAACTGCCGCCCGTGAGGGCGGCATTTTTTTGGATTCCGCTGCGGCAACAACGACCCCATTGCCGAAAACCTGAACCACGGCCATAAAGGTGCGCTGGTTTTGTCCGTTAACTACCTGTCAGTCGCCGATACCCGACCCGAGAGGCCCCCGAACCATGACCGCCAAAACCGCCGCCTCGACCCGTGCCCTCGCGCTCGCCTTCGCTTTCGCCTTTGCAACCCAGACCACAGCCCAGTCCCTGCCGCCGGAGGAGCTCGACATCAGCCTCGAAGACCTGCTCCGCGTCGAAGTGACCAGCGCTTCGCGCAAGAGCGAGCGCCTGCACGACGTGGCCGCGGCGGTGTACGTGATTAGTCGTGAAGACATCGAACGCTCGGGAGCGACGAGCATTCCCGAAGCGCTGCGCATGGCACCCGGCGTCGAGGTTGCGCGCCTGGCCAATAATCGCTGGGCGGTCAGCGTCCGTGGCTTCAACGACCGCTTCGGCAACAAACTCCTGGTACTAATGGACGGGCGCAGCATCTACTCGCCGATCTTTGCCGGCGTCCTGTGGGAAAACGAGGACACCCTCCTCGAAGACATCGAGCGCATCGAGGTCATCCGCGGCCCAGGGGCGGCGATGTGGGGAGCCAACGCGGTCAACGGGGTGATCAACATCATCACCCGTCGACCGCGCGATACCCAGGGCAATCTGCTGGTTGCCGGCGCCGGCAACGAGGAACGCGGCTTCGCCTCGTTCCGCCATGGCGGCGAGGCCGGCGACGGCCACTACCGGGTCTGGGGAAAGGCCTTCAATCGCGACACGGCGGTCAGCGCTGACGGTCGCTCGGGTAACGACTACTGGCGCTCGGGGCGCGTCGGCTTTCGCGGCGACTGGACCGTCGCCAGCGGCCAGCGCGTGATGCTCAGCGGTCAAGCCTATTCGAACGATACCGGTGACCGCTGGCAGGTCCCCGACATCACTGCGCCGCAAGGAGTGCGGCTCACCGACATGCAGCAGACCGGCAAGGGAGCGCACCTGCTCGGGCGCAGCGAATGGATCCTGAACGATGGTTCCGAAGCCGCGCTGCAGGCCTATGTCGACGTCAGCCAGATCGAATTACCCGGCGCTTTCAAGGAGGACCGAACGACGATCGACATGGATTTCCAGCATCGTCTGCTCGTTGGCAAGCGCCACGACGTGCTCTGGGGCCTCGGCTATCGCTACTCGGGTGACCGCATCGACTCGGCAGGAATCATGTCCTTCCAGCCGGACAGTCGCAGCTTCAATCTGGCCAGTGCCTTCGTCCACGACGACATCACCCTGCTGCCGAATACGCTGCGCATGATCCTCGGCGTGCGCCTGGAAACCAACAATTTCACCGGCTATCAACCGCTGCCAAACGCCCGCCTGATGTGGACGCCAAGCGACAGTCAGTCGGTGTGGGGCTCGGTCGCCCGCGCCGTGCGCACCCCATCGCGCGGCGAACTCGACGCCGACATCGACCGGTCGGTGCAGCCGCCCGGCACGCCGGGCAATCCCTCGCCCTTCCCGATCCTGACGCGCAACGTCCAGGACGATCACGAGCTGAAAACGGAGACCGTCCTGGCCTATGAACTCGGCTACCGGCAGCGCTATGCAAACAATCTGTCGCTCGATGTCGCCGCTTTCTACAACCAGTACGGCGATCTGCGCGCGGCGGTGCTCGGCGCGCGCAGCTTCGAATTCTCGCCGCCGCCACCGCACATCGTTCAGACGATCACCCCGGACAACAACGTCGAGGCGCATACCCATGGTGTCGAGGTCTCCGTCGACTGGTCGCCGCTGCCCTGGTGGCGGCTGCAGCCGATCTACAGCTACCTCTCGCTGACCTCCTCGTCAACCAGTGGCGACCCGGTCTCCGTCGCCAGCGCGCAGATCTACAACAGCAGCGACCCGCAGCATCAATGGTCGCTGCGTTCGTCGATGTCCGTGACCGACCGGCAGCAGTTCGATCTCTGGCTGCGCTATGTCAGCAAGCTCGGCGACCGGACCTCGCAGTTCTCGATTCCGGCCTACACCACCCTCGACCTGCGCTACGCGTGGCGGCCGACGCGTGACCTGGAGTTGTCGCTGGTCGGGCAGAACCTGCTCGACAACCAGCACCCGGAGTTCGTCCCCAGCCTGCTGCCCGGGCAGGCGCTGGAAATAGAGCGCGGCGTATACGTCAAGGCCAAGTGGCAGTTCTGAGAGTGCGGAGAGTGACAACTCGATGGCCGCACGCATGAACTCCTTGGCGCTCCGTTGTCTCGCCGTGCTTCTGGCGATTGCCACGATCATGGCTGCCGGCAGCACTCGCGCCCAGGGCACGCTCACCGAGGCACAGGCCAAGGCGGCGTTCGTGATCAACTTCGCGCGCTACATCGAATGGCCGGAGCGCGTTTTCACGACCCGCACGGCGCCCCTACTGATCTGCGCCCTCGGTCGCAGCGCCGTCGGCAACGCTCTGGAAGCGCACGAAGGCCGCCAGGTGCAAGGGCGCCCGGTCGCCGTGCGCCAACTGCTGGGCATCGACGAGACGCGCCCCTGTCAGGTGCTGTTCATCGCCGACTCGGAAGAACGCCGTATGAGCCAGTTGCTGCGCGCGCTCAGCGGACAGCCGATACTGACGGTCAGCGACGCCGACGCTTTCATCGATGGCGGCGGCACCATCGGTCTGGTGCGTGCCGAGCAACGCCTGCAGTTCGAGGTCAATCGCCAGGCTTTGGAACAGGCACAGCTCAAGGCCAGTTCCAACCTTCTCAAGCTCGCCCGCAACCTGGCCGATTTCAAGGGAAAAAACTGAGATGCGTTTCCGCGATTTACCGCTGAACAACAAGATGATGTTGATTATCGGTCTGACCGTCGGTGCCGGTCTGCTGATCAGCACCCTGCTCTTTGCCGGCTCGGAGATCGACGACAACCGTCAGGCCGAGCTGGCCAAGCTCAATGGCATGGCCGAGATTCTGGCCGCAAGCAGCACCGCGGCGATCGCCTTCGCCGACACGGCTGCGGCCAGAGAAACGCTGGCCGGCCTGCGCATTCGTCCCGAAGTCAGCGGCGCTTCGATCACCCTGCACGACGGCACGCTCTTCGCGCACTATCCTGCCGACCAGACGCCGGTGGCCGCAACGAGTCCCGGCGCCAGCGCCGCGCTCGTCGCCGGCGCCTACTGGGGCAACTCGCTGAAGATCGAGTACCCGATCCGCCAGGGCAAGGAAGTTATCGCCACGCTGAGCATCGAATCCGATCTCACGCCGATGTGGCAGGACATCACCCAGCGCATGCTGGTCGTCCTCGGTGGCGCCCTGATCGCCTTCGGCGTCGCCCTGCTGCTCGCCGCGCGCCTGCAACGTTCGGTTTCGGCGCCGATTCTGGTGCTCAGGCAAGCGATGCACCGGGTGGGCACCGACAAGGACTATGCGCAGCGGGTAATGATCGATCAGCGCGACGAGATCGGCGACCTGATCACCGGCTTCAACGTCATGCTCAGCGAAGTCCAGCTGCGCGACCAGGAGCTTGCCAAGCACCGGGCGACACTTGAAGATCAGGTCGAGCAGCGCACCGCACAACTGCGCCAGGCAAAGGAACAGGCGGAAAGTGCCAACGTCGCCAAGTCCCGCTTTCTGGCCAACATGAGTCACGAAATCAGGACCCCGATGAACGGCGTCATCGGCATGGCCGACCTGCTCATGGAGACGCCGCTTTCAGCACAGCAACGACGCTACACCGAGACCCTGCGCGTTTCGGCCGAGTCGCTGTTGCACCTGCTGAACAACGTTCTCGACCTGTCGAAAATCGAGTCCGGTCGACTGGAAATCGAGCATCTGGCCTTCAGTCCACAGCAACTCGTCGAGGAGGTCGTGCAACCGTTTCGTGAAATGGCCTCGGCCAAGGGCGTGCTGCTCAGCCTGGTAATTGACCCGGACGTGCCCGCGGCTGTCAGCGGCGATCCCTACCGCATCAAGCAGATCGTCAGCAACCTGCTCAGCAACGCCGTCAAGTTCACCGAACGCGGCTCGATTGCCGTCTCCCTGACTTGCGAATGCACAGACCTTGCCCAGCCCGAGTTGGGGTCGGCAGATGCCGGGGACTGCGCCCTGTGCTACGCAGTCATCGACACCGGGGTCGGCATCTCGCCAAAAAATCGCGACAAGCTGTTCGCGCCTTTTTCACAGGCGGACGATTCGACGACGCGCAAGTTTGGCGGCACCGGTCTCGGCTTGGTGATCATTCGCGAACTGGCGCAGCGCATGGCCGGCGAGGTCGGCTTCGAAAGCGAGCCTGGACGCGGCTCGACCTTCTGGTTCCGGCAACGGGTACAGCGGCACACGCAAGTACTGCCGCAACCGGCATGGCTTTCACAGCAGGCACGCAGGCTGAGCGGACGCGTACTGCTCGTCGAAGACAATGAGGTCAATCGCGAGATCGCTGGCGCCATCCTCGACACCCTCGGATGCCAGGTGGACTGTGCTCACGACGGCGCACAAGCGGTAGTTGCGGCGCGTGCGGGGATCTACGACCTGATCCTGATGGATTGCCAGATGCCGATCATGGACGGCTTCGCAGCCACTCGTCAAATCCGCAGCGAAGAGCAGCAGACGGAGCGTGCCCGGTGTCCGATCATTGCCCTGACCGCCAACGCGCTGGCTGGAGACCGCGAACAATGCCTGGCCGCCGGCATGACCGATTACCTGGCCAAGCCGATCAACCGCGCGCAACTCGCCGCGGCACTGGAGCGCAACCTTCCCGCGACGCCAGCGCCGTGTGGCGACAGCGGTCAGCCTGCGGCCAGCGATGCCAAGTCCATCAGCCAGGTTCAGCCGGACACGCCAGCGGCTTTCGACCCCCGCCTGGTGCAGGCTCTGCCGATGGTCGCCGATGGCAGCAATCCGGCCTTCGCCGACCGCATCCTCGATATGTTCACCAGCAACGCCACCCAGATCCTCGAGGCCATCGAAGCGGCGAGCGCGAGCGGCGACGCGACCACCTTGCAGCGTTCCGGGCATACGCTCAAGTCGTCGAGCGCCACGGTCGGCGCGCTGGCACTGTCCGAACAAGCCAGGCAGCTCGAAATGCTGCTGCGCGCCGGCAGCTCGCCGGCCAGCGACTGGCCGTCCAGGCTCAGGCACGCCTATGACGAATTCGCCGACAAGCTGGCACAATATCGCATCACCAAGTTTCCAGCAGGATGACATCGCCGACAAACTTGCCGATGCGGTACGGCGCGCCGGCATTTCGGCACAGCAACCGGTCCTTGAACTAACCGAGTCCTTGCTCATGGTCGACGCCGAACGCACCATCGCTCGACTGCACAGTTTGCGCGACCAGGGCTTCAGCCTGTCGCTCGACGATTTCGGAACCGGCTAGTCGTCCTTGAGCTATCTCAAACGATTTCCGATCGATGAACTGAAAATCGACCGCGCCTTCGTCAACGACGTCGCCTGCGGCGGCGAGGTCGCGATGCGGCCTTGAGGCAGGAGTGCACGACGCTCGCCGGTGGAGTGAATCCCTGATCAACAGCACTTCGCAAGGAGGTCGTGCCAGCTCAGCCCAGCGCCCACCTGCCGCCAGTACTCGCGGCGTCTGGCGACGCTCGCCTGGCGATCGATCGGCACTTCGATCAGCGTCGCACCACCGCGCTGCAGCGCCCGCTCGACGCTGGCCGTGAATTCGGCCAACGAACTGACACGCTCGCCGGCGCTGCCGAAGCTTTGGGCGGCGGCGATCAGGTTGATGCTCTGCGGGGTCAGCCAAGCGCGCTCGAACTCGGGCAAAGCGGCGACCGGCAAATAATCGAAGATGCCACCGCCACCGTTGTTGAGCACCACGACAATGATGTCACGGCCGCTGGCTGCGGCCAGTGCGCTCAGATCGTGCTGCGCGGTCAGGTCGCCGACCAGCGCCACGCAGGGGCCATCGCTGGCGATCCCCAGCGCAGTCGACAAATTGCCGTCGATGCCGCTGGCACCGCGATTGCCGAAGAAGCGCAGCGGCTTGTCGCTGCTGCCCGAAAAGGCATCAAGGTCACGAATCGCCAGCGAGTTGCCACAGAACAGGCGATGGCCCGCCGGCAGGATTTCGAGCAGCGCCGGAATCAGCATGCCTTCGAAGTTCTCCGACGCCTCGGCAGCGTTTGCGCAGGCCACGAACGGTGCTCTTGCCACGGCCTCGGCGGCGGCTTCGGCCTGCGCAAACGCGTCCCGCCAGCCGGCCGGCACGGGTTTCCCGCCGCCCGCCAGCAGAGCCTGACAAACCTCTAGCGGATCGGCCTGAAGCAGCCTGCTGGCGGCGTGCTGCGGATCCGGCCAGCGGCTGTCCGGGCTGATCACCACCTGCACCGCTGGCCCAGCCCTGCGCAACCAGTCCTGCAGGGTACGGGTGACAGGAAAGGCGCCGAAACGCAGCAGCCATTCCGGCCTTGCCGCAGCGAGCGGCGATGGCTGGCGCAGGAAGCTCTCGTAACGCACGCAGAGCCGGCTGCGGTCGTGCGCACCAAAACGCAGGTTCGACAGTGGTTCAGCAAGGATCGGGCAGTCGAGCTGCGCGGCCAGCGCGCTCACTGCGTCGGCAAATCCCGGCGGATAGTCGGCGCCACCACAGACGATCAGCCCGGGACGAGCGTTAATCTCGGCCAGCGTCTCGCTGATCGCCTGCGGCCTGGGCATCAGCAGCGGGGCGGCGACGCTGATCGCCGACGGACAGGCCGTGGCCGCATGCGTCGCGAGCAGGTCGCCGGCCGGCAACAGCGGTTCGCGGAAAGCCAGATTGAGATGCACCGGACCCGGCAGCGGCCAGCGGCTATCGGCGAGCACCCGCGCCGCCAGGCGCTGCAGGTAAGCAGGTGAGAAGTCGGCATCGGGCAGCGGCGGCGCATGGAAGGAACGCACGTGCCCGCCAAACAGCTGCTGCTGGTCAATCGTCTGGTTGGCGCCCCAGCCGAGCAGCTCGGGCGGGCGGTCGGCCGACAGCAGCAACAGCGGCACGCTGCCAAGATCGGCTTCGATGAGCGCCGGAAACCAGTTCGCCGGCGCCGAACCCGAGGTACACAGCAACGCCGCCGGCTGCCGCGTGGCCTTGGCCACGCCCAGCGCGCAGAAGGCGGCGCTGCGCTCGTCGAGGATGACCTGGCAGCGGATCGCCGGCTGACGCAGGAAGGCCAGCGCCAGCGGACTCGAACGCGACCCCGGCGAAAGCACCACGTCGCGCAGTCCGGCAGCGGCCAGGGCATCGACCAAGGTCTGCGCCCAGCGCAGGTTGAGCAGACCGCTGTCGGCGGCGGCGCTCATGCGCTCCGGCTCACCTGGCCAGGTACGCCGCGCAGGGCTTGGCCCAGGGGCTGGCGCAAGGCTTCGGCGATCACCGCCATCTTGGCTTCGGTTTCGGCGAATTCCTGCGCCGGGTCCGAGCCGGCGACGATACCCGCCCCCGCGAACAGCTCGGCTTCGCTACCCTTTATGCGCGCGCAGCGCAGCGCGACGACCGCTTCACCGTCACCGTCACGGTCGATCCAGCCGATGCCACCGCTGTACCAGGCGCCACGGCGATCGCCGTGGCTGCGCAACCAGTGCCGCGCAGCGCCGCTCGGGACGCCGCCCACCGCAGGCGTCGGGTGCAGGCACGCAATCAGGTCGAAAAGCCCGACCCCCGGCCGCACGTGCCCGCGGACGCGCGTCCGCAAGTGCTGCAGCTCACGCAACTGCAACACTTCCGCCGGTGTCGGCGATGCCAGCACAGCACAGAGTGGCAGCAGTGCGGCACGAACAGCATCGACCACCAACTGCTGCTCGTGGGTGTTCTTGTCGTGCTGCAGCGCCAGCACACTCGCTGCGCGAGGATTTGCTGCCGCCACCGGCCAAGCCGTACCAGCGAGCGCATCGGCCTCGACAAGGCCGTGGCGCAGCGAGACCAGACGCTCGGGCGTGGCGCCGAGAAAACACTGCTCGCGCTCACCGACGCCGTAGATGGTGCATTCGGGATGGCGATCGGCGAGCGCGGCCAGCAAGGCTGCCGGGTCAATGCGCTTGCTGCTGTCGACGTATACGCTGCGCGCGAGAACCAGCTTGTCGACGCCGCCGCCGGCGATCGCAGCCAGGGCGGCGCGGGCTCGCGCCAGGAACGCCCGATCGGCCAGCGCGGCGCTGCGGCGGCGCACGACGCTGGCCGCAGCGGCCGGGGCTGGCGTCCGCTCTGGCGCCCGCTCTGGCGACTGAGCAGCACGCAAAGCGCTGCGCCAGCGTTCGATGGCGCTTTCACCTTCGCGCACCGCGCAGCTGAAAGTGGCCGTGCAGCGACCCGCTCGATTGGCCAACAAAATGGCAGGCACCAGCAGGCGCGCGTTCGGCAAGTCGTCGGCGCTGTCGGCAGCGTTCCGGGTGTTCTCGGTGTTCTCAGCGAAGGCGAAACCGATATGCGCCGCGGGAACGAAACCGGTGTGCTGCCAGTCGTCGTGCTCCCAGACCGGCGCCAGACCGGAAAAAGCGGCCTGCAAGGCCGAAAAACGCGCCGCACCGGCGCTCGTGAAACTCATCGCGCTGCCAATGGCGAGGCGAAAGTCGCCGCCTGCGCCAGTGCGCTGAGGGCTGTCCCTGCCAGCCTCCGTCGGCCGCGCCCACCAGTTGAGCTGCGCTTGCGCGAGATCGACGTCCAGCCAGCGCTCATCCTTCCCTGCGCCGAGATCGAGCGTGACGCTGAGCAGGCCCCGCGCCGCCGCCGCCGCCAAGCGCGCGCGCAAACGCCGCCGCAAGAGTGCACTGCGCGGGCCATCGAGCAGCTCAGCGAGGTTCATGCATTCACTCATTCACTCATTCACTCATTCACTCATTCACTCATTCACTCATTCATCCATTCATTCATTCATTCATTCATTCATTCATTCTTTCACCCACTCACCTGCGCGAGCTCGCGCAAGGCGCGCCGTTCGATCTTGCCCATGGCGTTGCGCGGCAGCGCATCCAGGCGCAGCAGCCGACGCGGCCGTTTGGCCGCCACCAGATGCTGCCGGCTCCAGTCGTGCAGCGCGCCGAGCTCGGCCGGACCGACGATCAGGGCAACCAGCAGGTCACCCCAGAGCGGATCGGCAACGGCGGTCACCGCGACGTCGATGACGCCGGGGCAAGCCGCCAGGCAGGACTCGACTTCGAGCGGGTGCACGTTGACGCCGCCGCTGATCAGCATGTCGTCGGCACGGCCGAGAATGCTGAGCCGTCCGTCGGCGTCGAAACGGCCCAGGTCAGCGGTCGGCAACCAGCCGTCTTCAAGGCCGTCACCGCGCTGCCAGGCCGGGTTCAGGTAGCCGGCCATGACCTGCGCGCCGTGTAAATGGAGACGCCCGTCGGCAGCCACCCGGGCGCGCAGCCCGCTCAGCAAGTGACCGACCTGGCCCGCCTGCCAGTTGCCATCCGGCCGTAGCAGCGTCGCCGCCTGCGCCGTCGACTCGCTCATTCCCCAGCTCGGGCAGATCGGCCAGCCGCTCGCCAGGGCGCGCTCGCAGAGCGGCCGCGACAAGGCCGCGCCACCGATCAGTGCATGGCGCAGACTGCGCGGCGGCGACGCGCCCTGCGCCACGTCAAGCAGGCGCGCCAACATCGCCGGAACCAGCGACAGGTGACTGACAGGGCGGGCGTGCAGATCGTCCCAAACGGCAGCCGCCGAAAAACCGTCATGCAAGAGCAGCGTCGCCGCGGCGCGCAAACACCGGCCAAGGATGGCGATACCGCCGATGTGATGCAGCGGCAGACAGGCCAGCCAAAGGTCTCCGGGGTGTAGCGGCAGGCGCTCGTTCGCAGCCGCGGCGGCGGCGTCGATATTGGCCTCGCTGAGCATCACCACCTTGGGCGCGCCCTCACTGCCACTGGTGGCAATCAGCAGCGCCAGATCGGTGGCCGCATCGGCAACACTGGCGTCATTGGGCGCGTCGCCTGCCTTGCTCCTCCCGTGCCCAGCAGCGAGCGACGGGGAAGCTGCGGGTGAAAGGTCCAGGCTATCGGGCAGCGGCGAAAGCTGCTGCAGGCGACCGCCAGCAAGCGCTTGCAGCCTCGGCCAGGCGGCCTCGGCGAGGAGCGGATCGAGCGGGAGAAAAGCCACTTTCGCCGTCGCACAGGCCAGCGCCGCGAGCGCCAGTTCGCCAGCGCCCGCGGCGATGGCCACGGCGTCGCCAGCCGCCAGCCCTTGCGCACGGAGAAAGCCGCCAGCGCGCTCAGCCAGAGACGCCAATTCGTCGTAGCGCCATTCGCCGCGCGTGCTCAGCAAAGCGAGCTCCGAGGGGTGCTGGCCTGCGTTCGCATGCAGCCAGCGCACGAACGGGCTGCGCCTCTCTGGAAAAGGCGCAGTTTTTTTTGTCGGCAGAAGGGAAGACGAGGCGTGGGTCACTGTGAACGGCAAGACATGGCGCCAAGATTATACGCAGCCGCCCTGGCTCCCGCCCATGCTGCCGATCAAGAAAAACGCCGCACGCGTCCTGGGCGCTACTCGGCGATGCCAGCGAGCAGCACCGCTTCGCCGCCTCGGCGGACCCTGCTAAACTCGGACCATGTGTGGACGCTATGCCCTCGATGCCCCGCGCTCGCAGCTCTCACGACGCTTCGCCCTCGACGAATGCGTCGAGCTGAGCGCCCGCTACAACATCGCCCCGACCAGTGACGTCGCGGTCATTCGCCAGTCGCCAGAGGGGCAACGCGTTCTCCACCGGCTGCGCTGGGGGCTCTTGCCGCACTGGGCGAAAGACCCGGCAATCGCTGCCCGCCTGATCAACGCCCGCGGCGAGCCATTGGCCGCGCTGGCCGCAACAGCCGCCTTTCGCGACGCTTTCCGCAAGCGCCGCTGCCTGCTTCCGGCCAGCGGTTTCTACGAATGGCAAAAAGTCGCCGCGCGACCTGGCTCGGCACGCAAACAGCCCTTCTACACCTCTCTGCAATCGGGTGAAGTGATGGCCTTCGGTGGACTCTGGGAAGCTTGGACCGCACCGAGCGGCGAAGTGATCCGCAGCTGCTGCATCGTCACCACCGCCGCCAACCAGGGCCTGCAGGCAATCCACGAGCGCATGCCGCTGATTCTTGCTCCCGAACACTGGCAGGACTGGCTGAGCGCCCCGGTCGACCAGGCGGCAGCGCTGATCCGCCCCTGCCCGGACGGCGTCCTGCAAAGCTGGCCGGTCAGCCCCCGCGTTGGCAAGGCCAGCGCGGACGACCCAGCCCTGATCACCGCGCTGCATGGAGACGAGCCATGAAAACCAGCAGCAGCACGATCGCCCGACACCGAGCTACTGGGAACGAACGGGAGGCCGCGGCGCGACGCCCTGCCGCGGCTCACAGATCATCATGCCTGAGCGGATCTTGCGCCATCGTCATCCGCCGATGACCTGCGTTTTGTAGCATAATCGCCGGCAAATGCCGGACTCGAAACTTTCTTGATCAGCTTCGTCGACCCCGAACGCTACCGTTTGATGAAGGCGACGGGCAAGCTGCCGTCGCCGAAAGGCGTCGCCTTCGCGATCATCACCCTTCTGCAACGGGACGATTTCCGGGTTACGGAACTGGTGCGACTGGTGCAGTCGGATCCGGCGATTGCCGGACGCCTGCTCAAGTTCGCCAACGCCGCCGCCTTTGGCCGCACGCGGCCGATTGTTTCCCTGCAACGGGCGATTGTCGCCCTCGGATCGTTCAAGGTCCGCGATCTGGTGATCGGGCTGTCGGTGATGCACAGCCACAAGAGCGGCCAGTGCGTCGAATTCGATTACACCGCTTTCTGGGGCCATTCGCTGGCCACCGGCATCGCTTGCCAGGAACTCGCCCGTTTCGCACAGATTTCGAGCGAAGACATCTTCACCATCGGCCTGCTGACCCGGGTCGGCGAATTGGCGATGGCCTCGCTGTACCCCGACGAGTACGCCGAGGTACTGATCGCGGTGAAGGAGCTGCATCAGGATCTGGCCACTCTCGAGCGTGAACGCTTCGCCATGGACCATCGCCAGCTTGGCGCCACCATGCTCGCCGAGTGGGGCTTGCCGGACATGCTGATCCAGGCCGCCTACCATCAGGAGCAACCCGATGTCGCCGGTTTTCCGGATGGCTCGCGTTTGCAGACGCTGACCCACTCGCTCAATTTTGCCTGCTCGCTGGCCGAAATCTGCATGGCCGACGAGGAGGCACGCTGGAGCCTGCTGCCGGGTCTGCTGACCCGGGCCGCGCGCCTGGGAGTCAGCGGTGACGCGCTCAACGACATGGTCGACCGCATGGCGCGGCGCTGGCGTGAGTGGGGAGCGACGCTGCAGGTACGCACGCAGGAGCTGCCGCCCTTCGCCGAAATCCTCGCCGCCAGCCCGCCGAGCCGACGGGTCAGCGCCGCCAGTCCCGAACACAGCGGCAAAGCGGCTGCGCCGCGCCTGCAGGTGCAGATCCTCGGCGTTCCGGCGCCCGAGCTGCCCGCCTTGATGGAACAGATCGAAAGTCTCGGACATCTGCCAGTGCTGCTGGACAGCAGCCCCGAAGGCCTGAAGCAGGCGCTGCGTCAGCCCGCCCAGATCGTCATTGCCGACATGTCGATGCCCGGCCTCAAGCCGGCCGTCTTCTGCCGCATCCTGCGCCAGACCAGTGCCGGCAAGGAGACCTACGCCCTGCTCCTGGCATCGCCGGATAGCGAGGGCCATATCATCGAAGCCATCGACGCGGGCGCCGACGACGTACTGGTCAAACCGCTGACCGTCCAGACCTTGCGCGTGCGCCTCAATACCGCCACGCGCATGATCCTGCTGCGCGAGGAGATTCAACGCGAGCGCCGCGGCATCATGCGTTCGACCGGCGAGTTCGCCGTCGCCCACAAGCGCCTGCTGCAGGAGGCGCTGACCGATACCCTGACGCAACTCCCGAACCGACGCCACGGCCTCGACTTCCTGGCTTCCGAATGGGCATTCGCACAGTCCAACGCGCTACCCATGGCCTTCCTGCTGCTTGACATCGACCACTTCAAGCGCATCAACGACAGCCACGGACACCCCGCCGGCGACGCCGTCCTGCGCCAGCTCGCGGACCTCCTCAAGCGCACCTCACGTGGCGAAGACCTGGTTTTTCGCTACGGTGGCGAGGAGTTCGCCGCGGTGCTGCCCAATGCCAGCGTGCGCGCCGCAGCGCAGATCGCCGAACGCATCCGGGCCTTCGTCGAAAAGTACAACTTCCTGTGGAACCATCAGACTCTGCCAGTCACCGTGAGCATCGGCGTAGCGTCCGCCAGCGCTTCCGACAAAAACAGTCAGGCGCTGATCCAGGCCGCCGACACAGCGCTCTACCAGGCCAAGAACGAAGGCCGCAACCGGGTCGTCGTCGCCAGCTGACGCCCAGCTCAGGGGGCGAGCAAGGCCAGGGCGTGATGGCGCAGGTGATCGTCGATGAAGCTGGCGATGAAGTAGTAGCTGTGGTCGTAACCAGGGTGCACCCGCAGGCGGAGCGGATGGCCGGCAGCCGCGCAAGCCTGACGCAACTTCTCGGGCTGCAGTTGCGCGACCAGAAAACCGTCGGCCGCGCCCTGATCGACCAACAGAGGCAGGCGCTCGCCGCCTCGGGCGATCAGTTCGCAAGCATCCCACTCTTTCCAGCTGGCTCGATCTTCACCGAGGTAAGCGGCGAAAGCTTTCTGCCCCCAGGGGCTGTCGAGGGCGTGGCTGATCGGTGCAAAAGCCGACAGCGAGCGATAACGGCCGGGGTTGCGCAGCGCACAGATCAGCGCACCGTGGCCGCCCATCGAGTGACCGCTGATGCCGCGCCGCGCGTCGATCGGCAGCAGCTCTTCGAGCAGTGCCGGCAACTCCCAGACCACGTAGTCGTGCATCCGATAGTTCTCGGCCCAGGGCTGTTGCGTGGCGTTGAGGTAGAAACCGGCGCCGTGGCCGAAATCCCAGGCGCCTTCCGGATCGCCGGGTACCTGCGCACCACGCGGGCTGGTGTCGGGCGCGATGATGGCCACGCCCAGTTCGGCCGCAAGGCGCTGGGCGCCCCCTTTGTGGACGAAGTTCTCGTCGCTGCAGGTCAAGCCGGAGAGCCAGTACAGCGCCGGCACCGTGCCCAGCTCGGCCTGTGGCGGCAGATAGACGGCAAACACCATCTCGCAGCGCAGCGTCGCCGAGTAATGCCGATAACGGCGCTGCCAGCCATCGAAACAGCAATTGGCAGCGATCTCTTCGAGCGCCCCGGCAGTCACCGTCATGGCCGTCAGAAGTGGATCACCGAGCGGATGCTCTTGCCGGCGTGCATCAGCTCGAAAGCGTGGTTGATGTCCTCCAGCCCCATGGTGTGCGTAATGAAGGTATCAAGCGGAATCTCGCCGTTTTGCGCGCGGGCGACATAGCCGGGCAGTTCGCTGCGGCCACGCACGCCGCCAAACGCCGACCCCCGCCAGACGCGGCCCGTCACCAGCTGGAAGGGTCGCGTCGAGATTTCCTCGCCAGCGCCGGCGACGCCGATGATCACCGCTTCGCCCCAGCCCTTGTGACAGCACTCGAGCGCCGCGCGCATCACCTTGACATTGCCGATGCACTCGAAGGAGTAGTCGACGCCGCCATCGGTCAGGTCGACAATCACGTCCTGGATCGGGCGGTCGTAATCCGCCGGATTGATGCAGTCGGTCGCCCCCAGTTGCCGGGCAATGGCAAATTTTCCCGGGTTGGTGTCGATGGCAACGATCCGCGCCGCCTTGGCCATCACCGCACCAATCACTGCCGACAGGCCGATACCCCCAAGGCCAAAAATCGCCACCGTTGCCCCCGGCTCGACCTTGGCGGTATTGACCACCGCACCAATGCCGGTGGTCACGCCACAGCCGAGCAGACAGACCTTCTCCAGCGGCGCATCCTTGGCGATCCTGGCCAGCGAGATTTCCGGCAGCACGGTGTACTCGCTGAAGGTCGACGTGCCCATGTAATGGAAAATCGGCTTGCCCCGGTGCGCGAAACGGCTGCTGCCGTCGGGCATCAGGCCCTTGCCCTGCGTGGCGCGAATCGCCTGGCAGAGATTGGTCTTGCCCGAGGTACAGAACTTGCATTGCCCGCACTCGGGCGTGTACAGCGGAATCACGTGATCACCGACCGCGACCGAAGTCACGCCGGGCCCGATGGCCTCGACGACGCCGCCGCCCTCGTGGCCAAGAATGCTTGGAAAAATCCCTTCGGGATCGGCACCGGAGAGCGTAAACGCATCGGTATGGCAAACGCCGGTAGCGACGATGCGCACCAGCACCTCGCCACTGCGCGGCGCCTCGACGTCGACTTCGGTAATTTCCAGAGGCTGTCCCGCCGCCCAGGCAATGGCAGCACGTGCTTTGATCATCGACAACTCTCCTCAATCGTTAATGTGATAGTCGCGCAACAGCTTGCCATCGGCCGTATGTCAGTGCAGGTCTTTCACTTTCAGGCGCGGCAAACGGAGGACTTCGACCCCCTCCTCACGCAATGCCTCATATTCCTCGTCGCTCGCCTGCCCCCGAATCGAGCGCTCCGGCGTCTCCAGGTAGTGGATCTTTCTGGCCTCTTCGGCGAAGTGCTCGCCGACGTCCTCGCAATTGGCAAGCAGCATGGTCGTCAGTTGTTGAAGGGAGGAACGCGCGCCGGCACGCGGATCGATCGCCGGCGACGACGGAACGGGAGCGGCGACTGTCGCACTTGACGCGGCTGACATGGGTGGCATGGGTGGCATGGGTGACGGAGCCACTTCCGAACCCTTCGACTGACGACCCACATGCAGCGCCGACGGCACCCGACGAACCTGCAGCGAACCACAGTCCGGGCAGCTGATCAGCGAACGCAATGACTGGCTGTCGAAATCCTCGCGCGACTGGAACCAGCCTTCGAAGCGATGCTCGTGCTGACAGGAAAGATCGAAAATGATCATCGGGAACCAGCGCAGAAAGCCTGCAGTAAAGGGATCGTGCCCGGAGCCGGGATCGAACCGGCACAGCCGCAAGGCCGAGAGATTTTAAGTCTCTTGTGTCTACCTATTCCACCATCCGGGCGATGCAAGCCATTATACCTGCCCCGAAATGAAAGAAAGGGAAAGTGCTTTACGCACTTTCCCTTCGATATCTGGAGCGGGAGAAGAGTCTCGAACTCTCGACCTATACCTTGGCAAGGTATCGCTCTACCAACTGAGCTACTCCCGCTTGGAAGCATTTCTGGTGCCGCTCGACGCGTCGGGAAGACCCGCTACGAATCGAAAGATTCGCGACCACCAGCGCCGCGCATTATCCGGATGCTTGCGGCTGCTGTCAACCCGCAACTCGTTTTCGACGACAGCGCCCTGCACTTTGCCAAGCGCGGCTGTCCAGGCTGGCAGCAGGCCCGCAGACCCACCGGCTAGGGCGTCGGCTCGGTCACGAAGGCGATTTTCACCAGACCCGCACGCTGCGCGTCGGCAAGCACCTCGGTGACGCGCTCGTAGCGCGTTCCACGGTCGGCGCGCAGATGTAGTTCGGGCTGTCCGCCAGCGGCGTTGATGGCCAGGAAGCGCGCCGCCATGTCGCTGCGCTCGACCGCCTGGCCGTCGATGAAAACGTCACCGGCAGCGTCGATGGCCACCGACAACACTTGCGGTGGATCATCGAGCCGGCTGGCATCGACGCGCGGCAGGTCGATCGGCAGGGCTTCGTGAAAGAGCGGTGCGGTGATGATGAAGATCACCAGCAGCACCAGCATCACGTCGACCAGCGGCGTGGTATTAATTTCTGCCATCGGCTGGCTGCTGCCACTGTTTTCGAATGAACCGAATGCCATGCTGCCCTCCCCCTTGTTCAGGCGCTACGCCCGGCACGAACGGCGCCCAGATCGACCAGCTTGTCACCCGGCCGGCCACGCAGACCGGTGGTCAGGTAGGCGTGCAGGTCATGCGCAAAGCCGTCCAGGCGCGCCAGCGTCAGGCGATTGCCGCGGGTGAAGGCGTTGTAGGCGAGCACCGCAGGAATCGCCACGAAGAGGCCACCGGCGGTCATGATCAGCGCCTCACCGACCGGGCCGGCAACTTTGTCGAGGACCACCTGGGTGGCGCCCGAGAGACCGACCAGAGCGTGGTAGATACCCCAGACAGTCCCGAACAGGCCGATGAACGGCGCCGTCGAGCCCACCGAAGCCAGGAAGGTGAGTCCGGATTCGATGCTCGCCTGTGCTTCAACGATCTGGCTGCGCAGCGAGCGCGTGACAAACTCGCTGACGCTGACCCCGGCGCCGATGCCGCGATCGGAGTGCTGGTGGTGCAAGCCGGCGGCGTTGGCACCGGCAACCGCCATGCTGGTGAAGATGCCGGTGCGATCCTCCAGCCGGATCGCCTCGATCGCCGCCGGCAGGCTAGGCGCACCCCAGAACGAAGCCAGTGCGCGCGCATGACAACGCTTGGCCTGCCAGACCGCGTAGGCTTTGCTGGCAATCACATACCAGCTGAGCACTGACAGCAACACCAACAGTGTGGCCACCGAATGCGTCACCACATCGCCCTGTGCCCAGAACTGCGCCAATCCCAACTCCATTCGCATAGTCTCTTCCACTTCCCTGTTCAACCCTTGAGCGTGAATTGTAGCGGTACCAGCACTGACGACTCGATGGCCGTCGCGCCGCGCCTGGCGGGGACGAATCGCCAACGTTCGACAGCCGCCCTGGCCGCTTCGTCGAGGCGTCGAAAACCGCTCGCCTGTTTGATCTCGACGCTCAGCGGCAGGCCCTCGGCGCTGACCATGACGCGCAGAACGACACGCCCCTCCTCACCCATTCGCCGCGAAGCCGCCGGATAGACGGGAGGCGGGTTGCGCAGATAGTCGGCGTCGAATCGCGCCCCAACCGCTGGCAGAGGCGCCGCAAGCGCCAGCGGTGATGCCACTGCCGCCGACGCTGCTGGCGGCGCGACGGCGAATGGAGTCGCCGCAACTGCCGTAGGCGCCGCCGTCAGTAGCGCCGGCGGCGTTGGCAATAGCTTCTTCGCAGGCGCCGGCAATGCGCGCGCCGCCTTCTGCTGGTGGAGCTTTCGCGGCGCTTTGACGGGTGCTGGCAGCGCCACCGCGGCTGGCGGTTCAAGCGCCTTGGCCACCTTTGGCGGTTCGACCGTCCTGCTTTCTTCGACTTTTGCCCGCGCCGGGGCGAGTTCCAGGACGCGCACGGTCAGCACCGGCAAGGGCTCCGGAGGGGTGTGCCCGCTGACCATTCCAAAAGCGAGAAACAGGCCGCTGAGGTGCACGCCCAGGACCAGCAGGACGAGCACAGCCAGCCTCCAGAAAGGCGGCCTGCGCTCTTCCGGCAGTTCGAAGTACCCTGCTGTGCCATGCACCTGGCCCGACATTTCGCCCAACTCCGCCAACTCTGCCTAGCTCAGTGAGCACTGAGCGGTGCTCGAAAGGGCGTCATTGTAAGCCGCCCCAGCAACATCCGGATGCGGCATTTTGTCTCGGTAGAGGCGCTCGCCGTCCGGGAAAGCCAGTGCCGGCAGCACTTCGTTTGCCGGCAGCCGCCATTGTGCCTATGATTCTGCTTCGCGACGTCGAGAAAAAAACGAGTGCCTTGCCGGCCGCCAGCGAGGCACGGAGAAAATGAACCAATGCGGGGGGAAGCAGGCGGATGCAGAAGCTGGGCCGTATGCCAGCCTCCTGAACGTGACGCCGCCCGCCCTGTTACGACGGAGCAAGAGCAACGGCGGGGTTTTTCCCTTCGCAAGTGTCTATAGCGTGATCGAAGGACGAAAAGAGGTCAAAGTGCAGGGATCGAGTGAGATGTTGATCCGGGGAAACGACTATCCGCTCAAATCCGCCGAGCGCTCCTTCGAGAGGCAACACAACGCCAATTCCCATGTCCGTGGACGCCTGTTCGCGCTGATCGATTACCTCAACCGCATGCAGCAGAAGTAGGCGCTGCACTGCCACTTGCAAACGAATCGCCTCGCTATGCCGCTCGCCACCCAGCACTCCACGTATGGGTACCGGCCGCCGACGTTGCGGAGCCATGCTCGCGACTTGGCAAGCGCAAAGGGTATGAAATCCTGCACAATGCCGGCCTTTCCCCCCGGGCCGCGACGACTTCGCGGCAGGAAGTGCCAAAATGTCGCACCGCCGTGCTGTTGCTCTGATGGTCCTGGCCACGCTGCTGTGGAGCATCGCCGGCGTTGTCGCTCGCCAGCTCGATAACGCTGCCAGCTTCGAGATCACCTTCTGGCGCAGCCTCTTCGCGGCGCTGGCTTTGAGTGTGGCGCTGACGCTCATGCGCGGGCCGGGAATGTGGCGTGGTCTGGCGAAAGCGCGCTGGCCGGTCTGGTTCTCGGGCCTGTGCTGGTCGGTGATGGCCACCGCTTTCATGCTCGCGATAAGCCTGACCACGGTCGCCAACGTGCTCATCAGCATGGCCATCACCCCGCTGATGACCGCCCTGTTCGCACGCATTTTCCTGCAGCACCGGCTGCCGGCCAGAACCTGGGTGGCAATTGGCGTGGCTGGCGTGGGCATCGCCGGGATGTTCTGGAAGGACGCGGGCACTGGCCTGTCATTGACCGGAAGCATCGTCGCGATGGCTGTCCCGCTGGCCGCCGCGCTCAACTTCACGATGCTGCAGCACGTCGGCCAGGGCCAGGGCGAACCGGCAAATGGCCCGCGCCACGACATGTTGCCAGCGGTGCTGATCGGCACCATCCTGTCGGCGGCGTTCACCTTGCCACTGGCCTACCCCTTGCAGGCGTCGGCACACGATCTCCAACTGCTGGCCTTGCTGGGCAGCGTTCAACTGGCGCTTCCCTGCCTGATGGTGGTACGCCTGTCGCGCCAGCTAGCGGCACCCGAGATCGCCCTGCTCGGCCTGCTCGAAGTGCTTTTCGGCATCAGCTGGGCGTGGCTCGGTGCCGGCGAAACGCCGCATGCGAGCACGCTGATCGGCGGCGCACTGGTCCTCGCTGCGCTGATCACCAACGAGGCGCTGGCCTTGCTCGGTCGCGGCGCGCAACGGGCGCGCAACGGTCATGCCAGGGAGTGAAGTGCCTGATCAGGGAAGTCAGGGAAATGACTGGCGGTCGGCAAGCGCATATTCCGCCGCTGTCGTGGCGTGAATGCGCGTCGTGTCGAAGAGCGGTACGGCTGCATCCGCAGCATTGACCAGGAGCGAAATCTCGGTGCAGCCGAGAATTACCGCCTGCGCGCCCTTCGCCACCAGCCGGCTGATGATGCGCCGGTACTCGTCGCGCGACGCATCGCGCAGCTGGCCGGCGCACAGTTCGTCGTAGATCACGCGATGGACGATTTCGCGGTCGGCCGCGTCGGGCAGCACGACATCGATCCCCTGCCGTTGCTGGAGCCGTTCCCGGTAAAAGACCTGCTCCATCGTGAAACGCGTGCCGAGCAGGCCGACCCGGGAAAAACCCGCACGCTGGATTTCGTCTGCCGTCGGGTCGGCAATATGGAGCAGGGGCAGTGCGACGGCAGCCTCGATGGCCGGCGCAACACGGTGCATGGTGTTGGTACACAAGACGAGGAAATCGGCACCGGCCGCGTCGAGCGACTGCGCAGCTTGCGCCATCAAGGCGCCGGCCGCGCTCCAGTCACCGCGACGCTGGAGTTCCTCCAACGGCTGGAAATCAACGCTGCAGAGCAGCAGCGGCGCCGAATGCAGGCCACCGAGTCGTTCCTGCACGGTTTCATTAATGATCCGATAGTAGGGAATCGTCGACTGCCAACTCATGCCGCCGATCAGGCCGATAGTTTTCACGCGATTTCCTCCAAACTCCCTCCAGCCTCTTCATTCTCAACAGCGGCGACTCAGATCGCCATCGTTGCCGGTAGTCCACAAGTTCTGCTGCCGATCCCGGCTGAGCCCATTGTCGCCGGCCTGGCGACGAACCGCCATGTTGAAGCCACCGCGAGAGCCCGTTCGCGGCGACGCGGCGGGAAATTTCCTTGAGCTGCTGCTGCAGAATGACCGACAATGATTAACCTGAATCAAGGCAACAGGCCGGCGCGCTCCGGACAATGCCAGCCTGAGCGCAGGATGTCGGCCACGGCGGGCGACGATAGACAAGCCGCTTGCCGACCGAAAAACCGCCGCGCCAGCCGCGCCGCCGCCGCCGCACCCACGGGCGACGAACAACTGGCCAACGCCGCCCTCTTCACTCTGCACAACAGACTTTCGCGACAAGCAAAGACGACCATGAAAATCCTTTCGACGCTGATCCTGTCCATCACCCTGCTGCTCTCGGCGTGTTCTCAGCCCGTGGCTTTCAAGTCCAGCGACATCACCGGCGTCGATTGGGGCAAGACCCTGAGTTTGACCGACCACAACGGCAAGCCGCGCCAGCTGGCGGATTTCAAGGGGCAGGCGATCGTTCTCTTCTTCGGTTATACCCAGTGTCCCGACGTTTGCCCGACGACACTGCTGGCGATGCGTGACGTGCTCAAGCGTCTCGGCGACAGCGCCAGTCGCGTGCAAGTCCTTTTCGTCACCCTCGACCCGGAGCGGGATACCGCGCAACTGCTGTCCGGCTACGTCACCGCCTTCGATCCGAGCTTCATCGGCCTGCGCGGCGACGACGCCGCCACCGCTGTCGCCGCCAAGGAATTCAAGGTCTTCTCCGTCAAACAGGCCGGCAGCACGCCCGACACCTATTCTATCGACCACAGTACCGGCAGCTACGTCTTTGACCCGCAGGGCAAGCTACGGCTGCTGGTCCGCCACGGCGAGCCCGCCGACAGCGTCGCCGCCGACATCAAGCGGCTACTCGATGGTCAATGATCGTTCAGGAAAAATGATATGAAACGCCTTCTCGCGCTACTGCTCCTCACTTTTCTATCACTGCCGCTCGCGGCGGCACCGCCCAGCGCGGAGATCAATCTCGATATCGGCACACCGCCGGTGATCCTGGTCAAGCACACCCTCGCCCAGCGAGGCTCGCGACTGGTCTATTTTTTTGGATCCCGGTGTCATCGGTCTGGGTTACGACGGCATGATCAAGGTGCGTGACGACAGTAGACTCAACCTGCCGCAACTCCAGGTCGTCGGAAAACTCATTGACCAGGAAAACCCGGACCGCAATTCGCTGATCTACGCGATCGCCGAAGGCACGGCGGGCAGCAGTTCGAGCCGGCCGTGCGCGCGGCGCAGATCAAGCGCTGGAAGGCGCAGTTCCACTCGGGCTGGTGGATCGAGGACGAGCAAGGCAACTGGAGCCAGAAACCCTGATTCCTTCATGCCGCGCCTGCGGCATCTTGTCGCATGAGGCAATACGGGCCGCCACTTATAATCAAGGCCTTTGCATGATGATGAAGGAGTACGGCTTGAAAGCAACACGAACTCAACTGGCGATGGCCTTCCTGTTCAGCCTGTCCGCAACGGCAGCGCTGGCCGCCGATGTCGAGGTCAAGGATGCCTGGATACGCGGAACGGTAACCGGCCAGCAGGCGACCGGCGCTTTCCTGGAAATCACCAGCAAGTCGGACGCGGCGCTCGTCGGCGCCGCCAGCCCGGCCGCGGCAGTCAGCGAAATCCACGAAATGAAGATGGACGGCGGGATCATGAAGATGCGCGCCGTCACCCGCCTCGAACTGCCGGCCGGCAAGCCGGTACAGCTGGCACCCGGCGGCTACCATGTGATGCTGATGAAACTGAAGCAGCCGCTGAAGAAAGGCGAGTCGATCCCGCTGACGCTACAGGTCGAGGGCCCGGACAAAACCGTGCAAACGATCGAAGTTCAGGCCGCAGTACGCGACCTGACCGCCAGCGGCTCATCGGCGAGCGAACACAGCAAGCACTGAGCAGCCGCCCCTGAGTGTTTGCTGGCGTCGGGCGCAAGGCCGATCGGCGCGGGACGATGTCGCTGGACGGCAGCGTTGACACTTCGCCACGCGCCTGGCCCTCAGCGCCGCAGCAAGCTCACTAGGGTAGCGAGCAGTACGGCCGCGCAGCAGGCATGCGCGATCGCCAGCCACAGACTGAAGCCGCTGATCACGGTCAGCGCCCCGAGCATCACCTGCGCGGGTAAAAGCAGCAGCAGCGCCATGGCTGCCTTGCGCGTCGCGCCATCGGCGAGCGCCTGCCAGGCAGCGCCGCCCAACAAGAGCAGCGTCAGCAAGGCACTCCAGCGGTGCAGCAGATGCAGACTGATCCCCCCGGCTTCGCCCGCTGGCGGCGGCCCATTCAACGCCGCAAATACCTGCATGGCAGCCCAACCGTCTGCTGTCGGCCACCAGTGGCCCATACAATCCGGCAAGGACAAACAGGCCAGGGCTTCGTAACGGGCGCCGATCAGCGCACCGAGGATCAGCGTCAGCGACAGCGCAGCGCTACCGAGCTGTAGCAGCCGCCTTGGCGGCCCGGGTCGCGCCTTCACCGCCCTGCCGAGCATTGCTTCCGGGCGGCTGGCGAGCGCCACTCGCCACGAGAAACTCACCAGGCCAAGGCCGCCGAGGATGTTCAGGAAAGAAACCAGCACTAGCCGTGGATCGGAACTCCAGAAGCCGAGCACCGCCAACGCCAGCACCAGCAACACCAGGGCGCTTGCCGGACGTGCCGGCGACGGCAGCGACGGACGACGCCAGCACAGCCACGCCAGATGGCAGACCAGCAGTAGCGCCAGCGAGGCCGTAGCGCGATGCAGCAGGCGCAGCGGGCCGAAAGCCTGCGCCGGCGGCTCGCTGCTCAGCAGTTGCGCGTAGCAGGCGGGCCAGTCGGCACAGCCGAGACCGGCCGCTGCAAGGCGCAGCCAGGCGCTGAGCAGCACCACCAGCAGCGACAGCGCCGTCAGCCAACAGGCAATCGTCCGGATTTTCTGCAGTCGCAAAGCCTGGCTGGCAATCAAGCGGCGCTGCCCGCCACCGGCTCTACCCGCAGTTGGTGATTCAACCACAGCAGCAGGCCGAGAACGATCATCGCGCCCCCCTGATGTGCGGCGCCGAGGCCAACCGGAACCGCCAGCAGCAAGGTCGAGATCCCGAGCACGATCTGCAGGAAGACGGCTACCAGGACCAGAGTTGCTGCCAGGCGGGCACTACGGGAAAGCGCGGCCGCCCTGATCTTCCACCACAACCAGGGCACCAGAAAGGCCAACAGCCATGCCCCCAGGCGATGGTCAAACTGCACCAGCGCCATGTTGTTGAAGAAATTGAGATACCAGGGATCGATGATGAAGCTTTCCGGCGGCAGGAAATGCCCGTTCATCAGCGGAAAGCTGTTGTAGGCCTTGCCGGCCCGAATGCCGGCGACCAGACCACCGCTGACCACCATGTAGCCCACCAGAATCGCCAGCCAGAAGGCGAAGCGCTGCAAACCCTTTAATGTCGCGTCGGTGGTCACGCGCACGCGCTCGCTGAGCAGGCCGAGCGCCAGCCACATCATGGCCACGAAAATCAGGAAGGCCAGCGACAGATGCGCCGTCAGGCGATACTGGCTGACGCGCGGATCATCGACCAGGCCACTCTTGACCATGTACCAGCCCATCGCGCCCTGCAGGCCCCCGAGCACGAAGATGCCGAGCAGCTTGGGCATCAGCGGCGGGTCGATCTTGCGTCGCCAGCAAAAATAGAGGAAGGGCAGCAGGAAGACGACACCGATCAGGCGTCCAAGAACACGGTGCCAGTACTCCCAGAAGAAGATACCCTTGAACTCCTCGAGCCCCATCTGGTGGTTGACCTTGTGGTACTCCGGCGTCTTCTTGTATTTCTCGAAAGTCTCGTCCCACTCGGCCTGGTTGAGCGGCGGAACGATGCCCACGATCGGCTTCCACTCGACGATCGACAGGCCGGAATGGGTCAGGCGGGTGACGCCGCCGACGACCAGGATTGCGAAGACCATGGCGCTGCAGATGAACAACCACAGCGCAACTTGCCGGCGAGCGACTTTATTCATACGATGGATCCGGGAGGGAAGAGGAAAGCGAAGCGAGGAAAGCGAAGCGCGAATTATAGGCCTTCGGCGGCGGCCTTGAGCGCTCCAGGGGCTGCGACCGGCGGCCGCATGAGCATGCCTGCAAGGCTGATGATTGCTGGCTTTGCCGGTCATCGCCGTCTTTCCCCGTTCTTGACGTGCATCAAATCACAAGCAGGGCAAGAGCAGGTATTCTTCGCCCAATTGTGCCCGACAAGCCCAAGGAATTTTACCTTATCGGCAACTTATCAAGCGCCACGAGCGCCAATCAGCGAAGGAGGATTCAACCATGGTCGACGACAAAGACGACGACATCCCGTTCATGCAGAAGCTGCTGGACAACCACTTTCTGCTCCTGTTTCTCGGTGTGGCGTCACCAGGGCTGATCTACATCCTGTGGGGCATCATCGACATCATGAACACGCCGGTCGCCAAATAAAACAGCCAGTCACCTCAGGGAGAGAGAAATATGAGTGCAATTCTGCCGCCGTCAGATCGGCTATGGTGGAAGCAACCCATCGACAAGGTCGAATGGGCGTGGATAGCGATCGCCTTCGTATGGGGGATGATCATGTTCGGGATGATGATCTACTGGCACATATACGGTAAGCAGAACCTGTCCAACGAGGCCTACAAGACCACCCCGGAACTGTTCGCCGCCAAGGCCGAGAAGTTCATCGCCGAAAACACCATCCGCACCGAGACCGACCAGGACATCCCGGTGGTGAGAGTCCCGCCGGGCGGCGACGGCTACCTGATCGCCCGCCTCTGGGCCTGGTACCCGATCCTCGAACTCGAGGAAGGTCAAACCTACAAGATCCATCTCTCGTCGATGGACTACAACCACGGTTTCTCGCTGCAACCGGTCAACATCAACATCCAGGTGATCCCCGGTTATGAGCACGTGGTGAAGATGACACCAACCAAAAAAAGGCACTTATGCCATCGTTTGCAACGAATTCTGCGGCATCGGCCATTCCTGGATGCTTGGCCGTATCTACGTGAAATAAGGGGGAGTAAATAGATGGCAACCACGTACCGCACCTGTCCAATCTCGGGAATGCAGTTTGAGGACCAGGCCGAGAAACTGATGCGCTGGAACGCCGTCGCCGGCGTCCTCTGGCTGCTGGTAGGCGGCGTCACCGCGCTGTTGGTGATCCTTACCCGCTGGCCGGCGATCAAGCTGCTGCCGGCCGACCAGTTCTACCTGATTCTCACCGCCCACGGCATCGACATGCTGATTCTGTGGATCCTGTTCTTCGAAATGGCCGTTCTCTACTTTGCCTCATCGACATTGCTGCGCTGTCGACTGGCGGCACCGAAGATCGCCTGGCTCGGCTTCTGGCTGATGGTCGTTGGCGGCATCATCACCAACGTCGCGGTTTTCCAGGGTGAATCAAGTGTCATGTTCACCTCCTACGTGCCAATGCAGGCGCAGCCGCACTTCTACCTGGGCATCATCCTGGTCGCCGTCGGCGCCCTGCTCGGTACCTGCGTCTTCTTCGGCACCCTGGTCGTCGCCAAGAAGGACAAGACCTATCAGGGCTCGCTGCCGCTGGTGACTTTCGGCGCCCTGACCGCGGCGATCATCGCCACCTTCACCATCCTGTCCGGTGCCGGCATCCTGATCCCGACCTTCTTCTGGTCGATGGGCTGGATCAAGGAAATCGACGCCCAGTTGTACCGCATGATCTGGTGGGGCCTGGGACACTCGTCGCAGCAAATCAACGTTGCCGCGCATGTCTCGGTCTGGTATCTGACTGCCGCCGTGCTCTTCAACGCCAAGCCGCTGTCCGAGAAAGTCTCGCGTTTTGCCTTCCTGCTCTACATCCTCTTCCTGCAACTGGCCAGCGCGCACCACCTGCTGTCCGACCCGGGCATGAGCGCCGAGTGGAAAGTGCTCAACACCTCGTACTTCATGTACTTCGCGGTGATGGCCTCGATGATCCACGGCTTCACGGTCCCTGGCGCAATCGAAGCGGCGCAACGGCGCAGAGGTTTCACCAACGGCATGTTCGAATGGCTGCGCAAGGCACCCTGGGGCAACCCGGTGTTCTCGGGCATGTTCATCTCGCTGGTCAGCTTCGGCTTCCTCGGCGGCATCTCTGGTGTCGTCCTCGGTACCGAGCAGATCAACATGCTGATGCACAACACCTTCTACGTTCCCGGCCACTTCCACACCACGGTTGTCAGCGGCACGACGCTGGCCTTCATGTCGATCACCTTCCTGCTGGTTCCGGTGCTCTTCCGGCGCGAACTGATCCTGCCGAAGCTGTGCCAGATCCAGCCCTACCTGTACGGCATCAGCATGGGCATTCTCGGCCTGGTGATGATGGGCGCCGGTACGCTGGGCGTTTCCCGCCGGCACTGGGACATGGCCTTCTCCGGCGCACCGTTCCAGTATGAATGGCCGGGTGCTGCCTACCTGATGATGGGCCTGACCGGTATCTTCGGGGTCATCGCCGTCATCGGTGGTGGCCTGTGGATCCTGCTCATCGTCGGCTCGCTGCTGTTCGGCAAGAAGCTCGACGGCGGCAAGGTCTCCGACAAGCCGACCCCGATCCCGGGCAACACGCAAGCGGCCTCGGCCGTCGCGCACGGCAGCGACCACATACCGGTCCCTGGGACCGTCGTCCTGGCCTTGCTGCTCTTCGTGTCCTTCGTGCTCTACTACTTCGTCAACTGGAAGTACCTGTCCGAAGTCTGGCTGCTCAGCTGATCGAGCGCTCCCCCACGCCCCTGGCGTGGGGGCCTGCCTCAATCGGGCCCGGGACAATGCTCCAGGCTCGATTCAAGCAGGTCTGACCCTTCGCCCCCGGGGCGATTTCGCGCCAACTCCTGCCTCTTCTTTTCCCTTCGCTGCGCCACCGAGACTCATGCACTCCACGCTCCCACCGAACAGCACTTCCGGCTTTCCTTTCCGTGCCATTCTGGGCCTTTTCAAGTTGCGTATCGGCGTGGTCATCACTTTTACCGCCCTCGCCGGCCTGGCCGTCGGCGCCGGCCCCAGCCTGAGCCCCTTGCAACTGCTGGTGTTGACCCTCTCGGTACTCGTCTCCTCGGCCAGCGCCGGTGCCTTCAACCAGTATTACGAACACGACAGCGATCACCTGATGGCGCGCACCAGCAAGCGCCCCTTCGTCACCGGCGAACTGCGCCATGGTCCCATCTGGCTGCTGCTGATTGCTGCCTTGATGGTGCTTTCGGTCGGCGCCGCCTGGATCGCGCTCAATGCCTGGTCAGCGCTCTTCGTCTTCCTCGGCGCCTTCTTCTACGCCATCGTCTATACCGTCTGGCTCAAGCGCCGCACCTGGCTGAACATCGTTTTCGGCGGCCTGGCCGGGAGCTGGGCAGTCCTCGCCGGGGCGACGGCGGCCGACCCGCAACTCGGCGCCGTGCCTCTGGCGCTGGCGCTGGTACTCTTCCTGTGGACGCCACCGCACTTCTGGAGTCTGGCCATCGCGTTCCGTGACGACTACGCCGCCGCCGGCGTGCCGATGCTGCCAGTGGTGGTTGGTGAGCAGCGGGCGGCGAAAACGATTTTCTTCAGCACCCTGGCGCTGGTCGCCGCCTCCTTCATTCCACTGGCTTTCGGACTCGGTGCGATCTACTTCGTCGGCGCCGCCAGCGGTGGCTTCCTGTTCATCCACAAAGCCTGGCTGCTGACTCGCGACACCCACCGCAAATCGGCGATGGCCTGCTTTCACGCTTCATTGATCCAGTTGACACTGGTGCTGCTGGCCGCCATCGTGGACAGTCAATTTGCGTCCTGACCCTGGGACGCCCTGACCTTCTGATCCACCACTGGCATGTTTCGATGATTGGTCCCTGTTTTCGCGCCCTCCTGGCGTCGCTTCTCGTTCTGGCAGCCTCCCCTCTCGTCGCCGATGAAGCCGCGGTCGAACAGCCCAAGCTCACGGCTCGGCCGCAGGGGCTGCTGCGCGGCGACCTGACACTGACCGCGCTCGACGAAAAAGCCGCTTACACCTTCTCGCAGGCCGCCATTGGCAGGCCGCTGGGGGACTTCGTGCTGCTCGACCGCAACGGAAAGCCGGTCGAACTGTCCCGTTATCTGGGCAAGCCGCTACTGGTCAACTTCATTTACACCGCCTGTTTCCAGGTCTGCCCGACGACCACCCGCAACCTGCAGAAAGCGCTCGAGAACACGGTCAGCGTCATGGGTGCCGATCGCTTCAACGTCGTCAGCATCGGCTTCAACCAGCCTTTCGACTCGCCAGCTGCCTTGCGGGATTTTTCCCGGCAGTACGGCATCGACCTCCCCAACTGGAATTTTCTCAGCCCGGCGACGGCAATCGTCGATGACTTGACGGCTCATTTCGGCTTTCGCTTCATCGCCACCTCGGCCGGCTTCGACCACCTCAACCAGGTGACGATGGTGGATGCAGAAGGCAGGATCGTGCGCCAGGTCTATGGCGAGAAGTTCACCGCCGAAGACATCGCCGAACCGCTCAAGCTGCTGATCACCGGCTCCGCCATCCCGCCCGAGACGGGCACCCTGCGGGAGATCATGGAGCGTATCCGCATCATCTGCTCGGTCTACGACCCGCAGACCGGGCGCTATCGTACCGACTACTCGCTGTATTTCATGTTCGCCGGCTTCCTGACTTTCGTCTTCTTCATGATCTACCTGTCGATCAACTTCTGGAGAAATCGGCGCCGCGACGAGCCCAAGGCGCCCTGATCGGCGAGCGCCAGCGCCGGTCCCCCACTTTTGAACTGCAAAAGCCACTCGCGGGCCAGGCAAGCCGAGCCACCGGAGCAGCCATTGAGCGCCGTCGTCCTCTTTCGACCCGAAATCCCGCCGAACACCGGCAACGTCATTCGCCTGTGTGCCAACACCGGCTGCGAACTGCACCTCGTCGAACCGCTCGGCTTCCGCTGGGAAGACCGCTCGCTGAAGCGTGCCGGCCTCGACTATCACGAGTTTGCTCGCGTTTTTCGGCACGCCGACTGGGACGCCTGCAAGCAGGCCCTGAGCGGGCGGCGCCGCTTCGCGCTCAGCACGCGCGGCGGACGACGTTTCGACGATCCGGACTTCGCTGCCGACGACGTCTTCGTCTTCGGCCAGGAGACCAGCGGCCTACCGGCCGAGGTGATGGCCGAATTCGCCGCCGAGCAGCGCCTGCGCCTGCCGATGCGGCCCGGACAACGCAGCCTCAACCTCTCGAATGCGGTCGCGGTGATGGTCTTCGAAGCCTGGCGGCAACAGGGTTTTGCCGACGGCGTATAAGTCGGCATCCGGAGGCGCTCGACATGTCGCAACCGTCATGGCATGTTTTGTATTTGACTCGGGTCAAGTCGCCTCCAGCCCGCAGTCTATATAATCAGCGGCTAATGATTATTCTCAACCACGCTTCAGAGGCCTCCGGCACGTGAGCTTCCACGCCGCATTGCGCAACGGCACAAAGAGCGTTTTTCTGCGTGTTGAAGAAGCCTTCGATTCCCCGTTCGGTGGCCAGGACAACCCCCTGCGCCATCTCGGCGCGATGGGTCTCTATCTGCTGTGGATCGTCGTCGGCAGCGGTCTTTATCTCTACACCGTTCTCGATACCGGCATCGACGCCGTCTATCACTCCATCGGCTATCTCTCCAACGAGCAGTGGTACCTCGGCGGCGTCCTGCGCAGCCTGCATCGCTACGCCTCGGACGGCTTCATGCTGGTGATGATGCTGCATCTGCTTCGCGAATGGTCCTACGGCCGCTATTACGGCTTCCGCCTTTACTCGTGGATGACCGGCATCCCGCTGATCTGGCTGGCCTATATTGCCGGAATCGGCGGCTACTGGATCGTCTGGGATGAACTCGCGCAATTGTCGGCGACCGCGACCACCGAACTGCTCGACTGGCTACCGATCTTCAGCGAGCCATCGGCGCGCAACTTCATGTCGCCGAGCGCGATCAGCGACCGCTTCTTCACGGTCCTGATTTTCATCCATCTCGGCGTGCCGCTGCTACTGATCCTCGGCCTGTGGGCACACGTCCATCGCGTCGCTCATGTCGATTACCTGCCGACGCGTCGCGTGATGCTGGCTACCGCCGCCGCCCTGACCCTGCTCGCCCTGTTCCGACCCGCGCTGAGCAACCCGCCCGCCGATCTGGCCAGCGTTCCCGGTGAACTGGCTTTCGACTGGTTCATCCTGTTCATTCATCCGCTCACCGACCTGACCTCGCCAGCCATCGTCTGGTCGCTGCTCTTCGGCCTGACGGCACTACTCTTCGCCCTGCCCCTGCTGCCGCACCCCAAGGCGCAGCCGATCGCCGTCGTCGACCCGGCCAACTGCACCGGCTGCGACCGCTGTCATGTCGACTGCCCCTATGCGGCGATCTCGATGGCGCCGCACCCGGGCCGACCCGGCTACCAGCTGGCGATCGTCGACGCCGACCTCTGCGCCAGTTGTGGCATCTGTGCCGGCTCCTGCCCGTCATCAACCCCTTTCCGCCGTCGCGAGACGCTGATCACCGGCATCGACATGCCACAACTGCCGGTCAACGCCCTGCGCCAGCAACTCGAGCAGGCGCTGGCGCAACTCGCCGGCCGCACCCGCATCGTCGTCTTCTCCTGCGCGCGCGGTGCCCAGGGCAGCCCGCTGGCCGGCGCCGACACCGCGGTGATTGAGCTGATCTGCACCGGCATGCTGCCGCCGGCTTTCGTCGAATATGCGCTGCGCGGTGGTGCCGACGGCGTCGTGGTTACCGCCTGTCGCGGCGGCGGCTGCGATTTCCGCCTCGGCGAACGCTGGACCAGCGAGCGCCTGCTCGGCGATCGTGAACCGCACCTGCGCCCCAGCGTACCCCCCTCGCGACTGCAACTACTGCTCGGCTCGGCGCACGACAGCGGCGCACTGGTCGCTGCGGTGGCCGAACTCAGAACCCGGATCGAAACCCTCGGGGTTGCGACCGACCGCCTTCCACCCTACCTGCGGAGTGCTTCACATCATGCTTAAACCCGCCGCCATCGTCGGCCAGGTGATCCTCTACGGCGCTTTTGCCGCTTTCATCGGCTATTTCGCCACCTCGCCGACCTACCACCAGATTCCCGAAGACGTCGCGCTGATCAAGCTCTCGATCAGCCACCTCGGCGACCGCGAGTGTCGCAAGCGGACACCCGAAGAGCTGGCCAAGATGCCACCGAACATGCGCGCACCGATGGACTGCCCGCGCGAGCGCTCCGACATCAATCTCGAAGTAGACCTCGACGGCGAGCCGGTTTTTCGTACCGTGCTGCACCCCACCGGCCTCTACAAGGACGGCGTGTCGACCGTCTACAAGCGCTTCGAAGTCAAGGCAGGCACGCACCAGCTGGCAGTCCGGATGAACGACAACCTGGTCGTCCCCGGCTTCAACTTCGTCCAGGATGAAGAGATCACCCTTGCCCCACGGCAGGTAATGGTCGTCGACTTCAACCCGGATCAAGGTGGCTTGTACTTCAAGTGATCACCGCCACTGCGCATAACTCCAGACGCTGCCGCCGACACAGGTCCCGGCCAACAGGTACGCACGCGAGTTCCACATCAAACAATTTCCCGAGCTGACATCAAAAATGGTCAAAATCATTCAACAAGTCATCCGCTGGCTGTTCATGCGCATCGAGAATGTGTTCAACGTCGCCTTCGGCGACAAGATGAACCCCTTCTACCACCTCGGCACGATCAGCTTCTGGCAATTCTGGTTGCTGCTCATCTCCGGCCTCTACCTCTACATCTTCGCCGACACCGGCGTCCATGACGCCTTCGAGTCGGTGGAGAGCATCACCCATGACCAGTGGTGGCTGGGCGGCATCCTGCGCAGCGTGCACCGCTACGCCACCGACGGCATGATCCTGACCATGCTGCTACACATGCTGCGGCACTTCGCCTACGATCGCTATCGCGGCTTCCGCTCGTTTTCCTGGCTCACCGGCGTCGTCCTGCTGTGGCTGATCTACATCGCCGGCGTCAATGGCTTCATGCTCGTCTGGGACAAGCTCGCGCAGTTCGTGGTCATCGCCACTGCCGAGTGGTTCGACATCCTGCCCATGTTCAACGGCACCCTGATCCGCAATTTCCTGTTCCTTGAAAACGTCAATAGCCGCCTGTTCACCCTGCTCGCTTTCCTGCACATCGGCATCCCGCTGATCATCGGCATCGTGATGTGGGTGCACGTGCAGCGCATCCCGCGCGCGCACATCAATCCGCCGCGCCCGATCGCCATCGCCGTGACCCTGATGTTCCTGGCGCTGTCGCTGGTCAAGCCGATCCTCAGCCAGGGTGGCGAAGCCGATATGGCGGTAGTCCCGACCGGCATTGCCTTCGACTGGTTCGAGTTGCCGGTGCTGGCGCTGGTCTACGTCACCAACCCCCTGCACCTCTGGTTCTGGGTCATCGGCCTCACCGTCCTGCTGATCCTCGTGCCCTGGCTGCCGCCAAAACGACTCGGCTCGGCCAAGGCATTGACCTCGATCACCTTCCAGCCCGATCACAGATCGGTCAGCGCCCGCTTTGGCGAAACCCTGCTCGACGCCGGCCTGCGCCAGGACATCAACCTGCCCTACGAATGCCGTAACGGCGGCTGTGGGGTCTGCAAATGCACCGTCCTGCAAGGCAAGGTCGACCCCGGCCTCTACCAGCCGAGCGCGCTGTCCGACGCCGAACTGGCGCAGGGCAAAGTGCTCTCCTGCTGCGCCACTGCACTCGAAGACGTGATCATCGAGTACCAGGCCAGCGCCGTCGCCAGCGGCATCCAGGAATACACCGCCCGCGTCGTCAAGCTGGAGAAGCTCACCCATGACGTCATGCGCGTCCTGCTCAAGTTGCCGCAAGGCCAGCAGATCAAGTTCAAGGCCGGCCAGTACGTAAACATCATCCTCGACGACGGCCAGCGACGCGCCTTCTCCTTCGCCAACCCGCCGCACGAACCCGAGTTCGTCGAACTGCAAATCCGTCTGATGCCCGGCGGCAAATTCACGACGCACGTTTTCGAAGCCATGCAGGAAGGTGACGAGATCCGCTTCGAAGGCCCGATCGGCGACTTCAGCCTGCGCGAATCCGAGCGCCCGATCGTCTTCGTCGCCGGCGCCACCGGCTTCGCCCCGGTCAAGAGCATGGTCGAAGACGCTTTCAAGCGCGGTCTCAAGCGCCAAATCCATCTCTACTGGGGCGTCAAGACTCTGAAAGATCTCTACCTGCCCGAACTGCCGACGCGCTGGGCGCAGGAACACGACAACTTCCACTTCATCCCCGTGCTCTCCGAGCCCGAGTCCGAAGCCACCTGGAGCGGCCGCACCGGCCTGGTCCACGAAGCCATCCTCGAAGACTTCCCCGAACTCAAGGAACACGAAATCTACGCCTGCGGCTCGGTGCGCATGGTCGAAGCCATCTTCCCCTTCCTCAAGCAGCACGGTGCGGAAGACGGCGCGTGCTTCTCCGATGCCTTCAGCGTCTCGGCCAGGTCGATGGCTTTCCAGCCCAGGCAGGGGTCGTAGCCTGGGCCTGGAGTAAGACGCTTCCAAGCCCCTCGCCCCTCGTCGGAGAGGGCTTGGGGAGAGGGGCAGCAGCCAGTCGACCACCCCCCCGCCACCCAGGATCACCACCACGCCAGGAGAAGCCCATGATCACCGTCATCGTCGAATTCAAGCTCCCCCCACACTCTGTCCAGAGAACAGGCCCAGGCCACTTTCCGGAGCACGGCGCCAAAATACCAGGGCATGCCCGGCCTGATTCGCAAGTACTACTTTCTTTCCGAAGACGGCAAGCGCGCCGGCGGCATCTATCTCTGGAACATGCGTGCCGACGCCGATCGGGTCTACACGCAAGAATGGAAAGCCTTCGTCCGCGGCAAATACGGCAGCGAGCCGTCGCTGACCTTCCTCGAATGCCCGCTGGTCGTCGACAACCTCACGCAGGAAATCATTGCCGACCAGGCAGTTCAAAGCGAGATATCGCCCGCCACTCGGTAACGCCCACGACTACAGAAAGGAAGCAAAAATGCCCGACAAAGCTTTTCAGGATTTTTATCCGGAGGATTTCAGTCATTGCTACGGATGCGGCAAAAGCAATGAACACGGCCATCATTTGAAAAGCCATTGGGATGGCGAGACGACCGTTGCCCGCTTTACGCCGCAGCCCTATTACACCGGCGGCGTCCCCGGCAATGTCTACGGCGGGCTGATTGCCTCCCTGCTTGATTGCCACGGAGCCGCATCGGCGGCGGCCGCCGCGTGCAAGGCAGAAGGTCGCGAAATGGGCAGCGCGCCGCCGATGCGCTTTGTCACCGCCTCGCTCAAGGTCGACTATCTCCGCCCGACGCCGATAGACGCCGAACTGGAAGTCCGCGGCGAAATCGTCGAAGTCAAAGCGCGCAAAGTCACCGTCAATCTGTCCTTGACTGCCCATGGCGAGGTTTGCGCGCGCGGGCACATGGTCGCCGTGCGACTGCCTGATGCTGCGGCGAAAAAGCCTTAAGCGGGCCGCGGCGGACGCGTGGCCGAAACCGTGGCCGGCTCCGCCCGCGACTCGGCCGAGGATCAGAAGCTCGGCCGCAAGGCGAAGCCTGAACCGTGCAGGCTGCCAGCGAAAAAGGGCGCCGCGGGGGAAGTCTCCCCCGCAACCCCTCCAGAGTCGGAGCACGAGAGGCCCGGAGTCCAGCTGAGCAGAGGTCAGGGCTACTCATCAGGGGAAGAACGCAACACCACCCGGAAACCGACGAAGGGGTCGCTATCGGGATGTGCCACGCTGCGATAGGCGCAGCGCGCATCGCTGCGGTCGAAACCCCACGCGCCGCCGCGAACGACCCTGTCACCCTTGGCGGCTGCTTCGAGATCCTCGCGGCCATCGTCGGCCGGCAACCAGAAGCGCTCCTGGTCAAATCGCGGGTCACCCAGGGCCGAAAGCACATCTCCCGCACGCGCGCGAACAACCGGCCTGGCACCGAGCAGCGTCGACTCGTCGCCCAACAGTTCAACGATCCTCCGCGCGCAACCGCCGCGGGTCGCTTCGCCGCATTCGCGCCATTCCAGCGCCGCCGTGCCCGCCAGTTCGGCTGCCGAGAACTGCGCGTTCGGCTCGCCGCCGAACCTGGCCAGCGCTCCGAGAAAATCGCGCGCCGACTTGGCGGCATTGCTCGCCCGGTAGCCAGCCAGCAATAGAATTGGCTCGCGCCACCACGGATCGTCGAGGCGGTCGCCGAGCACGGCAAGGATCGCGTCACGGCCCTCGTCGCCGGTGACTTCGCGCAGGTAGCGCGCCACCAGGAATTCCTGAAAGGCCAGATGAATGAAGCGATAGGCGCCCTGTCGCTCCTCCAGCACGCTGCCGCGCTGACGGGCGTGGCTGAGGAAGCGGTCAATGTGCGGCCGAAATTCGGCCTCCTCACGCAAGACCTTCTGCAAGGCCCGCTCACCGATCTCGCGCCCCTGGTCACGCCCCTGCTGGTGCATGTGAAAAGCGAGATGCTGCGCCATGTCGCGAAACACCTTCCAGTCGCTGGCCAACTCGCGGATGTCGGCCTGCTCGCGTCCGTAGTCGACTTGCAGCAAGGCGCTGATCGCCTTGTCGAAGAGCTCGGCGCGCCCGTCAGGAAGCGTGCGGTTGTTCACCTGCACGATCAGCAACAGGCGCACCATCAGCGGACTATCGACCAGCACCTGCGCATCGTCGCCGAGGCGCGCACGGCGGTCGTCCTCGAGCCGCCGAATGCCACCCAGGAGTTCCTGCACCCGCTCGCTGCGCAAATCGGCGTCCTGCGGGTGAATACAGGCGTACGCCTGGCGCACCATCGGTACGACGTGTTGCTCGAAATCGAGCGGCTGCACGGCAATCTCACGGAACCTCACGCCCAGCGCAGTACCGCCGCTGCGGTAGGCGATGGTGCGACAGGTGACAACGACGCGCATGCGCTCCTGGCCACTGACCAATTCCTCGACCGACGCACGCACTTCGGCGCGCTCTTCTTCATTGGCGACCTCATCGAGCCCGTCGAGCAACAGGATCACCGGCCGCCCGTCCCTGAGGAGTTGTACGAAGAAATCGTCGGGCAGATCGACGTCGGCCTGCTTCCTGATCAGGTGATAGGAGATGAAGTGTGTCAGCGCCCTCTCGCGTGCCGGTGCGTTGGCCGGCAGCTCGCGGCGGAAGCGGGCGAACGACGCGAGCGGCACAAAGATCGGCAAGGGCAGTTCGCTGGTAGCGACCACCGCCAAACCGAGGCGCGACTGCGCCGGCTCTGCCTGCCCGGTGAGCAGCGAAGACGCCAGCGCCCACGCCATGTGCAGCAGTACCGTCGTCTTGCCCGATCCTGGCCCGCCGATGATCACCAGGCGATTACCGAGACCGAGCACCTGGTTGAGGTCAATATCGCTGTCGCGCTCGCGCTCATCGGGTTCTGTTTTCTCGCCAGCGTCACCGCGACTGCGGGGGCGAGGGAGAGACTGCGCTGCCATCTTGTCCTGCGCGTCACCGGGCCGCGGGATCGGTCGGGCACGCAGCGGCACATAGGCCGCCTCCAGCGGCAGGGACACCACCAGCGCGCCCCCCGCACGTTCGATGCCGCGCAGCTCGATGGACTCGGTATGGCTGCGCAGCCAGCGCAGATAGCCGTCGACCGGGTAGGCCCTGCCGGCCGTCGGGCCAGCGTCGACCTTGGGTGACTTTTGCGACTGCTCAGGCTAGTGCGACGCGACTCGGATCGAGCCGCTTGCAAGCAGCTTATCCAATTGTTGATTGAACTCATGCTTCAGCTGGTCGGTGTTCGTGTAACGCGTTGGGAAGTGCTCCACGACCTTCAGCTTGTCCTCGAACGCCCACAGGCTTGCCATATCAGCCCGGTTGACACTGGCAGAGCTGATCTGCACGTCCTTGAAATAGGTGAAGATCAAGGGCCTGCCGGTGGCCTTGAATTGCGCGTGGGCGGTCTCGAATTCTTCGTCGGTGTAGCGACCAGCCTTGCTCCCGACCAACGTTACAAAAAGGTCGCATTCGCGAATCGCCTGGTTGTACTCGTCCTGCAACCGGGTCTTCGACATGGCATTGAGGAAGTCTTCCCAGAGCACCACCTCGATGACGACACCCCGCGGACGTAAAGCCTTGTTCTTGCGGCTGATGCAGAGCTCAAACTCCTTCCGCTCCTCGCAGAATTCGGAGGACGAGGCAAGGAAGAGCTTCGTGGTGATCATCGTGACGGTTTCCAGAAGGCGTGTCGCCGAACAGTATAACCAAGCGTCCGCGAGAAACAGCGGCAACGCCGCCCGCCCACCCGGCGCTGCCGCTTTTGCCGTCTGGAAAGCACTCCCTTACCAAGCACGCTAAATCGCTGCGCCGTAAATCAAGGACAACGGCCATGGATCGCCACACACCCGCAAGCACGGCCAAACTGATTACCAGGATAATCGCCACAAGCTGCACGCCGGCACCCCGGACGCACGACACGGTGAGCACAGCCACGCGGCCCCGCCAACACGCGAGCAGCATGTTCGCCACAGCAAACCGACCACGCCGAAAGCAGCACTAGCCCCTCGCCCCTCGTGGGAGAGGGGTTGGGGAGAGGGGGAGAAAACCAATGCCCAAGCACGACTTCGTCAAATCCCTGCGCCAGAACATGACCGACGCCGAGAATCTCCTCTGGCGCCACCTGCGAGCGCATCGCCTGGGCGGCGTGAAATTCAGGCGCCAGCAGGCGATTGGCCCGTACGTCGTCGATTTCGTGCATTTCGGTGCTCGTGTCGTCGTTGAAGCGGACGGTGGACAGCACAATGAATCGCTGCCCGACGAGACACGCGATGCCTGGTTGACGGCTCAGGGATTCCGAATAATGCGCTTCTGGAACAACGACATACTGACTGACACCGCGGCGGTTCTGGAGGCGGTGATGGCGGAAGTTGAACGTGCTTCCCCCTCTCCCCCAGCCCCTCCCCCGCAAGGGGGAGGGGAGCAGGCAGGTAAATGGCCGCACTGCCGACAACGGCGGGCGCGATGGCCTGGCCGCGCCTTGCTTTGACTATCTGCCCGACGCTGCCGGGGACCCGTTCGCGAGTGCTGTAGTCGAGGCTGGCCAGCCATTCGTCGGGAACGAAGCCGATGATCAGGTCGCGCACCAGCTCCGGAGTGGAGAAGAGAAACTTGTAGCCGCTGTCGTGATCCTTGCGCATCGGCGGATGGCAGCAAGCCAGGACCGGTCGGAAACATCGACCAGAAGTGCCACGGCGAATCGTCGCCCTGAGCGGCTGATGCTCAAAGCTGATACTCCTCCCCCGGCCGCGCACCGGCAATGGCCATATCGACCGCTTTGCGCGTCAGCTGCGGCGCGAAAAGCTCAATGAAGTCGTACTCGAAGCGACGGATGTGATTGCCACGCCGCAAGCCGATGCGCGTGGTGTTCGAGCCAAAGAGATGTTCGGCAGGCAGCGCCTGCAGGCCGGCGTCGCGGGTGGCATCGAAAGCCATGCTGGCGATGATGCCGAGGCCGAGGCCGAGGCTGACGTAGGTCTTGATGACGTCGGCGTCGATGGCGGTGAGCACGACGTTGGGGGTCAACCGGGCGAGTTCGAAAGCCTTGTTGATGCGCGAGCGACCGGCGAAGGCCGAGTCGTAGGTGATCAGTGGCCAGCGCGCCAGGGCAGTCAGGGACAGGGGCTTCTCGCCGAGGATGGCATGCCCGTCGGGAGCGATCACGCAGTGCACCCATTGGTAGCACGGGAGCATCAGGAGCTGCGGGTACTGGTCGAGCGCTTCGGTGGCGATGGCAATGTCGGCCTCGCCTTTCAGCGCCCATTCGGCGATCTGCGTCGGATGCCCCTGGCGCAGCGACAGCCGCACCCGCGGATGGCGGTCGACGAAGCTCTTGACGACGCCGGGCAGCGCGTAGCGTGCCTGCGTGTGCGTCGTGGCGATGACCAGGCTGCCGGAGTCGCCACCGGCGTACTCCTCGCCGACGCGACGGATGTTCTCCGCGTCGCGCAGGATTCGTTCGGCGATTTCGAGCACCGCCCGGCCCGGCTCGGTGACCGCTGTCAGGCGCTTGCCACTGCGCTCGAAAACGATCACCCCCAGTTCGTCTTCGAGCAGCTTGATCTGTTTCGAGATTCCCGGTTGCGAGGTGTACAGCGCTGCCGCGGCTTCCGAAACGTTGAGGCCGCGCTGCGCCACTTCGACGAGATAACGCAGTTGCTGGAGCTTCATCGCCACCCTTAATCACCGTTGGTTATAACAATCTAACTGAATAGTCTTTTTCGATCAAACTCTGTGCTGCTACCATGCGCGCTCATTTTCGCTAGAGCGGATCCTTGATGGACTGGATGTTCACCTTGTCGGGCTTTGTCGTTGGCGCCATCGTCGGGCTCACCGGCGTTGGTGGCGGCTCGCTGATGACCCCACTTCTGGTGCTGGTCTTCGGCATCCACCCGGCAACGGCCGTCGGTACCGATCTCCTGTATGCGGCAATCACCAAGGCTGGCGGCACTTTCGTGCATGCCAAGAAGGACCATGTCGACTGGCGCATCACCCGTCTGCTGGCGACGGGCAGTATTCCCGCCGCGCTGCTGACCATCTGGGCGCTGTCCTTCCTGCCCAAGCAGAGCGACGAGGTTTCGCACGTGATCTCGGTCTCGCTGGGCATCGCCCTGCTGCTCACCGCCGGGGCGATCATTTTCCGCCACAAGCTGCAGAACCACGCCCTGGCCCACGCTGATGACAGCGCCCATACGCAGCTGCGAGCACCGATCACCATTGCCGTCGGCGCACTGCTCGGCGTCCTGGTCACCGTTTCATCGGTCGGCGCCGGGGCGCTCGGCGTCGCCGTGCTGTTCTACCTTTACCCGCGGCTGCCGACACTGCGCATCATCGGCAGCGACCTCGCGCACGCTGTGCCGCTGACCCTGGTCGCCGGCCTCGGGCACTGGCTGCTTGGCAGCATCGACTGGTCGCTGCTTGGCAGCCTGCTGCTCGGCTCGCTGCCCGGAATCTGGCTCGGCAGCCACGCCTCGGCGAAAATCCCGGACCGTATTCTTCGCCCCATCCTGGCCTGCATGCTGCTCGTCATCGGCGGCAAGCTGATCGCCCAGTAGATGCCCGTGCCCGGCCTGATCCAGGGAATGGCAGGCATGACTTCATTCTTATAAGGAGCGACCCATGTATCGCTACGACAGTACTGACCAACAACTGATTGACCAGCGCGTGAGCCAGTATCGCGGCCAGATGGAGCGCCATCTGGCGGGTGAACTCTCGGACGACGAGCTGCGTCCGCTGCGCCTGCAGAACGGCCTTTACATCCAGCGGCACGGTCCGATGCTGCGCATCGCCATCCCCTACGGCATGCTCTCGTCGGCGCAGCTGCGCAAGCTGGCCGAAATATCGCGCCGCTACGACCGTGCCGTCGGGCACTTCACGACCCGCCAGAACATGCAGCTCAACTGGCCGCAGTTCGAGGAAACGCCGGAGATCCTGGCCGAGCTGGCGAGCGTCGAAATGCACGCCGTGCAGACCTCGGGCAACTGCATCCGCAACATCACCAGCGACCACTTTGCCGGCGTCGCGCCGGACGAACTGGTCGACCCGCGCCCGTACTGCGAACTGCTGCGGCAATGGTCGACTTTCCATCCGGAATTCGCCTTCCTGCCGCGCAAGTTCAAGATCGCGGTGAATGCCGCGGCACAGGACCGCGCAGTGATCCGGGCGCACGACATCGGACTCGAGGTGGTCAGCGACGAGCGTGGCGAGATCGGCTTCAAGGTCCTCGTCGGTGGCGGTCTCGGGCGCACGCCGATCCTCGGCAAGGTGGTTCGCGAGTTTCTGCCGCGCCGGCACATCCTCTCCTACCTGGAGGCCATCCTGCGCCTGTATAACCGCTATGGTCGCCGCGACAACATGTACAAGGCGCGTATCAAGATTCTCGTGCAGGCGCTCGGCAGCGAGGAGTTTGCGCGCCAGGTCGAGGCCGAGTGGGCGCATCTGCGCGACGGCGAGACGACGGTCACCGACGCCGAGTTCGAGCGTATCGCCGGCCACTTCGAGCCGCCGGCCTGGGAGACGCTGCCTGCCGAAGACCCCGCGCACAACGCCCGCCTGACTGCCGACAAGGCTTTCGCCAACTGGGTCAAGCGCTGCGTGCACCCTCACAAGACGCCGGGCTATGCCGCCGTGACGCTGTCGCTGAAAGCGCCGGGAGTCGCTCCCGGCGACATCAGCGACACGCAGATGATCGCCGTCGCCGACCTCGCCGACCGCTTCAGCTTCGGCGAACTGCGCGTCAGCCATGAACAGAACCTGATCCTTTCCGACGTCAAGCTCGGCGATCTGCACGAGCTCTGGCAACTCGCCCGCGGCCAGCGCCTGGCGACCGCCAACATCGGTCTGCTGACGGACATGATCTGCTGCCCTGGCGGCGACCTCTGTGCTCTGGCCAATGCGCGCTCGCTACCGATCGCCGAGGCGGTGAACGACAAATTCGACGACCTCGACTATCTCTACGACATCGGCGACATCTCGCTCAACATCTCGGGCTGCATGAACTCCTGTGGTCACCATCATGTCGCCAACATCGGCATTCTCGGCGTCGACAAAAACGACGAGGAGTGGTACCAGATCACCGTCGGCGGCCAACAGGGCAACAGCGCGATCATCGGCAAGGTCATCGGCCCTTCCTTCTACGCCCAGGAAGTGCCGGAGGTCATCGAAGCCCTGATCGCCGTCTATCTCGAACAGCGCACCGCCAGCGAGCGCTTCATCGACACCTGGCAGCGCGTCGGTATCGAGCCCTTCAAGGCACGCGCCTACGCCGGCCGCGACCGGCGCCGCACGGCCAAGGTCGCCGGCAAGGAAAGCCAAGCAAAGGAAATCGTCAATGCCTAGGATCATCAAGAATACGCAGATCGTCGAAGACCACTGGCAGGTGCTGACGCTGGCCGAAGGAGAAACACCGGAAGCCGTCGCCCTGCCTGCCGCGCCGACGCTGCTGCCGCTGGCCGTCTGGCTGGCACGCCGGAACGAGATCGTCGCCGCAGGCCTGGCGCCTGGCGTCTGGCTGGACGCCGGCGAGGGCCCGGAAGCATTGGCCGACGACCTCGACCGATTGGCGGTGATCGGCGTCAATTTCCCGAAATTCACCGACGGCCGCAGCTACTCCAGCGCCCGCCTGCTGCGCGAGCGCTACGCCTACCGCGGCGAGATTCGCGCCCTCGGCGACGTGCAGCAGGACCAGCTGTTTTTCATGCGCCGCTGCGGTATCGACGCCTACGCCCTGCGTGCCGACAAGGACATCGACAAAGCGCTCGCCGGTTTGGCGGTCTTCAGCGACGCCTACCAGGCGGCGGTCGACCAGCCGCAACCGCTGTTCCGCCGGCGCACGGCACGCGGCCAGGAGGCGGCATGAAGCACCTCGGCACACTCGACGACCCCGCGCTGCTCGACGCGCTGGCCAGCAAAGTCGCTGGCGCGCGCCGCCTGTTGCGCGCAATCGCCGACGATTTCTCGCCGGCCGCTTTTGCCAGCAGTCTCGGTGCCGAAGACATGGTGCTCACCGATCTGATCGTCACCGAGCGGCTCGACATCGAGATCTTCTCGCTCGACACCGGCCGCCTGCCGGCCGAGACCTACGCGCTGATCGCCAAGGTCAAGAGCCACTACGGCCTGGCGCTGCGCCTGTATTATCCGCGCCACGATCTGGCCGAGGCATGGACGCGTGAGAACGGCATAAACGCTTTCTACGAGTCGGTCGAGCTGCGCAAGGGCTGCTGCCATTTCCGCAAGGTTGAACCTCTGCAACGCGCGCTGGCTGGCCGCAAGGCCTGGATCACCGGCATGCGCGCGCAGCAATCGGCGACTCGTGAGGACCTGCCGCTGCGCAGTTTCGACGTCGGCAGCGGTGGGCTCGAGAAATTCAACCCGCTCACAGCATGGAGCGAACGCGAAGTCTGGGCCTACCTCAAGCAGCAGCAGGTACCGTACAACGCCTTGCACGACCAGTTCTACCCGAGCATCGGCTGCGCGCCCTGCTCGCGCGCGATCACGCCGGGAGAAGATGTACGCGCCGGCCGCTGGTGGTGGGAGAATCCCGACTCGAAGGAATGCGGCTTGCACCTCAAGCGCACCTGAAACCCGCACCGACAAACAACCGATGAATCACACAGGTCAATCATGAGCAGCACAGCACTTTCTAGTGTCACCCTTTCCCATCTCGACTGGCTCGAATCCGAGGCCATCCACATCATGCGCGAGGTTGCCGGCCAATGCAGCAACCCGGTGCTGCTGTTCTCCGGCGGCAAGGACTCGATCTGCATGCTGCGTATCGCCGAGAAAGCCTTTCGCCCAGGCCGTTTCCCGTTCCCGCTGATGCATATCGATACCGGCCACAACTACCAGGAAGTCACCGACTTCCGCGACCAGCGCGCCGCCGAGCTCGGCGAGCGGCTGATCGTGCGTTCGCTCGAGGACTCGATGGCGCGCGGCACGGTGGTCCTCAAGTCCGCCGACGAACCGCGCAACAAGCACCAGTCGATAACCCTGCTCGAAGCAATCGAGGAATTCGGTTTCGACGCTTGCATTGGTGGTGCGCGCCGCGACGAGGAAAAGGCACGCGCCAAGGAGCGAATTTTTTCCTTCCGCGACGAATTCGGCCAGTGGGACCCCAAGAACCAGCGCCCCGAGCTCTGGGACCTCTATAACGCACGCAGCTTCAAAGGCGAAAACATTCGCGTTTTCCCGATCTCGAACTGGACCGAGATCGACGTCTGGCAGTACATCGAGCGCGAGCGACTGGCCCTGCCATCGATCTACTTCGCGCACCGCCGCCCCATCGTCCGGCGCAGCGGCGGCATGCTGCCGGTCACCGCGGTGACACCGGTCAAGCCCGGTGAGGTGGTGGAAGAAGTGATGGTTCGCTTTCGCACCGTCGGCGATATCACCTGCACGGCGCCGGTCGAGTCAGACGCCGACAGCGTCGCCAAGATCATCGCCGAAACGGCAATCACGACGATCACCGAGCGTGGCGCCACCCGCCTCGACGACCAGACCTCGGACGCGTCGATGGAGCAACGCAAGAAGGAAGGCTATTTCTGATGTCCGCAATCGACACCATTGAACCCATGCAAGCACTCCCCCTCGAAGATGCCCCCGACAACGGCCTGCTGCGCTTTCTGACCTGCGGCAGCGTCGACGACGGCAAGAGCACGCTGATCGGCCGCCTGCTCTACGACAGCAAGACGATTCTCGCCGACACCCTGCACGCCATGCAGCGCACGTCCGAAAAACGCGGGCTGGATGTTGTCGACCTGTCGCTGCTCACCGACGGCCTGCAGGCCGAGCGCGAACAGGGAATCACCATCGACGTCGCCTATCGCTACTTCACCACCGGCACGCGCAAATACATCATCGCCGACGCCCCAGGCCACGAGCAGTACACGCGCAACATGGTCACCGCCGCGTCGACGGCCGACCTGGCGATCATCCTCATCGACGCCCGCAGGGGCGTTCTCGCGCAGACCCGCCGCCACTCGTACATAGCGCACCTGCTCGGCATCCCGCAGGTGGTAGTGGCCGTAAACAAGATGGACCTGGTCGACTACTCGCCAGAAATCTTCGCCCGCATCAAGGCCGACTATCTGGCCTTTGCCGGCAAACTGGGGATCGCGAACATTCGCTTCATGCCGATGTCGGCGCTGCACGGCGACATGATCGTCGAGCGCGGCACGCGACTCGACTGGTACACCGGGCCGAGCCTCATCGAAACCCTCGAAACGGTGCCGGCAGTCCATAGCGCACACGCCGAGAAATTCCGCTTCCCGGTGCAATATGTGTGCCGTCCGCAGGATTCGGCCAATCCGGAACTGCACGATTATCGCGGCTTCATGGGCCGTGTCGAGTCCGGCGAGCTGGCCATCGGCGACGCGGTGACGGTGCTGCCCTCGGGGCTGGAGACGCGCGTCAAGGACATCCAGGTGCTCGCCGAGTCACTGCCCTGTGCCACCGCCGAGCAGTCGGTGACCCTCCTCCTCGAAGACGAGATCGACATCTCGCGCGGCGACATGATCGTCAAGAGCGGCGAACTGCCGACGCTCAGCAAACAGATCGACGCCATGCTCTGCTGGCTGGCCGAAGCAGCGCTCGATCCACGCCGCAAATACCTCATTCGTCACACCACCCGCGATAGCAAGGCGATGCTCGCCGGCATCGATTACCGGATCGACATCAACACCATGGAACAGCAGGCGTGCGAGCGGCTGGTGATGAATGACATTGCCCGCGTGCGCTTCAAACTGGCGCAGCCGATTTTTGCCGACCCCTACGCGGAAAGCCGCGGCACCGGCGCCTTCATCGTCATCGACGAATCTTCGAACAACACCATCGGCGCCGGCATGATTCTCTGATCGGCACGGCCTGCTGTGGTCATGGATATTCACGGAAAGCCAATCGCCGAACGCATAGCCTGGCTGTTCGGCCTGGCCGAGCGCCATGCAGCGATGTACCGCAGCCCGGAAGCCTGGCTGGCACGCCAGCGCTATCAGGCCGAGCACCCGACGGCGATTGCCGTCCTCAAGTGCATGGACGGGCGCATCAACATCCCGGTGGCGACCAACACCCCGGTCGGCCTGCTGATGCCTTTTCGCAACCTCGGTGGGATCTTCGACCTCGGCTGGCCGCACCTCGGCGAAGTGCTCGCGCACCATGTGCAGCGCGTCGTCAACGCCGGACGGCATGTGCTTTTCCTGGTCACCTACCACTACTCGCAGGGCGAGCCACGGCGCGGTTGTGCCGGCTTCGACTACGACACGGCGGCAGCCATCGCCCATACCTACGAGATACGCCGCCAGGTCGAACACATCTTCGGCAGCGACCACGGTACCGTCTATCCGCTGGTTTGCGGTTTCGAAACCGACGAAGACGCACTGGTGATCCACGGCACCACTGGCGAGCAGTTGCACCTGGCGAAACTGACCGCCGCCGACCGGGCAGCGCTCGAACAACGCCTCGCCGCCCTGCTGCCCGACATGCCGGCACAGATGCGCGCCGATCTGCTGCCGCTGCTGCACGGCAATCTCGAACATATCGAGAGCGTACGCTCGCAGATCCGCAGTCGCGAGCGCCTGCTGGACATCGAGCACCGCGAGTGGACGATTTGTCTCGGGCGTGGCTTCGATTTCCTGCACACGCCCAATGTCGCCTTGATCATCGGCCCCTACAGCCCCAATCTCGACGTCCCGATCCGCAAGGCGGCCGGGATCATCGAAGCGAACATGCAGGCCGGACGGATTCCGGATGATGGCTTTCTGCTCCTGGCGTCGGTACCGTACGAGGAAATCGGCGTAGACCGCGCGCGGGCGGAGCTCAAGTCGAGCTTCCTGTCGAGCTTCGCCGCCGACGTCATTCGCCGCGAATTTCCCCGCCTGGGCGAGCAGATGACAACGCGCACGGCGGTCCTCGACTGGCGCTCGCGAACCCTGGAGGCGATCGCCAGCAAGCAGTAGCCGCGTGCGCCAGGCACCTGGTGACAGCCAGCCAAGCGACAGGGCGTGGCGGCAAGCTGTTAGAATCGCGCCCTCTATCTACCGGCCTTGCCTATCATGTCCCAGAATTCACGCCTGATTTTCGGCTTCCATTCGACGCTCGCCAAACTGCGTCACGACCCCGGCGCAATACGTGAAATCTACGTCGACGCCGCGCGCCACGATGCTCGCCTGCGTGATCTGGTTCGCCAGGCGGAGTTCGCCACGGTGCGCATCCTTCCGGTGGACGGCGCGCGACTGCAGGCCATGGCGCCAGGCGCCCGGCACCAGGGAGTGATCGCCACGGTCGATGCGACGCCGCGGCACGTGACTCTCGACGACGTTCTCGACACCCTCGACGAACCAGCCTTCCTGCTGATCCTCGACGGTATTCAGGATCCGCATAACCTCGGCGCCTGCCTGCGGGTTGCCGATGCCGTCGGCGCGCACGCGGTCGTCGCACCCAAGGATCGTGCCGTTGGCTTGACACAGGCGGCCGTGAAAGTGGCCAGTGGTGCCGCCGAGACGGTCCCCTACGTCACGGTCACCAATCTCGCACGCACGCTGCGCGAACTGAAGGAAAGGGAAATCTGGATCGTCGGCACCGATGCCGACGCCAAGGACGATCTCTACAGCGCCCAGTGGCCCACGGCCTGCGCCTGGGTACTCGGCGCCGAAGGCGACGGCCTGCGCCGCCTGACGCGCGAGACCTGTGACCAACTGGTCAACATCCCGATGCTCGGCTCCGTCGCCAGCCTCAATGTCTCGGTCGCCACCGGCGTCTGCCTCTACGAGGCGCGACGACGGCGCGGGCCAGCCAGCAATTCCGGCAATTACTAATCCTTGTACGAGTAGCGGTAGACGTAGCCTTTGTAACCGTAGCGGTAGCGCTGGCGGCTGACATTGAGGTCGTTGAAGACGAAGCCCTTGACTTCGACACCCGCCTGATTGAGGCGCTTGACCGCTTGCTCGAGTTCGCGAATCGGGTGCTTTCCCGAGCGGGCGACCATCAGCGTGGCACCGACATGACGGCCGATGATCGCCGCATCGGAAACGGCCAGCACCGGCGGCGCATCGACGATGACCGTGTCGAAGCGTTCGCCGAGTTGCGTCAGCAAGGTGACAAAGCGCTCGTGCATCAGCAGTTCGGAAGGATTGGGCGGGATCTGGCCGGTAGAGATCACCCACAAGTTGGCGACCGAAGTCGTTTTCAGAATCGCGTCCAGCGAAACCTGCCCGGCAACGTACTCCGAGATTCCCGACGCACGCTCCCTGCCGAACTCTTTGTGGATATGCCCGCGGCGCAGGTCGGCATCGACGATCACCACGCGCTTGCCGACCTGCGCCAGCACGACACCAAGGTTCTTGGAAATGAAGCTCTTGCCGAGGCCGGGGCTCGAACCGGTGATCAACAGCGAGTTGCGTTTTGCGTCGAGCAGGGCAAAGTGCAGCGTCGTGCGCAGGCCGCGCAGGCTCTCGACCGCGTCGTCTTCCGGAAACCCGACGGCCAGCAGCTCGCCGACACCGGATTTTGCCTTGCGGTGCAAATCGACTTCGGTCTTGCTGTGCGGGACCGTTGCATAGACCGGCAGGCCGAGTTGCGACTCGATGATCTCGGGATCTTCGACAACCACACGCAGCGCCCGCAGCAGCCAAATGATGACCATGCTCAGCAATACGCCGAGAAGCAGGGCAATACCCAGAATCGCGGCCGGCCCGGTGCCGACGGGTTGGCGAGCGACTGCCGCCGAATCGATGATGCGCACGTCGCCAACCGTCCCGGCCTTTGACACCCGCAATTGCTGGGCGGTATTAAGCAACTCGGTATAGAGCCTGTTCGAGACTTCGACATCGCGCGCCAGACGTAGAACCGTCTGCTGCGTATCAGGCAAGGCCGCAACATCGGCGTCAAAAGCCTTGCGACGCTCAGCGAGACGCTGCAACTTGTTATCCATCGCCTGAATCCTGGGATGCTCGGGAGTGAAGCGCTGGCGCAATTCATCACGCTCCTGCTTGAGCAACACGGCGGCGTTCTCGACCTCGACCAGGGACTTCAGCACGCCCTGTGTCTCCAGGCTCAAGTCGAGCGAACCACGGCTTTGACGATAGTTGTTGTACGCCGCCTCGGCGCTATCGACCTGTGTTTTGAGAGCGGGAAGCTGGGTTTCGAGAAAGGCCAAGGTCTTCTCGGCTTCGGCCGAACGCCGTTCGACGTTCTGCCGAACATAGGTGTTCATGATGTCGTCGAGAACAATACCAATCTGCCCGGGATCTCCTCCCAAGAGGTTAAGCTCCACGAGGCTGGATTTCTTGCCGCGCTCCTTGACGGAATAGTTCTTGCGCAAACTGGCCACGGCTGTTTCGGCGGAAAGTCTCATCAGCCGAAACTGTGTTCCTGGCCGCGCCTGGAGCTGCGCGACAAAAATCGAGTAATCCTGGTTACTGGCACGCGTCCCCGCTTCACCCTTGAGGACCGGCTGATCCTCCCAATCCAGCACTTCGAAAGCGCCGTCGTCACCCGCGACCAGGGTGAGCCTCTGATCCAGAGCTGGTCGCGGAACGTCGAGCGAATCGACCTGAATGCGGTCACCACCCCATGCAAAACTCGACAGGCCCAGCCATGGCGAATTCGGTTCATCACCTTGGTAGCGCCGGCTGACCGCACCGCCAATCAAGGGCAGGGTTCTGGGAACGGCCACAATGTCCAGCTTCAGCTTGCTGACCACCCGTTCCAGGACCATCCGCGAGCTGAGGATTTCGAGTTCGGCTGAGACCGTTGTGTCGTCACCCAACAGCGGCTGCAGGGCCTTGAGGGAACCCATTCCGGAGCTTTTCTCCTCGACTTGCAAGAGACCATCGGCCCGGTAGACCGGCTTCGCCACCACCACCCAAGCCAGGCCAAGAACGAGTGCCAACAGGCTCACCGCGGCAATCAACCAGCGGTAGTCAATGAGCACGGCAATGATCTCGCCAAGCGCCAGGCCCTCGTCCTCATCTTCCGAGGACATCTGCTGCATCGGCTGCGCTTGCGCCTGAGCGTCTGACCGGCCGGCGACACCGGGCGCGTTGAAAGAGGTCTGTGACTGGTCGTTGTTCATGGATCGTCCGTGATTGCCGCCGCCAGAGTCATGGCTGGGCGGCTCAGCGTGTTAGGCAGGCGTTTGCGGGGGAGCTTAGCCGGCGGCTTGGTCAGCCCCCGACAGGCCTGCGGCGGAAAAAAAACTCGTCGAGATCAGTACGGCGGTTGTCTCGCGCCGAAAAGCGGATACTGCGTCTGGCTGGTAAGATTAAGCATCGTCGCCGTCGGCAGGATATTGGAGATCACGCGCTGCCAGCGAACGACTGCCGCCGCATCGACATAGACAACATCGCGCGGCCGCAGCGGAAAGCGATCGGCGAGCAACATGGCGTCGGGAAGACGGGAATCCAGATGGAAGAGCTCCGGAGTCTCGGTATCGCCGCGCATGACATAGATCCAGCGTGGGTCGGCAGTCGTCTGACTGATATAGCCAGCGTCGCTGAGCGCTTCGGCGAGCGTCGAGCGCTTCTTGTTCATTACTTGCGAACCCGGCCGAACGACTTCGCCGAGCACGAAGATCTTGTTGTAGCTGCGGTCCGCGACATTGATGATGTCGCCGTGCTCCAGCAAGGCATTCTGTGCCGTCGCACCGTAGTCGTACATTGCCTGGATATCGACCAGGTAGGTGCTGCCACGACGAGTCAGCAGCACTCGGCTGTAGTCGGCCTCCGGCGTGAAACCACCGGCGCGGTTGACCGCCTCGATTACCGTCATCGGAATATCGGTCACGGGCTGGATACCCGGTTTGCTCACCTCGCCAACGACATAGACCTGCTGGCTGCGAAAAGCCACCATGCGCACGTCGAGCTGCACCTGCTCGATGAATTTTGCCAACTTTACCGACAAAATCCTGCGCACTTCGCCGGTCGTCTTGCCCTGGACATTGACCACTCCGGCGTACGGAAAGTAGATCGTTCCATCATCGGCGATAACGGTGCCCGCCTGCTCAGCGGTACGGAAGCTGCCGGCCGGGATGGTCAGCTCGGGGTGATCCCAGACGATGATTGAAATGATGTCGCCCGGCCCAAGCTTGTACTCGGGCGTCGGTCCGGAACCCTTGCCGCCGGAACGCGGCGCGCTCTCCGTCGCCTTCCTGGCAACGCTGGTGCCGTCACCGATGGGCGGTCGGGCTGCCTTGAACATGTCGACGATCAGTTCGGCAGTAATCGGCTTGATCTTGATGTGTTCCGGTACCAGAGCGTCTCCCTGCTGGACCGGCAACATCACCGCAGACTCGTCGCGGTCGCTGTAGCTCTGGTTACCGGGCACAAGGCTGCAGCCTGCCAGAGCGCTGACGGCAAGAGCGATCAAGAGGTGCCGGATTCGACCAGGCACCACAGGCGACATTTCCATACTTAGCTCCTCGTTTCCATTCGTTCGTGCTCTCGTCAGCGTCCCTGGGGAACAAAACGCCAGGAAGTTTACATTCCGAACACAGGCACCGCAAATGCAGCCACCCGCTCGGCACCGTGCATAGCTATTGGAGACGCCACGGCCCTTTACACAACACGGCGCCGGAAGTGTTCTTGGTGCTGTGGGAGTCGCGAATCACACCCGCACGATAACGCCGCTCGGGGCGATTGCACGTGCGCTATTTCACGCCCCCGCGCAATAGCGAACGCGGCTTCTCGGCTAGTTCAGCCGAGCTTTTCGACCCAGGGCTTGACTGCGGCTTCGATCAGGCGCAACGCTTCCGCGTGCGCTTCGTCGCCGCGCCGATAGGGGTCAGGGATTTCGGTATTCGTCCAGTGCCCGAGCAGGAAGGTCTTGCCGCGGGCAGCGGGGTCCAGCGCCAGCACCGCGTCGCGATGATGCTGTTCCATCACCAGAACCAGCTCGGCCCAGCGCAGGCGCTCACGGACCAACTGGCGGCCTCGGTGCGCACTGAGGTCGACGCCGCGCGATTGCATCATCGCGCAGGTCGTCTCATCGGCGGGGTGGTTGACCAGCGCACCGATACCCGCTGACTGGGTCTCAACCGGTCGACCGAGGGCTTCAATCCGTTGCCGAAGAAAAAACTCGGCCGCGGGGCTGCGACAAATGTTTCCCGTGCACACGGTGAGAATTCTGTTGAACATCTCAGCGCTCCCTCACGTCGGAGGCACGCTGACTTCGAAGCCCACTGCGCCGCCGTTCATCATCCCGCCGCCGCGCTCCATGGAGTAGATCAGTGTGCTGCGCACGCTACGCCGCTCGTCGTGCCGACGTTGGCTGCCGATCGTCCCGCCTTCGAGCAGCGCATTGGAACGTAAGTCGTTCTCGTCCTGACGGCGTATGAAAAGGCGAACATCGACACCGTGCCACCGAAGGAAGTGTTTCTTCATTGCCGACACATCCCGCTGAACTTTGCCGATCAGGTGCTCATCGCCGTTCGCCGGAACATGCACCACACAATAGACGTTGCGGCCATCGGTCGCCGAGCAGTCAGTCTGGTACACGCTCAGCTGGTAGTCATAGCGGCTGCCACCCAAGCGCTCGCCTATCAAGCCAAGCAGATCAGGAAACTTCTCCCGACGCACGTAGCCAACAAAAATTCCGTGTACATGAACCGAGGGAAGGCCAAGCGCACGATTGATCCGGCGCAGTTCGGGCACCAACCGCCATGGGCGCAGAATCACCAGCAAATAAGCCCCAAAAACGATCAGGAAGAGCCAGAACATCAGATATTCGGGAACCCCCAGCAGCAGGCCAGCGACACCGATCAGACCCAGGGAAAGCTGCGCGAGCGCGGCAAACGCGACGATGTCACAGACCCGATATCCGGCACGAACGAAAAGGTGGTGCAAGTGGTGACGGTCGGCTCGGAAAGGCGACTTGCGCAGCCAGATGCGCCGCAGCATGACGCCAACCGTATCCATCAGCGGCAGCGCAAACAGCCACAAAGCGGTCACCGGGGTCATCGCCGGCGAGTCCCCCTGCGACAGGGCGATGAACAACCAGGCGAACACGAAGCCCAGCACCATGCTGCCGTTATCACCGAGAAACACCCGCGCCCGACATTTTCCCGCATAGCGCAGGTTGTAGTACAGGAAGCCTGCCAAGCCGGCGCCCAGCGCAACGACGAGAACGACATACGCACCCTGGCCCGCGAAAACAGCCACCAGGCCGGTAAGTGCCAGGCTCACCAAGCTTAGCGAGCCCGCCAACCCGTCGATCCCGTCGATCATATTCACCGCATTGATCAGTCCGACAGTGGCGAGAATCGTCAACGGAATGGACAGCCAACCGAGATCGAACCGCAAGCCAGGAAGAAGTTCTCCGAAAGACAGCAACTCGACGCCGCCGACAAAAACCATTGACAGGGCGACCATCGCCTGAACAGCGAAACGCAGCTTGAAGCTGAGGTGCACAATGTCATCGGCAAGACCGGTAACAAAAAGGATCAGAGCACCAATCAAAATGCCTTGCAGCGCGACAAGACCAAGACTGCCAAACAAGGGATCGAACGAAAGGAACAAGCTGAACAGAACGGCGAGGATTCCCACCCCACCGACGAATGGCGTACTGGCTTCGTGTTGCTTATGCCCACCGGGGCGGTCCACGACTCCCAAGTAGTTGGCCAGGCTCGCAGCGAGCCGGATGGCTACGCCAGAAATCAGTACACAGAGAGCAAACAACACGGCCAGTTCCATGGCCACCTCCAGCACTTGCTAGTATCAGCCGGTGTCTCGGCCTGCATCAACATCAGGATGCTCGTGCGGCAACGCCACAAACCTACCCGACCTCAGAAAAGAAGAGCCCTGTCGCGCGGCGCCCTCGCACTCATTTCACGAGCGTCTCTCGCCCTCTCCCGACGAGAGGCGCTCGACTTCCTTCTTTCAGGCGCGGCGACGGCCCAGGCACAGACCGAGCAGGCCGATCCCGAACAAGGCCAGACTTGCCGGTTCGGGGATCACAAGAGCGAAATTGCCACTGTAGGAGCCATCTCTGCTTGCAACATGCGATGGGGTAGCCCAGAACCCGTAAGCGTAGCCAGTCCTACCACCAAACTCGTACTTGACCACCTCGCTAACTTGCAGCCCCTCTTTCAAATCGACGCCAAACACGACCTCAAGAAATGGGGTGGCATTCAGGAACCCAGCCAAGCCGAGGTGCACCTTGGTCGGCAAGATATCGACGTAGGAGATGTTCGGGTCGCTAACCAGCTGCCAGGGGGCCATGCCACCGAGATTGGCATTCGGGGCAAAAAACACCGCAAGGGCATTGTCCATATCAACAGGAGTCAATGTACCCAGCTCAGCCCGATTCGCTGCGCCTTGGATATACTCCTTTGCAAGCGCCTGGTCGCCGCCCGGCTGCCCACCCCAATCGGTCAGCTGCATGCTCATCAGCTTGATGCCGTGGCCAAGCCCGTCGTCACCGGACAGGGTGGTGACAGGCCCAAAACCCGGCACGACATCGCCGCCGAACTTGTTCAGTTCGACGTTACCGTTGGGAGCGGCCGCATTGCCGCCGAGCGCCGCAATGGCGTTCGCCTGCGTGGGGGCTTGCGCCGTCAGAAGCGGAGCGCCGTTCCAAACCAGGAAGCCACCCGGCCCGACCACAACATTCTGAATGGATACAGCCGAAGCGCCGGTCGAAACCGCCAAGGCCGCAACAGCCAGGGCGATCTTTGTCTTGTTGCAAAATGCATTCATAGGAAACTCCTTTGACATCGAGTACCAGCCCTTGTCGGAAACCGGTTGATGAGAATTGAAATGGGCTTCACAAGTCTTGGTTTTTGGGATGCCACACGGGCCCATGCCCGCTTCCCTCAGCAAAACCTGACTCGACAACTTATAAGCAAAAACCATGCCAGAAATCGTAAACCCTTGTATATCATGAGCCAAATCAATCACCCTCGGGAAACCGAGGCGGGAGGTGTAAAAAAAACTCGACACTTTCCGAGTCGCAATGGCAGGGCAGAGGAGCCGAGTATAGCAGCCGACAGCGAAAGGCTTAAGCGAAAACCAGTTCGCCGGGCCCAGGCCCGCAAGTCACTGGCAGCCGTCACACCAATGCTCGAGCGCCGCAAATACAGCGGCAACCAGGGGCCAGTAAACACCGCCGGGTCACTGCACCACCTCCCGCGCCGGTCCGCTGCGCACTTGCGAGCACTGCTGCCAGCGCGCTATAGTTGCGGCGCGAATGGGAGAGGGCGGCAAAACCGCCGCCGAAGGCGCAATCCACCCGGAAACGCTCAGGCAAAAGGACCGTTCGTGCAATGAACTCTGGAGAGCGGCGCGCGCTTGTTTTTAAGTGCAGCGCCCACCGATGGGGCCTGCGGCTGCGATTCACTTTTCGCCTGCAAAATCTCTCAGGTACATGGACAGGGGGGGTGAACTCGATGCGAGTTCGCCCCTTTTTCGTTTCTGGAATCCACTTCAACAATCTCTCACAAAGGTCTGATACGATGCAGAAAACTGTCCTCAACGAAGACCATCGCCGGAGCGGCGCCCGGATGGTCGATTTCGGCGGCTGGGAGATGCCTCTTCACTACGGCTCGCAGATCGAGGAGCACCACGCGGTACGCCGCGACGCCGGCATGTTCGACGTTTCGCACATGTGCGTGGTGGATATCGCGGGAGTTGATAGCGCCGCCTTCCTGCGCCGCCTGATCGCCAACAACATCGACAAGTTGCAGGTCGCGGGCAAGGCGCTGTACAGCGCGATGCTCAACGAAGCCGGCGGCGTGATCGACGACCTGATTGTCTATTACCTCGACGAAAGCAGATACCGGGTGGTCATCAACGCCGGCACTGCGGCCAAGGATCTGCGTTGGATGGCTGACCGCCTCGCCGACTGGCAGCTTGCGGCGACGATCACGCAACGCCGCGAGGGAACTGGCGCCCTGGCGATGATCGCCGTGCAGGGCCCGAACGCCCGCCAGAAAGTCTGGCAGGTATTGCCCGACTGCCGTTCGGCATGCGAATCCCTGCAGCCATTTTTCGCCGCGCGCTGCGAGGATTTTTTTTGTTGCTCGCACCGGCTACACCGGTGAAGACGGTTACGAAATCACTTTACCCGCCGAGCAGGCGAGCAAACTATGGACAGCGCTCGCCGACACCGGCGTCCAGCCCTGCGGTCTCGGTGCCCGCGACACCCTGCGCCTGGAAGCGGGCATGAATCTCTATGGCCAGGACATGGACGAGGATATCTCGCCGCTCGACGCCGGCCTGGCGTGGACCGTCGACCTCGTCGCCCCGCGTGACTTCGTTGGCAAGGCGACGCTGCTCACCAGACCACAGCAGCACCAGTTTCTCGGTCTGCTGCTCAAGGACCGCGGCGTACTGCGTGCTCACCAGAAAGTCGTCACCGGCCAGGGGGCCGGGGAGATTACCAGCGGCAGTTTTTCGCCGACGATGCAGCAATCAATCGCCCTGGCCCGACTACCGCTCGCCGCCGCGATCGGTGACACGGTCGAAGTGTCGATTCGCGACAAGCTCCTCGCTGCCCGGGTGGTCAAGCCTTGCTTTGTGCGCAACGGAAGCATTCTGGTCTGATTCTTTATTGTCAATTTGTCAATTTGTCAATTGGCCGCTTTCATCTAATTTGTCAGGAGTAAAAATGAACATCCCCAGCGACCTCAAGTACACCCGGAATCACGAATGGGTCCGCGCCGAAGCCGACGGCACAATTACCGTCGGGATCACCGATCACGCTCAGGAGCTGCTTGGCGACCTCGTTTTCGTCGAACTTCCGGATGTCGGCGTCGAGTTTTCTGCCGATCAGGAGGTGGCAGTCGTCGAATCGGTGAAAGCAGCCTCCGATGTTTACGCACCGCTCACCGGCAGCATCGTCGAAGTCAATCCGATCGCCGTGGATAGCCCGGAAGTGGTCAATCAGGACGCCTACGCTGCCTGGTTGTTCAAGATGCAACCGGTCGCTGCAGCTGACGTGGACGCGTTGCTCGATGCCACCGCCTACCAGCAACTCGTAGACGCCGCCTAGGCAAATCGCATCGCCACCATCGCCACCGGAAAACGCCATGGACGCCACGCCCACACTGCAACCCGCACCGCAGCCTCACTGCCCAACGCTCGCCGAACTGGAACAACGCGACGATTTCATCGACCGCCACATTGGCCCCTGTGGCGGTGAAATCGCGGCCATGCTGGCCAGCATCGGTGTCGCCACGCTCGAGCAACTCATCGATCAGACGGTCCCGGCAGCGATTCGCCTGCGCTCGCCGCTGGCCCTCGCCGAGCCGCGTCCGGAGCACGAAGCTCTCGCCGCTCTGCGCGTGACAGCCATGCGCAACCGTGTTCAGCATGCAATGATCGGGCTTGGCTACGCGGATACGCTGACTCCGGCCGTCGTCCTGCGCAATGTCCTCGAGAACCCCGGTTGGTACACCGCGTACACCCCCTACCAGGCGGAGATCGCACAGGGCCGACTCGAGGCGCTGCTCAACTACCAGCAGATGATCGTCGACCTCAGCGGTCTTGAACTCGCCAACGCCTCGCTACTCGACGAAGCGACCGCCGCAGCGGAAGCGATGGCCATGGCCCGCCGCATCAGCAAGTCGAAATCCAATCGCTTCTTTGTCGACTCCGGCTGCTTCCCGCAGACCATCGACGTCATCAAGACGCGCGCCGCCTTCTTTGGCTTCGACCTCGTCCTGGGAACCCCGGACCTGGCTGCGCAACAGGAAGTCTTTGGCGCCCTGTTTCAGTATCCGAACGAACTCGGGGAAGTCTGCGACCTCAGCGGAGCGATTGCCGCCGCCAAGTCGCGCGGCGCCGTCGTCGCCGTCGCCGCGGATCTGATGGCCTTGGTCCTGCTGCGTTCACCGGGGGAAATGGGAGCCGACATCGTTCTCGGCTCCTCGCAGCGCTTCGGTGTCCCGCTCGGATTCGGCGGCCCGCACGCGGCCTTTTTCGCCACCCGGGACGAGTACAAGCGTTCGATCCCCGGCCGCATCATCGGCGTCTCGATCGACAGCCGCGGCAACAAGGCCCTGCGCATGGCGCTGCAGACGCGCGAGCAGCACATCCGCCGCGAGAAGGCCAACTCCAACATCTGTACTTCGCAAGTCTTGCTGGCCAACATCGCCGGCATGTATGCCGTCTACCACGGCCCGCAAGGGCTGCGCACGATCGCCGGCCGCATCCACCGGCTCACCGCCATTCTCGCCGAGAGTCTGCGGCGTGCCGGCATCAAGGTGCTGACCCGGCATTTCTTCGACACCCTGTGCGTCGACCTTGGCGGGCACGCCCTGAGCGCCTACAAGGCCGCCATCGATGCCGGTTACAACCTGCGCCAGGTCGCTCCCGGCATCCTCGGAATCGCGGTGAACGAAAAAACGTCGCAGGCCGACATCGCCCTGCTGATCAAGCTGATCGCCGGCATAAACGTCGACCTCGGCCCACTCGACGAGCAGTTGCGACACGATGACCCCAGCCTGCCGCCGTCCTTCCTGCGCAGTGACGCCATCCTCACGCATCCGGTGTTCAACACCCACCACACCGAACACGAAATGCTGCGCTATCTGAAGAAGCTGCAGAGCAAGGACCTGGCGCTCGACCACTCGATGATCTCGCTGGGCTCATGCACCATGAAGCTCAACGCCAGCAGCGAGATGATCCCGATCACCTGGCCGCAATTCGCCGACATTCACCCCTTCGCCCCGCTCGACCAGGCCGAAGGCTACCTGCAAATGATTGGCGAGCTCGAAGATTGGCTCAAGGCAATCACTGGTTTCGACGCCATCTGCATGCAGCCCAATTCAGGCGCGCAGGGTGAATACGCCGGTCTCGTGGCCATCGCCCGCTATCACGCCAGCCGCGGCGACGCCCAGCGCCAGGTCTGCCTGATCCCGCGCTCGGCACACGGCACCAACCCCGCCACCGCGCAGATGTGCGGAATGCGGGTGGTGGTGGTCAATTGCGACGACTCGGGCAACATTGACCTCGCCGACCTTGCCGCCAAAGCGGCACAGCACGCGGCCACCCTCGCCTGCCTGATGATCACCTATCCGTCAACACACGGCGTCTTCGAGGAATCGGTGCAGGAGATTTGCGCCACCGTGCACGCCCACGGCGGCCAGGTGTATATGGACGGAGCCAACCTCAACGCGCAGGTGGGCCTGACGTCACCGGCGCTGATCGGCGCCGACGTCAGCCACATGAACCTGCACAAGACCTTCTGCATCCCGCACGGTGGTGGCGGCCCGGGAATGGGTCCGATCGGCCTCAAAGCGCACCTGGCCCCGTTCATGGCCAACCACAGCGTGCAAAGCATCAGCGGCCCGCACCAGGGCCAGGGGGCAGTGGCGGCTGCGCCATGGGGATCGGCGTCGATCCTGCCAATCTCCTGGATGTATATCGCCATGATGGGCGGCAGTGGACTGACGCGCGCAACGCAGGTCGCCATTCTCAACGCCAACTACATCGCCAGTCGCCTGCGCCCGCACTACCCGGTGCTGTACACCGGCAGCCAGGGTCGGGTGGCGCACGAATGCATCCTCGACATCCGGCCGCTCAAAGTGGCCACCGGCGTTTCCGAGACCGACATCGCCAAGCGCTTGATGGACTATGGTTTTCACGCGCCGACGATCAGCTTCCCGGTGGCCGGAACGATAATGGTCGAGCCCACCGAATCAGAGTCGAAAGCCGAACTCGACCGCTTCATCGCGGCGATGACCGCCATCCGCGAAGAAATCCGCCAGATCGAAGTCGGCCACTGGCCGATCGACGACAACCCGCTCAAGAATGCGCCGCACACCCAGGCCGACATCGTCGACAGTGACTGGAAGCGACCGTACAGCCGCCAGCAAGCCGTCCTGCCCCTGCCCTATGTCGCCGAAAACAAGTTCTGGCCAAGCGTCAATCGGGTAGACGACGTGCATGGCGACCGCCACCTGTTCTGTTCCTGCGTTCCCATCGAAGAGGACCAAGAGGCGACGACCTGAAGTGGTGCCAAGCGCTCTGAACCAGGCATGGCCGCGAAGGGTCCGCTGCCGGCAATGGCATTCTGCAGCGCTGCATGAAGGCATCGCCTTATCGGCATCCGCCAGCGCTGCGGTTACGCACGCGCGGCGATTTCTGGCTACACTTTCCCCTCCCCTCTACCCCTCCCGAGGAGACAGACCATGAGTGCCCCCATCTATGAATTGTCCGCCGAGCGCCTGGAAGGCGGCGTCCAGTCACTTGGCGACTACGCAGGCAAGGTTCTGCTGATCGTCAACACCGCCAGCAATTGCGGCTTCACGCCTCAATACGAAGGCCTTGAAGATCTCTATATGCGCTATCGCCAACGCGACTTCGAGGTGCTCGGTTTTCCGTGCAACCAGTTCGGTGCCCAGGAACCGGGCGAAGCCGACGAAATCGCCAGCTTCTGTCAGAAGAACTACGGCGTCGCCTTCCCGATGTTTGCCAAGATCGAGGTCAACGGCGCGCACGCGCACCCGCTCTACCAACATCTGAAAAAGGCCGCTCCCGGCCTCCTCGGCAGCGAGGGCATCAAGTGGAACTTCACCAAATTCCTGGTCAACCGCCAGGGCGAGGTGATTGAACGCTACGCCTCGGCGACGGCCCCGGAAAGCATCGCCAAGGACATTGAAGCCCTCCTGTGACGCCCGACTTCAGCGCCATGTTGCGCTGGCCGAACGTGCCGGCCTGCTATGGTTGGCTATCGCTCGACCAGCGCGGTCGCTGGCGAATGCGCGGTGAAGCGGTCAGCCATCGCGGCCTCCAGGATTTCCTCAATCGCCAGTACGCGCACGACGAGGACGGCAATTACTTCGTGCAGAACGGCCCGCAACGGGTCTTCGTCGACCTCGACTACACGCCGTGGGTCTTGCACCTGGCGACGCCGGATTGCTTCGCAACGCAAGTCGGCGAAATGGTCAGCGAACTGCGCGGCGCGGCCATCGACGAGGAAGGCAATCTGCTGCTCGAAATCCCCGCCGGGATCGCCCTGCTCTGCGACCGCGACCTGCCCACTCTGCTGCCCTGCCTGTATCTGGCGAACGGCGAAGTCGCCGACGACGACGCCCTGCTCGCGGCCATCGCCCAGGCAGCTGACTGCGTGAACGCGGACATCAGCCCGCTGACCCTCGTTTGGCACGCGCAGCACCTTCCGGTACGCACACTGCGGCGATCGGATATCCCGAAACGCTACGGCTTTATTGCCTCACCGCAAGAAGCGCCGCCGGGAGTTCTTCCTTGACGCTACGGCAACTCGCTCTCGACGCCTTGCTGCTGAAAACCGCCGACGAAAAGTGCCTTGCGGTCGAACGTATCGCGCTGACCGCAGCCGCCGCGCTGGTCAGCGATGCCCAGATCGTCAGCGCGCCCGATAGCTGCCGCCTGGCCACGGAAACGCTCCCCGGCCGTAGTGCCCGGCCAGCGCTGGTACCACCAGCACAGCTCGCCAAGCGGCCGGTCACCAGCGTCGAGGGGCGCGCCGCGCTGATCCATTCGCTGGCTCATATCGAGCTCAACGCCGTCAATCTGGCGCTCGACATCGTCTGGCGCTTCGCCGCCATGCCAGCCGATTTCTATCGTGACTGGATCGGCGTCGCCGGCGAAGAAGCGCGCCACTTCGGCTTGCTGCGCGAACATCTCGAAACGATGGGCTACGCTTACGGCGACTTTCCCGCCCACGACGGCCTCTGGGCAATGGCCGAAAGAACCAGCGACGACCTCCTGGCACGCCTGGCGCTGGTGCCGCGGACGCTCGAAGCGCGTGGCCTCGACGCGGCGCCGCCGATTCGTGACAAGCTGCAAGGCGTTGGCGACCAGCGCGGAGCAGCGATCCTGGCGACCATCCTCGCCGACGAGATCGGCCACGTCGCCATCGGCAACCGCTGGTACCGCTGGCTCTGTGCGCAGCGCGGCCTGGATCCAGTGAGCAGCTACGCAGAGCTTGCGCATCGCTATCGCGCGCCCCGCCTGCGCGGTCCTTTCAACCTTGAAGCGCGCCGCGCAGCGGGCTTTGACGAAAGGGAGCTGGCAGCCTTGCAGGCGCCATGAAGCGGCACCAGAAGTGGGGACGGTGACGACCCTACCGCCCTCTTTCGGCCTGGCCGTGCTGCTGACGATGCTGGTCGCCCTGGGCCCCTTGTCCACCGACCTTTACCTGCCGGCACTGCCCACCCTGGCGCGGGCGTTCGGCAGCGATGCGGCCGGCGTGCAACTGACGCTGTCCGTCTTCCTGGTCGGTTTTGCCTTTGGTCAGCTTTTCTACGGGCCGCTTTCCGATCGCTTTGGCCGCCGGCCGCTGCTCCTCGGCGGACTGGCCGTCTATGGCCTGGCAACAATCGCCTGCATCGTGGCGCAGAGCATCGAGATGCTGATTGCCGCACGCTTCGTGCAGGCCCTCGGCGCCTGTGCCGGCCCGGTCCTCGGCCGTGCCGTCGTTCGTGACGTCTGGGGCGCGACCGAGTCGGCGCGCATCATTGCCTACATGGGCGGCGCGATGGCCATTGCACCACTGCTCGGACCAACGCTGGGCGGCTTTCTCACCGTACTTTTCGGTTGGCAATCGAATTTCGTCATCCTGCTGCTTATTTGCCTTGCCCAGATCATCGCCGTCGCCTGCCTGCTCAGAGAAAGCAATGTCCACCGACACCCGGGAGCAACGCAGCCACACCAGCTCATCGCCAACTTCCGCCTGTTGCTCGCCAACCGCAGCTATCTCGGCTACGTGCTGACTTTTTCCTTTTCCTACAGCGCGCTTTTCGCCTTCATCTCGGCTTCATCCTTCGTGCTCAGCGAAAGGCACGGGCTGACGCCCGAGGTATTCGGCATGAGCTTCGGTCTGGTCGTCGCTGGCTATGTCCTCGGCTCGCTTGCTTCCGGGAAACTTGTCCGGCGTTTCGGTGGCGACACCCTGCTCGCTTTCGGCGCCTGGCTCGGCGCTGTCGCCGGCTTGTGCATGGCGGCGCTGGAGTTCTCGGGAGCAAGCAGCATTGCCGCCATTCTCGGGCCGATGTTCTTCTGTACCGTGGCCACCGGCCTGGTCATGCCGAACGCCATTGCCAAGGCACTGGCGCCGTATCCGACAATGGTCGGGTCGGCTTCGGCACTGATGGGTTTCGTGCAGATGAGCCTCGCCGCAGTGGTCGGCGTCGCCGTCGGGCACGCACTGCCGGGTGGCGGCGGCGGCGCGCTCGCAGTGGGCGTGGCAATCTGCACGGCACTCGCGCCGCTGTCCTACATGACGCTGATCCGGCCCGGCCGCGACGCTTGAACAGGGCTGTAGCGCTGCCCGAACGCCAGGGCTGATTTCGGAATAAGATAGTTGCCTTCCGCAACCCTTCGTCGACTTTGGGGCCACCCGCTTGCTAGCCAGAGAAACCACGCCCAGCGCGATTGTCAAATACCTCGATCAATACGTCATCGGCCAGGAAGACGCCAAGAAGGTCCTCGCCGTGGCCGTTTACTCGCACTATCGGAAGATTGCCACTTTCGCACAGGACAAGGGCGCGATCGCCAAAAGCAATGTGCTGCTCATCGGACCTTCGGGAACCGGCAAGACCTTGCTCTGCGATACCCTGTCAAGGATGTTGAAGGTTCCCTTCGTCACCGCCGACGCAACTTCTCTGGCCCAGACCAAATACGTCAATGAAGAAATCGAGGCGATCCTGCAGCGCCTGCTCGACAAGGCCGACGGCAGTATCCAGAACGCCCAGCACGGCATCATCTTCATCGACGAAATCGACAAGCTGAAGGCGACCAACACGCAGTCGGGAGCGATCTCCGGCGAGAGCGTGCAACACGCGCTGCTGAAAATAATGGAAGGTTCTCCGGTCAAGCTCAAGGACAACCAGTACGTCGACACCAGCAACGTCCTGTTCATCTGTGGTGGCGCCTTTGTCGGCATCGAGAACATCATGGCCAAGACGCATGGTTTCGGATTCATCGCCACGTCGACCGACGACAACCAGAATATCCTCGATCGGCTGAACAAGCGGGTGAAGCCTACCGACCTCTTCGAATTCGGTCTGATCCCGGAGTTCACCGGCCGTCTGCCGGTGATCGCCAACCTGCATGAGCTGAGCAAGGCGATGCTGGTACGCATCATGAGCGTACCGAAGAACTCGATCTACCGGCAGTACATCGAGATCTTTCGCGGCGAAGGCGTCGACCTGCGCATCGGCCCGAAAGTCTTCGAACAGATCGCCGAAATCGCCATCGAGTACAAGACCGGCGCGCGCAGCCTGCGCGGAATTTTCGAGGAGCTGATCACGCCGATTCTCTACCTCGTCCCCGACCACCCGGAAATCGCCAGGGTTGAAATCGCCTCCCTGTTCGAGGACCCTCGCCTTGTCGGCAGGAAGTGAGCGCGCAATGGTGGTCTCGTCGCTGCCGCCTGCCGAACGCAGCACCAGCCGGGGGCAAGGCCGCGGCGGCGCCCGCGCCGCTTTGCGGATGGCTTTCCTTGCGCTTGCCGCCTTTTTGATTTTCCTGGCAGGAATCAGCATGTTCCAGGACCAGCTCCTGTACTTCCCCGAGCGGGCCAGCGTTGCCGAAATGGAGGGGGCGTCCGCTGGCCTGTCGCCCTGGCCGACGGCGTCCGACTTCCGCGGCCTGCTCGCCGAGCCCGATGGCGCAGTGCGCGCCACGGCGATCATTTTCCACGGCAACGCCGGCCATGCCGGCCACCGTCAGTTCTACGTCGGCGTGCTGACGCGGCTCGGCCTGCGGGTCATTCTCGCCGAGTATCCGGCGTACGGCCCGCGCCCCGGCGAACTCGGCGAGAAGAGCCTGGTCGCCGACGCCGAACAGACGATTGCGCTGGCGCGGCGCCACTACGACGGACCGCTGCTGATCATCGGAGAATCGCTGGGCGCCGGCGTGGCAGCGGCCGCCAGCGATGCGCAGCGCGAACTGATTGCCGGCCTGCTGCTGATCACCCCGTGGGACCGCCTCGAACAGGTCGCCGCCCACCACTACCCGCTACTGCCCGTGCAGTGGCTGCTGCGCGACCGCTATGACAGCGTCGCCCACCTGGCGACTTTCGGGCGCCCGGTCATGGTCGCCATCGCCGCCCGCGACAGCATCGTCCCTCCCCAGTTCGGGCAGGCACTCTATGCTGCCCTCAGCGAACCGAAGAGACTGGCAGTCATCGAGGGCGCCGAGCACAACGACTGGTTCACTCGCCTCGACGACCCCTGGTGGCAAGAGGCAGTGGACTTCCTGTTGTCCAGAGACGCCCAGCCGACAAGCACTCGCTAAGACCCCTGCCCAGAAACAGTCGCCGCGCGAGTCAAGCAACTCAACCCAATCTGCGTAATCTGCGTAATCTGCGGACTCAACAAGACGGGCCCTCCCTGACCGCTTGCGCCGCGCCACCCGCCACTGGCCCCGTCTTCGCTGTCAAGGCATTGATCAGATCGAGCGGCAAGGGCAGCACGACGGTGGTCGCGCGGTCGCCGGCGACCTGGGTCATCGTCTGCAGATAGCGCAATTGCATCGCCTCCGGGCGCTGCGCGAGCGTCGTCGCCGCCTCGAGCAGCGCTGCCGCCGCCTGTTTTTCCCCTTCGGCGTGAATCACCTTGGCGCGCCTTTCGCGCTCGGCCTCGGCCTGACGGGCGATGGCCCGGATCATCGATTCGTTGAGGTCAATATGCTTGATCTCGACGTTGGTGACCTTGACGCCCCAGGCGTCGGTCTGCGCGTCGAGGATTTTCTGCACGTCGATATTCAGCCGCTCGCGCTCCGCCAGCATCTCGTCGAGTTCGTGTTTGCCGAGAACGACGCGCAAGGTCGTCTGCGCGAGTTGCGAAGTCGCCATCAGGAACTGCTCGACCTGGATGATCGCCTTTTGCGGGTCGACGACGCGGAAGAAAACGACGGCGTTGACCTTGACCGAAACGTTGTCACGCGAGATCACATCCTGCGGCTCGACGTCCATGGTCACTACCCGCAGATCGACGCGCACCATCTGCTGAATGCCGGGAATGACGATCACCAGTCCCGGCCCCTTGACTTTCCAGAAACGGCCGAGCTGAAAAACCACGCCGCGCTCGTACTCGCGCAGGATGCGTAGCGAGGCGAACAGCAAAATCAGCAGCATCGGTACCAGGACGCTACCCAGGCCCAGATTGAGATCGAAGATCATGGCGTTGCTCCTTTCGATGAGGAAGAATCGTCGCTGGCCTGCACCTCGAGGATCAGACCGTCCATGCCACTGACCCGCACGCGCTGGCCTGCTGCCAGCGGGCCGCTGGCGCGCACGCGCCAACGTTCGCCGTGGACCTGTACCCAGACCTCGTCGCCGTCCACCAACTCGATTTCGCCATTGCTACCGATCATCGCCTCGCGGCCACTGACCACCAGCGCGCGGCGCGCGCGCAGCGCCATGCCGCCACCAAGCAAGACCAGTGCCGCGGAACTGGCGGCCAGGCCAAAGAGCAGCGGCAGCGGCACGCCCATGCCCGGCACATCGGCATCGAAGAGCAGCAGACCACCGGCGATGAAGGCTGCGATGCCGCCGACCCCGAGCACGCCAAAGGTCGGCGTCAACAATTCGGCGGCCATCAAGCCGATACCCAGCACGATCAGTGCCAGGCCGGCGTAGTTGACCGGCAGCATCTGCAGCGCAAACATCGCCAGCAGCAGGCAGATCGCACCGACCGTACCGGGGACGCCGAAACCGGGCGACGAGAACTCGAAAATCAGGCCGTAGATGCCGATCATCATCAGGATCAGCGCGAAACTCGGGTTGGCGATCACCGACAGCAGGCGGTGGCGGGCATCCGGCAGCAGTTCCAGCGTCGCCATATCGCGCGTGGTCAGCGTCAGCTTGCCGCTCTGCATCTGCACGCTACGCCCGTCGATCTGTTTCAGCAGGTCGGGCACGTCGGCGGCAACGACATCGATAACCTTCTCGCGCAAAGCTTCGGAAGCCGTCAGCGTTACCGCCTCGCGCACCGCACGCTCGGCCCACGCGGCGTTGCGACCGTGCTGCTGCGCCAGCCCGCGGATGAACGCCGCGGCGTCGTTGATTTGCTTGGTTTTCATCGTATCAGCCGATAACGGCGCCGACGCTGGAGCCGGCTCGGAAGCTGTGGCGGGTTTAGCGGCGGGCTCGGCAGCCGGATCGGACGCCGCGCCCGCCGGCGACGGCGGGGGCGACTCCGGACGGCTCGGCGCCGCACCCGGCAGCCCGATCGATACCGGCGTCGCAGCGCCCAGCGTCGTCGCCGGCGACATCGCCGCCAGGTGACTGGCATAGAGGATGTAGGTGCCGGCACTCGCCGCGCGTGCGCCCTGTGGGCTGACGTAGGAAACCACCGGCACCGGCGAGGCGAGAATGGCCTGGACGATCTGGCGCATCGCGCTATCCAGTCCGCCCGGCGTATCGATCCGCAAAACGACCAGCGGCGCCCGCTCGTCTTGCGCACGCCGCAGGCTGCGCACAACATAGTCGGCGCTGGCCGGACCGATTGCGTCCTGCACGGTGAGCACGATTACAGGCGCACTCGCTGGCACACTCGTCGCGGCGCGAAGCGCACCCGGCACGCCCCACATTGCCAAGAGCAGCGCCAGCAAAGCGAGCAAGCAGCGAGCCAAACGCGGCGGCTGCCCGTACTTGCCAGCAATGGACCGCCACCTTTCTGGACCACTGAACAGCGCGTTCATCTGTTCCCCCTTCAATTGGAAATAGCGGAGTCGAACACACCTCAAAATAGCCCAGGCAGGTCATCTGCGCTTTCTTTTTTCCACCGACGCGAACATCGCCAAACTTGCGCTACCATCGCAAAAGCCAAGCGACCTGGCGCTGCCCGGCCTCGCGTGGCGGCGACGATTCTCTTAGTGATAGAGGAGGATGCGGCAATGATTCTCGAACAAATCGCCACTGGCGGCTGCCAGTCCTATCTGATCGGCTGCGAGGACACCAGCACGGCAGCGCTGATCGATCCGGAAATCAGCCAGATCGACCATTACCTTGCGCTCGCCGCGCGTGATGGCTTGCGCATCCGTTACCTGATCGACACCCATACCCACGCCGACCATTTCTCGGCAACCCGGCAGCTGGCACGGAAGTTGGCCGTGCCGGTCGTGATGTACCGAACGAGCGCCGCGCCCTTCGTGGACATGCGCATCGGCGATGGTGAGATGCTGATGCTCGGGCGGCTGCGCTTGCAGGTGATGCACACGCCCGGCCACACCAGCGACTCGATGTGTCTGCAGATCGAGGGCAGCGTGTTCACCGGCGACACCCTGCTGATCGGTGGAACCGGCCGCACCGACCTGCCGAGTGGCAATCCGGAGGCTCTCTACGACAGCCTCTTTCAGCGCCTTCTGAAACTCGACCCCAGCCTTAGAGTCTTCCCGGCGCACGACTACAAGGGCCGGCAAAGCTCGACCATCGGCGAGGAGATCGCCAGCAACCCGCGCCTGCAGAAGCGCGACCGCGCCGCTTTCGTCGACATGATGCGCGAGCTCAACCTGTCGATGCCGACGCATGTCACCGAGGCACTGCGTACCAATATGAGCGGTGGGAAGTCGGTCGCGCAGTTGCTCGCCGAGGCCGCAGCCAGAGTACCGTTCATCTCGCTCGCCGAGCTCAAGGCGCGCGTCGAAGCCGGTGACCAGGACTTGATCGTCCTCGATGTGCGTGAGCGCGACGCTTACGAAAGCGGCCATGTTCCCGGCGCGCGCCTGCTGCCACGCGGTCAGATCGAGTTGCGCGTCAACCAGGAGCTGCCAGACCCGACGCGGCGCATTCTCACCTGCTGCGAGCTGGGGCAGGTATCGACCCTGGCCGCAGCCACCCTGCGCGAGATGGGCTTTCCGCACGTGGTAGCCCTCGACGGCGGTATGAAGGCCTGGCGAGCGGCGGCGTATCCGTTGAACTCGGGACAAGAACCCTAGGTCAACTGGCGTACGTAATTCAGCAATGCGTCCAGTGACGGCTTCTGCCGTTTTCCCCTTTCCCCACGCACCATATATAAGGAGCAAACGATGGGACTGCACATCGGCGACGAAGCGCCGGACTTCACTGCCCAGACCACCGAAGGCACGATTCATTTTCACGAATGGATCGGCGATAGCTGGGCCATCCTCTTTTCCCACCCCAAGGACTTCACGCCGGTCTGTACCACCGAGCTGGGCTACCTCGCCCGCCTCAAGCCGGATTTCGACAACCGTAACACCAAGGTCATCGGGCTGTCGATCGACAGCGTGGACGACCACCTGCGCTGGGCCGGCGACATCGAAGAAACGCAGGGCACGGCACTGAACTATCCGCTGATCGGCGATACCGATCTGGTCGTCGCCAAGCTCTACGACATGATCCACCCTAACGCCAGCGGCAAGGCGGCCGAGCGCACAGCGGTCGATAACGCAACCGTACGCTCGGTGTTCCTGATCGGCCCGGACAAGAAAATAAAACTGACGATGACCTATCCGATGAGCGCCGGACGCAATTTTTCCGAGGTCCTGCGCGCGCTCGATGCGATCCAGCTCAACGCCAGGCACGCGGTGGCCACGCCGGTGAACTGGCGACCGGGTGATGACGTGATCATCCCGACCTCGGTTTCGGACGAAGCCGCCAAGGCCAAGTATCCAAACGGCTGGAAAACGCTCAAACCCTACCTGCGCGTCATCACCCAGCCCGAGTAGTCAGTCGCTTGCACGGCGGCGGCCGGGAAGGCATCAAGCACGCCCGCGCCGCCAGCCAGCACCAGCAAAGCCTTCAGCCGCCTGGCGCAGCCAGCCAGCGGCGCAGCCACGCGCTGCCCGCGTCGACAGCAACCGAAAGCAGGAGCATGGCGGCGATCACCGTACTCGCCTGCGCGTAATGAAATAGCGACAGCTCGACATAGAGTAGCTGCCCAAGGCCACCGGCGCCGACGAAGCCGAGAATCGCCGCCATGCGGATGTTCATTTCCCAGCGGTAGAGCGAATAGGCGATGAGCTGCGACGAGACTTCCGGCAAGGTGCCGTAGAGAAAAGCGGCAGCGGCCGGCGCCCCGGCTTCGAGCAGCGCGTCGCGAGGCCGCGGCGGCGCGTTCTGCAAAGCCTCGGCGAAAAGGCGCCCGAGCACACCACTGGTATGCAGCGCCAGTGCCAGAATGCCGGCAAACGGCCCAAGGCCGGCAGCCAGGGCCATCAAGGTCGCCCACACCAATTCCGGCACCGAGCGCAGCGCGTTGAGTAGAAAGCGCGTCAGCTGCGCGCATGCCTGCCCGTAGCGCCCCGACGCCGGCAAGGCCAGCAGCAGGCCAGCCAGCGCGGCGAGCAGCGTCCCGAGAGCGGAAATGGCCACCGTCTCCAGTGACCCCCAGGCCACCTTCACCAACCAGACAGGCGAAAGATCGAGCGGGAAGAAAGCACCGAAGTAGTCGGCCATCGACGCCAGCGCCGCGCCCGTCAGCAAGGCGGCAAAGCCAGATCAAGCCAGACGTAGCTGGCCGCCAGCGCACTGCCGAGGAGCAGCAACCACAGCAGCGTCCGTGCGCCGAAGGCCGCAGCGACGGCGCGCCCAGTGGCCTCGCCGAGCTGCCGACGCAACAGACCCGAGAGCGCGTCGGCAGCCAGCACCAGGAGCAGGAAAGTGAGCAGGATGGTCGCCGCTTCGCCGCCATTGAGCATGCGCATCGACTGGTCCATCAGCTGGCCGAGGCCACCGGCGCCGACAAAGCCCATCACCACCGAAGCGCGCACCGCGCATTCCCAGCGATAGACGGTGTAGGAAGTCAGCTCCTGCGCGGCACCGGGAAGCAGACCGTAGCACAGGGCCTGCAAGCGGCTGCTACCGGCTTCGAGCAATGCCCGTGCCGGCCGGCTGTCGCCTGATTCGAGAATTTCGGCATAGACTTTGGCCAGCATGCCGCCGTAGGTCAGGCCAAGCGCCAGGACGCCGGCCGCCGGGCCAAGGCCAAAGACACGCACGAAAAGCAAAGCCCAGACCAGCTCGGGTAGGCCACGCAACACCACCAGAAGCATCCGCAAGAGCGCCCGCGACCACTCGGCACGGCGGCGCCCCGATCCCGGACCGATGCGTGAAACCGACAAGGCCTGCGTCGTGGCCATGGCCAGCGGCACGGCGAGGACGAAAGCCAGCGCCATGCCGGCGGTGGCAATCGCCAGCGTCTCGAGCGTCGCACGGCCGAGATAGGCGAGAAACTCGCCACTGCTTGCGGGCGGCAGAAAAGCTGCCAGAAAGCCACCCATCACACGCAGGTGATGGGCTTCGAAAAGCGCCCACGGACGAAATTCGCCGATGACCCCCAGCGGCCAGAGAACGACGATCGCCAGCAGCAGAGCGGCGGCCCGCCCGGGCGCTGCCGGGTCGCGCGGGTGTTTCACCGCCAGCAGGTGCCGCGCCGTGGCGCGCCGGCTGGCAAGGGCGGCTCGCTGGCGAGCAGCGGCAAGCCGCCACCTTCGGTCGCGTAGAGCTCGCTCAACAGCGCTTCGTCGACCGCGCCGACCGGCAGATCAAAAGCAATCCGCCCCGCGCGCATGCCGACGATGCGCGGAAAACACGCCAGCGCCAGGTCGACGGCGTGCAGACTGGCGACCAGCGTCGCTCCGCGCGCCGCGGCATCACTGCTCAGCACCTGGATGGTCTGCAGTGCCAAGGCCGGGTCGAGCGCGGAAACCGGCTCGTCGGCGAGGACCAGCTGCGCTTGCTGATAGAGCACACGGGCAATGCCGACCCGCTGCAGCTGACCGCCGGAGAGCCGGTCGCAGCGATCGAAAACCCGCTCGCCGAGCTCGAGCCGCGCCAGCGCCGCGCGCGCTCCGGCGATATCGACCGGATAGGCCAGCGAAGCGATTCCCTTCCACCACGGCCACTGCCCCAGGCGACCGGCGAGAACAGCGGTCACCAGCCGCTGGCGCGGCGGCAGCGGCGGCGCCTGATGCGCCACACCGATGCGCGCGCGCAAGCAGCGCAGCGCGGCCGCCGACAGCGCCCAGGGATCGCCACCGAGCACATCGATGCGCCCCTTGCTCGGGCGCAAGGCGGCGCTGATCAGACGCAGAAGCGTCGTCTTGCCGGCTCCCGAAGGACCGACGATGGCCAGCTGTTCGCCGGCCTGCACCGCCAGGGAAATGTCGCGCAGCGCGACAAAGCCGTTGCCGTGCGTCAGCTCGACGTCATGCAGACGAAACAAGCGGCCTACTTCAGCAGGCCAGCCGCCTTCGCCGCCTGCTCGATCCCGGCGTAGTTCTCTTTCTTCGTCGGGATGAATTTCGTGGCCCTTTGCAGAGACAGGATCTCGGCGTGCTCCGGATTGCCGGCGTCGAGCTTCAGGAAAGCGGCCTCGATCTTCTTGATCAGCAGCGGATCGAGATCGCCGCGCACGGTCCAGTTGTAGTCGAAATAAGGCGGCGTCGTGGCAATCACGCGGACTTTCTCATCGACTTTCTTCTGCTCGACCAGCTTGGCCCAGACCGAGGCATTGAGCACCCCGGCGTCGGCCTTGCCCGAAGCGACGAAAGCCACCGTGGCATCGTGAGCGCCGGAAAAGGCGACGTTCTTGAAGTCGCTGTCGGCGTTGATACCCTCCTCCATCAGGAAGTAGCGCGGCATCAGGTGACCCGAGGTCGACGACGGCGAGCCAAAGGCGAAGACCTTGCCCCTGGTGTCAGCCAGGCTCTTGATGTTCGGGTCGGCAGTAATGAACTTGGAGGTGAAGCGGGCATCTTCCTCGCGCTGAACCAGCGGGATGGCAGTGCCCTGGGTGCGAATGTTGGCCTGCACATAGGTAAAGCCACCGAGCCACGCCAGATCGAGCTTGTCGCTGGCCAGCGCTTCGACAACCGCTGCATAGTCGGAGACCGGAACGAAGGACACTTTCATCCCCACTTCTTTCTCGAGATACTTGCCGAGCGGCGCGAACTTGCGCTGCAGTTCGGTCGGCGCCTCGTCAGGAATGGCCGAAACGCGCAGCACAGTGTCAGCGTCAGCAGCCACCGCGGGAGGGAAGAAAGTGCTGGCGAGCGCACAGACAAGCGCGCCCTTGAGCGCCAGACGGCGCGAGAAGTGGACCATGAGAACTCCCTGTAAAGACCGGCCACGGCACGGAGTGGGCCGCAGCCTAAACGCGGCCAGGCGTCGAAACGCGGCGGCCGCTAGCAAGAATCGAAGCGGTACCCAGACCGCGGGCGGACTATAGCCGGGCCCAGCCGATCAATCAAGCAAGCGGGGGCATTTTGCCGCTGTCGTGACGAGGTATCGCGGCGGACTCGGAAGCAAGTGCCACGCAGCGGGCGGCCAGGATTTCGGTGGGGTCGAGCAGAGCAACTGCTTGACCGACGGCGACGTCGATGGCGATCAGCGGCAGCTCGGTACAGCCAAGAATGATCACTTCGGCGCCCTGCTCGGCGAGGTGGCGAATAGCGGTCGCCAGATGCTCGCTGCACAAGCCGGAAGTGAATCCGGCCTTGACTCCCCGCTCGCCGTAGATCGCCTGCATGATCAGCTCCTGCACGGCTGCGTCGGGAACGAGCAGTTGCAAGCCTGCCGCTTCGGCGACTTCGCGATAAACGCCGCTGGCCACTGTCCCCGAGGTGGCCAGCAGCCCGACTCGGCTGACGGCGGGCATCTGCGCGCGGATATGCTGCACCACTTCGGACAACATATTTACGATGGGAATGCTGAGATAGGGCTGGATGCGGTCGACGAAGGCGTGCGCCGTGTTGCAGGGAATGGCCACCGCGTGCGCGCCCCCCGCTTCGAGCTGCTTGCAAGTAGCGAGCAGGGCGATGGTCGGATCGGCGCCGCTACCGATCAAGTTGGCGGTTCGATCGGGAATCTGCGGATTCTGCTCGACCATCATCTTGATGTGATCCTGATCGCGCGCAGCGCCGGTGAGGCGCACGACTTTGTGCATGAAATCGACCGTCGCTGCCGGCCCGACGCCACCGACAACGCCGAGCTTGAACTCGCGCAGCGGCGGCGCCGCTTCGCAGCCCAGCGCATACTCGGCATAGACGAGATTGGAATCAACGACCGGAACGGCCACCAGCGAGCGCAGGGAGTCGATCAGCACCGGCACTTCGGACAGACCGGGAACGATAAGCTGCGCGCCCCTGGTGACCAGGCAGTGGCAGGCCTCAGCCAGCAGTTCGACACACTCGCCACCGTGGTGCCCGGCCCTGATGCCGCTGGGACCATAGATAGCGCGCATCAGCTTGTCGGACTGAACGGCCGCATCCGGATAAACGATCGCGTACCGGGCGCCCAACTCGCGCTCGAAGATCCCTGACTTCTGCACATAGGTCGAGGTCAATACGCCGATCGTGCGCAGCGCCGGATGCTCGCGCGCCAGCCAGTCGCGCAAGGCATCGAAGAGGCTGATCACGCGTATGTCGAGTTCCGGCGTGATCTCGCGCAGGAAGGTATGCGACACGAAGCAGGGCACCAGGGCGGTATCGATGCCGCGCGCCTCCATCTCCTTGAGGGTGTCATAGACGTAGAACTTGCGTCGGCTCGGATTGTAGCTCTCGTCGGCAATGCTCGGCCCACTGTCGAAGTGACGCTGTTCAAAAGCAATGCCAACGTCACGCATTTCCGGCCGCCGCTGCGCCGCGCCGATCATTTTCAGCAGCAGGTCGGCGCCGGCAATGACGCCGAGGCCGCCGACTACCCCGTATCTGTGCTTGCCCGGGGCCTTGCCGGCATGGGTCGCCGCGAATGGCTTCTTGCTCATCATGGCCTGACTTCTGGAACGAGCTTCAATTCATGTTGCGCCACTTGTGGCAGAAATGGCGTCGCTTCGCCTTTCACCCATGCTTCATGGCCGGCCAGGTAATAGGGCGAAAGCGGGTGCCCGCTTTGCCCCCCCCGGCATATGAAAAAATCGCGCGCTCTTCATGGCCGGGAGAAACAACCATACGTTCCGAGGAGCCAAACGAAGGCCCGGCGACTCGCGGCATGTTCACATCGCCATCGATGGCTTCAATCGGCGCGTCGAGGAATCTCCCGAGCGGTGGAATGAACTGACTCAGCGGGTGCTGAATCGCCGCCCTATTGCGCGCTCCCCAGGTGGCCTGCGCCAGCCGTTCCTGGCTGTCGATGCCCAGGGAATGCAAGCTCGTTTTCAAGACCTCGCGCTCGAACTCGCGCCACGAAGCAAACGGTGCCGGCAAGAGGTGAGCGGGCTTTTTCTGGATCACTTCCCACAGCACGCCCTCCCACTGGTTCGACAGCGATCCGATCTGGAGATCGGGTTGCACTTCATAGGCCGCCGCCAGCCAGGCCATGAACAGCGTGTCACGCAACAAGTAGCGATAAGCCCTGACGACGCGGTAGGCCACTGAATCACGGTGCGCCCGCAACTCCTTTTCGGAGCGCAATTGAACGAGCAAAGCCTTCGCCACGTCGTCCTGCGTATCGCCTTCGTCGGCCAGCAACTGTTCCAGATGAGCTTTCCAGCGCTCCAGCAACAAACCGCGATCATCGAGAGCGATGGCCAGAAAATCGCCTTCAGCGAAGGAATCACGGGCGAACAAGGCATCACGGATTTGTTTGGCGCGCGCGCCGAGGTCATAGCCAGCGTTGCCGATGCGCCTGAGCATCTCGCCCGAGGCAACGCGGTTGTTTGCGGTCCATAAGCGGCCGTCGGCCGGATTCATCAGCAGCGGGTATTCATCCGCGGCCAGATAGCCTTGCCACGAACACGAACCGTCCGCGAAGCTGACCGGTTCGTCACCATCACACCCGACGCGCTTGGGAATGGCGCCAATGATCGTCCATGCCAGATTGCCGCCGCTGTCGACCAGCAGGATGTTTTGCGACGGCAGGCGTGCCTTCTTGGCAACGCCGATCGCCTCGACGACATTCTCCGTTCTCTCCAGGCCAAGAATGCCCAAATTGACGGCTTGCGTGACGTCATGGGCCAACCATTTGAGCACGAACTTTCGACCATCCGCGCCGCGCTGGGCAACCGGCCCCCAGATCGTCTTTTCAATAGCCACCCGCTGCGCGGGCTCGCCTTTGACGTCGATGGTTTCGTAAACCGTTTCCAGGGGCACTTCGCCGTGCGCAGTCAGGTAGCTTCCAGGACTCTCCTGCTCAAGGACAATCACGTCGCTGAAGTCGCCGTAGCTATTGGTGTAGCCCCAGGCGATCTTTCCGTTGCTGCCGGCGACGACAAGCGGCACCCCTGGCAAGGAAACACCGGTCACCCGATGCGCGTAGCGCTTCCGCAACTGCTCATCTTCCCCATAGCGAATCTGAATACGAAACCAGATGTTCGGCACCCGCAACTTCAAGTGCATGTCATTCTGCAGAATCGCCGCACCGTTATCGCTCAAGTCACCCGACACAGCCCAGCTATTGCTCCCCGGCAGCGGTGGATCCGGACGCTCGCGAATTTTCAGCGGCAGTTCCAGCTTTGCGGACCAGTTCCCCAGGCTGGACGCCTCCGGAATGGCAGGCGGCAGCAGCGGCTCACCCCATAGTGGCGCGTCCCACTCGCTGCCTTTGCCGCGCACGAAAGCATAAAGCGACCCGGGAACCCGTTCCTTCACGTTCAGCCGGGTCAGCTTCTTCTCGGCTGTGGACGGCTGCAGGACCAGGTACATCGAGTACGCCGTCAGTATCGTGTCCTCGGCCGTCCAGTCGACGGGCTCTGCGCGCAGCACCCAGTATTCGAACGGCTTGGAAGCGAGGCGATGCAGGCCCTCGTTCACACCCGCCACATAGGCCAACAGAATCTCCGACTCGTCGCTGGCAAGCCCGGCAACGATGGCGCGTGCCCGCGTACGCAGTTGATGAATACGAACGCCCTTGTCGGCCGCCAGCGCCATGCCGCCAAACAACGCCGACAACTCGCCGGCCGCCTGACGGCGCATCAAATCCATCTGGAAAAATCGCTCCTGCGCGTGCACGAAGCCCATCGCCCTGGCCACGGCGGGACGGCTGTTCGCGGAAAGGGTCACCATGCCCACTTCGTCGCGCGTGACGCTGACCTCCTCATCCAGTTCGGCTAGCGCCACTACGCCATCGAGAGTCGGCAAGCTGGCACGCAGTTGCCGATAGGCCCACGAGGCGCATAACGCAGCCAGCAGCAGCCCCGCCAGGAGGAGCATGCACAAAACCCCGCGAGTGGAGAACTTCGATTGTTTCTGCATGGAACGAAGTCTTTGAGTTCGACCGACAAACCAGTCTAGCAAAACACCGCGAGAACAGTGCCGCATTGACGCGCATGCTCGGGTAGTCGGCGAGCGCGCATCTCATCCTCGCCGCCAATCTCTGACGAATTCAGACGACTGCAGACGACTGCAGACGACTGCCGACGGCTGCTGCCGTTTGGCATGCTGCTGCGCTACGAAGAGCGCGTGGGCGATCACCCGTGTGGACGAAAAACCTAGCTTCCGATAGGCTGCTTCGCGGTGCGTGTTTTCATCGCCTTGCAGGCCTGCCGGGGGTATGAAATAGTCGTATCGGCACGCGGCCACCAAGCAAGCGCCGAATAGCCGCCTTGGAGAAAGTACTGAGTGTGCCCATAGGGGAACATCCGGCTCCTGAAGTTTTCATCAAATTGCGAGAAAATCACTCATGAAAGCCCTCATCCTCGGCCTCACAGTGGCCATATTGCTTCTTGTCCAGGGCTGTTCGACGCCGCAGCGCCTGGCGGCAGTGCCCTACGAACTGACGGCAAAGGCCGAAATTCCAGGCATGCCAAATGTTCGTTTTGCTTTGGGAGGCGACATCACAGAGCTCTCCCGGACGGCGCAGGCATCCCTGCAACTGGAAAAGGATTACCTCGCAAAACAGGGGCATAAAGGTCCCTTTCCCCCGGCGTTCTTTTTGGCAATATCAGGTGGCGGCGATAACGGCGCGTTCACCGCCGGGCTGATCAATGCGTGGACGGCAACCGGGACGCGTCCGGAATTCAAAGTGGTTACCGGCATCAGTACCGGCGCCCTGATTGCGCCTTTCGCATTTGTCGGCTCAAAGTATGACGCCACGCTGAAGGAGGTCTATACCACGATCTCGCCGAAAGACGTCCTTACGCCGCGTGGTTTTCTGGCTGGCGTGATGAGCGACGGAATGGCCGATAACGCGCCACTGATGAGTCTGACGCGAAAATCCGTGACCGATGATTTTCTCAGGGAAGTCGCCGCGGAGTATGCAAAAGGTCGTTTCCTCCTGATCGCTACCGCCGACCTCGATGCGCGTCGTCCGATCATCTGGGACATGGGGAAAATCGCCACTTTCGGGGGCCCGAAGGCATTGGACCTGTTCGTGCGCGTCATGATCGCATCGGCCTCGATTCCGGGTGGCTTTCCTCCGATGATGCTTGATGTGGAAGTCGACGGCAAAACCTATCAGGAAATGCACGTCGATGGTGGCATCATGGCTCAGGTCTTCGCTTACCCGGCCGCGCTGCGCATCAACGAGTCGGCCGCCGCCGTCGGCATTACCCGTGCGCGCATACTTTACGTGATCCGCAATGCGCGACTCGATCCGGACTGGGCACAGGTTGAGCGCAGTACGATGAGTATTGCCGGTCGCTCAGTCGCCTCACTGATCCACAGCCAGGGCATCGGTGACCTTTACCGCATCTATGCCACCACCCAGCGCGACGGAGTGGACTTCAACCTTGGCTTCATTCCATCGAGTTTCAAGGCAGAGCACAAGGAAGAGTTCGACACCGAATATATGCGAGCACTGTACAAAACTGGTTACGAGATGATGCTAAATGGCTTCCCGTGGCTCAAGGTTCCCCCCCGGATTCAGTCCACCGAGCGCGCCAGTAGCTGGAAAATAGCAAGTAGCAAGCCAGACACAATGGGCCAAGAAACCCAGGAAAATCCCATTTCACGTCCGCCGGTGGCGACCAGTTTCAGCTTGGCCTCGACAGCCAGATGACAGGCAGCTAGTATTCAGTCCCTTTCGAAGATGACGGCGAGGCGCCCTGAAGGGATCGGGGCGCCTATCGCGTTACTTGTTGTCCTGGATAGTAGCAAAGCTGTTCATCAAATTGCGATAGTCCGGAATATGATTGGCGAACAAGGTGCCCAGACCCTCGACATCGTTGCGCCAGTCGCGATGCAGTTCGCAGGCGGCGCCAAACCAGGTCATCAGCTGTGCGCCGGCTACCGACATTCGATCCCACGCTGACTGACGGGTGACCTCGTTGAATGTGCCCGAAGCGTCGGTAATGACGAAGACCTCGTAGCCTTCCTGCAGGGCGGACAGTGCCGGGAAGGCGACGCAGACCTCGGTGACGATGCCGGCGATGATCAGTTGTTTTCTGCCTGTCGCCTTGACGGCCTTGACGAAGTCCTCGTTATCCCAGGCATTGATTTGGCCTGGGCGGGCGATGTAGGGCGCCTCCGGGAAGGCTTCCTTGAGTTCGGTCATCAGCGGGCCGTTAGGCCCGTTCTCGAAGCTGGTTGTCAGGATGGTCGGCAGCTTGAAATACTTGGCCAGGTCAGCCAGCGCCAGCACGTTGTTGCGGAACTTTTCCGGCTCGATATCGCGGACCAGAGATGAAAGCCCGGCCTGATGGTCGACCAGCAGGACGGCGGCGTTATTCTTGTCGAGGCGGATGTAGGGATTGCTCATAGTGGATCTCCTTTGCTTGAACAGGCTGTTGGGGCTAACGGTCATGACATGTCGAGACACCCCTGATGATGAAAGCCATGACCGTCCCCCTCTCACTTGCAGTGCGCATTCCGGCTTGCACGCCGGAATCGTTCGCCGGGCAGGGAGCATGCCCCCTGAATTCCCCGCCTCACCCCTGACCCTTCTCCTGCGAGGGGAGAAGGGAGTTTCGTGAGTCGCTTGCGCGACTTTCACATTAATGGCCGATCTGTCCGAAGTGGCCACTGTTGAAGTCATTCATTGCCTGGGCGATTTCCTCCTCCGAATTCATCACGAAGGGGCCGTAGCCGACGACCGGCTCAGCGAGCGGTTCGCCGTTGAGCAAGAGCAGAGTCGTGTCGTCGGCAACCTCGAATTCGAGATGGCAGCCTTCACGCTCCATGACGGCCAGTTCTGCGGCCCGCACCATGTGCCTCTCGCTGAGGCGAATGGCGCCGCGCAGCACGAAGAGCGCCGTGGTATGTCCGGCCGGCAGCTCGAACGCGACACGATGGCCGGCCTGCAGGCGCAGATCCCAGACGTTCATCGGAGTGAAGCTGCGGGCCGGACCGCTTGCGTCGCCATACTGGCCGGCGATGATGCGTGCAGTACCAGACTGGTCGGGAAGCGCCACTTCCGGAATCTGCCCGGCGTTAATGCCCTGATATCCCGGCGCCGACATTTTGTCCCGAGCCGGCAGGTTGACCCAGAGCTGGACCATCTCGAAGGCGCCGCCTTTTTCGGCGAATTCCGGGCTATGAAATTCCTCGTGGAGAATGCCGGAAGCTGCCGTCATCCACTGCACATCGCCCGGGCCGATGGTGCCGCCGCCACCCGAGGAGTCGCGGTGTGACACGCCGCCCGCGTAGACGATGGTCACCGTCTCGAAGCCGCGATGCGGGTGCTGGCCGACGCCAAGCTTGCGCGTGGTCGGCGGAAAATCGGCCGGCCCGGCGTAGTCCAGCAACAGGAAGGGCGACATTTCCTCGGCGATGTCGCTGTAGGAAAAAATGCTTTTGACCGGGAAGCCATCGCCGACCCAGTGTTTGCCGTTACTGCGCTTGATGAATGCCAGTTTTTTCATGACTGCTCTCCGTATGTGATTAGCTTCACTTTAGAAGGCAAACGATTCGCGCACTAGATGGTTAAATACGGAAACTTTTTTCAATGAGTTGAACAATGGATCTCAACGAAGCCGCCGTCTTCGTCAAGGTGGTGGACGCCGGAAGCTTTAGCGCTGCTGCCCGCCTGCTGGGCTTGCCGACCTCGACCGTCAGCACCCGAGTGGCGCGTCTTGAGAAGCGGCTCGGTGTAACGCTGCTGCAGCGAACGACGCGCCGCCTGCACCTGACCGATGCGGGCGAGTTGTATTACCGGCATGCGTCGACCGGAGTGAGCCATATGCTCGATGCCGAAGCGGCGGTCACGGAAGCTGATGGCGAGCCAAAGGGACTGTTACGGGTGACGGCGCCGGCGGATATCGGCGATCGCCTCCTGGCGGAGATCATCAATCAGTTGCGCCGGAATTGCCCCAAGGTCAGGTTGGAATTGATGCTGACCGATCGCTATGTCGACCTGGTGGCGGAAGGCGTTGATGTCGCAATCCGCACTGGCCATCTCAAGGATTCGACGTTGATTGCCAAACACGCCGGTATCGCCTGCTGGGCGCCCTTTGCCAGCCCCGACTACCTAAAATCGGCACCGCCGCTGGATTCTCCGCAGGCGCTGCTCAATCATTGTTGTCTGCAATTCACGCCCGTCGGCAAGGATGCCTGGACGCTGAACGACAGCAATGGCAGCGTGACCATTCCGATGTCCGGCCAGGTGATGGTCAACGATGTGCGGGTGATCCGTTCAATGGCGCTGGCTGGCGATGGCGTTGCCCTGCTGCCAGTCTATATGTGCCGTCCGGAATGCGAACATGGCAGACTAATGCGAGTCCTGCCGCAATGGCAGGCGAAAGCCGATCCGCTCCACATCGTCTATCCTCGCCAGCGCTTCATGCCACCCAAGTTGAGGGCGTTTGTCGATCTGGCGTCCCAGGCGTTGCGAAAGTGGCTGGAGGAGTGGTGATAATCGAGCGCTGCATACGTCTATCAACCGCGCAGCGCGAAGGCCTCGAAATCGTCTACCGGCAGCGCTTGGCTGAAGAAGTAGCCCTGATAGGCGTCGCAGCCGGCACTCGCCAGAAAGTCCCGCTGCGCTTCGCTGTCCACGCCCTCGGCGATCACCTCCAGCTCCAGGCTGTGAGCCAGCGCCACGATGCCCCTGGCGATAGCCGCGTCGGTGCTGTCGTCAAGGACATCACGCACGAACGACTGGTCGATCTTCACCTGGTCGAGCGGCAAGCGCTTCAGATAGGACAGCGACGAATAGCCGGTACCGAAATCGTCGAGCGCGAAGCCCACACCGCGGGCTTTCAGCCGCGATACCTTCTCGATCAGATCATCGACATCATGCACCAACAAGCTCTCCGTCAGCTCCAGCGTCAAGCGTTTCGGATTGGCGCCCGTCGCACCAAGGATCGCCAGAAGCTTGTCCGCGAAGTCCGCTTCGCGGAACTGCCGTGCACTGACGTTCACCGCCACCGCGAGCCGGTCCAGCGGCGGTCGCTCGGCCCATTTTGCCAGCTGGCTACAAACGTTTTCGAGAACCCAATCCCCCAGCGCCAGAATGAGCCCGGTCTGTTCGGCAAGCGGAATGAACTTCCGCGGGGGCGACGGTTCCGTGCACGGGGTGGCGCCAGCGCAACAGGGCTTCGCTTCCGATCAGCTTGCCGTCGCCCGCGAACTGCGGCTGATAGTGCAGCTCGAGCTGGCTCTCGCGGAGAGCGCCACGCAGGCTCGCCTCGAGTTCGGCACGCCTGAGCACCAGGATCTGCATCGCCGGGTCGAAGAAATGCAGTCTGGTGCGACCCGCTTCCTTGGCCTTGTACATTGCCATGTCGGCCTGTTTCAAGATGTTGTCGATCGACGTCTCATGCCCGCGGAACAAGGTCGCGCCAACACTCGCCGTGCCGCGATGATCGACGGCGCCAAGCAGGTAGGGGCGAGCCAGGGCGGCGAGAACCTTCTCGCCGACGACTTCGGTCTGCGTCGCCGCCTCGTCGATGTTGGCGCTGAGGTTCTCCAGGAGGATCACGAACTCGTCGCCACCCAGTCGCGCCACGGTATCGCCCTCACGTATGCCCGCGACGAGGCGTTGCGCGACGGCTTTGAGCAGCAGGTCGCCCGGGTCATGTCCCAGCGTATCGTTGAGCGTCTTGAAGTGGTCGAGGTCGATGAACAGCACGGCGCCGAAGGTCTTGTTGCGCTCGCTGACGGTCATCGCCTGTTTCATGTGATCGAGCAGAAGCGCGCGGTTCGGCACCCCGGTGACGATGTCGAAGAAAGCCATCTCGGCGATCTTCCGGTCCGCTTTCTTTCGTTCGGTAATGTCGAAATGCGTGGCCACGTAATGGGTCACGGTGCCGGCGCCGTCGCGCACCGGAGAAATCGTCAGCCAGGTCGGATAGACCTCGCCGCTCTTGCGCCGGTCAAAAATTTCTCCCTGCCAGATGCCGGTACTGTGAATGGTCTTCCACATCGTGCGGAAGAAGTGCGCGTCGTGCAGGCCGGATGACAGCATGCCGGGAGTCTTGCCGATGACTTCTTCGGCAGCGTAGCCGGTCACCTCCGTGAACGCCCGGTTGACCCGCAGGATCAGGTGGTGGGCATTGGTGACCATCATGCTGTGTTGTGATTCGAAAGCGACTGCGGCAATGCGCAGATCGGCGTCGGCCCGCTTGCGCTCGGTGATGTCGCTAATCACGATGCGCAGCACGGTCGCGCCATCGGCGTCCTGCGCCGTCGCGGTCTCCAGATGCGCCCAGAATGGCTGCCCGTCAAACTTCAGCATGCGCAGGTCGCAGCCTGGCGCCTGGCCTGTTGACAAGGCCTGTTTGTGGTGCAGGTAGACGACATCCTGGTCGGCCTTGCGAATGAAGCGGCTGAAGCGCAGCTTGAACAGGGCGCCGCGGTGAGGTTGGCTTCCAGGATCAGCCCGGCCTGACTCACGCTGCAGTAAGCGACCGGGGCCAGGTCATAGATGTCGAAATAGCGCGTCCGCGCGGCTTCCAGCTCAAGCTGTGTCCGACGCAGCTCTTCGTTCTGCATCTCCAGTTCGATCTGATGCACGCGCAGTTCGAGCAGCGCGTCGCGGATCGCTTCGCGTGACAGGCTTGCGTCTTCTTCCAGTGCGCGATCGGTTTGCTGGCGGAGCGCCTCCTCGGCACGCTGGCGAATGGCTTGCTCGGCGCTCGGCGCGTCGTTGGCCATGGGTGGCATCGAGGGGTGATGGCGCTGACTTTTGCGCTCCATGGCATCATCCCGCGGAGCCGTCGACCGCCACTTTGTTGGCCCGCTCGCTGGTCGCCACCGCGTACATTCGCCCGGTCTCGTCGACCAGCGCAGTGGCAGTCATCCATACGTCCAGCAGCGCACCGTCCCTGGTCAAGCGTTGCGTCCTGTGCGGTTCGAGCACTTCGGCACGGCTCAAGCGACGGATCCGCGTCAAGGCCTCCTCGCGCAGTTCCGGAGGGATGCGGTCGCGAACGTTCATCTGCAGCGCCTCGGCCTCACTCCAGCCATACATCTTCACCGCCGCCGGGTTCCAGGACAGGATGTGGCCTTCCAGGTCCTGGACGGTGATCGCGTCGGACGCGTCGTGGACAACGACGGCCAGGCGGCGAAGCTGCGCATTGGCCTGGGTGAGCGAGTCCTCCAGCCGTTTCATTTCGGTGATGTCGACAAAGGTGATCACTGCGCCGCCAATCACGTTGTCCAGGGTGCGATACGGTCGGATGCGCATCAGGTACCACAGGCCATCGACGGTCTGTACCTTGGCGTCCTGGAGTGTCAGGGTGTCGATGACCGTCTGCACGTCGCTCACCAAACGGTCGTAGCCGACCAGTTTGGCGGCGAAGTGCGCCACCGGGCGGCCAATATCGTTCGGGATGAGGTTGATGATCGACGAGGCGGCCGGAGTGAAGCGCAGGATGCGCAGTTGCGCGTCCACGAAGATTGTCCCGATGCCGGTGCCGGCAAGCAGGTTGTTCATGTCGTTGTTGGCCTGCGACAAATCGCCGACCTTGGCTTGCAGCTCGCTGTTGACCGTCGCCAGTTCCTCGTTGAGCGATTGCAATTCTTCCTTGGAGGTCTCCAGTTCTTCGTTGGTCGATTGCAGCTCTTCGTTGACCGACTGCATTTCCTCGTTCGACGAGCGGAGCTCCTCGTTGGCGGTCTCGAGTTCCTCCTGCATGCTCTGGAGGTATTCGTCCTTGGCCCGGAGTTCCTCTTCGATGGCCGCGATGCGGGCGTCGCTGTCCGCTTCGCTGTGCTCGCCTGCCGCTTCGGCGCGCCCGGCGCCGGCGCCGATCGGCAGGGCCGCCTGCGGCGGCACTTCGGGATCGGCCGCGGCGGCGTCCACGAAGAGGAGCAGGTACAGGGGCGCCTGCGCTGTCGCGGCCGGGCCGGTGGTCAGCGGGTGAATGCTCAGGTTGACACGCGTAAAATCGCCGTTGCTCTTGACCTGCAGCCCGGTGGCGCGGACGGCGGCCTTGCTGCAAATCGCCTGATGCAGGCCCTTGCTCAGTTCGTGTTGCAGCCCCTGGCGGGCCATCTTGATGACGTTGTTGACGCCAGATTCACCGGGCTGCGGCTCGAGGTAAGCGCCGCAGCGGCCGTGCAGGTAGAGAAGGTCGCCCTGCGCGTTGACCAATGCACAGGCCGGCGCGACGTGCTGCAGGATGGCTTGTTCGGTGACCTCGCGCAGCGGCACCTTCATCGGAAAGGCCGCCCGTGCAGCGCTACGGTAGCGTGCCGGCCGGGACGGCAGAAACCAGCCCAGGCCCGGGCGTGCCGCGCCAGTAAACCCCTCCTTGCGCTGGTAAAGCTTCGCCTTGCTGTCCACCACGGCAAACAGATCGGTGAAATTGCCGATGCTTTCCGACGTGCCGAGGAACAGGACGCCGTCGGGATTCAGCGCGTAATGGAACAGGGGAATGACTTTCTGCTGCAACTCCTGGCCGAAATAGATCAGCAGATTGCGACAGCTGATCAGGTCCAGCCGCGAGAACGGTGGATCCTGGCAGACGTCCTGCTCGGAAAAGATCAACAGGTCACGCACGCTCTTGTTGATCACGTAAGCACTGCCATCCGGTTCCCGGGTAAAGAAACGCGCCAGGCGCTCCGGCGACACGTCGCTGGCGATGCTCGCCGGATAACGGCCAGCGCGCGCGGTCGCCATCGCCCGGGCGTCGATGTCGGTGGCAAAAAGCTGCACGGCGTACCGGCGCTCGTTCGCTTCCATCTGTTCGAGCAGCAGGATGGCGATCGAATAGGCTTCCTCGCCGGTGGAGCATCCCGGTGCCCAGACGCGGACCACCTCGCCATCGGGCTTGTTGGCGAACAACGGCGGGATGATCCGTCCGGCAAGGACCTTGAAGGCCTCCGGATCGCGGAAGAAGCTGGTCACGCCGATCAGCAGGTCGGCAAACAGCGCCTCGATTTCTTGCGCTGTCTTCTGCAGGTACTGGACGTAGCCGTCGAGCGCCTCGATCTGGTGCAGGCTCATGCGGCGCAGAATGCGGCGGTGGATACTGCTCATCTTGTATTGCGAAAAATCGTGGCCGGTCTGCGCGCGCACCAGGACGAAGATTTTTTTTAAGCGCGTCCCGGATCTTGGGTGCCGGTTCGGCAAGCAGCGGAGCCAGCCGGCCAAAGGCGTGCGTCGCGTAACTGATGATCTGGGCAGGCATCTCGGCCGGCGGCAGCTGCCAATCCACCAGGCCGGTGGCGATGGCGCTGCGCGGCATGCCGTCAAAAGTGCTGGAGCCAGGCTCCTGGGCCATGACCCTCCCCCCCTTCCCCCCGGCCCTTCTCCCGCAGGGGGAGAAGAGAGGTTCGTGAGTCGCATACGCGACTTTCACATTAGGCGATTGCCGGAAAAGAACGTACCAGATTGCGCAGGATTTTCGGTCGGCTTCAAGGCGCGACAGCAGGCGCATAGTCGAACTATGTAACTGTTGTCGCAACACAGAAGACGGGCGAAAAGACAAGCAAGATGGTAGGTTCTTTGACAGAAATCGCCTTAAGCCCTGGTTCTTCTGCAAATCGCGCGGCATGAGGGCGATCCCGAACAGGCAGCACACAGTGCACGACAAAGCAGATTTGGTCGAATGCTGTCCGCTGCGACGCCATTGCCCGATGCTCGGGGCAGCGCGAGCAAACACCAGCCTGGGCGGATTGCGGGCCGGGATTGCAGTGGCGACGGCGACAAAACCGTGCAATGGTGATGACAGCGCACCAGGAACAGAGCCGCTCATAAAAATTCTTGATCAACCCGGGGTTGACGTGTTCAGAGATGCTGATCATCCTGCCCCTGACGCTCAGGATTACGGTGATTTGTCGGCAAGATGCGGCGGATAGACTGATTGGCCCAAAAGGCGGCAATGAGGAGTAGACAGAAGCAGATCGCCTCGAAGCGATCTGTCGATCCATTACCGGCGTTACCCATCGATGCGACTTCAACAGCCTGTTCAGGCTTGCCCCGCGTGGCCATTTTCTTCGCGATGATCTCGTGCAAGCACGTGCAGCCTGTGAAATCACAAGCCAGCAGCGTCGAGCGAGCCAACAGAGAGGTGCTGGAAGCGTCAGGGCCCTCCCCTGACCATAATGAAGACTCGTAGACGGTTCATGGTGCCCCTGGATTTGATGCTTTTCCGGGGCTGCTGCCGTAGGCCGGTTGTTCGGCTCGTTTTGACAGGATTTTCGCTCGCCATCCGCGTGGAGGAAAGACGATGAATTTCAAGGACAAGACCCCTGTCCAGTTCGCGAAGGAAGTGCTCGGTGGCCGCGAGATCTCGGTCGCCGAGTCGCGCAATCTGGTGAAGCAACTCAAGGACGAGCACGCCTTTGGGTACGCGCGCAAGGTCCTGGCGCGCGCGCGCAAGAGCCGGGTCGACGATGCGCAGCTGGCGATCTGGCTGCGCCAGCAACACGCCCTCTGCACCTACAAGGACCCCGACCTGCCGGCGTCGACGCGCTTCGACCTCGCACTCGAGATTCTCGCAACGGGCGAAGACCTCGGCGCGACGAAGGACCAGGAGACGCTGGGGCTTGCCGGTGCGATCCACAAGCGGATGTGGGAGGTCGACGGCCAGCGCGACCACCTCGAATGGTCACTCAGCTTCTACCGCCGCGGCTACGAGCTTGGCGTCGAGCCGGATGCAGGCTACACGGCGATCAACGCCGCCTACGTCGCCGACCTGCTCGGCGTGGAGTCGGCGGCGGACGCTAAAGGCGGGCTGACCTCGCAGGCCGCCGCGGCGTATCGCAAGTTGGCGCGCACCATTCGCGAGGACATCATCCAGACCCTCGTGCCGCTCGCGGAGGAGCCCGCAAACAAACTCATCACTGGGCAGTGGTGGTTCGTCTGCACCATAGCGGAGGCCTACTTCGGCCTTGCTCGCTACGACCAGGCGAGCGAATGGCTGCGCGAGGCGGCAGCGATCGAGAATGTCTCGGAGTGGGAGTTCCAATCGACGGCCCAGCAGCTCACGAAGCTGGCGCGGCTCCAATCCGCGGGCGAAGTGGACAGCGGCGAAACGTTCCGGAGTTCCCCGGCCGGCAGGACCTTGCTCGCCTTCCTCGGCAACGACGCGCTCGGCCTGCAATCGGCATACCTCGGCAAGTTCGGTCTCGCCCTCTCGGGCGGTGGCTTCCGCGCTTCCCTCTACCACATCGGAGTCCTCGCGCGGCTCGCGGAGCTCGATGTCTTGCGCAACGTCGAGGTCATCTCCTGCGTCTCGGGGGGTTCGATTCTCGGCGCCCACTACTACCTCGAGGTCCAGAAGCTGCTCGAGTCCAAGAACGACCTCGACATCACGCGCCAGGACTACATCGATATCGTCCGACGCGTGGCGCGGGATTTTCTGGCGGGTGTTCAACGGAACATCCGTTGGCTTGTCGCCGCGTCCTTTCTCACCAACCTGAAGATGATCTTCCGCCCGAGCTACTCGCGCTCCGACCGGCTGGGGGAACTCTACGAGGAGTGCCTCTACGCACGCATTCAGGACGGCAAGGGGGGGAGCGAACGCTTCATGAAGGACCTGTTCGTGAAGCCGAAGGGCTGCGCGACGGACTTCAACCCAAAACGCGACAACTGGCGTCGCAAAAACAAGGTGCCGACGCTGATCCTCAACGCGACGACGCTGAACACGGGTCACAACTGGCAGTTCACGGCGTCGTGGATGGGAGAATCGCCCTGGTCCGTCGACCCCGCGGTCGACGGGAACTACCGGCTGCGTCGGGTGTACTACGACGACGCGCAGGGCATCGAGATGAAGGATGGCGAGCGACGCGGCGTCCGACTCGGAACTGCGGTGGCGGCTTCGGCCTGCGTTCCCGGCCTGTTCGAGCCGATCGTGCTGCGCGGCGTCTACGCGAACAAGACGGTGCGACTCGTCGATGGCGGCGTGCACGACAACCAGGGTGTCGTCGGCCTGTTGGAGCAGGATTGCAATGTGCTGCTGGTGAGTGACGCGAGCGGGCAGATGGAGTCGCAGGATGAGCCGAGCAACAGCGTCATCGGCGTCCCCCTGCGCTCGAACAGCATCCTGATGTCGCGCGTGCGCGAAGCGGAGTACGACGATCTGGTTGCGCGCCGAAGCACGTCGCTGCTGCGCGGCTTCATGTTCGTCCATCTCAAGAAGGACCTCGACGTGGAGGCGGTGAACTGGGCTGGCTGCGACGAGCCGATCGAGGCTTCGGACGACGCCCGCCCGGCCGAGCTCCGCGGCCCACGCACGCGCTACGGTATTCGCAAGAGCGTGCAGCGGCGGCTGGCGGCCATCCGAACCGACCTCGATTCGTTTTCGGATAGCGAAGCCTACGCGCTCATGGTCAGCGGCTACCGGATGACCGAATTCGAGTTTCCGCGCACCGTGTCGGGCTGCGAAGCACCTGCGGAGGAAGCCGTGCAGTGGCCGTTTCTCGCGGTCGAGCCGGCGATGGACCGCGCCGACGACTCCGGCAAGCTGATGGAGTTGCTCTCGGTGGCTGACCAGGGAGCATTCAAGGTCTGGAAGCTGTACCCGCCACTGAGGATTCTCGCTTGGATCCTTGTTGCTGTCCTCGCTGCCTGCGCCGCGTGGTGGCTGTGGGAGAAGCGCGACGAGGCGGTGATCACCTACCAGACAATCGGCGTTTCGCTGCTGGTCCTGATTGCGAGCACGGTTCTCGGCAAGAGCGTCATGCGCATCGTGCGCTTCCGCGAGACGGTGACGAAGATTCTCTTCGGCATCGGGATGGCGCTCATCGGCTTCTTCGTGGCGAAGATACACCTGGCTTTCTTCGACAAACGCTTCCTGAAGCTTGGGCGCATCAAGCGCTTGCTGCCGTAGCCCGGATTCCTCACCAAGGAGTCGATCAAGCCTTTGCCAAGGAGAGGTCACGATGAGCCACGACAAGATCAACAAGTCCGACCCAAGCACAGGCCACGAAGCTTCACGGATCGAGGACCTCGAACGCACCTGCTTCGTCATCATGCCTTTTGGACTCAAGGAGGTCGCCGGACGAGAGGTCGATTTCACGGCGATCTACGAAAAGCTCTTCGAACCCGCAATCAACGCCGCAAGAACACCCGAAGGCGAGGCCTTGATTCCGAAGCGAACGGACATGGAGTCTTTTTCGGGCTCGATCAATCAGGACATGTTCGAGTACATCATGTACAGCCGCGTCGCCTTCGCGGACATCAGTGGCTTCAATCCCAACGTCTTCTACGAAATCGGCGCGCGGCACGCGACCCAGGAAGCGGGCACGGTCATCTTTCGACAGCAAGGACACTCGATTCCCTTCGACATCGCCACGATCAAGGTCTTCGAGTACTGCGACCCGACCATCCCCGGTGCCGACGAGTCCCGCGACTTGATCACCAGGGTGCTCACCAATACGCTCAAGCGAAATCGCCTCGACAGCCCGGTTCGCCTCGCTCTGCGCTGGCAATGGGGCGGCCAGCCGCAGCCACCCCGCGACAGCGGTGCACTGGCCTCTCCACCCGCTCAGTCTCACGATCCGCTGCGCCAGCAAGCTGCGACAAGCCAGGTTGCGCTGCAGGCGCTTCAGTCCGAGTGGCGAAAGCAGGAGGTCGAACACTTGCTGCGCGACGCAGAGGAAGCCGTTCGGGTCAACGAGTTGGAGACTGCCCGCATCCACTACTGGGCGGCGCTGCGCTTCGATCCCACGAATCTGTTGGCGCGCATGCGGCTGGGATTGGTTCTCAAGCAGCAGGGGCGCAACTATGACGCACTCGAAGAGTTCACGACCCTCAGCAAGCTGGCGCCGGACTACGCGGAAGCGTGGAAGGAGAAGGGGATCGCCGAGGGGCTGATCGCGCGGATGATTCCTGCGGAGGCGCGGAAGAAGGCGAGCTGGATGCCCGACGGCTCCGCGTCACTGCAGCGCGCGACGCGGCTGAACCCCAACGACTTCGACGCCTGGGCCTCACTGGGGGGCGTCGAGAGCAAGGTTCGAAAAGACCCCGACGCCGCGTATCGCATGTACATGAAGGCAGCGGAGGTGTCCGACGGACACCCCTACCCGCTGCTCAACGCGATCAAGCTCGAAGCAGGACGGACGGGCAAGATCGACTTGGGCCCCCTCGGCGACAGGCTCAAGCGCGCGGAATCGATGCGCAAGGCGCAGGCGCAAGCCACGCCTCCCGCAGATACGCCGTGGTGCTTCTACGACCTTGCCGAGATCCATTTGTACCGCTGCGATCGTGACGGCTTCATCCGGCAGGTAGTGGCAGGGATCGAGTACTCGACGGCGACCTGGCAGCTGGAGACCTTTCGGAACACGCTGCAAGGCACTCTGGTCGACAATCACATCAACCTGCCCGGGCTGTCGGACGGGATTCGGCTTCTGGAAAAAGGGATCGAGAACCGGAAAGAACGCGAGCGTGAACGTTCATGACCGAATTGACCTTGATGAGGCGGTGGCCGTCAACGACCAACTGATCGGCCAGCCGGGCAAAGAATGGCGAACAAACGCCGTGCAGAAACAGAACGTTTAGCGATCATGACATGTAGGGATACCCCAGATCATGAAAGTCATGACCGCGCCCTCTTCCCCCCGGCCCTTCTCCCGCGGGGGGAGAAGGGAGCTTCGTGAGTCGCTGGCGCGACTTTCACATTAACGATTCTCACTGTTGGCCGTTTCAATCCTTCCTGAACAAGCGGCCAATTATGCGCCGCCAGATGTTCAGAAAAATGCTGCGTTCCTGCCTCCAGGCCAGGAGTTCCTCGACAGCTCGCTCCGGAGTGGTGAATCGGCCCGTCTGCCGCGACAAATAGGCCGGATACATGATCAGTACGCCGGCGACGAGCTCATCGAGCGTTAGCGTGCGCGTGCGCCGAGGCGGCGGCATGAGGTCTACGGTCAGCCCCCAGCCGGCATAGAACGGCTGCCCGTAGCACACCACCTTCTTGCCACGCAACAGCGCTTCGAAGCCGGTCAGCGAAGTCAAGGAATGCACCTCGTCGACTTCATGCAGCAAATCACTCATGGCCACGTCCACCACCACTTCGTCACACCAACGAGCGGCATCTTCCTCGTCCTCCCCCCTGACGGCGCAAGCCAGCCGCGACGTCTGGATGCGGCTTGTAGATCACATAGGCATCGGGACTGGCCAGGCGTACGGCGCGAAGCAGATCCCGGTTCCGGCGAATACCTGGGGCACCATAAGCGAGAGAAGCGTCCGATTCCACTTGGCCGGGTACCAGAATCACTCGCGTAAAAGGCGACCCCGCCGAACGCCCAGCGAGGGCAGCTGGGGAGTAGGCGGACGACTGCGGCAGTGGCGCATGCTTGCGAGTGTGCGCTGGTCGACACCACCCTCCTCCGCCGACGTTGTACTTGGTCACCCCGGTCGAAACCAGGCGCTTCCGCAAGAGCTGCGCCCGCGCCAGCAAGTCCGCCTCGAAACTGCCGGTCTGCAACAGCACCTCAAGATCTGAAGGCCGCGTTGCATCGTAATAAATCCCTCGCCCGTCCATCACCCATGACAAGGGACGCACCAGATCCGCTCCCAGCCCCACCGAGCGCAGAAAGCCATCCTCGATCCTGACAATCCCGGTCTTTCCAGTATCAAAGGGAGGCGCCTGAACCAGCGCCTTGCGCCCCCCAGATTGCCACCACTGCCTGCTCAGGCAGGGCGTCAGCAGTGCCGGCAAAACGCACCCGGGACCCCTGAAAGAAATCTCTGACAATCGGCTTCTTCCAACCTGAAAAACCAATCGCCCCTATCTCAGGCGGAAAACGCTCACGCATCCGTCGCCGCAGACCCATCCAGTCGAGCAGGCGCTCCACTTCGCAGCGCTTGCCTGTTTCGGGATCAATATAGCGCGCATAGTCCACCAGCGTCGCATGCACCAGGCTCTCCAGCGGCACCGGCTGGCGCCGCGAAGGCGCCTCGAGATCATCCACCGTGAGGCCCCAGCCGGCATAGAAAGGCATGCCAAAGCTGCGCACCCGCTTTCCCCAAAGCAAGCCCTCGAAACCCATTTGCGAGGTCACGACATAAACCGCCTCGGCATTCTCCACGAGCATCACCGGATGAACATCCTGCGCCAGAACACACACCCGGGGATCCCTGGCCGAGGCGACGAGATCGAAGTGCCCCAGCTTGGTTCCCGCCGCCACCTCGGGATGGACTTTGAGTAGCACCTGGCAATCAGGATTCTCGGCCAACGCGGCCGCCAGCATCGCGTGAAAACTGGATGCGTCGGCCAAGCCATAGCGGATCGAAGCGTCACCGACAGTTTGATCGACCGCCAACACGTAGCGCCGCGCCCCGACAAAGTGCGCGGCACTCACGCCTGATCCGGAGCATGGCGGTGTCGACGGACCGTCCCGGTCTTGAATGGGTGCCTGCAACGGCGGCAACCATTCTCGAGCGTGGTTGTATTTCGACACCCTGGCCGCCCGCCAGCGCGCGATCAAAGCTTGCGCCCGGACCTGCCGGCCATCCGTCAGTGCGGTGGCGACCAGCCCTTCCAGGCGCGATGGATTGCTTGCGTCATAGTAGATGCCCAGATCGTCGACGACAATCGAAAGCGGCGGATCACTATTGCCCAGCCCTAGCGAGCGCAGGAACCCGTCTTCCAGGCGTACGAGCGGCATGCCAAGGCCTTTGGCGACTTTCTCTGCCTTCGCCGCACTCGGCTTGCGGCCCCAGGCAAGCACCCCGGAAAGCCCCTGCCTGTGCGTCGTCAGGCCCAGATACGTGACTTCCGCGTCAAGCAAGGCAGGAAGTCCCGGCAGGCGCGCCATGGCGCGCGACGTGGTGCCGAACACAGCCGTGGTCAAGGCTTCCGCCGAAAGCTCAACATTCAATCCCTGCTGCTGCCAGTTCCGCAGGAGCATGCGTTCTGCTGGCCAGTTGTGGCGACTCCCTGCCAGCCGCCGGCTATTGGCATGATGATAGGGCATCAATCCGCTAGCCGTGCTGCCAAAACCTAGGCCACGAACACTTGACCACGATCCCAGAAAAGACTTCACCCAAGCCAGAAACAACAGCCCCGCGCTGGGCGGCGCCTGCAAGGCTCTCACCAGTTCGGACCAAGTTTGCAGTGGCACGGTCAGCAGCCGGGTTCCGTCCTGCCAGGACGCTTCAAATCGACGCCAATCCTGAAGTCTGAACGCCATTTCCGGGCCGCTCACCACCACCCATTGCACCCCTTGCGGCACCGGCCCCGAAAATCCCGGCGCCGTGACCCACACATCGACGCGAGCACCAATATCGACCGCGCGACTGGAGCCCCCGTTGAACTGGTTGAAGCGCACCACCACGCCATGCCCATCGATCTCACTACCCAGGCCCGAGCCGATCAGGCTGCCGCCGTTGCCAAGCACGCAGATGCCATGGGCACTTCTGTCCAACAGCCACTGAGCGAACTGCTCGCGCCACTCTCCTTGCATGAGTCGTACACGGCTCTTGATTTCACACGCCGGACAATTCGCGATTGGCGCTCCTGGCGGGTATCCCGCCTCAGTCAGCAGATCAAATGCCATCCGCTGCTGCGACCCAGCCAACTGCTCTGATGCCTGCACCAGGAACGGTCGATGCCGCTGTACCAACGGCCGCCCCAGATCACGCCGGAACGTCAGATAGCCCAGCAAGCTCTGCGGACTTCGCCCCCGGGCCCAGATTCTCTGGTACAGGCGCAGCGTGCGCTGGTCGTACCAACCGGCAGCGCGGCGGCGCCGTGCGATCCATGCCAGCACTGCCAGCGGCGCCCAACGCGTCCACCGCGGCAAGCTGTTTTGCCCACGCCAGCCAAGCCAGTTTGCTTTCGGATTCGTGATCGTCATCACGCCGCGCAGGACTTTCCCTCGACGAACTGCAGGAACGCGTCTGCATTCCGCCAGACGTCAGCCTGCGCCAGCACTCGTGCCGAGAGTTCGTGCGTCGTCGCGGCATAACAGGCAGGCACGAGTAAGTTCTGCAGCGCGGCAAGACACTCCTCAGCATCGGACGCAAACAGTGCCCCGCAGGGGAGAAAGCGCTCGGCATCGGGTAGCGGCGAACACACGGTCGGAGTACCCCAAAAGCCCGCTTCCAGGACTTTCAGCGCCGACTTGCATTGGGTGAACGGCGTCACTTCCAGCGGCGCGAGATTGACCCATGCCGTTCGCACACGTTCAGCGAAGGCAGCAAAGGGGACTTTTTCGTGGTGCACAACCTGACCCTGGCGGGCTCGCAGGTCGAAGCGCAACGGACCAGTGACTTCCAGCCGTGCCCGAGGATTGGCGTGCAGGAAGCTTTCAATTCCAGAAGCATACACATCGAAATCTCGATCATGGCTGCGTGTGCCCGGAAAATAGGTGACCACAGGCTGATCAAGAGTTGCTCCGCAATCTCTTTTGGCATCTCGCCAGCTCATATGTACCGCGTTCGGCAACACCAGAACTGCCACGTCCGGAAAACAACGTCGTACATGCGCCGCCAAGGCGTCCGTCGAAACGCTCACCCGGTCGAAACAGGCGAGTGCTGCCGCATGCTCGGCAAACTGCCGCGTGACCTTCGCCAGCGCCATTTGCGCATTGACCACACCCGGGCTGTAGCGCGACAGCTGCGGATCGAATATCAGATCGTCCACTTCCGCCAACACGGTCGTCCCCTGACGTCGCAACCACCACAACAGCGATCGCCAGATCAGGGAATAGCGCGGACGATGAAAGACCGCCACGTCGAAGCGCTGCCCGGGGCGCAGCTTTGACCAATGCAGCCAGGTCACTCGGTGACCGAGCTTCTGCAGCGCCAGGCCCAGGTTTTCGCAGCGATACACGAAGGAAGGGTCCCGCCAAAAGAGCTGTGGATTGCGGTTGCACGCCAGAAAGGCGATGTTCAGCAGCGATGCCCGAGAATCGGCAGGCGGCACCTTTAAGGCAACCACGGCTTGCTGACTGCTGGCGAATGGCTCAAGGAGAAATCCGGCCGCTCGTAGCTCAGGTTCGGATTGTAGAACGGGTCATGATGGAGAATGCCCTGCCAACGCTTGCGCATGTATTGCACTTCTCGCCGCGCACGCCTGATTTTTTCCGGGCTGTCCTCCTTGCCCCGGGAAACCGACTCGTGGTGATACAACTCGGCATAGGGCGTCCATACCACGCGGCGCTTCGCGTCGCGAACACGCAAGCAATAATCAACATCGTTGAATGCCACGAGCAGGTTGACGGCATCCAGCCCCCCGAGATCCTGATAGAGCTTTTTCCAGGTCAACAGGCACGCTCCGGTGACCGCTGACAGGTCTTGTGCCTGCACAGCCCGGCCGCAATAGCCCGGCGCATCGTGCGCCAGGAAGGAATGCAGATGATGGGCCAGGCCACCCGGACCGACGGTGTCGCCCGCGTGCTGCACCCGACCATCGCCGAAATAAAGCTTGGCACCAACCACGCCCACGTCCGCCTGGATCAGATGGCCGAGCATTTCCTCGAGCCAGTCCGGAGTGATGACTTCGGTATCGTTGTTAAGCAAGCAGAGCACCTCACCGAAGGCGTTTGCAGTAGCGAAATTGTTGATCGCCGAAAAGTTGAAAGCCTGTGGATAGCGCAAGACACGGACCTGAGAACGCCCTTCCAGTGCCCTCAGATACTGCAGGGTCTCCGCATCGCTACTCTGGTTATCGACCACCAGCAACTCGAAATTTCGATAGGTACTCCTGGACAACACGCTCTCGACGCAGGCATGCAAATGATGCAACTCGTCGCGCGTCGGAATGATGATAGTGACCATTGGGCCAAGCGCCGGCAACTTGTAACGCACCCGGCAATAGTGGTGTTTGGACAACGTGGTGTCCGCGTCGACCCCCAAACGCGACAAGTGCCCAGCCACCGGCTGAATCAGCAGCGCTTCGTCACCCACAAACCCGTCGCCTGCCGGCTTTGGCAAGTGCAGCAATACGGCCGTTATGTGTTGTATCGCCGCAGAAGGAATTCGCTCTGTCGCGCGCAGGAGATAAGCATGCAAACCTTCCCCCGCCATACCATTTGCGAGAGCCATGGCAACACTCTCGAGCGCTACTGACGACACTTCTGCCACCAGATCCGCGCGTAGCGCCACCGCCGAGCGAAGATAATTTGACGAGCGCAGCAGTTCGAGCGACCAATCCGGTTTGAACTCCGGCTCAACGCGGCAACCGTCAGCGTCCAGATGGTCATGATCCGAGTAAAGCAGCCTGCTCTGCGGAGATGACAAGGCCGTACTGGCGTACCAATACAAGGCGTGCTCGGCAAGAACCGCCCCGGCTGGGATCGTCATCCACCAGTCGTGTTCGCCGTGCCCTGAAACAGAACTCTCGTCGGCACGCTGCAGGCCTTGCAGCGAGTGCACACTGAGCCACTCGGGGCCGATCGAGAGTGCTTCCCGCATGTCTGTCAGCTCGTTTTCCGGTGCCAGCACCAGCACACGCACATGGAGATAGAGCTGGCTCTGGAGTGAGTTTAGAGTGATCTTCAGTTGATCGATCTCTGTCACCCCGGCGAAAACCAGCAGCCCGAAAGCTGGCCGTTTCCGCCACTGCTTTGAGTGCCGAAGCATACCTCGGCGGTCATCACCGGTCAGGGCATCAACGCGCTCCAGCCATTGAGCATAGCTCAGGGTGGGGTAGTAGCCCCGCAGGCGACCTGCAAGCTCATACGATTTCTTCAAACCCAGGAGTGGCGTATGCCAGTGCAGACCGATTTTTTCACGCTGACTGCGTGGCTTGGTGAGGAAAATGTGCCGTACTCGCTGCACTCGTCGCAGTGCTACCCCGGCGGCATTGACCTTTTGCAGGGAAAAGTTCAGCAGTTCGAAACTTCCGCCCCCCCCCATGGGCTGAAACTCCAGCCGTACCACACCAGGCTGAAAATAAAGGAGTTCAAGAATGGTGCCCTTGAGCGATACCGGAATGTGGTACTCGACCCAGGTTGTGGAGGGACCCGCAACTTCGGCCAGCAGCGCCGTCGTGAAGTCCATACCCCGGCGATGAAGTTCACCTCGTAACAACACCCAGCCGCTGAGGTAGTGCCCGCTCTCCGGCAGCAATTCCAATCGCGGCTCCGGCCCCGTCACCAGCCATTTCCCCGTGCCGTCCTCGTGGGCGACATCGGCCAAGCCCTGTGCATTCAGAATCACCCTGCGCAAAGGCCTCGGCGACGGCGAGTGGCCGGGAATGAATTTGTGCCACATTAAGCGACAGCTTCCGAAGACGAGTGCGGTGCCGCTACGGGTATCCTCATGGCACCGCGCTCAGCGTCGACGCCACAGCCTTGCCCCCACTCCTGCCAAAATTTTATGACTCAAAGACGGCTTGCCGGGCGTGCGTTGCGCGATGCCGAGGCGAGCGGCCGGCACCTCCTCTCCGTTGACGATAAATCCGAACTCCATCCCCGCTGGCAGCTCGTCTTTTCTCAAGCCAGAGAACTGAAATCCACAATAAGCCAGCGTCTCCGGTACCGTGGGCAGGTGCTTCAGGCGCAGCTTGACGACATCCTCCCGCCGCTTCTCAAGCTTGAACACCTGCTGCACGCCCTTCAAACGAACGTAGCACCGAACCCCCTCGACATCCAGGTCGCTTGGCAACGCCCAGCCGGAGACGGTGAATCCTTCATGCTCGGTAAGAAGTTGACCATTGACCGGCTGGTCCAGATGCCAGCCGGAAAAAAAACTGCGCCAGAGCCGGTGAGCTCACTCTCTTGACCTGAAAGGCCACGCCCGCCGATTCGCTAGCCGTCAGGTCAAGTAGCGATTCTGCATACCTGCTCGCCTTCTTGGCGGCGTCGCCAGGGCCAGACATACTCTTTTCCATTTCCCAGTTGAGCACTACCGGTACGTAGCCTCTCTCGTCGAAGGCAGCCTTCACCTCCTGCTGATATTGTTCCGGAATGTAGGAGTCAAGCGCAAACTCGCCTCCGCCACCCTGACGGCACCATACTTCAACCAGATCGCCCGCCAAGCCCTGCGCAAACACCTTGTCCGCTACCCGGTCATACTGCGGTGAAAAGTCCTCACATATGACCGATGCCAAGGCCTCCGACGCGGGGATCTGGCGATCTGAAAGCTTCCGGTAGGTAAGGTCGCCGGACACCACAGGCACTTTCGCTTTCGCAAAAAGAGTCCGACAGAGCGTCGTCTTGCCCGAGCCCGGTGATTCGAGAAGCAGGAACACAAACGGCCGCTGGCGGCGCACATGGACGACGTAACGTGACAAGGGATCGCCCGCCTGTTGAACGCTGTAGCCGACGATCTTCCAGGCATACTCCGCAAGGATTTCGGCGAGCTTGCCACGGCTGGGAAACAGGCGCTCGTCGATGCTCCTCTTGACCGAAACCCATTCACTCTTGCCCGAGGGAGCTATGCCCATCTCCAGCACCAGTGTTCCATTGTCGGACAAGGAATCCATCAAGCGATGAATCAGAGCTGCCTGATCCTCCGCATAGTGGAGTGCGGAAGCGAGCAGGATGACGTCGAACCTGCCGTCCGGCAACTGTTGCCAAGACTGCGCAAAGAAGTGGCAGTCCGGAAACCTGACCTGTGCCCGGCTGACGGCAACCCTGGATTTATCAATTCCGATAGCCTCGGATGCGCCATCAAACCGGGCATAGCCACAAAAGAAGCCTTCATTACAGCCGACATCGAGGAAACGCTTGCCCTGAAACGAAGGCAGGCGCAACGCCTTGAGCTTGGCGACAGACTCTGAAGCCCCATTTACGCCCGGAAAGCTTTGATACTGCGTCATTCACCTATTTCCTATTGCTTGATTCATCCAGAGCTGCGGACCAGCCGGCGACGCGCACGGGGCCAGGCGCCCAAAAAGTGGGCTTGCGATGCCGTCTTCAGCCCGCCGGATGGCGCAGAGGCACGACGAAGCTAGCTGCCGAGAAGATCACAAAAACCGCGCCAAGGCGTCACCGAGCGCCGCTTTCAAAGCGGCTGCGTCATAGTTCCTCGCGGCATGAGCCCTCGCCGCCTCGCCCATGCGTCGCCATAGCTGCGGGTCCTGAAACAGCAACTGCACCCGCGCGGCCACCGTCGCCACATCGCCCGGTACCACGAGGAAGCCGGTCCTGCCCTCCACCACCAGTTCCGACAAAGCGCCGCGATTGTAACAAACTACCGGCCGCCGGGCGGCCATCGCTTCCAGCACTGTGCGGCCAAAGGACTCCTCGACGCTTGAAAGGCTGAGCACGACATGCGCCTCGGCCAGCGCTGCCTGCGGCGTGGTGGCGTAGCCAGAGAACAGCACATTGTCACTCACCACACCTTCTCTCTGCTGTGCTCTCAAGGCCGCAATCGCTGGCGTCTCCGGGCCAACCAGCAAGCAGCGTATTCCGGGCGCGAGCGTGGCCAACTGCCGTGCCACTTCGACGAAGTCGGCCACTCCCTTCTTGGCCTCATTGCTACTGATCATGGCCACCTTGAAGCCGTCATCCTGTGCCGGGAAGGGCAAGTCGAAGTGGGAGCAATGCACAATATTCGGCACGACATGTATCGGCATCTTTGCTGTGTCGCCACTCTCGCCCTGCAGGTAACGCAACACCCTCCGCGAGTTGGCAATCAAGCCGTCCGCATGCGTCAGTAGTCGCTGGCGGATTTGCTCCGCGCTGGCCCCAAGAACGCCGCAGAGTGCTGGATCGCTCTCCGGCACTTCGCGGACGTGAACTGCCACCGGCAGCTGCAAGCTTCTTGCAGCCAATAGAGGCTCATCGTGCACCAGCGTATTCAGGTAGACGAGGTCCACCTCATGGGCTCGTATCAGGCGTTGAAAATTCATCAAGGTCGCCGCGCACGGTGCCATACCCTGCTTCCACCAACCATACGGAAGCACCGCGATGGCAGTCGCGCGCTGCCTGATTTGATCGAAATAACCCGAATGGTGCACGCCGGGGAGAGAGACCAACACGTTCATCCGCAGCTGATTGAGTCCGTCCAGAACATCGAGGAGAGAAATCTCGGCACCAAACAGCTGTGGCCCCGCCAGATGTGCGCACACCAGAACCATGGGAGCGTTGGCGCGCCGGGTCAGCGCCCCTGCAAAGGTCGGTAGAGGCTCCAAGCCCTTCTCTCCGCTGCGTTCGAGATAGTCGATCAGCGCACTGATTTCTGGAGCCGTTCCCGCGCCCTTCGTTGCGTTGGCAGCGCACGGGAGATGGCGCACCCGATAGCCACTACTGCTGAAACCCGGTCCCGGATCACGATCTTCACGAATGCCGTGGGCGAGAAAATGCCACAGGCCATCGACTCCTTTGTCGGCCAAATCCGGGTAACGCCGCATGTACCAGTCGGAATCGAACAATCCGGAATCCAGTACCCGCCACCCAAGGGGCGGCTTCGGCAGCCCGCCGACGCTGCGTTGAACCCTGCCAGCGCAACTGATCCAGACTGGCAAGACGGGAGTCTCCCGTGGCTCGGATTGCTCGCCAAGCAGCCAGGCATGATCGAGCACCTCCACCGACGGCGCATCGTCCAGCGGCAACGCAAGCCCGGAATGCGCCCAAAGAAACAGTCTCGAACAACGCACCGTCTGGCCTGGCAAGACCGTAAGCACCCCACGCTCTCTTAGCAAAGTCCGCACAGCTTCGCTGACCCGACCCAAGGTCGGTCGTGTAACGTCCGCAAGATGGAAAACGGCAAGTTGGCCAGCAAGCTCCGACAACTGGCGCAGGCAATCCTCGATCGTCGCGGCCTGCGGCGAATCGCTCGAGAAATCAGCCACCAGCAATCGCGCGAACTCGTTGGCAGGTGGCTGACGCAACATCGTTTCTGGCGCCGGAAAAGGGCGCTTCAGCGGTTGCGCAGGCAAGGGAGAAAAGCCTGCCCGCCGTATTTGCCGGTGCCAGGATTCGAACGACTCCTGGTACTCCCGCCGCAATCCGTAATCCAAGCTGCGGGCGTGCGTTTCCGATCGCTGGGTCAGTGAATGCGGGTGATGCCGCCCAAACGACAAGGGTACGCCGGGTAGCACTTCCTTGATCGCCCGCCCCCCATAAAGGCTCAGGATGCGATAGTAGTATTCGGCGTCAGCACCCACCGTAACGGCATCCCAATAGCCCAGGACGTCCACCGCCTCACGACGAACCATCAGCGAGGAAATATTGCCGTGTACCCACTGCGCCTGCGGACGCGGATGCTGTTGCGCGAAGACAAGCGCGGAGCTACAACGCACCCAGTTCGAAACCGACGCCTGACAGGCTGGCGAAGCGAGCAAGGCCTTTACCTGCAAGGCCAGTTTCTCGGGGTGCGACCAATCGTCTGCGTCGTGCGTGGTAACAAAAGCTCCCGAGGCATGTGCCAGCCCGGTGTTGCGCGCGGCATAGGCGCCCTGGTTGGCGCCATGTTGCAGCAGGGCCACGCGCTCATCGCGCCGCGCCAGTTTACGCACCAACTCGACGCTGCCATCGGTACTGCAGTCGTCCACCACCAGCACTTCGAGGTTGCGCCAGGTCTGCTGCAGGACACTCTCCAATGCAGTGGTCACGGTAGCGACGGCGTTGCAGAGTGGAACGATCACACTCACCTTCGGCTGGGACCCAGTCTCGATTGCGGGAACGGGCGCAAGCGCAAGGTTATCGAGCGACAGCGGCTGCCCTGGGTTTCTAAACTTAACTGCTGCCAGCCCCCCCAGCAACAAGGCCCGATTGATCCATTCCAGGCGCCGCCCAGCCGGCTCATCGAACCAGGTGTTGGCATAGGCCAAATACAGGTCAGGCGTGTTCGGTCGCTGCGTCAAGGCAAGCCTCAGCACTCGCCTGGCATCAAGCAGGCATCCCTCGCGGCGCAAGGCATCGCCTTCCAACAAGACCGGTCCGGCCGGGCTCAGGCAGTTCGCCGCATGGGACTGCGCAGCAAGGCTTGCCGCCCTGCACCAATTCCCATCCTGAAATGCCAGCCAACCGGCCAGCACCCAGGCCGCATAGGCGCGCTCCTCGGGGCGCGCGCCATCATCGACCAACAGCCTCTCCAGCGCGTCACGAGCCCACTGCGAAAAACCACCCCACAGCTTCGCTTCGAGCAAGCAGGCTCGGTTCTCCCTCGGCAATCGCCCCTCGCGACGACCGTACGCGAGGTAGTGCTGCAGCGGATCAATTCCAGCCGCGGCAACATCGGGATAGGTATGCAAATACCAGTCCGGACTGAAATGATCATCCCGTTGGGGCAAGGCCGGCTTTCTGCTACTCACGTATCGCCTCCAAGAACATTCCGCCGGCCCGACTTCTCCACCGCAATGGCAGCCTTTTCGCGCACTCGAGCCGCCCCCGCCACTCCCACGCCGACCCGCACATCACGTAGGTCGAGCGCTTCAACTTCGTTGCCTTGAAAGAATTATCACCGCAACGCTGACGCCGCTCTTCGCAAACCCTGTGGCACACTCGCCAAAGCCGCAGCAATAGGCGCAACATTGCGCTCCCAGCTCAGCATCTCCAGAGCGCCACACTCGGGCAGTGACGTAGCACAAGCGGTGGCGAACAAGACCTCGACCAGCTTTTCCGCCAGCGAATCCACCTGCCCCTTCTCGAAATAAGTGAAATTTTGGGACAGCTCCGCCAGATCGGCCAGAGGAGCAACATTCGACATCAACACTCGCTTTCCCCGTGCCACGGCCTCCAGTGGTTTCACCGGGGAAACCATTTCGCACACCGCAAACGGGCGACGCGGAATCACCACCAAGTCCAGCAGCGCGTAGTAATCGGACGCTTCGTCAGGGCCCACTCGACCGGGAAGAAACACGAATTCAGTAATGCCTAGCCGTTGCGCCAACGCGCGATAGGCCACACTGGCGGAACATTCGCGCACAGCGTCTGCGCCGACACCCATTGATGCCGACGATCCAACAAGCAGTAGCGAGACATCCACACCGCGTCGCCGGACAACTGCCGTCGCCTCGATCAAATCCTCCAAGCCTTCGTAGACATTGAAGGAACCAACATACCCCACCACGAAACGCGTTGTAATACCCACATCACCTTTCCCAAGGGGTGCTGGTCGCGACCGTGCAGGAAAATCAGAAAAACCATTGGGCACGAGATCCACTTGATCGCGCGCGACACCCCGCCGTACCAACTCGTCGCGCATGAAGCGGTTGATCGTAAATACGCGTTCCGCCGCCTGCGCCACGGCGGTTTCGCGCTCGACCACCTGCCGGTACTCGCTGGTATTCTCCCAATCCGGCTCGCGCGAAACACGCGAAATTTCCCAAAATCCGCGCACCTCATAAAAGAACGGCAGCCCAAGTGTCCTGGCTGCGAGCGCCACCGGCAACGCGTTTTCCCAATTCGACGCCGCCAATACCGCGCTGGGCTTGAACACACGCAGCAACTCGCTCACTGAATCCACCGCCCGAGCCAGATACATTGCCGGAGGGAGGCCGTGCCGGCTTGGCCTGCGGCTATGAACATAACGGACACCCTCAACCCGATGCGAGCTAGCGTAATCAGAACTGCCGAACCCTGGTTGATCCCACGGAACACCAGGCCGCGTCGCCGCGATCACCGAAACCCCTTCGCGAACCAGGGCCCTGGCTATACCATGTGTGCGTACCGCATAACCGTTGGACGAGAACGGAAACGAATGGTTTACGGCATAAAGCAATCTCCCGGGCATGCGATATCCAGAAGAGAGAGCCACTCTTGATGGACAGAGGTCGCTTAAACGATGCAGCAAGTCATCCATAAGTTCACCGAAAATCGTACCTACAGAGCGGCACATTGCTCACGAAAACAGAGATTTCCATACGGAACCGTAGGGAAGCGTTGATCAATTAGCTGTCGATGCGTTTCCCAGCCGCGCGGCAGCGGATTTCTTTGCATCCCGCTGCAATTTTGGTCAAACTGCTCAAAATTTCGCAGTTTTTGACCATTTTCGGCCACTTCCCGGGCCTTTCGTCCTATTCAGGACGCAACTTGTCTGTTGAGCGCCAATAGTTTTCGCTTCGTAATCCTCAGATTGGCCAGGGCGAACAGCGTGTGCAGTTGTGCCGCGTTTGTTCCAGCCCCTTGTAGCGCACCTTCTTGTAGTGGAAGAGGTTCTTCACGATGTGGAAAGGGTGCTCGACTTTGGATCGGATACTGGCTTTCAGCGATTCCAGCTTGCGCAGCAACCGACCAAACCCGCTCTCTTCCGAGACGGCTTTGAGCTTGCGCGCTTCATGGCGATCTGCCAGTTGACGTCCCGGTCCTTGAGCTCTTCCCGCTTGTCGGCGCCGATATAGCCCGCATGCAGGAAGACGTCCTTCTCTTCCCCGTGCAGCAGATGCTCGGTCTGCGTAACGTTCGGCTCGTTCGCCGCCGTTCCGACGACGGTGTACACCAAGCACGATCTAGGCATCGACGCCAATGTGGGCCTTCATGCCGAAGTGCCACCGTTTGCCTTTTTTTTGGTCTGGTGCATGTCCGGGTCACGGGCGTTGGCTTCGTTCTTGACCGACGACGGTGCGGCGATAACATGCGGCTCCAGCAGGTGGCGGAACTGCAGCACGGTGGTCGCATCCGGTGCGACCTCTCTGCACAGGTCGATTCCGACAAACGCCCGTAGTGCCTGACTGTCGGTGATGGCGTCGTCGACGCCTTCATCCGATAGACCATTCCACCGGTGAACGACGTACACCCGCAGCGTCGGCTCCAGTCCTACCTGCGGTCGGCCTCGCCTGCCCTTCGGGTAGTGCGGCTCGACTACCGCGAATAATTCTGCCCGCGGCATGATTGGCTCCATCTCGGCAAGAACCTCCTCGCGTCGCGTCCGTCGCTTCTTACGTTGAAACTCGGCCTGTGAAAAACTCATCTGCTTCATCGGAGGGTGGTTCGCGTAAACGTGAGAGGCGAATTATATCATAGGTATATGTGGTGATTAAATCAGCGTTTCCTTAACAAAAAATGACAGCAATAAACTACCAACCGGGCCTCTCTTGATCAGATCAACCCTGTCATGCCAAAACTCACGCGAAAAAGAAAAATCAGAAGACTCAAGATCGCTAAAAAGTGTTAATGCGGAGAGTCACACTATCGGAACCAAATTCAACGGTTGTATCGGTTCCGAATTGATTTATCTGCAGTTGCTCAACAGCTGTCACCCCCTGCACCCCTCAGGTCAATTGCATCCAACCCATCCTCCCAGTCGACTATAATATCATGGCCAGATCCCGTAAAAAAAAAACGAAAGTGTCATTTCCGGCATTGCCAAAAGCGATATCATCTCCCCCCCCCCGGAAATTATCGTGTCATCGCCTTCTCCACCGACTAAAATATCATTTCCACCCTGGCCGTCGACCAGATCGTTTCCTGCAGAACCGTAAAGTGTATTGAAAAAAGTCGTCGCCAATCACGACATCGTCAGACTTGGTCGCGTACACGCTCTCGACTGAAACTAAAAACGTCTGAGTTCACACTTGACTGTGCGCGGGAAACACGCAAATCAACAAATATATTGCTTTTTTAACCAGTCGTAGAAAATTATATCAGTACCGTTACCACCATCAACATAGTTTACTCCCGATCCGGCACTGAACGAATCATTGCCATTTTCTCCAAACAATACATCATCGCCAGCTCTGCCGAAAAACCTATCATGGCCATCGCCACCGATTAAGGTATCGTTTCCACCGTGACCGTCGAGTAGGTCGTTGCCTGCCGCAGCATAGAATGCATTGGCATAATCGTCGCCAATCAGAGAATCGTCAAGGCTAGTTGCATACACCTTCTCAACGGAGACTAATGTATCCGAGATCTCCCCTGACTGTGCGTGGGAAACACGCAAGTCAACGGAAAGCATTTCTTTGGACCAATTGTAGTAAACTATATCAATGCCTGCACCACCATCGACATAGTTGACTCCCGACCCTGGATTGAAGGCATCGTCGCCATTTTCCCCGAATAGACGATCATTTCCGCTCCGCCCGTATAGCCTGTCATTACCATCGCCACCCACTAAAGTGTCATTACCGCTTTTACCGTCGAGCAGATCGTTGCCTGCAGAACCGTAGAAAGTGTTAAATGAATCATCTCCAATCAGGACATCGTCAAACCTAGTTGCATAAACCTCCTCAATAGAAACTAACGTGTCTGAGTTAAAGCCAGATTGAGCAGTTAACGCCCCTAAGTCAACCGACACTCGTTCCTTCAGCCAATCGTAGAATATTATGTCAGTACCTTCGCCACCATCCACATAGTTTACGCCCGCACCGGCATTAAAGGCATCATTTCCCTCTTCACCAAGCAAGCGGTCGTGCCCACTGCGACCGAATAGCCTGTCGTCACCGGCACCCCCGTCAATCCAATCGGCACCCCTCCCCCCTTGCCAGCGCTTCGCCGTTCTCCGTGCCAACAACTGTCAAGTCGTCAACACTGATCAATGGCTTATTAACCATAACTTCCCCAGCGCCACAAATTTCAACAATCCATCGGTTGTCGATATCGGCGACGTACACCTTCTTCAGTTGATTTTCCTGAGGGGCATTCAAGAAAAACCCTGATGGTACGCTATTTTGTGCGTAAATTGTCGATAAAAAATGTGACATCCTTCGCAGTAGCCGTTATTGTTAGCGCAGGGGCTGCTCTCATAGAGAGAGTTGCTTCAGTTACCCACCCTTGTGGCTTGTCGCCCGACACGCCTGAAACAATGGACATCGAAGTCTCTGTATCGGATAAAGTCCGAATCGACAAGCCGATTTCTGCAATTGAGGCGAACGCAAAAACGATTTAGCGTTACCGCGGCATCTGGGTCGAGATGAAAGATAAGATCATAGGTGTGCTGCCGATTAGCGCTAATTGTATCGAATACGATAACAAACTCGTCTTTGAGATGAATCAGCGTACGGGCGTGGGTTGCGTCAGGTATATTCTGATGCGATGCGGTAACAAATGACGCATACTCACTATCACCTGAACCAAGCAGCGTTGAGCCTAGGTCAACAAAGTCTTGATCATCGGCAATTATTACATTGTGGGCGCGCGAGGCTTGAAAATAGTTCTTACTCCAGGCGCTTCCATATGAATATGGTCCACCGGAATCAACAATCATATTCTCACCATATGCATGGAATACAAAAATTTAACGCATCAGCGTGCCCATGAGCTTCTCGAGGACCAGAAAAAATCGAAAATAACACGAGCATCATTCGCCGGCGCAACACCACCAAAACCGTAATTCGGGCGAAAGATTGCGTACCCGGCCGCAGGGTAGACAAGCAAGTCAGGCGGAAGCTCGCCGGCAGCGCCATTTGTGATCACAAACTGCGCGTATGGTGTTGTAGTCTTAGGCGTGTAACGAAAGTTCGCAGATTGGAAAAGCATGCCGAATGGCGTGTCGCCTATAGCCGGTATAGCCCCATCCCCGAACCGAAAGAGTGCGGCGACTTCCAACCCACTCTCAATACGCTTTTGGTAGGCGTCAATACCGGAATGCCCCGTCTGCAGCACATAGTTTTGCGCATCATCAAACAATCGCAGCATATAGTAGTGATAACCAAACGATTGCTCGACGCTGAAGCCTTCGGTCTCAAAAATCATGTCATCGAACAATTGGTTTAACCGTGCCAAAGCGCCAACGTTCCATGCTTCGGCACCATATTCATCCGCAAATGCTAAGCTGGCATCAAAAACAGCCATCGCATCCATAAACCCATGGTTATTCGCTTGAAGGGCTGGGTGTTCATATAAGGAAACAAGGTAATCGACATGCTCGACAGCATACCCCCCGCAGTTCTGCATCTTCAGCGGGCGACAAAAACGTCTTTCAGAAATTTGTTATAAAAGTAGCCAATTTGAGCAAGTCGAAAAGCGGTAGGGTGATCATACCAGACAAACGGATTCGTACCTTCAGCTGTCGTCGGATTGGCGCGCAAAAAAATCAAAGAGCAGGATTTTCAGCTCCGACAGTGAGTCGACATTCCCATTCTCTACGCCATCATAGAGAAGAGCGTTCATCCACCCAAGCGAGTTATAGTAGATCATCCACGTATTGATACCAAATGGATTCTCACGCCAAGTAGGCGAAGTTGGAAGCGCCCATACCGGTGCACCTTTGTATAATTCAATTTCCCTAGACGTGATAAAAGTTTTTTGCTGAAGCTTGATTGTAAAATCTGTATTTTTCCGGGGCCCATAAAGTTTCAGGTTCAATCAAGGCTGACATTTAAATTCCTCTCTTATGGAATAATAGGAAATCGAACGACACCAACGAATGTATATGCATTGTGCGCCCAACGTTGTCCGGTTTAAATCAGCGTTGCCCTAGTGCGGACCCGCCCACCGTGAGGCGCATACCCATCCTGAGTAGCCTGTCGTCTCAAGCGTGTGCGGGCACAAGCTCGAAGAGAAAGTAAAAGAGCCCAAGATTTGTTGGCAACGGCATCGGGCGCGAAACACAACTCCAGTTCGGAAGTGTTCGCTTGACGAGTTCCTGATAGTCCCAAGAATACGAATACGGAGTGGTCTCGATATCACGAGACAACGCCCGGTTGTAATTGCGTACCACTTTTCCTTCATCTCCAAGCCACGGCTCAAGCAAATACACGGCTATTCGGGAGATGCGCGCCAATTCCTTCAACGCGACTTCAGGATGAGGCAAGTGATCTAACACAGAAACCGTAAATGCAACATCAAAGGCCCCATCTGCCAGCTCCTTCAGCGAAGACTCGTCGCTAACTTGCACGTTCAGCCCGAACCCCTTGGCCACCGCGACGGCCGCGCGATTAACGTCAACGCCGGCCAATAGTGTGTTGGGCATCCTGTCGCGCATCGCGAGCAGGTTCTTTCCAGCGTTGCAACCGAACTCAAAAACGCTCTTCGGTGAATGCCGGGCAAGCTCTTTTGCCAAGGCCTCCGACCACTCTTGACGCTTGGTGTAGGTCGCATGAGAGGCGGCGTCCAGCGACGACCAATACGCTTTTGCATCATCGGCTTCCGACTCCGGAAAAGTTGCTGCTGGCCGGATTTCATGAGCGCCCGGCTCGGCTCCAACGCAATGTACCTGAATTGCCTCTTCAGACACCGAGATCACCGGCCTAGGCGGCACCGGCGCACGAGCTGTCCTAATATTGCCAAGAGAGTCACGGATGAAGGCTATGACATCCAGCCGGTCGCCTCCGCCCGCATGCGAAAAACACGCGCAGGGCTCGTTCGAATACCAGCGAGCGTCTACTCGCTGACCGTCAACCAGCAAATAAAAAGCGGATTCCGGGGCGTATCCGCCTTTCGAAGCGCCGAGCTCGCACCGCGCCAATACCTGTCCGTCGCGCCACTCTGCTAACGCGGTCAGAAAAGGGGCGCCATCCACATCGAACCAGACAAGCGGCTCCTCCACGCCTTCCTTGTCGTCCAATAGGACGGCGACTTGACTGGCCGAGTTACCGCCAGCAAGCGCAGCAAGAATTTTCTCCAGCATCGCCTTGGGCGGTACCGCGTGACCCGTACCCCATTTCCCGAACCAGCAAGCCATTTCTCCCTGCTTTTGCCGGAACGAATGGGCTGACAACCGTTCCCAGGTTGCAGTTCGCAGGTACGGCCCGGCATGCTTGAGGAGGTGCCAGTCGCCGCGGTTCTGTAGGTAGAGCAGTTCCCCTATTCCTGCCTTCTCCCGTCCGGTGAGATCATGGTCGATTCCCGATTCAGCGAGAATTGCCTGAATCGAAAACCGCTGAACCTCGTCCGACGCGTCGCCATTGAGCCCATTTTCATCGGCGGAACGCGGAAAGGCCGCCCTAAGATAGCTTGCAACTGCGGACGCGCCATATTCGCCAATCGACGTTTGAGGGTTCCACACCAGGCCGGTCGCTCGCAAGCGCAGACGTGGCAGTACCGACAGCACGGCGAAACCGCCGCCGCTGCCGCCAATTAGCAAGGGCTTGCAGCTAAACGTTTCGGAGAAGTGATCGACGATCTCGGCAATCAGGTCAGGCAGATTCGGCAAATGGTCATTGCCCGCATACCACGCCAGCGACACGTCGCCGCTCCGTGCCATGGTTGGGTCGGATACGGCCAGAAGAGGCAGCTTTAGCGCTTCCGACAAGCCAAGCCCTGAAAAAAAAGGAGCACGCTGATCATTCCGATTAGATACGGCACCGCTGAACGGAACCAGCAGCGGCTGCCCTCCCCGCCCTGCACGGAGTATTTCGCTGCCTTGAATCATCAGATCAATCGATTCAACCCCGATAAGTATGCGGTAGATGCCATCGCGCGGGAAACCCGTCTCCAGCGCCACATCCAAACTTGGGTAGGTGAATACGGGCTTGTGCCATCGATCGTAGTCACACAAGCGAACGGTAGGCGAAGATGGCAGTGTTGCGTCTTCACACAATTCTGCTCCATGCGACTTTTGTAGATTTTTCAGACTGGTCAGCATATCCAGGGCAACAAGATAATAGTCCTCTATGTAGTGAAATGGGCTGATACCCCAGCGGTGATTCACCGCCCCTCTCATCAATTCTATTGGAAACTGCATGAACTGCTCAGCGCCAAAATCGCGACTCATGCGCCGGTACATCTTGTCTAGCAGGCAATTGGCATTGGCAATCCGTGACTCGCTGAACATTGCGCCAAATGCCTCGCCAGTAGCGGTCTCCCTACTCCAATAAACCTTGTTGACGCATACTTTTTTTTAACACTCCTGTGCCCCGAAACTTCTCAACGAGAAAACTCCACCCCGCCTCCCACAAGGCAAAAAACTCACCGCTGCCCGACCGTACTATCGATCCCCGCCCGGCCGAGCAGTCGAACTCGGTGCCCAGGAACTCGTTGGAAATCGTGCATCCGGTTCCGTCTTTGGTGACATACAGATCGAAGCGCTCATCAATAAGATCTATCCGTTAAAACGTCAAAAGACCAATTGTCGATTTCGGCCAAAAATAGTTTCTTGATGTCCTGCGTGACCATCCGGCGCTGAAATGTTGACTTTATTTTTTTTGAGATGCACCTCTTCATCCAAAGGCTGTAGTGCGAGTGACGCCAACGAGCTACGCGCGTAATAAGCGAAAAAGTTCGAATTCACCATGCACGCCACCATGGTTAAAGATGTCACGCGAAACACAGCTGCCTAGGATTAGCACCTTGAGTTTGGACGGTATCGCCACTTGGGTTCAGTGTTTCTGAAAGTAGCGACCAACCGAAAGCATCGGCACGCCATCGAGGTTGTCAGGCGTGTATTCGACAAAGACAAGCGCAATGGTATTGCCGTCCCTTTGTACCGGCAGCATCAGCTTGTTGTGTCCAAACTCGTCAAAACACCCGTTTCCGTTGAAATCGTGGCCGTATTCATGGAGTACGTACCTGAGGCCTTCACCGCGCATAGGAAGTATTGCTAGACTGTTGTGAACCCAAATCGGAAAACGCATCCGCTTGAGTACGTCCGGATGCCCAGGTTGCGAGTAGGAGGCAACGTCGGCCCGATCTGAATAGCGACGGAACTTGCGAACATCTATACTTGTAGCCGTGTGCTTCCACTCTGCCGACACGCCTGCGAGCGTGTCCTTATGGTCGATTTCTCCGCTAAAAAATCCACCAAGCTGTTCGATCCCGGTAAGCTCGGACGCCGACCCCGAACCTTGGTAGGCATACCCGACAGCCTGTTCAAGAGAACCACCGGTGCGCAAGTTTTTTTACGCCTGCCAGAAAATAGGAACCTTTTGTCGAATGATCCTGAGTCCACGAATACGTGTAAGTTCCAATTGTCAACGTCAGAGCCTTATCTCCTTGCTCTACGGTCACTTGGTTGGTCACGGAAGCAACGCCTTCAACTGTTGTCAGATATTCATCATTGCAGTTCAAACGCGGATACGGAGCAACCATTTGGTGACGGAGCCCAATTGGTCGGCGCGAATAGTTTTCCTTTCCAGAAAAGCTCTCCACGGACGCGCACCAATCGCTCTGGCATCGATAAATAACCCCTAGCTGCACCTCGTTTTCTGGCTGACCAGCGATCGTACGCCACCCGACCGCAAACGAAAAAGCCTTGGTATCGGGCTCTAATGCGGCCGCACGAAACGAAATCGTCAAAAAACAGATTGCCACAACAAGAGCAAGGACGGTCTTCACTTGGCGTCCTACTTCAGCGAAAAAAGCTTGAGTTCAACGCCAATCAACTCGCTTGTAGCGCTTTGCCTCCTGACGCGCAGGCTGGCTTCCCTGGAGAGGCGGAGGAACTCCGCGGGCTCCGAATACAGGCGAGAAATCGCCGCCGCCATTGCTCGCCAGTCTTCCCCGGGGACGGCAAAGCCACACGTCGCATCGACAAATTCCGGAATCGCTGTTACGTGGTTGGTTATCGGAACCAACCCAGACGCCATCGCCTCATCGCGAGACACTCCCTGTGAATCCATCCGCGTTGGGCAGAGAAAGACTCCGTACGTCTGGTGCAGCTCGGCAATTTCCCGCTGTGAAAGAAAACGTCGCTCGATGTACACGTTCTTGAAGTGCCGCAGCGGCTCAAGAATCTCGTCGAATAGCGGTCCATCGCCGATCATATGAAATTCCAGGTCGTTGAAAAACGGCTGCCTGGAAAGTTCGACGATCGTCTTGACACTGAGGTCGTTGGCATACTTTGCCGAGGCGTAGGGACGAATCGACAGGATCTTCTTACGCTGCTCCACCGGTTTTGAATGGTAGGCAAAGAGATCGGTATCGATCGGGTTGTGTATGATTGAATAACTTGTTTCCGGCAAACGGAAACCGAGGTCTTCCATAACCTCCTCGGCAAAATACCGTGAGACGAAAATGAGCTGGAAATTCCTTGGCAACGGTTGCAACAAGTTGCGCCAAAAGTGCATTCGCTTGCCGCTTTCCGCCTTTGCCGCTTCGCGCTCCCTTTCGTTCTTGAAGTTGTAGTCGCGACGGTGCCATGGCTGTATTTCGGCGCCATGCACCCAGACGAACACCTTCACACGGTCTAGGTACTGCTGCAGAACCTGCCACATCGACTCGTTGAGGAAATGCACCAGCACACTCTTGTACGGCCCGTGCGTCAGCATCTTGTGCAGTGCTTCCTGCGACCCGGTGGTAACATCAACGTCATGAAACTCGTGGTAGCAGAGCGCCTTGGCCGGCTGCAGGCGAAAGACGTCGACCTTCACCCCACGCGCGCGATAGGCGGCCACCCGGCTATGGACGAAGCCGTTGCGGTAGAGGGCGTCGTACGAAGGGTAATGATTGGTCAGCACTAATGTCTGGCTACGGCACAGCAATTGAGCCGGTTCCAAATTGCAGTGTCCCCATAACAAGGATCGGACTGTCGCCGCCCCCGGTCCCAGAACTCGCCAAGCCAGCCGTAGAAACCTCGCACCGTCAGGTTTGTCTAAAACATGGTTGCGATTCGCCGTATGAATCACATGGCTAATCTTCTGTTTTTTTTGCGTCCAAAAAATTGCAGCATATATTGAACGTCGAGTCCTGGAGTCAAGTCCAGATAGGTTTGAATTTCCCCAACCGCCGGGACATCGGACAGAGCAATGTCGCTTTTTGCATAAAAAATATTGATGCTTGCCTTCCTGGAGCCTTGATTCGATACGCAACTCGCCAAACATGGACACGAAGGAGACCTCCGAGCTGCAAACATTGCCGAAGATCTCCATAAGCTTTGGCGCTCGCCATTTTGGCAAGCTGCTTTGGTCAAGTGGTGTCGCCGGGATCCTTTCGGCCACTGAGACCAGTTCGTCAATGCTAATGCCGCTGTCGAATGGCAAGTCATCGACACGGGCCATCATTTGAGAAAGATCGCTCGTCCTACTGGCATCTTGACAATAGTTGAAAGGGTCAATCGCCAAGCCGGGATTATCCCAGAAATGTTCTTCCGCGTTCAGCAAAGCGCCGATTGTCTGATTTGGCGCCCACAGTGCGGTAGTGGTGAGACTTGACCGCTTGGCTAGACGGTCGCCAAAGTGATAGGCCGATCCCACTTCGGCACGGGCGACGCTATCGGATGACCATCGATAACGCTCCACCTTGCCAACCACTCGCCTGTCTGTGTACTGCGTGGCTATTACCAAATCAAGGAGGTAATTAGGTCCGTAGTAGTCATTCGCATCGAGAATGGCAAGGCATTCTCGGTTGCGGAGATGATCAGCAAGCAATACGTTGTTCGCCTCCGCATCGCTGAGCAATGCGATGTTTTCATCGGCAGGTAGTTGCCAACCTTGCCCTAACAAATTGGTTGAGGCAACCAGGGACAGTCGCTTATGCTCATGTCTCTGCCGTTGAAAGCTGGCGATAATATGCTCGCCTTCAGCCTTGGTGGAAGCGCGAGCGAGGCAGCAGACGACTGGCAAGAAATCACCGGGGCTGCGCATGAACGCTTTGCTTGCAACATAGGCTAAACGATGTCGATAAGTGTGCTCCAGCATGACTTTTCTGAGCCCGGCCAGTCGATATTTTTCTGCTGACTCACCTTCTAGTAGCGTCAACCGCTGTACGATTTCCTTGCCGCTATCGCTGGAGATAACCAGATCGCCGAACATCAGGCGCACACCACGCGAGAAATTGCTAACGGTGATGGTGTTCGACCCGAGCAGTTCATAAACCCGGCGTGCGAACATGGTTTGCGACTGCTTGATGGAATTAAGATTGATCGAGTACCGGTAGCCTTTGTAGGCCTTGTCGATCTCGTCGAAGGTCAGAGTGCCGACGATGTAGGGTTGGTATTCAGGCGGAAATTGGTAGTTGGTATCGGTTTTTCCGAAATTGCGGTCAAATATTTCGAGCGGACGGAACCTTGGGAACTCCGCAACGTAGTTTTCCAGATCGCGTGTGCGCTCAGGATAGCGCACGTAATAGGCACCGGCAAAGCAGAACGCGTCCTTGCGATTGTATAGTTCGATTGGATTGTGGATTTTTGGCTGGCAGGCGAAGGGCAGAAGATAAACGTTATCATGAGCGAGCATTGCCTTGTATCGAGCAATGCAGTCAATGTCGGTTGTGAAGACGATATCAAATTCTTTTGCGGTGGTCAGGAACGTTTCGAAGTGGACCGGATCTTCCTTGTTCCAAAAAATCCTCGGCACATGATGCATGCGACACCATTGCAGGACATCCTTCAGCTCATGACTCAAGCTGCCAATCTTGCGATTCCACAGCCCATCCTTGCCTTGCCACGCAGATTCGATGAAGAGTATATCTGGACGAAAAGACTCTAGCTCCTTCAGCGAATTTTCTGGAGATAGTTGGAACAGGTCGCATTCCGGCGCGTAGGAATGGAAGGTGAATTCATCCATAACACAGGCGACCTTGAGGCTTTCCAAGGATATCGTGTTTGTATCAAAGCATCCCAATGAAAGTCTAAGGTGCTTTTGGCATAAGTGAATGTTACTGCGGAAATGTTTCTCGCCCAGCAAAGCCCCTGCTTGGCGATACAAATCCACAGCCGCCGAATAGTTACCGCTGCGGTATTCAGCATACGCGCGCCGGACAATGGATTTTTCCTCCATGATTACCCCCCTAATGATGATTTCTATGCCAAAAATCAAAACATACCATCCATATTCGGTGTTTCTTGCGTTCCACTGCAGAATCGATAAACGTTCGATGCCTGACAACGACATATACCACGTCGGAATGGTGCAGAGTCCTTTACAGGGATGTCAGTAATCGACGTTTGTGGACTATCGGTCACAACTTCTAACGACATTACGATTTCCAGCGTTTTCGGTGCGAACTCCCACTATCCCCGTTCTCCTTCATGCTGCAGGTGAAATTTACCCAACCCGACGGATTGGGGCATGCCCATATACGTGACAATATCGATAATGGTGGCCCGGACACGGGATTCGGTAATTTGCCGCTCGGAGGTTCGGGAGAGCAGGCAGTCGCCCAGTTGCTTCAGCCAGCACATCATGTTCTCCGCAAAGCTGCATCGGTCGTAGCCGCTATCGCTCTTCCAGGCGGGGTTTCCCTTGGCGTCGATATTTTTGAGAATGGCGCCAGGGGAATGACCGTCTCCCCAGTAAAGAGCGCCGTCGCCCGACGGAATGGTCGCACGGGCGTCCCGGTCCGCAATGGCGATATGGCAGCCTTTCGGGTTGTAAGCGCCGGCAGACACTTGGGAGACTTCGCTTTCCACTTGGTCAAGCAGACACCCGGGAACACTTCGTCGTCTGCCCAATCAGTCGTCGTAACTTTAACGATCATTGCAGAGCGGGTAGCCACCCCGTATCATGAAACATATTGAGGCGCGGTATGCTCGCCGACCAAAGTTAGAGGCACCAGGGGTGGTGCTTGACAGAGGCATCAGAGTGGGTCCGCCCGGCTCTTTTCCTGGCATCGCGACGTCATTGTCGGCGATGCTTTTTTGCGTCCGAAGATGGCGTTGTTTCACATTAACACCGATGATGTTCTTGGTGGTCTTCTCGTTGACGGCCAAGTGGAGCTGGCACCAGGTGCTACGCTTGCCGACTCTGTGCGGACGTACGCTCCATTCGCCTTCGCCGAAAATCTTCATGCCGGGCGAGTGGGCCACGACATACGTCGGCTCTTGGCGTGATCGGCCCTGGATCGTCATCGAGATCTCATGAGAGGTCTGGATGGCCGTTTCCGAGTACTGCAGCCCGGGCTTGGCCCCGATTGAGCAGCGAACGGTCGTACGCCGGCCAGTTCGTTACCCGATAGCGCTGCTTTAGCTCAGCGTTGCCAGCCTCCGTACTTAGCTTCGCTGGCATCGCGCCGTCGGGGGAAAAGCAGCTTGGTCTCAGACATGGCGGCCGCCTGACCACCATCAATGACCAAATCATTATGGCGTGGGCACCAGGCCCAACCGAAAAGCATTGAGATACTTTTCACAGACTCAATCAGAAAAATGGGAGACCCAAACGGATGGCGGCCAGTATACGGTGCGAGGCTTTGCCGTCTCCGTACGGATTGATGGCCCGGGCCATGGCTTGGTAGGCATCGTCGACGTCCAGAAGGCGGAAGCTTTCCGAAATGATTCGATCGATGTCAGTACCGACCAGTTTGACCGTACCTGCCTCGAGCCCTTCGGGTCTTTCGGTGGTGTCACGCATCACCAGGACAGGTTTACCGAGCGATGGCGCTTCTTCCTGGACGCCCCCTGAATCGGTGATGATCAGACTAGCCCTGCTCATCAGGTAGACGAAGGGCAGATAATCCAATGGATCGAGGAGGTGTACGTTCCTAGCAGCGCCCAGGATGCGGCGCACCGGCTCTTGGACGCATGGATTGAGGTGTACCGGATAGACGATGTCGACGTCCGGACGGCGACTGAGCGCCTTCAAAGCCTGGCAGATGCGCTCGAAGCCATCTCCGAAGTTTTCCCGCCGATGGCCGGTGACAAGAATTAGGCGTTTGTCGGGAGAAAGGTAGTCAAACTGCCGCCGGAATTGTTCGTTCAGCGCCGGGGTGGACTGAATTTTTTCAATGACTTGTTGGAGGGCGTCGATAACTGTATTGCCGGTTACATGAATGCGGCTGTTGGCAATCCCTTCGCTGACCAAACATTGCCGAGCTCGCTCGGTGGGGGCAAAGTGCATGGCAGCAAGGCGGCCGACGAGGCTCCGGTTCATTTCTTCGGGCCAGGGAGCATAGATGTTACCCGTGCGCAATCCGGCTTCGACATGGCCAACCGGGATTTTTTCGTAATAAGCAGCCAGCGCCACTGCCATCGTCGTGGTGGTATCGCCGTGAACAAGCAGAAGATCGTAGCGAGTGCGCTTGAGAAGATCGCGCATGCCCAGCAGGATGTTGCTGGTGATATCAGTGAGGTCCTGGCCCGGTTTCATAATGTTCAGGTCATGCTCGGGGCGAATCTCGAACAGGTCTAGTACCTGGTCAAGCATTTGCCGGTGCTGGGCCGTCACGCAGACTTCGATTTGCACGTCCGGAGCTGACTTGAGAATGTTGACAACGGGTGCCATCTTGATGGCCTCGGGGCGCGTCCCAAAAACGGAAAGGATTCTCATTTCTACCTTAAGTGCGATGAATTGGCGACAGATAGCAGACAGGCGTCTTTTTCCAGTCTGGTCTCTGTTACTTCGAATCGAAGATTTGCAGCGGCAAACTCGCCTTGCCAGAGTTGCACGATTTCCTTCTCATCTTCGCGGATGTAGTCGTCGAGCAGCAGATCCACGCGAGCGCCCTTGAAATGGCCAAGAATAAGCGGGGCAGCAGGGTAACGGGCATGCTTACCAGTAGCGGACGGCGGGCCATCGACCAGGACCAGCAAACGCAGTTCGGTGGCGAGCTGGCGTTGAGCAAGCTTAGCGAGGATATCGTGGCAGTCGTAATAGGAATAGGCGTTGCCGTTGGCAGCAGCGTAGTCTTTAAGCGGTACCAGATGGAGCTGTACGGCTTCTGCCAAACCGGCTTGTTGGAGTTGATTCAGCGTCCTGCGGTAATAGTGCTCCAGGTGATCGAAGGAGACGACTTCGATGCTCCGTTTGCCTTGGCGGCGAAGGGACATCTTGGAGACAGCCTTGGCGATGATCACTGTGGAGATGCCTGAGCCAAATTCGAGAATCAGGTCATAGTCGTTGATTTCGAGCAACTCGATGAGATAAAGCGCGAAGTCGGGGCTGATCGGCCAGCTATGACGTTCGGTGTTGATGTTCGGAAGTTCGCCGGTGGCGAAGTAACTGTGTAAGCCAACCACAGCTTCGATTTGCTTGGCGGCATTGGCGACTTCTATTTTCAGGCTGGAGTCGAGGAACTTGCGAACTCTAATGAGGTCGTCGGCTTGTTTCTTGAGCTGAGCCGCCAAGTCGGTTTGTTGTTGCCTGAGCATGTGAGTAATGTCTTCAATGCCTTTGGCGACGGAGGGTAGTGTTGAAGCGTTAGCGACCACCACTTCCCCAGTCCCAACCTGTACGAGAGGGGGCCCACCGGGAAGGCCGAGTTGAGCAAACTGCTGCCGAGTTCTCGCCTCAACAAGCAGTCCAAATTCCGCGCCCGGGGTACCAACGGCAATGGCGCTCTCGAAATGCTGGAGGGCTTGCGACTGCCGGCCAACAACGGCTGCCGCACGCCCAAGGCTGTTATGAACCCCGGCGACCAAGATCTGGGTGAGAAGCTTCTTACTACAACCCCAGTCTTTGGCAAGTCGAATGAATTCCCGGGCAACCCCGGAGTTGTTGGCTTGCAGGTTACCGGCGGCAGCGAGGAGCGCAAGCTTGGCGCGGTCAGGGTGGTGCTGCAGGGCACCGCGTTCTATCTTGGTCAAACCGTCCCAGTCACCAAATTGCCACTGGATGCGGGCGCGTTCGAGTAGGTTTTCGTCGTAGGGAACAAGGGCTGATCTGGCTCAACGTCGACGATCTGCATCGGTATAGCTTGTACCTTCTTGGCCTTACGGCGCCTGCTGGCCGGTTTCTTGCTCACAACGCGGGCTCCCGCAAGAGCAAATCCTTGATCAAGTCGATTTGCGCTTCTGCCCTTACCAGTTCTTCATGCATTCGCTGCTGGCGGTGGATAATTTCAAGGTTGTCGCTTTCTTGCTGCTGCAACCGTTGCTGCGCGTCGTGGAGCCGTCCAGTCAACACCAACGTTTCCTTGTCCAGCTCCGCCTTCGCCAATTTCAACTGCTCGATCTGTTGCGCCTGTTGCTTCAGCGCTTCAAGCTGCGCCAGCCCCTCCGCAGCCAGCTTGGCCTGCTCGTCCCGAGCCTGGGTGAGCTGTTGAATCTGCACCTGCCGGTCGGCAGCGAGCTTTTCCTGGGCCGCTTTCGCCTGGTTGGCTTGCTCCAGTTGGGTTTTCTGCTCGGCGACTTGCTTGGTCGCTGTATCGCGTTCCTGCTGCAGCTTGTCGAGTTGAGCCTGACGCTCGCCAGCCAGCTTGGCCTGCTCGTCCCGAGCCTGGGTAAGCTGTTGAATCTGCACCTGCCGGTCGGCAGCGAGCTTTTCCTGGGCCGCTTTCGCCTGGTTGGCTTGCTCCAGTTGAGCATTCTGATCAGCGAGTTTCCCGGCCTGCTCATCGCACGCCTGGTCTAACTGCCTCAACTGCGCCTGTAGACCGGCGACCTGTTGCGCCAGCTCCAGGCTGCGGAGTTGCAGGATATTGCGTTGCAGTGTCCAGCACGGGCAATCGGGATCCTGGCTATCATCTTCAGACAATAAGTCGAAGCCATGGTCTTCCAACCAGCGTACTATCCGCGGCGCGGGCTCAGCCCCCTCGTAAAGGGGCTCGCGGCCACAACGTAGTTTCACCTGGCTAAACCGTTGTAGTTGTGTTCCGTCCCACAGCGCCTGCAGAACCGGCAGCTCTTCGCCAGGCAGGTCAATCACGAGCAGATTGTCCCCTCCCGCGTCCACCTGCAGCGGTTCAAGCAAGGTCCTCGCAGCAACGGCTTCAATCGGCACTTCCTCCAGGGGTTTCAGCCCCGGCAAAAGCTGCAACAGGCCGGTTGCCGGGTGAAGGCTGCCGGTTTCGGGCAGGCTGTACCGATGAAAAACAGCCGGCCCTGCGATGCCGGCAACGGCATTGCATAGCACCTGCACATTGGGCAGCTCGTCCGTCCGCACCCGCAAGGCTGCAGCGACTTGCGCGTCAGCCTCAACGAGGACTAGCCTTTTCGGCTGCAGGGACAGATAGGCATCGAGTTCGCTGCATTGGCCAGAGCCAAGATGCACAAGGGTATCAATTACCTGCTGCGTCTCCCACTCCTGTGCGGTCGATCCTTCTTCCACGGGCGTCATTAGTGCCTGGCTTTCTAACCGCATGCTTGCCTGCCTTCCGAAATGCCGAATTCGATGTAGTGGACGAGCGGATTAACGCCAGCTGCTGCGACGTCCGGATTCGATTGTAGATAGTACCTGGTGTCAAACATAGGAGAGGGATTGCGACCTTCGGCAGTGCCGAAGCGGAGGTAGTGCTCGGCTGGATCGATTCTGCCGGAGATCACATCCGGATATTCGGCGAGATACCACTCCTTGTCAAACAGCCCCGATCTATTGAGTACCTCAACCTGTCTGCGAAGCTTCTCTTTCTTTCTGTCTGGACGCCTGAACGGTCGGACAAGAGTACGGAGGAATTTTTGGTTTGTCCAAGCGGCGGCTTTCTTCTCGGGAGCTTTTAGTTGAAGCTCCCGTGCAAGCTCTGTTGATTCCTCCACTTCTGGGGATTTCTCATCGGGAACGGGGTTTTCACGCGTCAGAGTTTCCTGATACTTCAGGAAGTAGAATTCAAGCTCTTCCTGAACTTGGTGAAGTTGTTCGAGGAGCAACTCGTTCTCTTCCAGCGCTTCGCGCTTGCTCGCTTCAATCGTCTGATTGTTGACGTCCCCCTCTTGACGAGCCTTCTCGATCAACGCCATCCGGGCGAGCATCTGCTGCAACTCCGCGCCCGTCGCCGCTTGTGCCTGCTCAAGCTGTTGCTTCTCCAGGATACCTTCTCCAGTCTTTCCTGCACCTCGTGCAGTTGTATCGAGCAGCAGACCATTCTCTTCCAGCGCTTCCCGCTTGCTCGCTTCAAGCGTCTGATTGCTGATCTCCCCTTCTTGCCGAGCCTTCTCGATCAATGCCATCCGGGCGAGGATCTGCTGCAGCTCCACGCCCGTCGCCGCTTGTGCCTGCTCAAGTTGTTGCTTCTCCAGGAATACCTTCTCCAGTTCTTCCTGCACCTCGTGCAGTTGTATGAGCAGCAGACCATTCTCTTCCAGCGCTTCCCGCTTGCTCACTTGCAGCGATCGATTGCTGCCTTCCAGTTCTTCACCAGCCCGCTCCAACTTCAACGCGCGTGCTTTGAACTCCTCCAACTGCGCACCGGTCGCCGCATGAATTCCTTCGACCGTTTGCTTCTCCAACACCACGCGCTCAAATTCGCATTGCACCAAGTCTAATTTCGACCGAAGCTGATCACGATCTTGCCGCGTCTGAAGATAGCACTTGAGCAAGGCGTCGAGAGCGACCTCCGATGCTCGAGGCGGCAGGTCGCCTAATGGCTGCGCTCTGGCGTCCAACTCACTTTCCAGAGCACCTATGGACGGGTTGTCAGTTACTAAACGCCGCGCCAGGAAGCGCTCGGTTTCGCCGGACGAAGGCGGTTCCCGGCCTACCGATTCCGTTGCGACGTTCAGAGCAAGCCCGATTGTTCGCGTGGTTTCGGCTAGTGTGTGTGGGTTTTCGTTGGCGGACTCCGCACTCAGCAGGAGAGCGCGCTGACGATAACGACGCTGAAAGCGGATCAAATGACGTGTGTTGACTTCCCAGTCCTTAATAAACTGGAAGGGCTCAATGCCGCACATCAAAGCCTGCGCCAAGGCAGTTTCAGCTCGTGTAAAAAACAGCAGGAACTGCGCATCCGGATAGCGGGCAGCCCAGAAGTCGAGCAGCCACGGGCAGCGGTTGACTACTAGACGCTCGGAATCGGGGTCGTCGTCCGTTAGCAGCGACGCAAGCGCTTCCTGCATTGACATATCCGGTTGCAGGGCCTGCCGTAATTGCAGCGGATCTGCGACACTACTGGTCGCCAATAGTTGATCCTGCCACCCGGAAACGGCATCGTCGGCAGCCTCTAGTCCCGCGTCTGCCAAAGTGGGAACCACCATTTCCCAACCGGTGTAAGGACAACCTGTAGCAATTACCAGCTTCATGTCTATCTGATCCCGTTATTTGGAACAATGCCACATCGCACGACGACGACGGCCAAAGCAGCATCTCCCCTTTTCCGACTCTGGCTGTATAGCCGTCAACCGTTCTCCGAACAAGACACTCAACTCACACCGGCCTGGTGCCCATCGTAGTCAGTCCAACAGACTCAATCCTCCATCGGGAAAGCCCCCTGGTGTAGGACTGTATTCTTAACGAGACTTCCAGCACGTGCGAAATAGGGTGAAAAACCTTGTGCTTGCTGGAAATCGGCGATCCTGCCCTGCGTGAAACAGCACACTAGAAGTTATTCGCCACCCCCACAATGACGGCAATCCGGAACAAGGCCTCCACCACATCCCTGAATATCTGACGAGACTTCACGTCGATTTTCGGGAGCACCATGATCCGGTCGCCCGCGCGTACAGTCGGCGCACTGCCTCCAAAAAAGCCGCTCTTGGCCTCGTCAAAGCTGCCATCGCGGTGGGCAACGACCACTCTTGAGGCATCGGCATTCTGGGTGTAACCCCCCGCGTTCTGGATGTAGTCCGCAAGCGTCAGAGACGGATCGAAGGCGATGGTATTCGGAAAGATGACCTCGCCACCCACCAGCACCAAGCCATCCTTCGTCGGGACCCGGAGCCGGTCGCCATTCTCCAGCAACAGTTGGTCGCGATCAGCGGCCTGGGCTATGTACACCTGCCCGGACGGCTCGATCTTCTTGCCTCGTTCTACCCACTGAAGGAGAAGCTCTGCCTCTTCCTTGCGCAGTTGCGCTTCTTGATTGGTCCCCGAGCGCGCCGTCAAGGCCGCATTCTCCAGAAACAGGAGCGTCGTTTTCAGGGCCTCGCGCTGCCGCTCCTGGGCACTCAGGCGGAAGAGTTGCAGGTTCTCCGAGTCGGAGCGCTCGGAAAACTGGATCTGGCTTATGAGGGCGCCCAGCTTGGTGCCATAAGGAAGCACGTATTCGTGAACGCTTTCGTGCTCACCCTCGACCCGGACAGCGATGGTACCGGGTCTCTTGTCGGAGGTGAACTCCAGCCCGTCTCCATTTCGTAGAGAAACGATCCACGCGTCGGAAAGCGGAAAGTACTCGGTGTTCTTTACGGTCCCCGTATTGCGCACCACGCGCACGTGCGTAGCCAGTGGTGAGGGCTTGGCAAGCTCGATCAGTTCAGCGACGGTCAAGGTCGGCTTGCTGAATTCGAATTGCTTGGCATTTTCTGCCAGGCCGCTGACTTTCACGGTGTTCTGGCGGGCACCCACGAAAATGACGTCGCCATCAGAGAGCTGGATCAGTGGAATCCGCCCCTCGAGCAAGAAATCGTAGAGGCTGACCGAGGCGCGCGTCGCATTGCCGCGCTTGACTTGAACATTGAGGAAGGACCCGCGCTCGGGATCGATGCCACCTGCCTGGTCGATGAAGTGCAGCAGGCTGTCCATGCTGGTGCCACTGTACAGGCCGGGGCGGTTAACAAAGCCGCTGACGAAGATGCGTACCGGCTGAGCCGCAGCCAGGCTGGCATAGCTCGACACATTGGCACGAAAAACCTTGCTCGCGCCCGATGTAACGACGCGCTGCAAATCCTGATTGCGTACACCCAACACGTGTACCGGACCAACGTGCGGGATAAAGATGTTGCCCTTGGGATCAACGGTCAATGGCGCATCGAACTCGAAGGCACCCCACAAGCGGACCTGGATCTTGTCGCCGACAGCGACGGCGTAATCAGGATTGAACTGCGTGGCGCCTTCACGGGCAAAAGCACCGCTGAAAAGATTGGCGCCAAAGACGTCGCTACTGACATTCGAAGAATAGTCAAAAAACTGAGGCGACACCGTCCGGACATCAGGCACTACGGCGGCAGGGACAGCGGGCAGCTGTTGCGCCTTGGGCACTGGCGGTGTAACAGGCCGATTCTCGGCGGTGCCGATACCGAAGATGTCGGTATCGGCGGCGAAAGCTGCGGGGAAAGAAAGCCCAAGCAAGGCCAGCACGAGGACAAGCCATGCCAGAAATCTTACCCACGAGTCACGCGTTGATGCGACACGCTGAGCACGGGCCTGTACGGTGAGCATTTTCGTGGTCGTTAAGCTAGCAGGCAGCCGCATCATGAGTTTCAATCCTGGTGGTCGCGGATAATGGCGGCAAGCAACTGCAGTATGCCGGCCAGCACAAGCACGGAGAGAGCAAAAACGATTATGTTGTATGCTCTGCGCGGTTCGAGCGGATACTGCGGCAAGGTCGGGCTTTGCACGATGGAAACCTTCTTGAGGTTTCGTGCCGCATCGATACGCCCTTTTTCCAGTGCCGTCAGCGCTGTCTTGTATACGTCTTGGGCAAAGGCAGTCTGCATTTCAAGGCGCTGGTACTCTTCTACCGTCCGGTTGAGTGCGCCACCGCTTGGCGAGGTCAGTCGTCCTTTCTCGGTCCGCACCTGGCCTTTGATGGCGGCAATCTGCAGGTCGATCTGCGCAACATCCGGTGCTTTGGGACTCAAATAGCCGAGCATCGCTTCTCGGTTGGCTTCAAGCTGCGCAAGTTCGCCCTCCAGGCGAGCAACGATGCCACTAAGAGTTTCTGCCGCGGCCTGCGGAGAAATAAAGCCCTTGGCATTCTGGAAATCGACGAGTTCTCCTCTCGCCTTGAGCACGCGTTCGCCGATCTCAGCGACTTGTTTTTCGAGAAACTCGACCTGATCACGCGCCAGACGGTGGCCAATATCGTTCATGAAACGCTCGCCCTCCTCCACCAGCGCAAGGTCGATGGCCTGCGCCTTCTCAGGCGTGTAGGCCTGCACCTTGATTCGCAGTACACCCACCGCTTCGTCAACCTCGATACTTACACGCGACAGGTAATGCAAATAAAAGAACTCTTGCGAGGCGTCCTCAAACCACATGCGCGAGAGAGGATCGTGCTTCCAGTCGCTGTAATGCGCACGCAACTGAAGCTTGGCCTCCAGCTTCTCCATCATATCCACGGACAGCAGATGCTCGCGCATCAGCCTCAAGTCTTGATTATTTCTGGCGCCGGTGAACAGTGAAGCAATATTCCCGGCTTCGCCCGCAGCCATGTCGGTGCTATCGACGACCACGTCGGCCCGGGATACGTAGCGATCCGAGGCGATGATGCCCCAGTAGACAATTGCCATCAGGATCGCCACTAAAGCGACTCGCAAGGCGCGGCGGCGAACAAGATGGGGAGCCAAGCGTCCGTGCACACCGCCAAAGAACCGCGGCAAGGCACTCTGGCGGATACGGTCTAACATGCGCCGATACTCTCCTTGTAAGCCTTCAATGCATCCTCGATGTCGTCAAACCAATGCGCGCGGCCATTCTGTAACCAAATGCCGGCAGAGCAAAATTGTCGCAGCGTCCCTTCGCCGTGCGAAACCATGATCAAACCTGCGCGGTCGGCCATATTCTTGAACGCCGCTGCGGCCTTTGCTCTGAATGAAGCGTCTCCCGCAGCGGTCACTTCATCGGAAATATAGACGTCAAAGTCGAAAGCCAGCGAAAGGGCAAACTGCAGGCGGGATCTCATCCCGGATGAATAGGTCTTGACTGGTTGGTCAAAGGCATCGCCCAACTCGGAAAAGTCCATGACGTAGGCCAGTCGGTCGGGAATATCGACTTCGTGACCGTGAATTCGGGAGACGAACTTGGCGTTCTGCCGACCCGTCAGGGAACCTTGCAGGCCTCCACCAAAACCCATCGGCCAAGACACTCGACAATGGCGCCTGATGCTTCCACGGTTCGGCGTATCGACTCCGCCAATCAGGCGCAACAGCGTCGACTTGCCAGCACCATTGCGGCCGACCAAACCCACGCTGACGCGCGGTGGAATGGTAAAGGAAATACCCTGTAGCACCCACTTGCCTGGACCGTGATCCGTTTGGTAGCGCTTATGAACGTCTTCAACGACGATCATTGCATCAGCAGACGGCGAGCAAAGCGAACGTGCAGTGCCAAGCCAAAGAAGAACGAAACAAAGGCAAAGGCCGTGACATAGCCAAGGTCAAGGCCTGTGACGGCAGTGTAGCCAGGAGAGAAAGCAGCACGGGCCAACTCCAAACCTTGCATGATCGGGTTAAGCAATAGCCACTCGCGCACTTCAGGCGGCAACATCACAGGAGAAAACATCACCCCGGATACGAAATACAGAGGGAGAAAGCAAAGGCTCGCCACTTTACCAACTTCCGGAATCAAGGTACTTCCAACAGAGAGCACAAGCCCGAGTCCGGTGCCAAAAAGCCAGAAAAGTACGTAAACCAACATTACCGTCAGCGGATCGTAGGGAAGAACGTCGAAGCCAAGCAACGACATCCCTGCAAACATGATCAGCCCAACAAACAACTGAATAACCCCTTCCAGAAACGCGCGCACCAGCACCACATCCACCGGCTTGACCTGGCGATAGGCAAACAGCGCACGATTCGCCGAGATGGCAGCCATCGACCGCAGCGCCGCATTTCGGAAGAGGTTGTAGCCGAGGATAGCGATCGCCAGGAACAGTGCAAAATCCATACCCAGCGTAATTCCGTGGCGAATTGCCGACAGCACCACCAACAAAATGCTCAGGTGCGCCACCGGCTCCATCAGCAGCCAGACCCAAGCCGCCCGCCCTCCAGACACTCGACTGACTGCTTCGCGCAGAAAAATCGCGTTCCAGACGGACAGTGTAATCGAAGCTGACGACCGTATATTGTCCGTGGGCCTGGCGATAGTTGGCGCTCCTGTAGCTTCGATGTATCCCTCGTCCAAAAAACTTGGGGCTGCCGGCCCCAGTATTCTGACCCAGGCACCAACTGCATGTGCAAGCCCACCCTGGCCTAAACACTGCTAATCGTCCTCGCCAGCGCGCTGGCGCAAAGCCATCGCGGGTGAGCAAGCATCGAGCCGGCGCCGGCCGCCCACCGGGCATCGCTCAGCAGCCGGAAGGAGCCGCTCGAAGAGGATCGCATTTTAGCGATGCTGACGTTGGTGGTCAATTGAATCGGTACCGCAAGGGTCATTAACGATGTCCCCGTTGGCAAGCCTCAGTCAGACGGGGCGCTCGCCACGTCGCCAGCAGCCGGTCGCGCTAGGCTGGGCTGGACTTGAGGAAGGTGGCGCCTTCGACCAGCGCGCTGATGGAGAGCGCGGAGGGTGGCACGACGGCAACTCCTTTGAGCGTTATGCCGTGCGAGATCAATGCCAGGCCGGGTCGTCTTGGCCCTCCTCTGGTGTGCTTGCTCGAGTTGACGATGGAACATCTACTCGTGCAGACGAGGGAAACACCCCTGGTCGAGCGATGGTCCGGCGCAGAAAGTGTGAATTTCAGGTCGGTGACGATCACCGTGTCGGTTGGCGCAATCTTTTCTCAATCAATAGAATGGATGCGTCCACACCATCGACGCGCCGCCCCCCCCTCACGCCGGCATCACGCAGCCCCCACCAGGAGCATCCACATGAACCGCCCCCGCGTATTCGCCATCGACGGCATCGTCCCGGTCGTCGACCCCAGTAGCTACGTTCATCCATCGGCGGTTCTGATCGGCGACGTGATCGTCGGCCCTGGCTGCTACGTCGGGCCCTGCGCCAGCCTGCGCGGAGACTTCGGGCGCCTGATTCTCGAACCTGGCGTCAATGTGCAGGACAGCTGCGTCATGCACGGTTTTCCCGGCAGCGATACGATCATCGAGGAGAATGGCCATATCGGCCACGGCGCCGTACTGCACGGCTGTCGCATCGGCAGGAAAGCGCTGGTCGGTATGAATGCCGTGATCATGGACAACGCCGTCGTCGGTGAATCGTCGATCGTCGCCGCCTGCGCCTTTGTCAGAGCGGGAATGGACGTTCCACCGAACTCCCTGGTCGCCGGCGTTCCGGCCAAAGTCATGCGCCGGCTCAGCGAGCAGGAGATGGCCTGGAAAGTCGAGGGAACACTGACCTATCAGGAACTCACCCGACGCTCGCTGGCAACGCTGGTCGAGACCGAGGCGCTGACCGCCGTGGAGCCGGACCGCAAACGTTTCGACATGCCCGGCGTTAAGCCGCTGATCGAGCTACGCAAGCAGGCGCAAGACGGCGACGAGCGCGAGTAGTTGGAGGATGGCACTGGATTGCCGCGTCGGCTGCGCCTCCTCGCAATGAACCTGAACCGGCCAGCCAAAGCTCCGACGCCCCCTGTGTCAAAATGGACCTCGATAGGGACGCCCGCACGCACATAAGTGCGAACCCGCATGCGACCACCAATGCGCGCACTATGCGCACAATGCGGACGCCGCGCTCCTGCTCGCCGAACAGACAGCGAGCGCAATTTACAGCCGTGACGCAGCGAGCCAACTGATCGACCTGCAACTGCTCGGCGCTCGCCCCGCTTACTCGCGATTGACGATGCGCGTTCGACCAGATATGGTCGACGGCCACCCTATCTGTCACGGTGCTTATCTGTTCACTCTCGCCGACTCGGCTTTTGCCTACGCCTGCAACAACGACAACCGCAGCACGGTTGCCTCGGCGCGCCCTATCGACTTCCTCAGCCCGGCACGCGAGGGTGAACTGCTCGCAGCCGAGGACAGCGAAGTCGGCTCATCAACCAACACCGCCGACCTGATAGCGGATGCGGTTGAAGGAAACCCGCAATGAGGCCTCGACCTCGACGGTCGCTCCCTGCCCTCCCCCCCGCAGCACAGCAGGTCGACGATACACAGCGCAACACCGCGGTGCGCGCTCGCCTGCGCAACCCCGTACCCCCCAGTCGACACCAGCGCGCATTTGTCATGCACGCCCGCACGCGCTCGACCACATCAAGGAATACCCGTAAATGAACGAAGCTTTTATCTGCGACGCCGTCAGGACTCCGATCGGCCGCTATGGCGGCGCGCTCTCCAGCGTGCGCGCCGATGACCTCGCCGCACTACCGATTCGCGCCCTGATCGACCGCAACGCCGGTGTGAACTGGGCGCTGGTCGATGATGTGATTTATGGCTGCGCCAACCAGGCCGGCGAAGACAACCGCAACGTCGCGCGCATGGCCGGCCTGCTCGCCGGCCTGCCGGTCGAGGTGGCGGGGATCACGGTCAACCGCCTCTGCGCCTCGGGCATGGATGCCGTCGGTATGGCCGCGCGCGCGATCAAGGCCGGCGAAGCCGAACTGATGATTGCCGGCGGCGTCGAGAGCATGTCGCGCGCACCGTTCGTAATGCCCAAGGCCGACAGTGCTTTCTCGCGCAGCACCGCCATCCACGACACGACGCTTGGCTGGCGCTTCGTCAATCCGCTGCTGAAGAAACTCCACGACACGCACTCGATGGCACAAACCGCCGACAACGTCGCTGCCAAATTCAGCGTCTCGCGCAGCGATCAGGACGCTTTCGCCCTGCGCTCGCAACAGCGCTGGGGTGCTGCGCACGAAGCCGAGCGCTTTGCCGACGAAATCATTCCCGTCCGCCTGTCACAAAAGAAAGGCAGCGCGAACGTCATCAGCACCGACGAACACCCGCGCCCGGACATGACCCTGTCCCGATTGGCAAAACGCGAAGGCATCAACGCTGCGGGCCTCACCGTCACCGCCGGCAACTCGGCGGGCATCAATGACGGTGCCTGCGCGCTACTCATGGCCAGCGAAGAAGCGGCCGTCAAGCACGGCTTGACGCCGCGTGCCCGCATCGTGGCCATGGCCACCGCCGGCGTCGCGCCGCGCATCATGGGCGTCGGTCCGGTACCCGCGATTCGCAAACTGCTCGCCAAAACCGGGCTGCGTCTGGAGCAGATGGACGTCATCGAGATCAACGAAGCCTTTGCCGCGCAATGTGTCGCCGTGCTGCGCGAACTGTCGATCCCGATCAACGCCGCGCACGTCAATCCAAACGGCGGCGCCATTGCCGTCGGCCATCCACTCGGCATGACCGGCGCCCGGCTGATCACCACCGCCACCTGGGAGCTGCGTCGACGCTCCGGCCGCTACGCGCTGTGCGCTCTATGCGTCGGCGTCGGCCAGGGCGTGGCGATGATCATCGAGCGCGTCTGAGCCAGCCAGCTAGTTGAACTGCCCGGCGTGTTCAATCTTCCGCATTCAGGTCCGTCATCAGGTCCTTGACGGTGGCGAACGACTTCAGACCACGACTGCAGAAAGGGTAAGTTTTGCGATGGTTTCGCGCGCCAAGGAAATCAACCGCTTGCGCGTCGCAAATGTCTGTTGCAAAACGAGCCGATGAAATACGCCAGGTGCGCGGATCGACCACGGCCGTTTAGGCGACCGTTAGGCGAACCCAAGCCAAACGGCTAACGCGCGATTGACCGCCAGCATGGTTTTGTCATCAACGTGTCCGAAGATGTCACCGACTTTCTCGCAGGGCACGGTCTGAATCTTGTCAATCATTACTTGCGACAGGTGTTTAAGGCCGTTTTCGGCGGTCGGCTTGATTTCGACCCGAAATAGCGGGGTCTCCCGCAACTCGCTCGTTACCGGCAGGATGGTGACGGACGGATGCGTTGCAAACAGGTCGGATTGCACGACGAGAGCCGGTCGCGGCTTGCCGTAGGCTCCCTGCAAGACGATTGTCACCAGGTTGCCGCGCTTCATGCCGACCAGCCATCACGGCTGGCGGCTTCGTCGAGGAACTCCAGAATGTCCTTTTCCTGCGGGTCGTGTTTGAGGAGCGCGGATTGCCGCACGCACTCCTGGGCGAAACCGGCGCTGCGCGTATCGGGAACCCAGATTTGAACCGGCCGCAAGCCGCTCTTCCGCAAATTTGTCCTGTGCTTTTGCACCCGTTCGATAACACCTGCCATTTCGCGCCCCATTTGTTACATGCAACACTATACCAAAAATGATGTTACATGCAACAAAATTGCTTCTCGAGCCCCCGCCGTAGCTTCTCGCCTCTGCCGTCGGGCGGTCCCTAGTTCTATTGAGAACGGCCACTATACTTGCAGCGCAATGCTCTGTTGGCTCTGTTGGCGGCAGGCGTTGATGCCCGGCCATCTGTACGAGGATCGTGCCTCCGGTGCCAAAGATGATCGGTCTGGCTTGGCTAGGGCGCCCCGCCAGACCCTTTGGCCAGAACCGGCGCAGCTTGCCCGCCGTCGTGTTGCGGCACCAGCAGCGCCTCGATTTCAGCGACATCCTTTTCCGAGAGCACCCCGGCAGCCGTTTTCAGGAGCAAGGTACTGGCAAGGAATTCATAGCGCGCCTGCACGAGATCACGCTGGGCAAAGAACATCTGCCGTTCGGCGTCGAGAACGTCGGTATTGGTGCGGATTCCCGCCCTCATTCCGCGCTTGGTTCCTTCGACCGCGACGATGCTGGCGTCAACTGCCTTGCGATAGGCGGCGACCTTGCCAACCCCGGTCTCGACAGCCAGAAACTGGCGCTTGACTTCGACCATCACCTCATTGGTGGCCAGATCGAGTTCGGCCATCGAGCGCCCACGATTGGCCACCGCCTGCCCGGTCAGGGCATTCACCCGGCCACCGGCATAGAGCGGAATGTTGAGTTGCACACCGACGGTGTTGATCGAGCTTTTCTGGTTGAGGGTCGAGAGCGTCTCGTTCTCCGCTTTCATCGCCCGCGCCACCAGGTCCAACTGTGGCAAATGGCCGGCGCGCGCACGTTCGACTTCCAGGCCAGACAGCTCGACGACCTTCCTGCGTGCCCGGATCTCCGGGTTGTGCTCCTGTGCCAGCGCAGACCATTCATCGAGTTGGCTCGGCGTGATACCCGTCGGCATGAAATCCGGCCGCAGCACCCACAGATCGCGCAGCGGCGTACCGGTCATGCCTTCCAGCACGCGCCTCGTCACGGCCACCCGGTCGAGCGCCTCGGCACGACCGGCGCGGGCAAACTCGAGCCTCGACTCGGCCTCGGCAATCTCGGTAATCGTCCCTTCGCCGCCGCGCCGCATACGCTCGGCAAGCTCGCGCTGGGCGCCATAGGCGGCAATTTCGGCATCGGTCAGGGTCAGGCGCTCGAGCGCCAGCAGTGCCTCAAAGTAGGCGGTCGACACTTTGCTGGCCAGTTCCGCTTCCTTGCGATCAAACACGGCGTTGCTGTAGGCGGCCTGCACGCCGCCTTGTTGATAGCGCACGTAGCTCTCGTAGTTGAAGAGCGGCTGGCGCAGGGTAATCGCCGCCTGCTTGTCCTTGTAGTCGAGGTCCTGCGTCACGTTGGCCACCGTCGACTCGCGATCGCCGGTGTTCTGCGCATAGCTGCCGGTAATCGAAATCGTCGGCAGCAGGCCGGCGCGCCCGATGTCGATCGCGTACTGGCCAGCGTCGCGCTCGAAGCGAGCCGCCTGGAAGGCCGGGTCGTTCTGGCGTGCGGCTTGATAGGCATCGAGCAGACCCACGGCAAAGGCGCCCGAAGACAACAGCGCCAGGCTGCAGGCGCTCAGTGCAGGCAGGCGGTTGCGCATACTCACTCCTCGGTCAGTGCTGCATTCATACGGTCGACCAGCGGCTTGAAGAGGTAGTTGAGCATTGTCCGCTCGCCCGTCTTGACGAATACCTGCGCCGGCATTCCAGGCTTGATTTCATGCATCTTCAGTTTCTTCATGCCGGCTTCGGTAACCAATACCTTGCCGCGGTAGAACGGCGGCAACCTGCCTTGCGGATCGGTTGTTGCGTCGGCGTCGACCTGCACGAACTCGCCGGGTATCTGTGGCGTGGTGCGCTGGTTAAAGGCCGGAAAGGTGATCTCGACCGGCAGGCCCGGGCGGACCTTGTCGATCAGATCGGTGGGAATCTGAACCTCGATGCGCAAGGGCTCATTTTTCGGCACGAGGTCCATCAAGGGCGTTCCCTGCGCCAGAACACCACCGACGGTGTGCACACTCAGGCCAACAACGATGCCTTCACTCGGCGCATGCACGGTGGTGTTGTCCAGCTCAAAAGCCAGGCCTTCAAGGCGACTCTCCAGCGAGCTGGTTTCCTTCTGCACCTCCGACAGGGCGTTCTCGACCTCCTTGTGGTATTCCTGCTGCCGCGCCACCAAGCGCATCCGTGTCTCGCCGATGCTCTGCTGGGCGCGCCCGAGATTACCGAGATCCTCGGAAATGGCTCCATTGAGCTGCGCCAGCAGGCGTTCCTGCTCGGACAGGCGATTGCGCGGCAGATAGCCTTCGGCCGCCAACTCGCGCAACCCCTTCAGTTCTTCAAGGAGCAAGCGCGACTGTTGCTCTTTCGAGCGCCGCGTCGCCTCGAGTCCCTTGGCGTACGATTGCAAGCCCGCCAGCATATTCTGCATGGCAGCCAGTTCGGCTTGCAGTCCCGCCTGCCGCGACCGCAGAAGCTGCGTCTGCACGGCCATCGCGCTGGCCGCTCGCGGATCGTCCTTGTTCTTCAACAGTTCTTCGGGAAAGACGATCTCCGACTGCCCCGCCACATCGGCCAGCAAGCGCGCCTCGGTCGCTTTCGCCACCAACCACTGACTATGCGTCACCTGATGTTGCGAGCGCGCCGTCGTCGAGTCGAGCCGTAGCAGAACGTCGCCTTTACTGACTTCGTCACCGTCCTTGACCAGGATCGCCTCGACCATTCCCGGGCCCAGATTCTGTACGGTCTTGCGATTTCCCGTAACCACCACCTGCCCGCTGGCCGGCACGCCCTGATCGAGCGGCGCCAGCGCCGCCCACAGCATGAAGCCACCGAAACCAAGGGCCACTATCAGCCAGCCGATTCGGGAAACGCGGCGATGATTGATGTCCACACCGCTGGCAGCGGCCTTGGCCGTTTCGGCCGAGACGTCGGTCAGTTCAGTGATTTCGCTGTCGGAAGCGTTCTTGCGCTCGAACAATTTCTTTGCCATCGCCCTCTGCCTGGTAAATCAGACGCCGACGACGGGCGTCGATGGAAGACCACTGGCCGCCGCCGCAGGTGTCGCCGGTCGAGCCGTGCCTGCGCTACGCCCGGCTGGCGGTGACGTTGGGGCATTTGCCGCATTTGCCGCATTTGCCGCATTCGGTACATTCGGCGCGTTGGCTGAGCGCATCGCCGCCAGGATCTGGTCGCGCGGACCGTGTGCCTTCACCGTCCCCTCGTGCATCACCAGAATGCTGTCGGCAACCGCCAGTGTAGTCATCCGGTGGGTGACGATGACCACCGTCCGCTTTTTCGCTTTCAGGCGCCGGATGGTGTCGGCCAGGGCGGCCTCGCCGAGATCGTCGAGGTTGGAATTCGGTTCATCGAGGACAATAAAAGCCGGGTCGCCGTAAAGTGCGCGTGCCAGACCGATGCGTTGCTTCTGGCCACCCGAGAGCGCGCTCCCCCCCTCCCCGAGCGGCGTGTCGTAACCGTTGGGGAGCAGCAGGATCAATTCATGGACACCGGCGGCCTGCGCGGCCGCCAGGACCTGGTCCGAATCGACTTCGCCAAAACGGGCAATATTCTCGGCGACCGAACCGCCAAAAAGCTCGATGTCCTGCGGCAGATAACCCAGATACGGGCCCAACTCGTCCTTGTTCCACTTGAAAATTTCCGAGTTGTCCAGGCGCACCGATCCAGCCAGCGTTGGCCAGATGCCAACCAGCAAACGCGCCAGCGTGGACTTTCCGGAAGCGCTGGGACCAATCACGGCGACCACTTCACCGGCCTGCAGCTTGAAGTTCACATTCCGCAGGATCAGCGTCTTGCTCCCCGGAGCCCCCGTCGCCGCGTTCTCGACGGCCACTTCGCCAAGCGGCCGGGGCAGCGGCATTCCGGCAATGCGCGCCGGGTACATGCCCAGCAGTTCGCTCAAGCGCTTGTAAGCCGAACGTGCCGAAACCAGTTGCTTCCAGTTGCCGATCAGGGCCTCAACCGGCGCCAGCGCCCGACCAACGAGGATCGAGCCGGCGATCATCATTCCCGCCGTCATCTCTCCCTCAATGGTCAGCAGCGCGCCATAGCCCAGCGCCAAGGACTGCAGTGAGATGCGAGCAAAGCGGGTCAGCGCGGTCAGCATACCGGCACGATCGCTGGCCAGCGCCTGTTGCTCGAGGAACTTCTGGTGGAGCTTGAACCAGCGCCCGCGAATCGCCGGCAGCATGCCCATGGCTTCGATCACTTCGGCATTGCGCAGGTTGTTGTTGGCTTGCGCGTTGGCCGCCATGGAGAGCTTTTGTGCCTCGCCAAGGGGCCCCGCCGAGACGCGCTCGTTGACCACCGCCAGCGTCACCAGAAGCAGGACACCGACCAGAGCGAAAATGCCAAGATGGGTGTGCAGCATAAAAATCACGATCAGATAGATGGGCATCCACGGCGCATCGGTCAGCGCCACCAGCCCGGCACCGGTCAGGGTCTGGCGCATCGAAGCCAGATCGTGCAAGGCCTGCGCGGGATTCTGGCCTGCCTGCCGTAAGTTACGTTCGAAGGTCGCATTGAAGATGCGCTGGTTGACATCGAGATCGAGGCGAGCGCCGACGCGGACGAGGACCATCGAGCGGATCCATTCGAGCAAGGACATCAGTGCCAGCAGGCCGAGCGCAATCAGCGTCAGCATCAGCAAGGTGGTCGGATTGCGACTCCCGAGTGCACGATCGTAGAGCTGCAGCATGTAGATCGACGGCGTCAACATCAACAGATTGGTGAAAAAGCTGAACGCGCCAACGGTCATGAACGCCTGGCGAAACGACAGCAGCACCCGCTCGAGCTCGGGGCGTTTGGAGGGATCAGTCATGCACACTCTTCCTCGGAAACGATGATCCCAAAAAGAAAACCGGACAGGCGCGCCCTACGGCGCGGGCCGCTGTCTGGCTGCCGGAGAGCAAGCGGAAGCACTTGCGCATCCGCGCTTCGGACGGCTGCCTGCGAGTGGATCGCACGTGCCGCAACGGCGCCAGCGGCCAGCACCATGCAATGGGGAACCGTGATACGCATGAAGCTTTCCCAGGGGACGCGCAGGGCCTGTCACGGCTTCGACGAATTTGTTGTTGCATCTTGGCATCAAGAGCCATGCTCAGCAGTCACTTTGGCCGCAGCCTCAGGCATCTCGTGCAGCGGACAGCAGCTGACGCCCAGTCTGGCCAGGCGCAATAATGACATAAGCAGCAAGGGTAATCCAGCCCGCTCCTTGCCTCGATGTGACAATAGTCACCGTTCCCCATGTATTGCTGATGCGCTACTTCCGGCACCTGGCACACACAAGAACGCGGCACGCCAGCTCAATGGCGGCAGCCGACATCGCGGCCAAGAAAATCCTTGACGCCATGGGGTGCTCCCTTGCGCAAAGTGATCGAGGCGAAATCCGTGGGTTCGGAAGCTTTCGTCTGAATCGCCATCCACGGCTAATGGCCGGACAGGGCCAGCAGTGTCGGGTGGCAGCGGATGACCGAGCCTTGACGCTCAAGAACGGCGCTCTTGAGATTGTCGTGCAGGGCGACACGCCTGCAGCCGTCCCAGGCGGCCAGCACGCCGACGTGGCGACGCAGGACGTTCTCCCTGTAAGCGCCGAGGTCGAAGCGCAAGAAGATCTGCCGCGACCAGGAGAGTACGGCAAAAAAGCCCATCAGCGTCCGGCTTACCCGACCGATCTCCAGGTGGCCGAAGTGCCCCCAGTCGATCTGCATCTGCTCGCCTGGCAGAGTGCGCAAACGCCGGTAGGCGACGGCCGGCTCGAAGACGCCGTCGATGACGCAACAGTCGAAGTGGCCGTGCTCGTTCAGGCTTGAGCCGAACCGATGGATGAAGGCGACCGCCCCGATCCGGGCCGTGGAAGGGCAATCAGGGCACTGTTCGCGCAGGCAGCGGCCTCATGCGGCGATGGGCTGGGTCTCACCAGCCGATCGCCCGCCGCACGGCGGCCCAGTCGATCTCGCGCAACAGCGGCACGGCGTCTTCGCACAGATTGCGCTGCGGCGGCTGGCCGCTGGCCAGGGGCAGGCCGCAAAGACGTTTGCGCGACCACGCGGTCAGCAGTCGCACCTCGTCGGTGGGCCGCTTCGGGTCGACCAGATCGGCGCGCACCTGCACCATCGGCACGCAGTCGCGCGACGCGCCGGCAGCACTTTCGTAGCGCAGCGCACGCCGTTGCCGGTCGAGAACGCAGGGTCGACGCGACCACAGGCCGGTGCGTTGCGCGCGGCGGAGTCCAGCCCGGCCAGCGTCGCCTCGGTCGTCGCCAGCGCCAGCCGCGGCCCCCACCAGGCGCTCCTCGGGTCACGCGCCGCCGGTTCGGTCATCTGCGGGCGCTGGCGAGCGGTATCGGCCTCGTCGGTGCGCGCTGCCGCATCCAGTCGCTGGGCCAGCGCCGCCGGATCGCGGCTCTCGGTCTTCCAGCGCTCCTCACGCTTGGCGCGGCGCGCTGCGATGGCCTGTGGCGTCATCGACCCCCCGAGTTGGCGCAGCGAGGAAGCAAAGCCCGCATCCTGCTGGGCCACGAACTTGCGCAGCCGCTGCGCCTCGGCCTCGAGCAGCGGGCCCAGCGCGGCCGCTTCGAGCGCGCTGCGTCCGTCGCGGGTGAAGATGATCATGTCGGCATAGACCGTGCCGCCGTCGGCTTCACCCAAAACGCGCGGCTGCGCGAAGCTGTCCTGGGGAACGCCGTGGCTGTCGCGGTCGCGGCCGAACTTGCCGCGGGTCGCGCGGTCTTCGAGCTTGCGGGCTTCGGGCACGCGGTTGGTGGTGAAGTACAGCAGCCGGTGTGCCCCACCGAGCACCGACCACAGCGAAGTGTCGGCACGGCGGCGCACATCGTTCGGCGCCGACCAGTAGACGGTGAAGTCCTGCTCCACCAGGCGCGGCGGCCCGACCACGGCCCGGCCCCTGTTTAACCTACCAAAAAAAACCTCTCTCATAATTAATTGCTTGCAGGGGAAATGAATTTCTAATGGCACAACAAGCGCGTAATGGGCTGTCAGGCGATCAGTTTTCGGAGTCCGCCGGGTTGTGAGTGGATGCCCAAGGCGCGATAGATGGCCATTTGCTCTGGCTCGGCGTTGATGGCCTTGCGGACATGGAGCGTGCGGCCATCGCGCTGGCGGAAAGTCGTCGTCCGGCACTGGATCGAAAGGGTCTCGCGCAAAGTCGTCCAACTGTCGTGAATGCCAGCCGCCTTCAGCTTGACGCGAAGGAACTGCACGCACTGGTAAGCCAACACGGTAATGAACAGATGGCCGTCGGCGCGATCTTCCGTGTGATGGTCGATCGGCCGCAAGCCCAGTTCGCTCTTCAGGCTGCGAAACACACTTTCCAGGTCGGTCAGCAGAGTATAGGTGCGCCAGAACCGCTCTTCATCCCAGTCGAGTTGGCCAGGCGACCTTGGCTTCGCTGGCGATGCCCGCGTCCATGATCACCAGCGCCCCCGCCGGGGCGTTTAGCCCGGTGAACATGCCGGCCAACGTGCCGGCTTCGCTGACATTCCCTTCGAAGGTCTGCGAGCGGCGCACAAAGCCGCTGCCGTCGAGCACTAGACCAAGCGTCACCAAGGGGCAATCGCTACGCTTCTCCTTGGAACGGCCACGCTTGACCTTGCGATTGCTCGGGACTTCGCCTTCGAAGTAGGTCTTGGTCAGGTCGTAGAGCGTGCGAACGGTGCCAAACAAACACGCTTCAATCACCTCCCGATGCTTCATCAGGACGTCCGAACCCCGGTAAAGAGCCATGTGCAACATCGACAGGAAGTCGACGTCGATCAGTTCGCCCAAGGCGCTGTGCTTCTGCAACCAGTTCCAGGTC
>NZ_SPMY01000002.1 GCF_012939955.1 Candidatus Accumulibacter phosphatis
GAAGGGGGCAGGGGGAAGAGGGAAACGGTCATGACTTTCATGATTTGGGGTGTCTCCACGTGTCATGACCGTTAATGTGAAAGTCGCGCCAGCGACTCACGAAACTCCCTTCTCCGCTCGCGGGAGAAGGGCCGGGAGAAGAGGGGGACGGTCATGACTTTCAGCATCCGGGGTATCTCGACTGTCATGACCGTTAGCGATGCGCTAGGGTAGGGGCGGTGGAGTTGACGGCAACGTAAGGATCGGCGCGCCTGGACGACCAAGCTCCTGTCGCCTCCATGCCGGATAACAGAATGCCAGGCTCCAACACGATCTCCGTGATCATCCCGACGTTTAACGAAGAAGCCCGCATTGGCGCGACGCTAGCCAATGTGTTGCCGCAGCGGCCGGCGGAAGTGCTGGTCGTGGACAGTGGCAGCAGCGATGCGACGGCCAGCATTGCCGCGGCGACTGCCGGCGTGCAGCTGCTGCAGTCGGCAAAAGGCCGGGCGCGTCAGATGAACGCTGGCGCTGCGGCTGCTCGTGGCGAGTGGTTACTGTTCCTGCATGCCGACACGCTCTTGCCGGCGGGGGCGCTGGAGCGTATCGCGGCGCTGCCTGATGGCGTCCTGGCCGGTGCTTTCAGGCATCGCTTTTCCGGGGACGACTGGCGCTTGCGGCTGATATCGCGTCTCGACAACACGCGCAGCCGGCTGACGAAGATTGCTTTCGGCGACCAGGCGGTGTTCGTGCGGCGGATGCTATTCGAGCGGCTCGGCGGTTTTCCGGTGTGCGAGGTGATGGAGGATGTAGCCTTCGGCGAAGTCCTGCGCCGCGCCACCACGCCGATTCTGCTCAGCGAAGAGGCGATTACCGATTCGCGCAAGTTCGAACAGATGGGCGTGTGGACCAGCCTGCTGCGGGTTGGCGTGCTGCTCGCTTGCCATCGCCTGCGCCTGCCGCTCGTCGGGCGGTCGTTTTTCAATGAAATTCGCTGACCGTGTGGCGAGTAGCGGCCGGATCCGGGAGATGGCATGAAGAGCTGGACGAATTGGACGAAATCGACGCATTGGACGAAATGGACCAGCGGGATTTTCGCGCTCGCGCTCCTGTGCCTGCCGCTAGCGGCCAGTGCGGCTTTCGACCATAGTCACGCGGCGTGGACGGTGCTGCTCAAACGGCATGTCGTGCTCATCGATGGGGGCAAGGCGTCGCAGCTGGACTATGGCGGGCTGGCGCAGGAGCGGACGGCATTGCAGGCCTATCTCGACAGTCTCTCGGCGGTGCCGCGGGCGGAGTTCGATTCCTGGTCCAAGTCGCAGCAACTTGCATTTCTGATCAACGCCTACAACGCTTTCACTGTCGAGCTGATTCTCGGCAAATATCCGGATCTGAATTCGATTCGCGATCTCGGCAACATCGTTTTCAATAGTCCGTGGAAGCAGAAGTTCTTCACGCTTTTCGGCGCGCGCCGCCATCTGGACTGGATCGAACACGAGGTGATTCGCAAGCCGGGCGCTCATGACGATCCGCGCATCCATTTTGCGGTGAATTGCGCCTCGGTCGGCTGCCCGATGTTGCGCGAAGAGGCTTTCGTCGGCGAGCGCCTGGATGCCCAGCTGGAGCAGCAGACGCGGCGTTTCCTCGCTGATCGCACGCGCAATCGCTACGAGCCGAAGACGGCGACTTTGGTCGTCTCGCAGATTTTTGACTGGTACGGCGAGGATTTCTCGGCTGGCTACCGTGGCGTGGGCTCGCTCAGACAGTTCCTGGGCAGTTATGCCAATCTGCTGGCGACTACGCCCGCCGAACAGGCGATGCTGCGTCAGAATCTGGTGGGAATCGACTTCATCGAGTACGACTGGGCGCTGAACAGCGTGCCGCGTTGAGCGGCCGCGCGCGCCAGGCGCGGTGCTGCGCGGGACTGTCGCCCGCGCTCTACTCGCACTCCTCGCACGCCGCCGCACAAGACGCTACGCCTGAGGCTATTTGCTGCTGCGCGTTCCCGTGACGGCGGCGAGGACGCCGAGGCCGATCAGGACCCCGGCGCTCAGGAAGTGGCCGACGCCGCGCAGCCGGCCGTGGCGCAGCAACGCTGGCTGCACCGCACTCGCGGTGAGCACGTACAGGCAGTCGGTGACGACGGCGATGAAGACGAACAGCAATCCCAGAAGCACGCTCTGTAAAAGTGCCGATGTCATTGGGTCGACGAACTGCGGCAGGAAGGCGGCGAAGAATAGCGCCGTCTTGGGGTTGAGCAGCGCGACGACAAAGCCCTCGCGAAATATCGGCGTGAGTTCGGCGGCGCCGAAAGTCGCCTTGTCCGTCTGCCGTGCAGCGCCTTCGCCAAGCGCTTTGATGCCCAGATAGACAAGATAGGCTGCGCCAGCGTACTTGACGACGGCAAAAGCCAGTGCGGAGGCGGCAAACAGCGCCGCCAGGCCGATCGACGCGCCGACGGCGTTGGCCAGGTTGCCGAGCGCGACGCCGGCCAGCGAAACCAGCCCGGCTCGCCGCCCCTGGGCCAGGGTGCGCGTCACGATATAGATCACTCCCGGCCCCGGTGTGGCCGCGAGCACCAGACTGGCCAGCACGAAGGCGGAAAAAGGCAGTGTTGCGGCAGAGTTGCCAAGCAGGATTTGGCTGATTTCGGTGATCGCGGGCATCGCACTTCCCTGGCTGTCGAAGAGATGGATGAAATACAAGGCGATGTGGGCAATCCGTCTGCGGTAAACCTGACAAATTGTCAGCAATCAGCTACCTTGCGCAAAAAAAAGGCTCCTTTCGGGTTCATTTCTTCTTGCCAGCCGCATCGCGCAGCATTTGAATACTGTCTGATATACCCAAACGGTGATGACATGTCGAGACTCTCCTGATGATGAATATCGTGACCGTTCCCCTTTTTACCGACCCTTCTCCCGCACGTGGAGAAGGGAGATTCGTGAGTCGCGGGCGCGACTTTCACGGCAAGTGTCTGCCAATGGAGGGCCCGGCATGAACAACGGTGGAGGTATCGATCGTTCCCGAGAGCAGCTTTCGTCGACCTGGGCCAGGCAGGTCGTGGAAGCCATATCGATCCCGATGTTCGTGATTGACGCCGAGCACCGCGTCGTGCATTGGAATCGGGCGTGCGAGAAGCTTACCGGGGTTTCTCAGGATTCCGTGCTGGGGACGACGCGAGCGTGGTCCGCGTTCTACCAGGACTCGCGACCGGTGATCGCAGATCTCGCTTTGAATGGCTCACGGCTGGAGGATCTCGAACGCTATTACGCCGGAAAATATCGTCCATCGGCTTCGCTCGAGGACGCTTGGGAACTCGAAGACTTCTTCCCGCGGATGCCCGATGGCGGCAAGTGGCTGGTCTTCAGCGCCGCAGCCCTGCACGACGAGAGCGGCGTTGTCGTCGGGGCCGTGGAGACGCTGCGCGACGTCACCGCGCAGCGGGCAGCCGAGCGGGCGGCCAGCGATGCTGCCTTGCTGTTGTCTGAAATCGTTCAGGGCTCGCCGGTGCCAACCTTCGTCATTGACGCCGAGCATCGCGTCACGCACTGGAATCGCGCCTGCGAGGCGATTCTCGGGGCGCCGGCCGAGCAGATGATCGGCTCGCGCGAGCAGTGGCGACCGTTCTATCCGCATCCGCGACCGGTCATGGCCGACCTGGTGCTTGATGCGACGGAGGGTCAAATGGGCGAGCTCTACGCCGGCAAGCTGCGACCTTCACCCTTGATCGCCGGTGCCTGGGAAGCCAGGGACTATTTTCCGCAGTTCCCGGGCGGCGGGCGCTGGTTGTACTTCACCGCGGCGCCACTACACGGCGCCGATGGACGCGCCATTGGCGCCGTCGAGACGCTGCAGGACATCAGCAAGCAAAAACACTACGAAGTGCAGTTGGAAGCTCTTGCTCGGCAAGACCCGCTCACGGGACTCGCCAACCGCATGGTGCTCGAGGAGCGCTTCAATCTCGCCCTGTCGCAGGCGGCGCGACACAAACGCCTGCTGGCACTCGCTTTCCTGGACCTCGATCACTTCAAGCCGATCAATGACGCCATGGGGCATGCGGTTGGTGATGCGCTACTGGTCGAGCTCGCCAAGCGCCTGCTGGCGATGGTGCGTGCTTCCGACACCGTTGCCCGGATCGGTGGCGACGAGTTCGTCATCGTGTTGGCCGAGCCGGAATCTCGAGAGGCCGTCGAAGGCGTGATGCAGCGCATCATCGAGACGGTCAGGCAGCCGTTCCAGCTTGACGAGCATTGCGTGCAGGTCGGTTGCAGCATTGGCATCGCGCTCTATCCGGAGGACGGCGACGACCACGGAGGCCTGCTGCGCGACGCCGATGCGGCGATGTATCTTGCCAAGACGGCTGGTCGCAACGGCTACCGCATGCATGCCAGGCAGGTTCAGTAGGTGCAGGGCAGCAGACTGCCTGGCACGCGAACTGGTGGCGAATGGCCAGCTCGCGGCATCGCTGGCAGAGTCGGTGGCCTGCGCCGGTTCGCGGTCAAGGAGGGTGTCAATCGCAGGCGATGCAGGCCGAGCAAAGTTGACGCGGTGGTGGTTCGAGAACTTCCACCGTGAAATAATGACCAAAGAGCGCTGACCAGAACGGTCAGGCCGGGCGCCCATGCGGTGCCGATTGATTGCCAACTTTCACCATCCCTTCTCCAGAAAACAAAGGAATCAACATGACGAGCACAGTAACTCTCGGTGGCAACCCTTTTCAGGTTAACGGTGATTTCCCGCAGAAGGGTCAGACGGCAGCTGCGTTCACGCTCGTTGGCAAGGATCTTGCCGACGTTTCGCTAAGCGCTTTTGCCGGTCAGAGGAAGGTTCTGAACATCTTCCCGAGCGTGGACACGCCGACCTGCGCAACGTCGGTGCGTACCTTCAATGCCAAGGCGAGCAGTCTGGCGAACACCGTCGTGCTTTGTATCTCGGCCGATCTGCCGTTTGCGCTGAGCCGCTTCTGCGCTGCCGAGGGCCTCGAGTCGGTGCTCACGCTGTCCACCATGCGCGGTCGCGAGTTCCTCCAGGACTATGGCGTTTCTCTGAGCAACGGTCCGCTGGCCGGCCTCGCCGCGCGGGCAGTGATCGTGCTCGACGGCGACGATCGGGTGCTGCATAGCCAGCTGGTTGCCGAAATCAAGGACGAACCTGATTACGAAGCTGCGCTGCAGGCGCTTGCCTGAGCCGCGCCCCCTTGATCTGCCATCTGCCACCTCGCACCCGCCGCTGAGCAGCAAAGATGCCTGCGCGCGACGACACTGAAGCGATTCCGCAGCGCCAGGGCATTCAGTCGATCGAAGTCGGCACGCGTCTGCTGCGTGCCCTGGCGGCCAGCCAGCGGTCGATGATGCTGCGCGACGTCGCCCGCAACGCCGGCATGCCGGCGGCAAAGGCCCGTCGCTATCTGGTGAGCTTCATGCGCATGGGGCTGGTCGAGCAGGATGCCAATACCGGGCGCTACGACCTTGGCGAGTTTGCGCTGGAACTGGGGCTGGCCAGCTTGGCGCGGCTGGACCCGGTGCGCCTGGCCGGGCCCGTGCTCGACGACCTCTGCGAGCAGATCGGCGCCACCGTCGCCCTGGCCATGTGGGGTAATCACGGCGCCACCTGCGTGCGCTGGGTCGAAGCCGGCGGCGCGGTGACCGTCACCCTGCGCACCGGCGTCGTGCTGCCGCTGACGACCTCGGCGACCGGGCTGGCCTTCTCTGCTTTTTACCGTTCACCTTATCTGAAAAAGATGCTCGACGCCGAAGTGCAGGCCACCGCCGAGGCTGCGGGAAAGACCTCGGCGGAGGTGATGTCGACGCTGACTTTGCAACTCGAAGACATTCGCCGTGACGGCATGTCGCGTGCGGCGGGCAGCATGACGCCGGGGATCAACGGCGTCAGCGCGCCCGTTTTCGGGCACACCGGTCGGATGGTGGCGGCGGTTACTGCTCTGGGCGTCGTCGGCAGCTTTGACGTCGCGCTGGACAGCTCGATCGCGCAGGGCACACGGGAAGCGGCGGCGACGCTTTCCAGGCGTCTTGGTTATGGCAGCAGCGACGGCGCGGCAGGCGAGCAAACCACAGCCTCTGTCAGCGCTGCGCCGCAAGTCAGTCGCTGACGTCTGTGCTTCGTGCTTGCCGTGCCGGCTGTGGGGCCTGCTGTATTGCACCTTCGATCACCACGCCGATGCCCGGCCATGCGCAGGGAAAACCGGCCGCCGAGCCCTGCGCCAATCTGAGCACGGACCTGCGTTGTCGCTTGTGGGGGCGGCCCGAGCGACCGGCCTTCTGCGCCGGCCTGCAGGCCTCCGACGAAATGTGCGGCGACGACCGGCAACAGGCGATCGCCTGGTTATCGGCGCTGGAGCGGGCAACCCGGCCGTGAGTGCTAAAATGCGCCTTTTTGCCGAAAGCTCCACGTGGACCTGCTGCTGCTGCTGAAAGCCCTGATTCTCGGCATCGTCGAAGGGGTGACCGAATTTCTGCCGGTCTCGTCGACCGGCCACCTGATCCTTGCTGGCGCTTTGCTCGATTTCAACGACGAGCGCGGCAAGCTGTTCGAGATCGTCATCCAGTCCGGCGCCATGCTCGCCGTCTGCTGGGAGTTCCGCGCCAAGATCATGCAGGTCTTGCGCGGTCTGCCCAGTGATCCCGGCGCACAGCGTTTCGCGCTCAATGTGTTGGTCGCCTTTCTGCCGCTGGCGATCATCGGGCTCTTGTTCGGAAAGACGATCAAGGCCTATCTGTTCAACGCGCCGGTGGTGGCGACGGCCTTCATCGTTGGTGGCCTGATCATTCTCTGGGCCGAACGCCGCGAGCATCGCATCCGCGTCGAGTCGATCGACGACCTGTCCCTGGGCGACGCGATCAAGCTCGGTTTTGCACAGGCGCTGGCGCTGATTCCGGGGACTTCACGCTCCGGGGCGACGATCATTGGCGGCCTGCTGTTCGGCCTTTCGCGCCGCGCCGCCACCGAGTTCTCCTTCTTTCTGGCCATGCCGACGCTGATCGGCGCGAGCATCTACCAGCTCTACAAGGAGCGCGCGCTGCTCTCTGTCGACGATATCGGAATGTGGGTGGTCGGCTTCGTTGCGGCGTTCATTTCGGCTTTCTGGGCCGTGCGCGGGCTGCTTCGCTATATCAGCACGCACGACTTTTCGATTTTCGCCTGGTATCGCATCGCCTTCGGGATACTGATTCTCGTGACTTGGCAGTACGACTTCATTTCCTGGGGAGATCACTGAGTTGGCCGCCCCACGCATCATCTATCTGCACGGCTTCTGCTCCTCGCCAGCGTCGTGGAAGGCGCGCCTGCTGGCCGAGTTTCTGGCCGTAGCGGGTCTCGCCGACCGCTTTTCCTGCCCCGTGCTGTCGCACGTTCCGCGCGCTGCGATCGCCACCGTCGAGGCCTTGCTGGACAGCGACGACGCGCCGACGACGCTGGTCGGCAGTTCTCTGGGCGGCTATTACGCGGCCTGGCTGGCCGAAAGGCGGGATCTGAACGCCGTCTTGATCAATCCGGCGGTAATGGCCCCAAGCCTGCTCGAGGGGCTGCTGGGAACACACGTCAACTACACCAGTGGCCGTCGCTTCGAGTTTGGCGCCGAGCACGTCGAGCAACTGCGCGCGCTCGACACGCCGCTGATCACCCCGTCGCATTACCTGCTGATGGTCGAAACCGGCGATGAGGTGCTCGACTACCGGCACGCCGTCGAGCGTTTTGCCGGCTGCCGACAGATAGTCGTCGAAGGCGGCGATCACAGCTTCACCCGTTTCCCTGACTTCGTACCGCAAATCATTGAATTCTGTGGGTTACAATCGTAGTGATGCATGTTCTATATGAAGAAGACGGCGCCTTCCGGACGGCCACTATTCTGGTCGACAACGACAGCTCCTTGCAGGTCGAGACGGCTTCCGGAAAGCGCAGCAAGATCAAGGCTGCCAACGTTCTGCTGCGTTACGGCGAACCGGTACCGACGCTCTTGCTCGAGCAGGCCGAGGCGCTCGCCGCCAGCATAGAACAGGAGTTTCTCTGGGAGTGCCTGGGCGACGGCGAGTTTTCTTTTTCTGATTTTGCCAACGAGTACTTCGGCCATGTCGCGACGGCGGTCGAGGCGTCGGCCTTGCTGCTGGCCCTGCATTCGGCGCCCGTCTATTTCCATCGCAAAGGCAAGGGCCGCTTTCGCAAGGCAGCAGCCGATATTCTCCAGGCCGCTCTTGCGGGTCTCGAAAAGAAGCGCCAGCAAGTACTGAGCATCGAGCGCATGGTCGGCGAACTGAAGGCCTTCACGCTGCCGCCGGAGTTCACGCCGATTCTCAGCCAGTTGCTCTACAAGCCCGACCGCAATCGCAGTGAAACCAAGGCGCTCGAAGCGGCGTGCAGCGAAAGCGGCCTTTCGGCGCCGCATCTGCTGCAGAAGTGTGGCGCCATCCGCTCTGCTCACGACTATCACCTGCAGCGTTTCCTGTTCGAGTATTTCCCGCAGGGCACGGGCTTTGCGGCCTGCGCCGCACCCCTTTTGCCGAGCAACCTGCCGCGCGCCGACGTGCGTGCATTTTCGATCGACGACGCGGCAACCACCGAGATCGACGATGCCTTCTCGCTGCAGGTGCTGCCCGGACTGGGCTGGCAGGTCGGGATCCACATCGCTGCGCCGACGCTGGGCATGGCGCCGGGATCGCCGCTCGACGCGATTGCGCGCGATCGACTGTCTACGGTCTATTTGCCGGGCAGCAAGATCACCATGCTCCCGGAAAAGGTGGTCGAGGCCTTTACGCTATGCGCTGGCCGTGACTGTGCGGCCATTTCTCTGTACCTGACGGTGACTCCCGAGTTCGAAATCACCGCTTGCGAGTCGCGCATCGAGATCGTCCCAGTGGTCGCCAATCTCCGCCATCACGACCTTGAACCCCTGTTCAACGAAGCCAGCATTGCCGCCGGCCTTGCCGAGTTCGCTTTTCGCGACGAGCTGATGACTCTCTGGCAGCTGGCCAATGCCTGCGAAGGTCGCCGTGGCAAGCCGTCGGCAACGCAGACTTTTCTCGACTACAACTTTCGCATTCAGGGCGACCTCGGCGATGCTGACGCCTGCGCGGTGGAGATAAGCGCTCGCCGACGCGGCAGTCCGCTCGACAAGCTGGTCTCCGAAATGATGATCGTCACCAACAGCACCTGGGGTGGCCTGCTATCCAGCAAGGGCGTGACCGCGATCTATCGTATCCAGACGCCTGGCGGCAAGGTGCGCATGAGCACCTCGCCGCAGGCGCACGAAGGTCTCGGCGTCAAGCAGTATGCGTGGTCGACCTCGCCGCTGCGGCGTTATATCGACCTGCTCAACCAGTGGCAGCTGGTGGCCTATCTGAATGGCGATACACCGCCTTTTGCCGCGCGTTCGGACGATCTTTTCGCCGCGCTGAGCGATTTTGACATGACCTACGCTGCCTACGCCGACTTCCAGCGCAGCATGGAACGTTACTGGTGCCTGCGCTGGTTGCGGCAGCACGAAGTCGAAACGATCAAGGCGACAATTATCGGTCGCGAGAACCTGGCGCGCTTCGATCAGCTGCCGCTGCTGCAGCGCGTGCCCTCGGCACCCGAGCTCAAGCCCGGTCAGGAAATCATGCTGCACGTCGAGTCGATCGACTATCTGACGCTCGAACTCGGCTGCCGCTATGTCGAGACGCTGCCTCCGGCGGCTGTCGCAGCTGCCGACGACGAGCTGCAGGAGGCGATCGATTGAGGTGAACGCTGCCCTCCGCGATCGCTATCAATCGCCGCTGGCGGCAAGCAGACTGTGGCTGGCCGTGGCGGTTTCCCTGCTCCTGCATGGTGGGCTGCTGGCGGTGCATTTCAGCTTTCCAGACGCTTCGCGCGCTTTTCAGGAGCGGGCACTCGATATCATCCTGGTCAATAGCCGTTCGCCGCGAAAACCTGCCGATGCGCAGGTGTTGGCGCAAGCCAATCTCGACGGGGGCGGCAACACCGAGCAGGAGCACCGCGCGGCGACGCCCTTGCCGCCGGCACCGCGCCATCAGGACGGCGACGACCTCGAACAGTCGCAACGACGCATCCAGGAACTCGAAGCGCACCAGCAGCGGCTGGCCGCAAAAGCGCGTAGCCGTGCGCTGGTCGCGCCAAAGCCGGACAAGGAAGAGCAGCTGGCACCGACGCCGCCGCCCAGCGTCAGCGGCCGCGATCTGGCGCACAGCGCGCTGGCCATGGCGCGCCTCGAGGGCGCGATCGACAAGGAACTCAACGAGTACAATCAGCGCCCGCGCAAGAAGTTCATCGGCACCCGCGCCAGCGAATACCGTTTCGCACAATATATCGAGGCCTGGCGGAGCAAGGTCGAGCGCGTCGGCACCCTCAACTACCCCGAGGAGGCCAGGGGTAAGCTCTACGGCAAACTGGTGATGACCGTCAGCATCAAGAGTGACGGTAGCCTCCTGCGTATTGAGATCAATCGCTCGTCAGGCCACCAGATCCTCGACGACGCCGCCCGTCGCATCGTCACCATGGCTGCCCCGTACGGCGATTTCCCACCAGCTATCCGGGAGGATACCGACATTCTGGTATTCACCCGCAGCCTGCGTTTCACGCAGAGCGACAGTCTCGAAAGCAAGAAATAAGGCCAGGATGAGCGATCTATATTGCGTTTTCGGCAATCCCATCAGCCACAGCAAGTCGCCGGTGATCCACACGGCCTTTGCCAGGCAGTGCCGCCAGGACCTCCGCTACGAGGCACTGCTGGCGCCGATCGACGGTTTTGCCGCCAGTGTGCGTACTTTTATCGCCGCCGGTGGTCGTGGCGCCAATGTCACCGTGCCGTTCAAGGAAGAGGCTTTTCGTCTGGCGACTCGCCTGAGCGTGCGCGCCGAACTTGCGGCGGCGGTCAACAGCTTGCGTTTCGACGGCGCCGAGATTGTCGGCGACAACACCGACGGCGCCGGCCTGCTGCGCGACCTCCTCGTCAATCTGGCGTGCCCGATCGCCGGCCGGCGTGTCCTGCTGCTTGGCGCCGGCGGCGCAGCGCGCGGCGTTGTCGCGCCCTTGCTCGAGCAGCGGCCGGCGACGCTGGTGATTGCCAATCGCAACGTTTCCCGAGCACAGGAGCTGGTGCAGTGCTTCGCCGCTAGCGCTAGTGCTTCCCTCCTGTGCCCTGGTGGCTATCCGGAACTCGCTGGGCAGTCCTTCGACCTGGTGATCAACGCCACCTCGGCCAGTCTCGCCGGTGCGCTACCACCGCTGCCCGCGGCGGCCGGCATTTTCGCACCCGCCAGCCTGGCTTACGACATGATGTACGGGAAGGGCGACACGCCATTCCTCGCCTTTGCCAGAGCGCAGGGCGTGGAGCGCCTGGCCGACGGTCTGGGCATGCTCGTCGAGCAGGCGGCCGAAGCCTTCCATTTCTGGCGCGGCCTCCGCCCCGACAGCACGCCGGTGATTGCCGCGCTACGTGCCAGGAGCGAGGCCGGGCCGGCCGGATGATTCGCCTCGGCGTCTGGCTGAAGCGGCTGCTGTTGGCGGTCATCGGCCTGCTGCTGGTCTTTCAGTTCTGGCTTTTCGGCTGGGTGCTGTGGTGGAACTGGGTCAATCCCGAGAGCACGCGGTTCATGGAGATTCGCCTCGCCGAATTGCGCGTCGCGGATGCGCAGGCGCAGTTGCAGCAACGCTGGATCGCGTATGGGCAGATCTCGGCCAATTTGAAGCGCGCCATCGTCGCCGCCGAGGATGGTAAATTCCTCGATCACGAAGGTTTCGACTGGCAAGGCATCCAGAACGCGATCGAGACGAACCAGAAGAAAGGCCGCGTTGTCGCCGGTGGCTCGACGATTTCTCAGCAGTTGGCGAAGAATCTTTTCCTGAGCCCGGCCAAGACCCCCTTGCGGAAAGCCGAAGAGGCAATCATCACCCTGATGCTGGAAGCCGTCTGGAGCAAGCAGCGGATCCTGGAGGTGTACCTCAACGTCATCGAGTGGGGCAGCGGCGTTTTCGGCGCCGAAGCGGCCGCCCGCCACTATTTCGGCATTTCGGCGAGTCAGTTGTCGGCCGAGCAGGCGGCCCGCCTGGCGGCCATGGTTCCGCGGCCGCGTTTCTACGACCGCAACCGCAACGCTCCGGCGCTGCTTGCGAAGAGCGAGATCATCCTGGCGCGAATGCGTTCGGCGGCTGTTCCGTGAGTCGGGCAGGCGACTTTCGCTTTAAGCAGCCGGGGTTTTTGCAAGTGGCGACCATTCGCCAATCCTGGGATACTATCGAGCTTCGGTCCCCGTCGCGCGAGCCCTTTTTCGGCAACCAATGAAGGAGTGATTACCTCATGAAGTTTCGCACCCTGTTTCTGCTGCTCATCCTCGGCGCTACCGCTGGCTTTTCGGCGCTCAATTGGGGCGCGTTCATTGCCCCGACCACGCTTTCGCTGGGCGTGACTGAAGTGCAGGCGCCGATCGGGGCGATCATGTTGGGCGTGGTGGGCCTGCTGACGGCCTACTTTTTGCTCTTCGTGATTTACGTGCAGGCCTCGGCGCTCTTCGATTCTCGTCGCCATGCGCAGGAATTGAAAGCCAACCAGGAGCTGGCGGACCGGGCCGAGGCCTCGCGCTTTACCGATCTGCGCGGCTTCATTACCACCGAACTGCAGGCGATGGGCAGGCATGGCGCGGGCAACGCGGCGTCGGGTGGCGCTGACCCGGCGCTTCTCGCCCGGCTCGATCGCATCGAGACCGAGCTGTTAACGGCCATCGAGCAGTCGGGGAGCAATGTTGTGACTTCTCTTAATGGGATCGAGGATCGCCTCTCCCGGTCAACAAACGGCGGCGGCCTGCCAGTGCTTGCGGCGAAAAGCAGCTTCTAGTGCATTGGCACGGGCAGAAAAAAGCCCGCTGAGTGCGGGCTTTTTCGTTCTCGATAGCGGCTTGATCAGTGATCAGCGATCGCCGTAAGCGCGGCGGTTGGCGTTCGCGCCGCCACCGCCACCATGACCACTCTTGGGCCCTTCGTGGTGAGGTGTGCGCGGCAGGCCTTCGCGGCGGGGAGCAAAAGGTTTGCCCTGGCGGTTGTCGCCACCCTTCCAGCCCGGCTTGCCGGTCGGTCGCGGTTTTGCCGGCGACGGCCGACGCGTCGGCTCGTGACCCTCGACGACAGCGACTGGAATCAACTGCTTGGTGAAGCGCTCGATCTTGCGGACGTTGAAGTGTTCGGCATGATGAACCAGCGAGATGGCCAGGCCATTGCGGCCGGCACGACCGGTACGACCGATGCGGTGCACGTAGTCTTCGGCGAACTTCGGCAGGTCGTAGTTGAAGACGTGCGTGATCGTCGGGACGTCGATACCGCGTGCGGCAACGTCGGTGGCAACCAGGATGCGTACCTGGCCACGACGCATGGCGGTCAGTGTGCGGTTGCGCGCGCCCTGATGCATGTCACCGTGTAGCGCGGCGGCGTTGAGGCCAGCGACGTTGAGACGATCGCTGACCGTATCGGCGTCGCGCTTGGTGGCGGTGAACACGACTGCCTGGTCGATCGAGGCATCGCGCAGGAGGTGGTCGAGCAGGCGGTTCTTGTGCGACAGGTCGTCGACGAAGTGCATGCGCTGCTCAATGTTGTCATGCCGGGCGGTGGTCGCATCGACGCGAATTTGCAGCGCGTTGCGGGTCATCCGTTTGGCCATCTCGCCGACGGTTCCGTCGAGCGTTGCCGAGAAGAGCATCGTCTGGCGCTCGGTCGGGGTGGCCGAAACGATCTTTTCGATGTCTTCGATGAAACCCATGTCCAGCATGCGGTCGGCTTCGTCAAGGACGAGTACCTGCAGCTGGGAAAAGTCGATCTTGCCCGAGTTCATATGGTCGATAAGACGACCCGGCGTAGCGACCAGGATCGCCGGGTTGCGGCCAAGAAGTTCCATCTGTTTCGGATAAGGCATGCCGCCGAGGATGGCAACAGCGTGCACGTGGTGCACCTGGCGGCCGTACTTCTCGGTGGCGGCAGTGACCTGCAGGGCGAGTTCGCGAGTCGGCGTCAGGACCAGCATTTTCGGCTGTGCTGGCTGGAAGCGCTGGCGATCGTTGCCGCGCGAGCGGGCCGGGCGACGTTCCTGAGAGGCGGGCGGGCGCGCTGCTTCGGGGGCGCGTTCGAGCGACGCGAAGCGATGCAGTGCCGGCAGCATGAAGGCGGCGGTTTTGCCTGAGCCGGTTTGCGAGGAAACCATCAGGTCGCGGCCTTCGAGGGCCGCCGGAATGGCTTGTTTCTGGACCGGCGTTGGTTCGCTGTAACCGGAATCGGTGAGTGCTTTGAGGATGGCCGGGTGGAGGCCGATATCTGCAAAAGTCATGGTTCTCTTTTCTATGGATGCGCCGCACGCTACCTCTACGGCATAGTGCGTTGCGAAAAAACAAATGCAACGCCAACCAACGAAAAGCTGAGAGAGACTTTGATCAAGTCGATCGCTTCGATCGATTCGCGGAAGTCAGCAGCTATCGGCACAAAAGCTTTGTGCCAGTGCGGCGCTGAATGAATCGACACCAGAAGGCAGGGGGGCTTGAGAGTTACGGCCAGGTTCGCGATGCTCGTCGCAGCGAGCAGCCCTTGGCCGCTCAGTGCAGCCGTGCATTATAGCATCAGCGTGCTGCGTGTGTTTCCTTTTTGTTGGTTTCGCGCAGTTGCAGCATTCGCGGCGAGAAGACCTCGGTGACCAGTACCGATTGCGCGCCAAAGCGAAAGTGAGAGCGACGTGCCCACAGGCAGCCTGCCTCCACTTCTTCAAGTTGCAGAGCGCCGAGCGCCGAGGCAAACAGTGTATGGCGCTCATCGAGCCGCTTGTAGTTGATCTTTCCACGCCTGAAGCCGGGGTGCGAGAAGAGCAGCGCGCCAAGTGAGCGGTTGCCCAGGCGTGCCAGCCAGAGTTGCAGTGGGCCGCGTGGCCGATACGGCAAGACGGTGTGCGCGAAGACGACGCGTTGTTCGTCACAGTGCAAAGCGACTTCACGAACCCACGCCCGTACGCCTGGTTCGATTCCGAGCAGGCGTGCTTCATCGGCAGTCGGCAGGCCGAAGCCCTGGCGCAGCACGCGCACCGCAAAGCGTCCTCTGGCCTGGATGCGTGCAGTCAGCGAGCCGCGGTCACGCAACCAGGGGATGAAAGCGACGTTGTCGGGCGTGCGCAGCAATCGGCTGCGCCAAGGCCCTTGGGGTGCCTTGCTGTTGAACACGTGGCCAGCTTTGCTTAATGTGAAAGTCGCGCAAGCGACTCACGAAACTCGCATCTCCCCTTGCGGGAGAGGGGCCAGGAACAGCGGGGGGCGGTCATGGCTTTCATGATCTGGGGTATCTCGACATGGCATGACCGTTACTGGGGACGCGGCGATTTGTCGATGCCGGCAATGCGCGTTCCCGGTTTGATTCCCTTGCTGGCGAACCAGTCGAGGTTCATTTCCAGTGCGTAGCGGGCCTCACCAGCGGCGCAGTGGTTGTCCTCGGTTTGCGGCTGCATTTTCTCGATGTTGAGAATGCGCCCCTCCTGGTCGAGAAACGCGACCGACAGCGGCAGGTAGGTGTTGCGCATCCACATGCAATGGCGGGTCGCCTGCGCAAAGACGAACAGCATCCCGTGGTTGGCCGGCAGGCTGCGGCGATTCATCAGACCCTGCGCGCGACTGGCGTCATCCGCAGCGACTTCCGCTTCGATACGATAAAAGCCGGCGCTGAGCTCGATGCTCGCAAGCTGCGCAGAAACGGACAGCGAAGCCAGCAAGGGCGCCAGCGCGATCAGAAAACAAGGAAATCTGTACATCAAGAACTCCGGGAGGGAGGATGGATTGAACGGCAAGGACCGTCACCCTCGCTGTTGCCCCACGCGCAGAAAAGTACCGCCAAGCGGATCCAGGCTAGGCGTCGAGAACGTCCTTCTGGCGTCGGCGCTATTGGGCTTTGCGACTACTTCCGTGACTTGCTCTTCGCTTTCGAATCTGTCTTCGTGTTCGTCCTGCTCTTCGCCTTGGCCGTCGTCTTCGTCCGCGGTGTCGCTTTGCCAGCCGGGCTCGATTTTTCCACCTTGGCTTGCGCTGCTGGCGAACTCTTCGCGCCTTTCGGCGGCGGTTTCGGGTGCACCGTCGGTGCGCCAATGGTGACTTCGGCAGCACCGTTCTCGGCAGCTTTCGGTACCGCCAGAGTCGCCGTGCAAGCGAGCAGCAGGGCACCAGCCAGCAGCTTGCGCAAGGAGTGGTTGATGGTCACGGTCATTGCCTGGCTCAGTGGCTGGTGCCTTCGGAACGCGATATTTTGTTCCAGACGTTGTACTTGCCGACCGGCTTCTTGGCCGGGATTCGCTTCACTTCCTCGAGCGTCTGCGCGTCGATCACGACCAGCGCGCCATCGTCTTCCCAGAGGCTGGCCAGCGCGTAGCGGCCGTCCCGAGTGAATTCGACGTGGGCCAGCGTCTGTCCCGGTTTGGCCTTGATCTGCCCGACCACTTCCAGGCTCTGCTTGTCGATTACCTGCAGAACGTGCTTGTTTTCCTTGCTCATCATTGAGTCGGTGAAAGCGTAGCGACTGTTCTCGTGGCTGCGCATGAAGAAACCCGGGCCAAGGGTCTTGATCTCCTTGACATTCTCGTAGGTCTCGAGATCGATGACTGTCACCACCCCTTCGTTGAGGTTTGGCGAGGCCATGACCGTCCGCACGCGACCCTTGGGGTCGGTCCATTGCCAGGTGATTCCCGAGCCAGATGCGGCATTCCCGGTAGGTCGAGGTCGGCGATCTTCTTGCGCCCGTCGAGAAAAATCACCTGTCCCTTGCTTGCCGAACGCGACGACCCGAGGATCTCGCCGTAGCTCTGAGTGAAGAAGAAGTCGTCGAGATACTCCTTGAGCATGGTTCGCTGCGGGTAGAACATGCCCGGCGTGAAGTGACCCTCCTGATACTGGAAGTCATGCACCAGTCCCTCGGCGACTGGCGCTGCATCGGGGTCGTAGCTGATCTCCCAGGCTTCGGGAACGTCCTTCAGGGCGGCGACGAAACTCTTGCGCGGTGCCGCGTCGTAGACCGCCGAGACGCGCGAGGTCTTGTCGCCGGCGGCGTTGAGCGTCGGGATGATCTTCACCAGCGAGAGGTCTTTGGCGTCGAGCAGGACCAGGCTGTGCGGCAGGTAGTTGGCTATCATCACCCACTTGCCGTCACCGGAAACGGCAGCGTTGCGGGTGTTCAGGCCGGCGCGGATTTCAGCGACGACGAGCAGATTGTAGATGTCGAACTTGGTGATCCAGCCGTCACGCGAAGCGAAATAGACAAAGCGGCCATCGGGCGAGAACTTCGGGCCGCCGTGCAGTGCGTAGCGGCTGGGGAAGCGGTGCAGGCGTTCGAGCTTGTCGCCGTCGAGCACCGACACGTGATGGTCGCCGGTTTCGACGACGATGAACAGATTCAACGGGTCGGCACCTTTCAGCCCCGGACCAGGCTGGTCGGGTAGTTTGCCGGCGTCGGCGTTGACCACTTGCGAGGCGCGAATTTCGCTCTCCCCCCCATTGCGGCGCCGGCGTTATCGGGTTGTAGATCAAGTCTGCCAGTTGTTGCACCTGATCGGCGCTCAACTTGTCGCCAAAGGCCGGCATTTGCGTCGCCACGCGCCCGTCGCTGATCACTTTCAACGCTTCTGGTTTGCGCAGTCGGGCCAGGTTTTCCGGCAGGAGAGCCGGCCCGACACCGCCAAAGCGCGTTTCGCCGTGGCAGGCGGCGCAGTGTTCCTTGTAAAGTGCCTGGACGCCGGCTGCCTCGGGCCCTCCGACAGCGCTGGCGAACGACGATCCGCCAGCAAGAGACGCTGCCAGGCAGGCGGCAGACATAGCTAGGCGCCAGTTCATCAGGCTCTCCGGATTCTGATGTGCGGGGTGACCGTCAAGCGTTCGCGGCCGGGTTCAACGCCGATTTCTTCGTCGTCGAGATAACAGCCGGGGTCTTCGGCCCAAGGGTCGCCGGTCAGCTGTTGCGCGCGCACACGCGTGTTGCCGTTGCAGATGTCGAAATGCTGGCAGTCGCCGCAACGCCCCGAAACGCTGCGCGGAAACTGCTTCAGACCGGCCATCAGCGGGTCGGAAACATCCGTCCAGATTTCCGAGAACGGCCGCTCACGGATGTTGCCGAGGTTGTAGTGCCACCACATGGTGTCGGGATGGACATTGCCGAGATTGTCGATGTTGGCCACATTGACTCCCGAAGAATTGCCTCCCCATTGCGCCAGCCGGGCGCGGATGTTGGCTGCCTTGTCGGGGAAGTTCTTTTTCACCCAGTACAGGAAATAGACCCCGTCGGCGTCATTGTTGCCGGTGGTGAACTCCTTGTGCAGGCCACGTTGCTGATAGTCCCAGCAGGTATCGAAGAGCAGGTCCATGGCCCAGCGCGTCAGCTTGTGTTGCGCGTCGTCCTTGCGGTTCTTGTTGCCGCGGCCGGCGTAGTTGAGGTGCGAGAAGTAGAAGCGATCGATGCCTTCGTCCTCGACCAGTTCGAGCAGGCGCGGCAGGTCGTGCGCATTGTCCTGGGTCATCGTGAAGCGGACGCCAATTTTCAGGCCCAGGTCGCGGCACAGGCGAATGCCTTTCAGGGACGCTTCGAAAGCACCTTCCATGCGCCGGAACCTGTCGTGGGTTTCACCCATGCCGTCGAGCGAAACGCCGACGTAGTCGAAGTCGCACTCGGCGATGCGGTCGATGTTCGTCGCGTCGATCAAGGTTCCGTTGGACGACAGCCCGACGTAGAAGCCCATCGTTTTCGCGCGTCGGGCGATGGCGAAGATGTCCGGGCGCAGCAGTGGCTCGCCGCCGGAGAGAATCAGCACCGGAACGCGAAAACGCTTGAGGTCGTCCATCACCGCGTAAATCTCTTCGGTGCTCAGTTCGCCGGGAAAGTCCTTGTCGGCCGAGATCGAATAGCAGTGCTTGCAGGTCAGGTTGCAGCGGCGGATGAGATTCCAGATGACCACCGGCGCCGGCGGGTTCTGCTTGGGGCCGGGCTGCTTGGGTGCGACGAGTTCCTGCATGTACTGGGAGATTCGAAACATCGTGCGTGCACTTCCCGAAAGAAAACCGTGTATTAGAGGGCAGGCCTAGGGGCTGGGCCTTGACGTGGATCAAGGCTCGGCGCATCCGCTGCCGCGAACCTGGCCAGGCAGCTGTTCGCCCGGTGGAGAAAGTCGCATTCTCACCCTCGTTTCTCCGGTCGGCAAGTGGTGACCAGCGAAGCTTCGCTCCGTGCGCTTGCGGTTGGCATCAGCTTTGCGTATTTTGGCGGCACTGCATTTTCCGAGGCGCGCAAAAAGCCTTGTGCACGGCGCTGGACGCGTGTGCGCGAAGCGTCGAGAATAGCTGCTCGACGCGCCTGGCGGCGATGGTGCGAGTTATGGGCATAGGGGGAGTAGCGGGCTTGAGCGACTGCCGATTCGGTAAAGTCCTTTGCGCGGCCGCGTTTCGGATCCAGGCAGTAAGGCTGTGTGCCAGGCGAAGCCGGGCCCGGGTCCGGAGTCAACTCCATGGCCGCTGACTTCCTGCCCGGCAATCGCTTGACCTTGCTGAACAGCGGAGCCGAGTACTTTCCGGAACTGATCAGGGCGATCGACGGCGCGCAGCACGACGTTCACCTCGAAAGCTACATTTTCGAGGACGATGCGACCGGTCAGGCGGTCGCCGCGGCGCTGGCAAGCGCTGCTCGACGGGGTGTCACGGTGCGTGTGCTGGTCGACGGCTTCGGCGCTCGGGAGTTCGCCGAGTCTCTGCAGCCGGCCTTGCTCGCCGCTGGCGTACAGGCGATGGTCTACCGACCCGACATCGCGCGCTTTCGTTTGCGCCGCCATCGTCTGCGTCGTTTGCATCGCAAGCTGGCGGTGATCGACGGTGAAATCGCCTTCGTCGGCGGTATCAACGTCATCGACGACCTCAATACGCCGTATCAGATCCCGCCGCGCTATGACTACGCAGTTCGCGTCGAAGGCCCCTTGCTGGCGCCAATCCAGCAGGCCCAGCAGCGACTGTGGGAAATCGTGTTGTGGGCAAAGCTGAATCGTCGTTACCGCCTTACCAGGCGTGTGCAGACCGATCTGGGAGCGCGTGGCGAGCAGGCTGCCGCGTTCGTGGTGCGCGACAATATTCTCCATCGCCGCGACATCGAGGAAGCGTATCTCGAGGCCATTGCCGCTGCGCAGCAGGACATTCTGCTCGCCAACGCCTACTTCCTGCCCGGTCGGCGCTTTCGCCGCGCCCTGCACGACGCGGTAAAGCGCGGCGTGCGGGTGGTCATCCTGTTGCAGGGGAGGATCGAATATCGCCTCCTCCACTACGCGACGCAGGCCCTTTATGGTCGCTTACTGGGCTACGGCATCCGCATTTTCGAATATCGGCGCAGCTTCCTGCATGCCAAAGTGGCGGTTATCGACGGTCATTGGGCGACCGTCGGCTCGTCGAATATCGATCCTTTCAGTCTGCTGCTGGCCAGGGAAGCCAATATCGTCGTCAAGGACCCGCTGTTCGCCAACAGTCTGCGCGAGAGTCTCGAACAGGCGATGCGCAATGGCGCCCGCGAACTGCCGATCGATAGCTGGAAGCGCCTGCCCTGGCATTCGCGCCTGCTGCGTTGGGCAAGCTACAACCTGGTGCGGACCCTGGTCGGCATCGTCGGTTACGGCGGCAAGCGCTAGTAAGGGCAGACGCCGCGCAAGGCCGGAACGCGCTCGATCGACCAGGCGGCAATTGCCCAGGGCCAGAAATCGCGGAGCGGTCCGGCGCTGATTTCCGGCGGTACCGCGTGACCAAGAAATTGGAGGGCTGCTGACAGGACTGCGCTGCCGGCTGATAGATCGACGGCGGCAGCCCGCATTTGCTTGGAGAGCTTTTCGCCGGCGGCATTGGTCACCACCGGCAGGTGCGCGTAAGTCGGCGTTGCCAGGTCCAGACATTGCTGCAGCCAGATCTGCCGTGGTGTCGAGTCGAGCAGGTCGACGCCGCGGACGACTGCGTTGATCCCTTGCGCGGCGTCGTCGGCGACGACTGCCAGTTGGTACGCGTACTGGCCGTCGGCACGCAGCAGGATGAAGTCGCCGACGGCGCGGTCGAGATTCTGCTGCACCTCGCCCTGAACGCGGTCGCCGAAGGCGATCGTCGCGTCGGCTACGCGCAGCCGCCAGGCGCGTGCCGCTCGGCCCGCGGCGAGGCCGTTGCGGCAGCTTCCCGGGTAGACCAGGCCGCCGTCCACCGATCGTGGCGGCGAGCAGGCGGCAATTTCCGTTCGCGAGCAGGCGCAGGGGTAGACCTCGCCGTCGAGTTGCAGGCGCACCATTGCGGCGTGGTAAAGGTCAAGACGCCTGCTCTGGACGAGCACTTCACCATCCCAGGTGAAGCCGAAGCCTTCCAGCGTGCGCAGGATATCGTCGGCGGCACCGGCAACCGTCCGCGGCTGGTCGACGTCCTCGATGCGCAGCATCCACTGGCCGCCGTGGGCGCGGGCGTCGAGATAGCTGCCGACGGCGGCGACCAGCGAACCGAAGTGCAGGGGGCCGCTTGGTGAGGGCGCAAAGCGGCCGCGATAGGGTGGCAGCGGGCGCTGAGCGCGGTCGTCGGTCGGCGTGGCCGCGATCATTGGGCTCGCGGCGCAGCGTTCAGCGTGCGCCGTCTTTGTATTTCCACCGCTGCCGCGTAAAATCCGCCGGTCATTAAAAGGACTCCAGCCATGAACGATCGTGTGTTCACCCCTGCCAACGAAGCTGCCATTCTCGCCGAGGCGCTGCCGTACATCAAACGCTTCCACGGCAAGACCATCGTCGTCAAGTACGGCGGCAATGCGATGACCGACGAGCATCTCAAGCAGTGCTTCGCGCGCGACGTGGTACTGCTCAAGCTGGTTGGGATGCACGTGGTGGTGGTGCACGGCGGCGGTCCGCAGATCGAAAACCTGCTCGCCCGAGTGGGCAAGAAAGGAAAGTTCATTCAGGGAATGCGCGTCACCGACGCCGAAACGATGGACATCGTCGAGATGGTTCTCGGGGGCCAGGTCAACAAGGATGTCGTCAACCTGATCAATCAGGCGGGGGGCAAGGCTGTTGGACTGACCGGCAAGGACGGCAGCTTCATTCGCGCCAAGAAATTACTGCTGGCCAACCACGAGAACCTTGGTGACCTGATCGACGTCGGTCAGGTCGGTGATATCACGCAGATCGACCCGTCGCTGATCGGTCACCTCGAGTCAGGCGGCTTCATCCCCGTTGTGGCCCCGATCGGCGTTGGCAAAGGCGGCGAGACGTACAACATCAACGCCGACGTCGTCGCCGGCAAGATCGCCGAAATCCTCAAGGCCGAAAAGCTGGTACTGCTCACCAATACGCCCGGTGTCCTCGACGAGAGCGGACAGTTGATCACCGGCATGACGCCCAAGGAGATCGACCAGTTGGTGGCCGACGGGACCCTGTCGGGCGGCATGTTGCCGAAAATCAGCTCGGCGCTCGATGCCGCACGTAACGGCGTCAGGAGTGTGCACATCATTGATGGCCGTGTCGAACACGCGCTGTTGCTGGAGATCCTTACCGATCACGGCGTCGGCACGATGATCAAGTCGCATTGATCAGGGAACTCTGCTGAGAGCGTCCGCGCCGGTCTGGCTTTTCGACCTCGACAACACTCTGCACGACGCCAGTCCGCATATTTTTCCGCAGATCAACCGTTCGATGGTGGCGTACATCCGCCAGCACCTCGGTGTGGACGAGGAGGAGGCAACGCGTATTCGGCAGGATTACTGGCAGCGCTACGGCGCCACGCTGCTCGGCCTGATGCGCCATCATGCAATCGATCCCAAGCATTTTCTCTGGCATACGCACCAGTTTCCTGACCTCAAGCGGATGCTGGTCTTCGAGCGCGCCCTGAAGGCCATGCTTGGTCGCTTGCCAGGGCGCAAGATTGTCTTCTCGAACGCGCCGCTGCGTTATAGTGAGGCGGTTCTGGAAATGACCGGTGTTCACCGCTGTTTCGACGCCATCTATTCGGTCGAACGCCTTCGCTTCCAGCCGAAACCGGCAGTTGCTGGCTTTCGCCACCTCTTGCGTAGCGAGCGTCTGAATGCGCAGCGCTGCATCATGGTTGAAGATACTCTGCCCAATCTGCGTACAGCGAAGCGACTCGGCATGAGGACCGTCTGGGTGAGTGCGGAAACGCGCCAGCCGGCTTCGGTCGACGTGCGGCTGGTTTCGATTCTCGACTTGCCGCGCCATCTCGCCCGGCTCTGAAGCGCGGCCGATATATCTGCCACGACAGCGCTTCCCGCACCTTCTTTTCCGGGTAAGCGCTGCTCCACCGCGGCCTTCCACAGTCGTGTACACTTTCCCCGAAAAATTTCCGTTGGTCGCCATGAGAGAGTCAGGTTCACTGGAACAGCAGCTACTTGAGTACAAGGCTATCCTCGAGCATTCGGGGAGTGCCGTGGTGTGCACACGCAATCGCCGCGTGTACCGCTGCAACCCGCGCGCCGAAGCACTTTTTGGCTGGCCGGCGGGGACTCTTGTCGGGCAGCGGGACCGTGTCTTCTATCCCGATAGCGCGGCCTGTGAGGCGCTGCGCGAGCAAGCGCGTGCGGCACTGAGCGTCGGCGAGACACTCGATATCGAAATGCAACTGGCGCGCCGCGACGGCAGTGGCTTTGTCGCTCATCTCATCGGCCGGGCGATTGACCCTGCCGCGCCGGGCCAGGGTGCCGTCTGGATTGTGCGCGACATCACGCAGGAGGTCGACGCGCGCGAGTCCAGCGCGCAGTTGCTGCGCGAGCAGCAACTCATTTCGAGAACGCCGAAACCGGTATCGTGATCCTGCGCGATCGCCTCATCCAGCGCTGCAACCGGCGTTTCGCCGAGATTCTCGGCTATGCGCCAGACGAATTGATCGGGCAGTTGACGCGCATCTACTACCCGAACGAAGAGGCCTGGCTGGAAACCGGGCAGAAGGCCTACGCGGCGATTCGCGAAACCGGCATCTACCGCGGCGAGACGGCGTTTGTTCGCCGCAACGGGACGCCGATCTGGAGCCATATCACCGGCAGCATGATCAATCAGGCGAAGCCCGATGAGGGCTACATCTGGCTCTACGAAGACGTCACCGCGAAGCGCCAGGCGAGCCGTGCCATGGACGCGCTGCTGCGCGAGCAGACGCTGCTCTTCGAGCGTGCGCCGATCGGCATCGCTTTTCTGCGTGACCGCATCATCCGGCGCTGCAATCCGAGCTTCGAGAGGATCTTTGGCTCCCTGCCAGGTCAACTGATCGGCCAGTCAACGCGCGTTTGCTTTGCCAGTGATTTGGCCTGGAGCGCAGCCGGCGAACGCGCTCTGCGCGGTATCGACGAAGGCGGGACTTTCGTCGGCGAGGTCGAGTACTGCAAGGCCGATGGCACACCGATCTGGTGCCAGGTGACCGGTAGTCTGCTCGACCCGGCAAATCATGACGAAGGCCACGTCTGGCTGTTTCAGGACATCACCGCACGCCGCGCAGCCGAAGAGGCCCTGGTCGAAAGCCTCTGGGAGCAGCAGCTGATTTTCGACAACGCGATGATCGGCATCGCGTATCAGCGTGAGCGCACGATCTTGCGCTGCAATCGCCGTTTCGAGGAGATCTATGGCTTTCCGCCAGGCGGTCTTACGGGACAGCCGACGCGCCTTCTCTATGCCAGCCAGGAAGCGTGGGAAGACGCCGGGCAGCAGCTCTATGGTCAGGGTGCAGCGCTTGGGGCCTTTGAGGGGGAAGTCCTTTTCTGCCGTCGCGATGGCACTCCGATCTGGGTCCATGTCATCGGCCGTCCGATCGAGGAACAGGACGAAGGCCAGACCTGGATCTGGACGCACGAGGACGTAACGGCGCATCGCGCTGCCCAGGATGCACTGCGGCAAAGCCATCTCGAGCTCGAGCATCGCGTTGCCGAACGTACTCATGAGTTATCGCAACAGCTGGATTTCATGCACCAATTGGTTGAGGCCATCCCGGGTCCGGTGTTCTACAAGAATCGTGCCGGCTGCTACCTCGGTTGTAATCAGGCTTTCCTCGAAATGATCGGCAAATCACGCGCAGAAGTGGTCGGAGTAAGCGTCTACGACGTCGCACCGCGCGAGCTTGCCGATCGCTATATGGCGGCTGACGAAGAACTCTTTCAGCGCGCCGGTTCGCAGGTCTACGAAGCGCAGGTGCTGCGCGCCGATGGCCAGTACCGCGACGTCGTTTTTCACAAGGCGATCTACGGTGCTCCCGGCGAAGCGGCTTGCGGTCTGGTCGGAGTCATGCTCGACGTGACCGAGCGCAAGCGTATGGAGCAGCGTCTGCAGCAGGCGGCGACGGTTTTCGACAGCAGCGCCGAAGGCATTACCATCACCTCGCCAGAGGGCGAGATAATCGCCGTCAACCGTGCATTTTCCGAGATCACCGGTTACTGCGAGGACGATGTCGTCGGTGTCAACCCGCGTATCCTGCAGTCCGGGCTTCAGGACGCGGACTTCTACCGCGAAATGTGGCGGACCCTGCACACCTGTGGGCGCTGGCGGGGAGAATTGTGGAATCGGCGCAAGGATGGGCAGGCGTTTCTGGAGTCGTTGACGATCAGCGCCGTCAAGGATGCGCAGGGCCAGGTGACGCATTATGTGGGCGTCTTCTCGGACATCACCGAGTTGCGCAAGGCGCACGATCAGCTCGACCACCAGGCGCATCACGATCCGCTCACCGGCCTCCCCAATCGTCTCTTGCTCGGGGATCGCCTGGACAAGGCGCTGCAGCGTGCTCGGCGCGACAACCGTATTCTGGCGGTGCTGTTTGTCGACCTCGATCGCTTCAAGAACATCAACGATACCCTCGGCCATCAGGTCGGCGATCGCGTTCTCTGTGAAGTGGCGCGGCGGCTGACCCGGCTCAGGCGTGAGGCGGACACCGTTGGTCGTCTCGGCGGCGACGAGTTTCTGATCATCATCGAGGATCTCGCCGATCCCACAGCTGTATCGCATATCGCGGACAAGATTCTGAGCCTCTTGCAGGACTCTCCGGTGACCGTCGAACAGGAGTTCTACGTCGGCGCCAGCATCGGTATCAGCCTTTTTCCCCAGGATGGCGGTGATGCCGAAACGCTGATGAAGAATGCCGACGTGGCCATGTACCGGGCCAAGGAGCGCGGGCGTAATACCTACGAATTCTTCACCAAGGAGTTGACCCAGTCCTCACTGGCGCGCCTGCAGATGGAAACCGACCTGCGGCGGGCCATTGAGCGCGGCGAGTTGCGGGTCTTTCTGCAGCCGCAGTTCTCGCTGAGCAGCGGTGAGCTGGTCGGCGCCGAAGCGCTGGTGCGCTGGCTGCGTCCGGAGCTGGGTCTGGTGATGCCGGGCGAGTTCATCAAACTTGCCGAGGAGTCGGGGCTGATTGTCCCGATCGGCGAATGGGTCCAACAGACCGCCGCGGGCCAGTGGGCGGCGTGGGTCGCCGCCGGCTTCAAGCCCGGCGTGCTGTCGATCAACGTCTCCGGCGTCGAGTTCCGGCGCGGCCGAATCCAGGAAACCGCTCGCAAGACGCTGGCAACGTCGCGCCTGCCTGCGCAATTCCTCGAACTGGAAATCACCGAAAGCGCGATCATGACCCAGGCCGAGAACAGCGGCCAGGTTCTCGACGCGCTGCGGGACATGGGACTCGGCCTGGTGATCGACGACTTTGGCACCGGCTATTCCTCGCTTGCCTACCTCAAGCGTCTGCAGCCCAACAAGCTGAAGATCGACCAGAGTTTTGTGCGCGGCTTGCCCAGCGACGCCGAGGATCGGGCGATCACCCGCGCGGTGATCGCCCTTGCCCATAGCCTGCAACTGACGGTTATCGCCGAAGGCGTCGAGACCGAGGCGCAGCGCGATTTTCTGGCTGGTGAAGGCTGTGATGAGATGCAGGGTTACCTGCGCGGCAAGCCGATGCCGCTCGACGAGTTCCGGCAGCGTTTCCTTGCGGGCTGAATCGAGGTGGCGGAAGTGACTTCCCGATTGCCGTTCATCGATGCGCTGAAGGCCGTGGCGGTGCAGTTGATCGTCCTGCATCACCTGGCCTTTTACGGACCCATGTCTGACCATGCCTACGCGCTGATTCCGGACCTTATCTCCTGGCTGAGTCAGCACGCGCGCGCGGTGGTGCAGGTGTTTCTGGTTATTGGTGGCTTCCTCGCTGCGCGCAGTCTTGCTCCGGCTGGCCACCTGGTGTCGGCGCAGCCCTTGCGCCTGCTCCTGAAACGTTACCTGAAACTGGCCGTTCCCTACCTCATCGCCCTGGTGATCGGCATTGGCTGCGCGACCATTGCCCGTGCCCTGATGACTCATGATTCCATTCCTGAGTGGCCGACGCTGCGGCAGTTCCTGGCGCACGCGCTGCTCCTGCAAAGCATCCTCGGTTACGAGGGGCTGTCGACGGGTGTCTGGTACATCGCCATCGATTTCCAGTTGTTTGCGCTGTTGCTGGGGACTCTCTGGCTGGCACGTGGGATCAGTTGTGGCCTCGGACGCGGCATCGCCGGCGCGGCGATCGTCGGTCTGCTACTGGTCGCCACGTTGGCCCTGTTTTCTCTATACCACTTCAACCGCGACGCCGAATGGGACAACTGGGCGTTGTATTTCTTCGCGTCCTACGCGCTCGGGGCGCTGACGTTCTGGGCGGCGAATGCGAAGCACGCCGTGCGCTGGCTGTTGCTGATTGCCGTAGCGGTGGTCATGGCCCTGCTGCTCGACTACCGTTCGCGTATCGCCGTGGCGCTGGTGGTGGCTCTGGCCCTCGGCCTCGCGAGCCGCTACGGCTTCCTGGTGCGCTGGCCGAAGTCCTCGCTGCTCGCCTACCTGGGGCAGATTTCCTACTCGGTATTCCTGATTCACTTTCCGATCTGCCTGATCGTCAACGGGCTGTTCGTGCGTGTCGCCATGGCTGATCCGTGGCTCAATCTGGCTGGAATGGTCGTCGCCTGGGCGGCCAGCCTGCTGGCCGGCGGGCTGTTCTACCGCTTCGTCGAAGGTCCGGCGCAGCAGGGGTTTCGCGGATTGCGTGCAGCGCCTGGCCTCACCTAGAGGTTTTCAACCATCCCGCCGCGCTCAGGGCGAAGTAGCTCAGGATGCCGTCTGCACCCGCCCGCTTGAAGGCCAGCAGGCTTTCCAGGACGCATGCTTCTTCGTCCAGCCAGCCGTTCTGGGCGGCGGCCTTTAGCATCGCGTATTCGCCGCTGACCTGGTACGCGTAGGTCGGCACTTGGAAGGTTTCCTTGACCCGCCGGACGATGTCGAGGTAAGGCATGCCCGGTTTGACCATCACCATGTCGGCGCCTTCGGCGAGGTCGAGGGCCACCTCGCGCAGCGCTTCGTCGCTGTTCGCCGGGTCCATCTGATAAGTGTGTTTGTTGCCCTTGCCAAGATTGCCGGCCGAGCCAACAGCGTCGCGGAACGGGCCGTAGAAGCTCGATGCGTACTTTGCCGAATAGGCCAGAATGCGCGTATGTATCTGCCTCGCCGCGTCCAGTTCGTGACGGATGCGGGCCACACGACCGTCCATCATGTCCGAGGGGGCGACGATGTCGGCGCCTGCCTGGGCGTGCACCAGCGCCTGCCTGGCGAGTACTTCGAGCGTTTCGTCGTTGAGCACATAGCCGGCGGGGTCGTCGGCGTCGATCAGGCCGTCCTGGCCGTGGCTGGTGTAGGGGTCGAGGGCGACGTCGGTAATCACGCCCAGTTCCGGGAATTCTTTTTTCAGCGCCGCAACCACCCGTGGCACCAGACCATCCGGGTTGTACGCTTCTTCGGCTGCCGCCGTCTTGCCGGCCGCGTCAATGACCGGGAACACCGCCAGCGCCGGGATACCCAGTCGCAGTGCCTGCTCTGCCGTCTTCAGCACGCGGTCGAGGCTCTGCCGTTCAACGCCCGGCATCGACGCGATCGGCTCGCCGCGGTTGATGCCGTTGAGGACGAAGACCGGGTAGATCAGGTCGTCAGCGCTCAGCCGCGATTCGCACATCATGCGGCGGGAAAAGTCGTCGCGGCGCATGCGGCGCATGCGCGTGCCAGGGAAGCGTGCTTTGGGGTCGGCTTGGTAGTCCATAGAATTCGCTACGATTAAATAGATACGATTGATGGGAAAAAACTTCTTGCCGGGAACTATCGCTGGTCAGTGCGCTCTTATCTGGCGGATGGCTTCGCCATCCCCCGCTTCACCTCCCTGAGCGGGTGCCTTATTCCTGTAAGGCATGTTGCCCCCGGCCCCCCCTTTGCCGGGGGCTTTTTTTTGCGCCTTGACTAGTGACACTTGGTGACACTGCTGCCGCTGCGCGCACTCCAGCCGATGGCGCCGCGCTTCTTGGGGCGGGCTTTCTTCTCGCTGGCCAGTCCAGTGCGCGGTGCCGGCTCGTCCTTCAGCGGCAGGTCTAGCCAGCCAGCGAGGACCGCTTCCGCTTCCTTGACGCCGGATTTCTGCAGGCTCGAAAACAGCTGCAGGCTGAAGTTCTCGCCAATTTCCGCCAATACCTCCTGGACCTCGCGAAAAACCAGTGTCTGTTGCTGGCGAGTCAGCTTGTCAGCTTTGGTCAGCAGGACGTGAATTGGTTTGCCGGTTGGCGCGAACCAGCCGAACATCTGCAAGTCGAGTTCGGTGAGTGGATGGCGACTGTCCATGATCAGCACCAGACCACAGAGCGCGTCGCGGTGGCGCAGGTAGGGCGCGAGCAAGCCTTCCCATTGCGAGCGGATCTCCTCCGGGGCTTTTGCGAAGCCGTAGCCTGGCAGGTCGACGAAGTACTTTCCTGGTTCGAGCAGAAAGTAATTGAGGTGCTGCGTTCGTCCCGGTGTCTTGGAGACAAAGGCCAGGCGGGTGTGATTGGCCAGCGTATTGATTGCCGACGACTTGCCGGCGTTCGAGCGTCCGGCAAACGCAACTTCGCACTGCGAATCGGCGGGTAGATCCCGCAGCTTGGCCACGGTCGTGCTGAAGGCAGCTTTCTGGAAGAGTGGCATCAGGGAACCCGAGAGTAGATGGACCGGCACGTGTCCAAGCAGCAAACTGATATAGAATATCAGGTTTGTCGCTTGGCTTCGCCGGCCTCAGAGTAGTCATTGTTGTCAATGGGAGTTTGGACATGATTCGTACAACGGCAGTTGCGGTTCTCCTGGCCGCCAGTTTACCCGCCTTCGCGTCAGAGCAGGCACCAGCAAAGCTTGACTTGGCAAAAGCCAAGGAGATTGCCGAAGGCCTTTGCGTTGCTTGTCACGGCGCCGACGGCAACAGTCCGACCTCGGCCAATCCGATTCTGGCTGGTCAGATCCCGCAGTACCTGTACAAGCAGCTGACCAACTTCAAGTCGGTTGACGGCAAGCCCCCGGTACGTGATAACGCGATCATGGGTGGCATGGTCGCGGCGCTCTCCGATGAAGACATGCACAGCCTGGCGGTGTATTTCTCGCAGCAAAAGATGACACCTTCGGTGGCGACCAACGAGAAACTGCTTGCCCAAGGCCAGGCGTTGTGGCGCAAGGGCGACTTCGAAAAGGGCATTCCGGCCTGCGCAGGCTGCCACGGACCCGCCGGTGCCGGTCTGCCGGTGCAGTATCCGCGCCTGGCAGGACAGTACGCGGAGTACACGGTCAGCCAGTTGAAGACTTTTCGTAGCCACGAACGCGCCAACGACGCCGAGAGCATGATGCGCGTCATTGCCGGCAAGCTCTCCGACCCGCAGATCAATGCCGTCGCCGAGTACGTTGCCGGTTTGCGCTAGGCGTTCTGGCTGCTGATTTTCTCGCAGGACTTGGCGGCGAATTTCACGACACCGTAGCACGGGGAAGACTTTCCTTGGCAATGGGCGGCGGACGCTCTAGTATGGTGGCGTGACTTCTTGACCAGAAAGGACGTTTCATGAAGACGCTCAAGCAAATCCTTGCTAGCAAGGGTGGGAAGCTGGTAACCGTTGCACCGGACGACTCGGTTTTCTCGGCCTTGCAGGTGATGGCCGAATACAACGTCGGTGCGGTCCTGGTGATCGAGAAGGAGCAGTTGCTGGGCATCTTCTCCGAGCGTGACTATGCTCGCAAGGTCTCCCTGCAGGACAAATCCTCGCGAGACACGCGGGTTCGCGACATCATGAGCGGCAAGGTGCTGTACGTGACGCCCGACCAGACGGTGGACGAGTGCATGGCGATCATGACCGAAAGGCACTTCCGTCACCTGCCCGTTCTCGATGACGATCACACGCTCCTCGGCATCGTTTCCATCGGCGACGTGGTCAAGGAAACGATTTCCGAACAGCAGTTCATCATCCAGCAGATGGAAAAGTATATCGCTGGCTGATTGCCGTATCGGTTCTTCCGGGGCGCAGTCCCGGGCGAGGCCGACAGGCCAGCGATGGTGCCAGGACCTCCCAGCACTTTTTTGCCAACGGGCGCATCCTCTCCGTCTGACGGGCCTCCGTCCGCCGTTCCGGCAAGCTTTCCAGAACGCAGATCTCCACCCGTCTTGCCGACGCTGTCGTCGCTCTGGCAGGGCTGCTCGCGTGCGCCGAGCGGCGCTGGCGGAAGCGCGTCGGCTGTTGTGTGATCAAGGCCTGCTGGCGAACTGCCTGCAGGAGCCCATGCGTGGCGCGATGATTCTTGTTCGCGACGCGTGCTTGGCCTTCGAATCGAACCATGACTTATCCCACCATCCTCAGCGCTTCCGTGTTCCTGCTTATCGTTTTCGCGGTCGAGCGTCTTTGCCGGCGTTCGGGTGTGCCGTCGGTGATCGTATTGGTCGCCAGCGGCCTTTTGGCGCGGCCGTTGCTCGACTCCGTTGGCGTGACACTGGGCTGGGCAGGTACCCTGGTGCCCATCATCGGTACCATCGGCCTGGTGTTGATCGTGCTGGAAGGCGCCCTGGACATCGAATTGCGACGCCAGCGTCTGCGCCTCATCGCCGCGACCTTTCTCCTGGCGACTGCGGGTTTTGTCATCGCTACCCTCAGCTTCGCGCTGGCCGCGCGCTGGGTGTTGGGTCTCGACGTCGTGCAGGCCATTCTCCTGGCAACCTCGGTAGCCGTTATCAGCAGCGCGGTGGCCATTCCCAGCTGTACGTTTCTGCCGCCCAAGGCGCGCGAGTTCATTACCTACGAAAGTTCGATGTCGGACATCATCGGCGTCCTGGTTTTCTTTTCGCTGCTGGGTTCGGACGGTACGCTTTCTGGCGCTCTGTTGGCGCTGCTCGGTGGCGGCGTGCTGTCCCTGCTGTTGTCGATGCTCTGCGCTCTGGTGCTGATGCTGCTCTTGCTGCGAGTGTCTGGGCCGATCCGCTTCGTGCCGCTGTTGGCGGGCTTGTTCGCCTTGTACGCGACAGGCGAGCTGCTGCATCTCTCGCCGTTGATCATGGTGCTCTTTCTGGGCCTGTTGCTCAATAAGCCGTCGCTGGTTACCCGCTTTCGGCCGGTAAGCCTGTGGATAAGCAGAGAATACGAAACGACGCTGTCCGAGTTTCGTACCCTGGTCGTGGAACTGACCTTCGTCGTGCGCGGCTTCTTCTTCGTGCTGTTTGGCTACTGGACAGATCTCTCCGACCTCACGTCGTCGTCTGCCTGGTTGGGTGCGGGCCTGGTCTTGGCGGTGGTCTACGGTAGTCGTTTCATCATGTTGCGGTTGATGCTGGGGCCGGCGGCCGCCGGGCCTCTGATGTGGATTGCCCCGCGCGGCCTGATTACCGTCCTGCTTTTCCTACACGTTCGCGAAGCGTTCTTGCTGCCCAGTTATCTCGACGCTTCGATCATGCTGGTGGTCCTGGCGTCGTCAGCATTGATTCTGATTGCCAGTTATCAAGTCAACCGCCAGGTACCGCTGGCCGCCGCGCCGCCGTTGCCAGCCCCTGATGACGAGGCGCTGCCAGCGGCAGGTGATGCGGGCGGTGCGCAAGGGAGAGCCGAGGCCGGCGGGCACGACTGAGCCTGTCGCTGCGACAGTCTGTTTGGTCGGTGCTGCTGATCCCGTGTAAGGCTTGCATTATTTTCCACGCTCGGTTCTAATTGCGTTTCGGCTCAAATGACTTCTACGTGACCACGATGCGCCACTTCCACGACCATAGTACTTATCCGCTTGCTTCCACTGGTGCGCTTGTGGTCGTTGCTGTCGGCGTCTCTCTGCTAGGCGTCGTACCCTTGGTACGCGTACCAGGCGACACACCGTCGAGGGCCGGGAGAAGAGCAGTCAAAGTGTAGAAAGAAACGACAACTCATTCCAGAAACCCCCGCCGGTGCAAGCCGAGCGGGGGTTTTCTTTTCTGACGCCACATTCGACCAAGTCAGCAGCGCAATTCAATTCAAGGAGAGTCTCTTGCCCAAGCAAACATCCGAAACCCTCACCGGCGCACAGATTGTCGTGCGCCTGCTGGAACGACAGGGCGTTCGCACCCTCGCCGGCATCCCCGGCGGAGCAATACTGCCCATTTATGATGCCTTGTCACAGTCGGCGCTGATTCACCACGTGCTTGCACGGCACGAACAGGGCGGCGGTTTCATGGCGCAGGGGATTGCGCGTACCACAGGCTTGCCGGCGGTATGCCTGGCGTCGTCGGGCCCCGGGGCAACCAATCTACTCACCGCAATCGCCGACGCCAAGCTGGATTCAATTCCGCTGGTGGCAATCACCGGGCAGGTGCCGAGAGCGATGATCGGCAGCGACGCCTTTCAGGAAGTCGATACCTATGGTCTGAGTATCCCGATTACCAAGCATAACTTCCTGGTCAACTGTGCCGAGGATCTGCTCGAAGTCGTTCCGCGGGCTTTCCGGATCGCCGCTTCGGGTCGGCCGGGGCCGGTACTGATCGACATCCCGAAGGACGTTCAGAATCAAGTGGTCGAGGTCGGCGAGTGGCCCGCGGTCGGCGTCGCCGAGATCGTTCCGGCGCCAGCGGCTGAACGGGTCGCCGTCGCCGCGGCGATGATCAACGAGGCTTCCCGGCCGATTCTCTACCTCGGCGGTGGTGTCGTGCATTCGGGAGCGTCCGCAGCGGCTGTGGCGCTGGCCGAAAAAGCCGCTCTACCGACGGTGATGACCCTGATGGCCCTCGGCGCGATGCCGGTCGAGCATTCCCTGTCGCTGGGTATGCTCGGTATGCACGGCGCGCGTTTTACCAACCTTGCGCTGGACGAGTGCGATCTCCTGATCGCTGTCGGTGCGCGTTTCGACGATCGTGCGACCGGCAAAGTGGCCGGTTTCTGCCCGCAGGCGAAGATCGTCCATATCGATATCGACCCCTCGGAACTGGATAAGATAAAGACCGCGCATGTCGGTATCGCCGGTGACGTCGGGGCCGTGCTGCAGACCTTGCTGCCGGCCGTCGAGGAGCAGCAGCGGCAAGCCTGGCTGGCGCGCGTGGCCAGCCTGAAGGCAGCGCATCCGCTACGCCTGCCGGGAATCGACGATCCGCGTACGCCTTACGGATTGATCCGCGCCGTCGCCGATTGCCTTGACGATCAGGCGACGATCACCACCGACGTCGGTCAGCATCAGATGTGGGTGGCACAAGCCTACCCGCTGCGCCGGCCGCGCCAATGGCTGACCTCGGGCGGCCTTGGCACGATGGGCTTCGGAATGCCGGCAGCGATCGGCGCGGCTCTCGCCGAACCGGAACGGACGGTGGTCTGCTTTACCGGTGACGGTAGCATTCTGATGAATATCCAGGAACTGGTCACCGCTGCCGAGGAGAAGGTCAATGTCAAGATCGTGCTGATGAACAACTCATCTTTGGGCCTGGTCTTCCAGCAGCAAACGATGTTCTACGGCGAGCGCATCTACGCTTCGAAATTCAAGGGCATGCCCGACTTCGTTCGCGTTGCCGAAGGCTTTGGCGTGCCGGCCATCGATCTCGATACGGCCAGCGATCCGCGTGCAGCCCTGGCCGAGGCGTTGTCCAGCCGCGGCCCGATGCTGATTCACGCCAGCATCGCCATGCACGAACAGGTTTTGCCGATGGTGCCGCCCGGTGCCGCCAACAAAGACATGATCGGAGGCTGAAAACCATGAACACGATCTCAAGAATGGAAAACCAGGCTGTGGCTCGTACGGTGCTCGAACTGGACGTCTACAACCACCCGGGTGTCATGTCGCACGTCGTCGGTCTGTTCTCGCGCCGCGCCTACAACGTCGAAGGTATCCTGGTGATGCCGGTGGGCAGTGGCGCGACCAGTCGCATCTGGCTGTTGGTCAATGAAGACCAACGTCTGGACCAGATGGTCAAGCAGGTGGAGAAGCTGGAGGACGTCCTGGCGGTGCGTCGGCACGGCGCCGAACACGAGGTCTTCATCCGCCTCGAGGAGTTCTTCCGCTAAGTCGGAAAGTTCGGCCGCCGGCGCTCGTGGCTGGCGGCCCGCTCAACGCATCCGCTGCTGCGGGTCGAAGCGGACGATGCTCAGTCCGGCGGGGGTTTTTCTCGGCGCCGCTTTCCAGGCGTGGCCGTAAACCACTTCCACCGTCGCTGGCACGCGGCCATCGTCGGCGGCGAGCCGTGCGTACGCCGCGCGTGCCCTGGCCCATGCCGCCCGCCCCGTCAGGCCATGGCTACGTGCCTGCATGGCGCAGGTCGAGCCGCTATGGCGCAGATCGATGAGCAGTTGGTCGAAGCCGGCGTAGGTCATGGTCAGCAGTTCGGCGTCCATCACCGGGTCGGAAAAGCCGCATTCAAGCAACATGTCGCCGTAGTCATGCATGTCGGTAAAGCGCTGGGTGTGCACATGGCCGTCCTTGAAACTGCTGCGCAGCTCCTTCAAGGTATCCGGTCCGAAGGCGGAGAACATCAGCAAGCCACCGACGTCGAGCAGGCGATGCGCTTCACGAAATGCTGCCAGCGGGTCGTCAAGCCAGTGCAGCATGAGGTTCGACCAGAGCAGGCCGATCGACTGCGGCGGGAACGGCAGCGCGCCGGCATCCGCCGCCAGCAAGGGCGTTCGCTGGCGACGCAGGAAGGGCATCAGCCAGCGCAAGCGTGAGCGCGAGGCCTGGCTGGCGCGCAGCATGTTTTCGCAGAAGTCGGCGCCGATGAGCAGTGCTCCGGGATAGCGCGCGTGCAGGGCGGTGAGGTTGGCGCCGGTACCGCAGCCGAGATCGAGAATGCGCTGCGGCTCGATGCGCACGTAGTCCAGCCTGGCCAGCATGCGGCTCGCGATCTCGCGCTGCAGCACGGCCACTTCATCGTAGCTGGCCGCGGCGCGGGCAAAACTGCGTCGCACCTGGCGCTGATCAACGAACTGCGCCGGTGCTTTCATGAGTGACTAGATCGGGCGCAGGCCAAGTTTCTCGAACAGGGCTTCGTCACGATCCGCTTCCGGATTGCCGGTGGTCAGCAGCTTGTCGCCGTAAAAAATCGAGTTGGCGCCGGCCAGAAAGCAGAGCGCTTGCAGCTCGTCGGACATCTCCTGGCGACCCGCCGACAGACGCACGAAGCTCGTTGGCATGGTGATTCGCGCGGCAGCCAGGGTGCGCACGAACTCGAAGCTATCGACCGGCGCGACATTGGCCATCGGCGTTCCGGGAATCGGGACGAGGTTGTTGATCGGCACCGACTCCGGGGCCGGGTTGAGGTTGGCGAGCTGGACGATCAGCGCGGCGCGGTTGCGGCGCGATTCGCCCATGCCGATGATGCCGCCGGAACAGACCTTGATACCTGCTTCACGCACCTGGCCCAGGGTGTCGATCCGGTCGGCGTGCTTGTGGGTGGTGATCACCTGCCCGTAGAAGGAGGCGTCGGTATCGAGATTATGGTTGTAGTAATCGAGGCCGGCTTCCTTGAGTTCGTCGGCCTGGCCGTCCTTGAGCATGCCCAGGGTGACGCAGGTCTGCAGACCCATGGACTTGACGGTGCGAATCATCTCGGTGACCTTGGCCAGGTCCTTGTCTTTCGGGCCACGCCAGGCGGCGCCCATGCAGAAGCGCGAGGCGCCCTTGTCCTTGGCAGCCTGGGCGGCGGCGATCACTTCATCGAGCGGCATCAGCGCTTCGCGTTCGGTGGTGGTGCTGTAGCGCGCCGCCTGCGAACAATAGCCGCAATCCTCCGAACAGCCGCCGGTCTTTACCGAAAGCAGCGTCGAGCGTTGAATCTCGTTGGCGTTGAAGTTCTCGCGGTGCACCTGTTGCGCGCGAAACAGCAGATCCATCAAGGGAAGCTGGTAAAGTGCTTCGACATCGGCAACCGTCCACTTGCCTGCTGGGGCCGAAATGGCGCGATCCGGACTAAGTGTCGCGACTTGAGGAATTGCGTTCATTGGTTAGACCTATGGTTGGGGGGTGGTTTGAGGCCGGCTGGGCCACCGTTCATGCATTCATGCATTGGTGAGCTCGTAAGGAGCCTTCCGAGGATGCCAATCTTAACTCAAACTGCCAGACGGATCCTCAGATCCTGCGCCGGACTGCTGACCCAGGACTGCCTGTTGTGTGCTGCGAGCAGCGGCGCCCGTTTGATTTGCTCCGCCTGTGAGGCCGACTTGCCGCAACTGCCAGCACGACGCTGTCCGCGCTGTGCTCTGCCAACGCCGCATGGCGAGGTCTGTGGTCGCTGCCTGGCCAAGCCACCCCACTACGATTTGACCCTGGCTGCGTTGCGCTACGATTTTCCGCTCGACAAGCTGGTGCAGTCGTTCAAGTACGGTCATCGCCTGGCGCTGGCCAGCTATTTCGGCGCTCGCCTTGCCGCGCTGCTGGCCAGCAGCTGCGCTGATCTCATCGTTCCCGTGCCGCTACACCCGCTACGTTTGCGCGCGCGCGGCTTCAACCAGGCGCTCGAGCTGGCGCGTCCGGTGAGCAGAGCCTGGCGCATCCCGATCGACCTGCGGAGCTGCCGGCGCATTCGGCATACTCCCGCCCAAGCCGATCTGCCCTGGCGCGAACGCGCTGCAAACGTCCGCGGCGCCTTCCAGTGCACGGCGGATTTCACCGGCAAGCGAGTGCTGCTGGTCGACGATGTGATGACCACTGGCGCGTCTCTCGACGAACTGGCGCGGAGCGTGCGTTTGCACGGTGCCGAACAGGTGACGCTGCTGGTTCTCGCGCGCGCTTTGCCGCCGGCCTGAGCCGATTGCTTTGCCACGTCTGTCGGGGATGCGCCAGAAAACAGTCGCCGGCAGCGCGTGCCCGGTGTCTCCTGCGCTCAAAGATGCTCGAATTCGGCGATGTCGGCCGACGGGCTGCTCGCCGAGGCAGCGAAGGCGATGATTCCGCTGCCTCGCAAGACGAAGTCCTCACACCTCAGAAACAGCTCGTTCTCGCCGCTAATGGTGATGAAAGTGCCATTGGTACTGAGATCGCTGAGTACGAAGTGCTCGCCGCGCCGCTCTATCGTCGCGTGCTTGCGCGATGCGCGGCGGTCGCGAATGGTGATTGCGCAGTTGGCGTCACGGCCCATGTCGATATACGCTCGCGCCTTGTCGAGCAACTTGACCTGCCCCCCATAGCGTACGCACAGGCGCAAATCGCAGTCCCTGGGTGGCAAGGGTGCGGGCGAAGCGACGAGCGTCTTGCTGGACGGTGCCTTGGCTTCAAACCACAGGACTTCGAATACCTCGTACGCAGCCGGCAGGCTGCTTTTCGGGGGCTGCTGCAGGGAACGCGTCGCCGCTTGCAAGGGTGCTGTCAGCAGAGCTCTGGTCTGGCCGCTGGTCAAGGTCTGAGCGGCAGTGGCCTGATTGGCAAGAGACTTGGCGATGCTCAGTCCTTCACCAAGAGCACCCGCGTCATCCTCGCGCACCGGGCCGTGATGAAAGCCGACACGGATTGCCAGCTGGACGCCGGACACCGGTGGCAGGTCGGCTACCCGCCGCTGCATGGCGATGGCTGCCTGACAGGCATCATCGGCGCTCGCGAAGAGCGCCGTGAGTTCGTCGCGCTTGCCCCGCAGGAGTCGTCCGCGGAAGCCCTCTACCCCCCGCGCCATGCGCTTCAGGCAACGCTCGACAGCGTGCGCGGCTTCTGTTCCGCCCCGTTTTTCGAACAATTTCGAGCTTCCGGCGACGGCGGCAATCAGAACCGAACGCATCTCTTCCTTGCTGCTCATCATTCGAGCACCGCCACTGGCAAGTCTTGCAGGCGGGGCGGCATTTCGCTGAGCGGCGCTGGGTCGAAGACCAGATCGCCGCCATCCATGGTTGCCGGATTATCTCCGGGACGCAGACCCTGGAAATCAAACAACTTCTGGTCGGCGAGGTGCGAGGGCACGATCTGCTGCAGCGCAGAGAAAACGGCCTCGGTGCGTCCCGGGTAGCGGCGGTCCCAGTCGGCCATCATTTCGCGGATTTTCTGGCGCTGCAGATTGTCCTGCGAGCCACAGAGATTGCACGGAATGATTGGGTAGGCCATGCCGCGGGCAAAGCGGGCGATGTCTTTTTCGCTGCAATAGGCCAGTGGGCGGATGACCACGTGCGCGCCGTCGTCGGTCAGCAGTTTCGGTGGCATCGCCTTCAGCCGAGCGGCGAAGAGAAGATTGAGGAACAACGTATGGACGATGTCGTCGCGATGGTGGCCAAGCGCAATTTTGTTCGCCCCGAGTTCCTTGGCGGTGCGATAGATGACCCCGCGGCGCAGGCGAGAACACAGCGAACAGGTGGTCTTGCCCGCGGGGATCTTGCTCTTGACGATGCTATAGGTGTCCTGTTCGACGATGCGATATTCGACACCCAGCTTGGCCAGATAGGCGGGCAGGATTTCGGCCGGGAAGCCCGGTTGCTTCTGGTCGAGGTTCATGGCGATGAGCCGGAAATCCACCGGCGCCCTCTGGCGCAGTGCCATCAACACCGAGAGCAGGGTGTAGGAGTCTTTGCCGCCGGAAATGCAGACCAGAATGGTGTCGCCGTCGTCGATCATCCTGTAGTCGGCGATGGCTTTGCCGGTATGGCTCTCCAGACGCTTCCTCAGGCGCTGCAGGGTGTTCGATTGTTCCAACAGTTTCCTCTCAATCGGCGTGAGCAGTCACAGATGGGCGGTGCGACCGCCGTCTACATTGATGACCTGACCGGTAATGTAGTCAGCGTCGTTCAGCAGGTAGCACACTGCCCGGGCGATATCCTGCGGGCAGCCGGCGCGCTGCAATAGGGTGTGCGCGACGATGTCCTGGCGCGCTGCGTTGTCGAAAACGCCACTGTCCGGCCACAGGATCGGCCCTGGCGCGACCGCGTTGACCCGCACCCGGGGTGCCAGTTCGATGGCCAGGGCGCGTGTCAGGCCAAGCAGTCCGGCTTTCGCCGCGCAATACAGCGGATACGCCGCCAGCGGGCGCTCGGCGTGAATGTCGGTGATATTGACCACCGACCCCTGCACCGCGATCAGGTGTGGTGCGGCCGCCTGCGTCAGGAATAGCGGCGCCTTCAGATTGCTGCCAATCAGATCGTCCCAGCTGGCCAGGTCGATCGTGCCCAGGGGGGTTGGAAAGAAGCTCGAGGCGTTGTTCACCAGGGCATCGAGGCGGCCGAAATGCGCGACCGTATCGGCGACCAGCCTTGGCAAAGTCTCGACGTCCAGCAGGTCCGCCTGCAGGCAGGCCGCCGACGACGGTCGGACAGCGTTCAGCTCGCTGGCCAGCGCTGCGGCGGCCGCCGAGGCCTGACGATAATGGAGCATCAGGTTGGCGCCGGTGGCGTGCAATTCGCGGGCGATCGCACTGCCTAGCCGGCGCGCGGCGCCGGTCACCAATATCGTTTTTCCGCTCATCTCCCGTTCCAGGCCGGCAGCAACAAGGACATGATTTTAACGGATTTTTGCCCCTCCTTCTGGAAAAACAACCTGTCCCGGTGTCGCCGCGGTAGACTAGCGTTCGAGACACTTGGGGGAAAAAGCCATGAGCAAACTGGAGCAGCCGCTTGACGCCGACGAGCTGACGATTCTGGCGGAGCGCGTCGAGCAGTTATCGGCAGACGACGCCGAGTGGGTCAACCGCTTGTTGCAGGAGTTGCTGCGCGCACGCGCACACGAGGGGGAACTGCTGGCCGGAAGGGCCAGCAGTGGCCAGCAGGGGCGGGACGAGGGTGCGTTTGACGAACAGATGGCACAGGTCGCGCTCGATACGGCCGAATGGCTGAAGACGCTCTGGGAGGTCGGCTACATGGGGGCCGGCAATTTCCGTGCGCAGCCGCGCGCGGCGTTTCCGGCGATTGATCTCGAAGACGTCAGGAAGTCTTCGCTGTTCGCGCGCATTCGTCAAGGCAAGCATGCGCTTCCCTTCCCACCACCGACGCGGCAGGGCCTGCCATGGCACGATCTCGTCGAAGGCGGCGCGCAGACGCAGGTTGTAAGCGCCGAGATTGTCCGTGAGGAAGACGGCTTGCCGATGGGCGCGATCATTGAAGGCTGCAGCGACTGGATGGTCCTCGAGGAAGATGCCGCGAAGCAGGAGTGCGTCGTCCAGCATCAGGGCAAAGGACCCAAGTTCCGACTGCTGCAGGTGGACGCCGGCAGCGCGCAGTTACGCCGCGAGCTGCCGACTATGACCCGCCAGATCCGTCTGCAAGGGCGTGGTGGCTTCCACTCCTATAGCCTCGAATGGCCGCGAGACGACGGCACTACGCAGTCCGTCGCCTTGCGCGCTGCGACCTGGGAGCGAGCCCAGTCAGAGGCTGAACATTGGCTGGCGATTACCCATCCGGAGCTGTACGGACAAGTCCGCTTTGTGGGTTCCGAAAAATGAGCCGTCGCCCGGCTGGCGGGAGTGGCCTCCGGCAGTGAGGTGGCGGTGCTTGATCGTCGCGCGGCCTCGGCAGCACTGAGCGCGAGTATGGGTTTGCCCGCCCCAAGCGCCGCCGCGCTGGCCTTCAGCGCGGTGCTCAGCGATCTGCTTGCTCGCGAGATTGAAGCGGCCGGCGGCTGGATCGGTTTTGATCGGTTCATGGATCTGGCGCTCTACGCGCCGGCGAAGGGCTACTACTCCGGCGGTGCTCACAAGTTCGGTGCGCAGGGCGATTTTGTCACCGCCCCGGAACTCGGGCCGGTTTTTGCCCAGACGCTTGCTGCACAGGTGGCACAGCTCCTCGAACTCAGCTCCCCGCAGATCATCGAAGTGGGCGCTGGCAGTGGGCAGCTGGCAGCCGATTTGCTGCGCGAGCTCGAGGGGCGTGGCCGGCTGCCCGACAGCTACGCCATCCTCGAACTCTCCGGCGAGCTGCAGGCGCGCCAGCGCCAGGCGCTTGCCGCTCAGGCGCCGCATCTGCTGGCGCGCGTGCATTGGCTCGAGCGCCTGCCCGCGCGCTTCGATGGGCTGGTGCTGGCCAACGAAGTGCTTGATGCGATGCCGGTACATCTCCTGGTCTGGAAGCCCACGGGGCTTGCCGAACGCGGTGTTGCCGTCGACCACGGGCGCTTTGCCTGGGCCGATCGCCCGGCCAGCGGCAGGCTGCTCGAGCAAGGTCTGGCGCTGTCTGCCGCATGCGCAATGCCGTCGGACTACCTCAGTGAGGTCTCGCTGACAGCACGTGCCTGGGTTGCGGAGTGGGCGGCACGCCTCGGGCGCGGCGCGCTGTTGCTGATCGACTACGGTTTCCCGCGGCGCGAGTATTATCACCCGCAACGCAGCGCCGGCACGCTGATGTGCCACTATCGCCACCACGCGCATGTCGAGCCCTTTTATCTACCGGGTCTGCAGGACATCACCGCGCACGTCGATTTCACGGCGATCGTCGAAAGTGGCTGTCAGGCAGGGCTGGAACTGCTCGGCTACAGTACGCAGTCCAACTTTCTCTTCAACTGTGGGCTGGGCGAAGTCCTGGCGCGAACCCCGGCCAGCGACGCCAGGCGCTATCTGCCTCTGGCCAGTGCCGCCAACAAGCTGGTCTCGCCAGCCGAAATGGGTGAGCTGTTCAAGGTGATCGCACTTGGCCGGGGAATCTCCGAACCTCTGCTCGGTTTTGTCAGCGGCGACCGTTGCGCGACGCTCTGACGGCTAGCACGCGCCCCGCTCTTTTTTGGCGGCGAGTGTAGTAAGTGCAGGGGGTTTGGCATTCCAGCGATCGCCCTTAGGAGTCAGCGCGCGATTGCGTAAGAAGGGCATGAATGTGACGCAATGCCGCGGTTTCACCCCGCGTGTTGGGCTAAACTAAGCTCGCTCTGTGTGGTTTCCTGTGCAATCAGACGCCGCTCACCGCTCACCGCTCACCGCTCACCGCTCACCGCCGCGCTGCTCGGCAACACCGACAGCGATGTTCTGGGCGAGGCGTGCCTTTGATCTCGTCGGGAACCTTCGTTCGCACAGAGACTTGGGGCTGGTCGCGGCTTTTCGCCGCGGCCAGCTCACCGGCCCGTCCAGCGGCTCGGGCCTCACCGCCCTCAGGGGCGAGGCGTCGGGTTGGGGGCTGGCGGTAGGCCTAGGCATCCGCCTCAACTGGCTACGTTCCACACGAAACGACACAAGTCCTAAAGTATCTACAGCAAGGGTCTTGCGGTGGTTGCTACGGTAACTGCTGCGTACTATCGATAAGCGGGATTAGAACAATAACGGAAAATCTGTCGCAATGTTATTCAATTCTTTTGAGTTTATGTTCCTGTTCTTCCCGCTTACGGTCTTGCTGTACTTTTTGGCTGTCCGATTTGTGGGGCAGGAGTTCGGCCTGGGCCTGCTGGTGGTCGCATCGCTCTTTTTTCTATGCTTGGTGGAATCCTGCTTATATTATTTTCATTCTGTTCTCAATTGCCATTAACTACGCACTGGGTGGGTGGCTCGTTTCGAATGATAACGGCAAGAGCAAGTTTTTCCTGGTGCTAGGTGTGGCGATCAACCTGGGTTTGCTTGGCTACTTCAAGTACGCCAATTTTTTTCGTCGACAACTTCAATATTCTGGTGGGTACGTCCTGGCATCTTGAGAAGATCGTACTACCGCTGGCCATTTCATTTTTCACCTTCCAGCAAATATCCTACTTAGTGGATTCCTGGCAAGGTAATACTCGTGAATACAATTTTCTTCATTACTGCCTGTTTGTCTGTTTCTTTCCGCAGTTGATCGCCGGGCCAATTGTGCATCACAAGGAAATGCTGCCGCAGTTCATGAAAAAGGAAGCACTGCAGCCGCAATGGTCGAATTTTGCGATTGGCATCAGCATATTTTGCATAGGATTGTTCAAGAAAACCGTGATCGCAGACAATCTGTCGCGCTACGTTGGGCCGATCTACGATGATCCTCTGGCTGCACAGAACGCTGATTTTTTTTGTGGCATGGGGCAGTACTCTGGCCTACACGTTTCAACTGTATTTTGATTTCTCTGGTTATTCGGATATGGCTATCGGCTGTTCTCGAATATTCGGCATCAAGTTGCCGGTGAATTTTTTTTTCACCCTACAAATCCGTAAGTATTATCGAATTTTGGCGCCGCTGGCATATTACTTTGTCCCGCTTTCTACGGGATTATCTCTATGTTCCCCTCGGAGGGAGTCGCAAAGGCAAAGGACGACGCTACGCAAATCTATTTCTTACGATGTTGCTAGGGGGGCTATGGCATGGGGCTGGCTGGACCTTCGTAATCTGGGGAGCGCTGCACGGAAGCTACCTGATGATCAACCACGCCTGGCATTGGTCGATGCAGGCTGCGGGATTTAGGCTGGAGGCTCACCGTGCCTACCGGTTATTTTGCTGGCTGCTGACTTTCCTTGGGGTGACAGTCGCTTGGGTGTATTTTCGGGCGCCGACATTGGAACAGGGTAATGCCATTATCCTGGCAATGCTTGGTACCAATGGCGCGGAATTGCCCATGAGTGTTGCTGCGCGCGTGAGTGGGCTGGAAAACACGCTGACTCTGATGGGTGTTTCCTTAGGGGGCGGAAGTGGATCGGCCTTTGTCGGCAACTACCTATGGGTTCTGGTTGGCGCGTTTGGCGCAGTTTGCATGCCCAACGTGGCACAAATTTTCCACCACTATGAACCTGTGCTGTACGAGCATCAAGAGAGCTTTAAAGCCGTCCGTGATCAGGCCAGGATTCGCTGGGGTTACTCCACGACCTGGGCCGCGACTACGGGACTTATTGGACTAGTGGGTGTGCTTACGCTTACCCAGATTTCTGAATTCCTCTACTTCCAATTCTGATCATGGCGCCGCGTCGATACACAATTCTGATGGCACTTTTCTTCATGGTGTTTGCAGCCTGTACGGTTGTCATCAATTACCTGATTGACCCCTACCTCATGCTGGGTGTCGAACGCCGCGAGGGTCTGAACCAAGGGAAGGTGGCGATCAATGAGCATGTGCGCATGAGCAAAGCCTACCACCCAACATTCGGTAAATGGGATACGCTGATCGTCGGCAATTCCAGGGTGGAGATGGGGATAAACCCAACCCATCGCTGCTTCACGGCGGCGGGAGCGCGGGTGTACAACCTCGGTTTGCCCGGGGCGGGCGTGCGAGAGCAACTGGAATATGCCCTGAATATCATCTATGCCCAGCCGGTTCAGCGGGTGTACCTAAGCATCGATTTTGTTGACTTTCTGCTGCGGCGGGATCGTCCGGCGCCTGGGGTGGAAATCGACTGGTCCAAGAACACCGGTCGTCTTCGCTATGCTTTCGACGGGTCTGGAAATAATGAATACACCTGGACCTCTCTGGTGGACCATTATCGTACGCTTTTCTCTCTCGATGCGTTGATCAGCAGTATTCGGACGATGGCCTTGCAATCTCCCGGGCAATCAGATCGAGACGACCAGGGCTTCAACCCGGGCAATGATTTTCGTACCAGCGTAGCGATCGAAGGGCCGCATGCGCTGTTTGCCCAAAAAAATGCACATGCTCAGGAAGAAGTATAGTCAAGGCTGGAGTCTACGTTATGAGGATGGAAGCCTGTCAGTGGATTTTGCAGTGCTCGATAAGTTTCTGGACATCACTGACGCTATGGGCATCCGGGTTATTATATTCACGAATCCATTTCACGAGCAGTTCTGGCAGGTCTTGAAAGACGAGAAATTATTTGGGCAGCACCAGGAGTGGCTGGAAATAATCACCAATGGACTGCGCAGACGGGGGGGGCGATAATGTCGAGTTCTGGGATTTTTCAGCGGACTCTTCCTACATTCACGAGCCGGTGCCTGACGTTGGGGCTAAACATGAGCCCGTGAAGTGGTTCTGGGAGCCTGCACATTATCGCCGAGAACTGGGGGATTTGATGCTGGAGGCCATGATCAAGGAATCCTGCGAGCAGCAACAGGACTTCGGTGTTCGCCTGTATTGATCATTTCATTCGCCACGCAGGTATCACCGTCCGCATCACTTTTCAATTACGCTCCGTGCGCTTCCCAGGTCCGGTCGTTATCGAGTTCCCCGGGTGGAGGTCAGTCGCTGGTGCTTGCCGCCAACACAGTGCGGGCTTTGCCCGGCTCCAGGCGCTGCCAGTTCAAGAAGCGCCGCCGCCGAGCCTGGCCAGCAACGGCCTGACTGCAGCCAACCGTGCCGCATGCACCTTGGCGCCGATCATTTCCGGCTCGGTAGTGCTGCGCGCGATGGACGCTGCATCGACGTCGTGCGCCAGTTGGAGCGCCTGGCGAAAGAGCGCTGGCGCCGGGTAGGGCAGGTCCTGGAAGCCCAGGCGACCATGGAAGTCACAGGCACAGGCTTCGAGCAGCTGCTCGAAGCGTTCGGGGCGGCGCAGGGCGTCGGTGTTTTCGAGCAGCCCGATGATGTCCTCTGCCGCCAATTGCGGACCGCGATGAATGTCACCGTGATAGCGGGCGACCAGGAGCGCCAGATCACGACACTCGCGCGGCACCTTCAGGCGCGCACAGACCTCGGCCGCCAGTTTGACGCTACGCGCTTCGTGGTTCGGATGACGCGGCAAATCGGCGTCCGGGGTGTCGCCTTTGCCAAGGTCGTGGAGCAGCGTAGAGAAGCGCACCGGCAGTCCGTAGTGGCGCTGCGCAGACTGATCAACGACCATCATCACATGTACCCCGGTGTCGATCTCCGGGTGCATCTCCGCCCGCTGCGGTACGCCGTAAAGGCGGTCGAGCTCGGGCAGCAGTCGGGCCAGGGCGCCGCATTCACGCAGCACCTCGAACATCCGTGACGGCTTGTCTTCCATCAGGCCCCTGGCCAGTTCCTGCCAGACGCGTTCGGCAACCAGATGGTCGAGCTCGCCGTTGGCGACCATTCCTTGCGCCAGCGCAACGGTTTCCGGAGCCACCGTGAACGCAGCGAAGCGCGCGGCGAAGCGCGCCAGGCGCAGAACGCGCACCGGGTCTTCGACAAAGGCCGGTCCGACATGGCGCAGTACGCGTGCTGCCAGATCGTCGATACCATGGTGGGGGTCGATCAGTACGCCATCGGCGCTCCGCGCGATGGCGTTGATGGTCAGGTCGCGGCGCGCCAGATCCTCGTCCAGGCTGACCTCCGGGGCGGCATGGAAAGCAAAGCCCTTGTAACCGTTGCCGGTCTTGCGTTCCGTTCGCGCCAGCGCGTATTCGGCGTGCGACTGTGGGTGCAGGAAGACCGGGAAATCCTTGCCGACGGGTTTGAAGCCGCGGGCCAGCATTTCCTCGGGCGAGGCGCCGACGACAAGGTAGTCACGATCCTGAACCGGCAAACCGAGCAACTCGTCGCGGATCGCCCCGCCGACCGTGAAGATTTCCATCAGCGCAGTGCTGGCGCCTGGGCTGGCGCGCTGGCCTGCTCAGCGACCGGCACGAAGGCGATAGCGGTCGCGGCGAAACTGCCCGATCTCGGCCGGCGACAGATAGCTCGGGGCCACGGCTTCAAGTGCCGTTGGCCGCCAATCCGGATAGTCATGGCTACCATCGGTGACGCTGTCGACGTCCATCGAGCGCAGGTTGTCCGGCGACATCGGCGGCTTCGGCAGCAGCCACAGCAGGCCGGCTTGCAGGTAAGCCCAGCCACCGTTGCCAAGATCGATGATGCGGCGCGGCTTGCCGACCAAGCGGGCAGTGTACTCGACCAGTTCGCGAAGCGTATAGACTTTCGGGCCGCAGAGATCGTAAGTCCGGCCAAAGGTGCTGTGATCGCCGAGGCAGTCGCAGAAGGCTTTCGCCACGTCGCCGACATAAACCGGCTGGAAGCGCGCCGAACCGCCAGCAAGCGGGAAGATCGGGAAAAGCTTCAGCAAGGTGGCAAACATGTTGAGGAAGGCGTCGCCCGGCCCAAAAATCACTGACGGTCGAAACACCGTGACGTCCAGCTCGGCCATCGCAGCCTGTGCCACGGCTTCGCCGTCTCCCTTCGAGCGCAGGTATTCCGATACCCCGTCGCCTGCGGCATTGAGCGCACTCATATGCACCAGGCGACGTACGCCGCTCTGCTGCATGGCGGCGACGATGCTTTTCGTCAGCTCGACATGCGCGGCGGCGAAACCCTTGCCGTAGGGCAGGCGCGAATCCCGGTCATGGAGGATTCCGACCAGGTTGATGACCGCGTCCTGACCACGCATCAGTTCGACGAGTGCCTGCTGGTCGTTCACCCTGGCTTCGACCATCCTGACCGTCGGCAGCATGATCAGTTTCTTGGTGTTGTCACGGTGGCGGGTGGCTATCGTCACCCGTACGCCGCGTTGTGAAAGGCAGCTGGCAATCCAGCCGCCGACAAAACCACTGCCGCCGATCAACAGCACATTCTTGAGTTCCATAGCGTCCTACCGATGAAGTGGGTGTCGAAAAAACATGATTTTAAGGCAATTACTCGCCCTTGGCTTCGCCGCCGGTGCGTGGAGCGATTGTCCCGAGCCGATTCTTGAGCGTTTGCGGTCGGCCATCGAAGAGCGCCGAGTAGTAAACCGAATTGCTCATGACCTTCTTGACGTAGTCCCTGGTTTCGCTGAAGGGAATCGTCTCCGCATAGATCGCACCTTCCAGCGGCACGTCGGCACGCCACCGGCGCGCCCGACCCGGCCCGGCGTTGTAGGCAGCGGAGGCGAGCACCGGGTGATTGTCGAGATCCTCGAGTACCAGTCGCATGTAGCTGGTACCGAGCAGCACGTTGGTTTCGGTGTCGTTAACCTGGCCCTGGTGGTAATTCTTGAGGCCGATCTTGCCGGCGACCCATTTGGCGGTGGCCGGCATCAGTTGCATCAGCCCGGACGCGCCGGCACCCGAGCGCGCATTGGTCACGAAGCGGCTCTCCTGGCGCATCAGGCCATAGACCCAGGCGTCGTCGAGGGCCTGGTTGCGCGCTGCCGGCCGCACCTGATCGCCAAATGGCGCCAGGTAGCGTAGCGAGTAGTCGTGTTCGTTGCGGGTACGGTCGGCGCTGGCAATGGCGCGGTCGTAAATATCGGCGCGCAGGGCGATCGTTGACGCGCTGAGCAGTTCCCGGTCGCTCATCTCGCGCAGGGACCAGTTCCATTCCCGGACCGCTTCCGAGCGCAGGTTGAGGCGAAAGAAGAGCAGCGCGCGTTGCACGCCGGGCTTGGCCTGCACCGCCGCCAGCTCATCAAGGCTCGGTGGCGATGCCTGTGGTGGTGGTGCAATGGCCTGGCCGAGATCGTCGCTGGCCAGGTTGCCGTAGAAATCGGGCTGACCGGCGATCTTCGCAAACTGCGTATCGGCTTCAGCCAGCCTGCCGCCAGCGCGGTAGGCGCGGCCCAGCCAGTAGACCCAGGCCGATTGCGCGGCCAGTTCCGGGGGCATTGCTTCGATCGTCGAGCGCACGGCGCCCCAGTCCTGGACGCGCAGCGCCGCGCGCACTTTCCATTCCGCCGCATCATCGGAAAGGCGCGTATCGCCACCCTTGCGGTACCACTCGCTGGCCTCGGGCATGTGGTCCTGCGCCGCCTGGCGGCCGATCTGCGTCCACGCCCAGCCCTGTTCCTCCTTGCTCAGCGAAGGCGCGATGCGCTGCAGTTGCTGTGCCGCCATGCGCGGGTCGTTGCGTGCGATGCGCTGGATGCCGAGGATGGCCAGCTCGCGCTGCATGCGGTTAGCTGAAAAGTCGCTCGGCAAGCGGATCAGCCAGGGCAGCGGCGCGGTGATGATCGTTTGCGCCAGTTTCGCGTCCGGGGTCTGGCTGGGCGGCAGGTAATTCATGCTGTACGCGGCGGCGGTGGTCTTGTTGGCCTCGAACTGGTTGCGGATTCGTGCCCAGACGAGATCGGCGAGGACGCGCTTTTCGAGAATCAGCGCCTCGAGTACCGGGTAGCAGGGTTCCGGAGGCTCGAGCAAGGTCAACCACAGGGGCAAGGCGTCGTCGAGCATGCTCGGGTCGCCCTGAGCCCGCCGGCCCTGCAACGAATAGCAGGCAATGTCTTGCGGCGGTGTCTGCAGCAGACGCGGGAACTCGGCATCAAAAGCCGCCCACTGCTGCTGCTTGCCGGTTTGGCGGAGCCAGTCGGTGCGCAACTTTTCGGCTACATAGCTGTTCGGATTGCGGTTAAGGAAGGCGGTGACGCTTGCTGGATCGGCTTCCTTCAGGTCGAGAAGAAGCTGCCAGTAATCGACGTAGGATGCCAGTTCGTAATCCTGCAGCGTTGGCGCCAGTTGCTCCAGGCGCGTCCTGTCGCCGTTGCGAGCGGCGCTGCGCGCGGCGAGAAACTGCTCGTCGGCGCTGCTCGCCAAGGCGCCAAGCGGCGTCAGCAGTGAGGCGCCGAGGAGGGCCAGAAGGGTGTACCGAAAGCTGTGGCGGAGGCTGTGGCGAAACTTCATGGTAAGCTGGATTTCTCGAAAAATATCTGTTTTGAGCATATCACATGGCTGCTGGAGCGACGCCGGGAATCACCATCGATGGCCTTGGTCGCGTCGCCGCCGAGCGCTTTGCCGCCCGCCGTGCGCTGCGCAAAAGCCTGCTTGAGCGCCGCTTGGCTCTGACTGCGGATGAGTGCGTGCAGCTGTCTCGTCGGGTCCGCACGCATCTGCGTGAGGGTTTTCCGCAGCTGGCGGCGCTGGCTGTCGGCTTCTGCTGGCCGGTGCAGAATGAAGCCGACCTCCGACCGCTGATCGACGAATGGGCCAGCGCGGGCAAACCAGGCTTTCGGGCTTTGCTGCCGGTGGTGATCGACGAACCGCGGACGCTGGCTTTTCGCGCCTGGTCGGCGGGCACGGCGATGTTCGCCGATCGCTATGGCATCCCGACACCGGCCCACGGCGACTTCCTGATTCCCGAGGTGCTGCTCTTGCCGGTGAATGGCTTTGACGCCGCCGGCTACCGCATTGGGTACGGCGGCGGTTATTTCGACCGCACTCTGGCATCACTTTTGCCGCGACCGCTGGTGGTGGGGGTCGGATTCGAACTCGCCCGGCTGGACAGCATTTCTCCCGAGCCGCACGACCAGCGACTCGACGCAATGGTGACCGAAGCCGGTGTCTTCCGAGCGCTGCGTTGAGCGCGCTGCTGGATCTGGTCCGCGGGCCGCGCCACCGACTCCTTGTCGCGGGCGTCGCCGCGGAGGTTCAGGAAGTCGTCGCCGCCCTGGGCAATCTCGAACAAGCGTTCAGCATACGTTCGAGGGCCGCATCGAGCGTCGCGCGCGGGCAGCCAAAATTGAGTCGTAGCCAGCCGGGGAGACCAAAGTCCGCGCCATTGGAGAGGCCAACGCCAGCCTCTTCGAAGAAGGCCGTCGCATCGCCGACGCCCAGGCCGCGTGCGTCGATCCATGCTAGGTAGGTGGCTTCGACGTGGTTTACGCGCAGACCAGGGATGGCGCCGAGCGCTGCTGTGACGCGATCACGGTTGTTGCGTAGAACGGCGAGCAGCGCCTGCTGCCAGTCGTCGCAGTCGCGATAAGCGGCTTCCATGGCCGCCAGGCCAAGCGCATTCACATGCGGGACGATGCCGCGCATCGTGGCCGTGAAGCGACGCCGTAGCGCGGTGTTCGGGATGACTGCAAAAGCGCAAGCGAGGCCAGGAATATTGTAGGTTTTCGATGGCGCCATCAGGGTGATGCTGCGCTGGGCGAGGTCGGCATCAATCGTCGCCAGGGGCCGGTGCCGCCGCTGTTGGTCGAGCAGTAGCTGGCAGTGGATTTCATCCGAGCAGACGATCAGCTGGTGCTCATTGCAGAAGGCGGCGATTTGCGCCAACTCGTCGTCGTCCCAGGCGCGTCCCACCGGGTTGTGCGGGTGGCAGAGCAGCAGCAGGCGACTGTTTGGGGTCAGTGCGCGCTGCAAGGCGGCGAAGTCCCAGAGCCAGCGGCCGGCAAGCTGCTGCAGGGGGGCGGTCGCCAGCGCCTTGCCGGACAGGCCGGGTGCCGAGAGGAAAGGGGGGTAGATCGGCGTCGCCGTCAGCACATCGCCGTCGATGGCCCGGCAGGCGACGTTGAGTCCGCTGACCAGGCCCGGCAGCCAGACCAGCCAGTCGGCTTCGACCTGCCAGCCGTAGGCACGCTGGAGATGTCCGAGGACGGCAGCGAGCAGAGCCGGTGTCGCCTCCGCGTAGCCGAAACAGCCGTGCGCGACGCGTTTTTCAAGAGCCCTGACAATCGCTGGCGGCGCCGCGAAATCCATGTCGGCAACCCACAAGGGGAGCACATCGCGGCCAGCGTAGCGGTTCCACTTCAGCGAATCACCGCCGCGCCGGTCGATGACGCCGGCGAAGGCGTCGTCTTTCTCCGGCAGCACCGGCAGCACGCCGCTCAGACTTCGAGGTCCGCGAAGAGTGCGGTCGACAGGTAGCGCTCACCGAAGGAGGGGATGATGACCACGGTCAGCTTGCCGGCGTTGTGTGGTCGCCGCGCGACTTCCATCGCCGCCCACACGGCTGCCCCGGACGAAATACCGACCAGCAGGCCCTCTTCGGTTGCCATTCTGCGGGCGGTGGCAAAAGCGTCTTCAGAGGTGACGCGCAGCACTTCATCGTAGATGGCGGTGTTCAGCACCTTCGGCACGAAGCCGGCCCCGATGCCCTGGATCGGATGCGGTCCCTTAGCCCCACCCGAGAGCACCGGCGAGGCGTCGGGCTCGACGGCGATCACCTGCACGCCGGGCTTCCTCTCCTTGAGCACTTCGCCGACACCGGTAATGGTGCCCCCAGTGCCGACGCCCGAAACGAAGATGTCCACCTGGCCATGCGTGTCGCGCCATATTTCCTCGGCCGTCGTCGCGCGGTGAATGGCCGGATTGGCCGGATTCTCGAACTGCTGCGGGATGTAGTAGCGCGAATCGGCAGCGGCCATGGCCTCGGCGCGGCTGATGGCGCCGCCCATGCCGTCCGGGCCGGGCGTGAGGACCAATTCGGCGCCGTAAGCCTTGAGCAGCAGGCGGCGTTCACGGCTCATCGTCTCCGGCATCACGAAGCAGCATTTGATCCCACGTGCCGCGCAAACCATCGCCAGACCGATGCCGGTGTTACCCGAGGTCGGTTCAAGAACGATGGTTTCCGGGCTGATTCGTCCCGCTGCCTGTGCGTCGTCGATCATTGCCATGGCGATACGATCCTTGACGCTGTGCGCCGGATTACAGAACTCCAGCTTGGCGGCGATGGTGCCTTCGATACCGGCGCTGATGCGGTGGAGTCTGACCAGTGGGGTATTGCCGATCAGGCCGGTGACGTTGTTGACGATGTTCATGGTCATGTGGATGCTCTCCTCGGAAAGGGTCCTGTGTGGACTGGTTCAGGAACGAACAGCGGCATGTGACGGGTGAGTACCGGTGGCGTCGTCAGCACAGCCTATCATTGCTGCGCCTGTCTGCGGCGCAGAGGCGCACAACTAGCCCAGAAACAGCTTGTAGGCCTGGTTGTTGGTCTCGTTCCAGTGCGCGTAGCCGACCTTCTCGAGGAAATCCTCGAATTCGTTCATTTCCCTCGGCGGCACCTGCATGCCGACCAGGACTCGCCCGTAATCGGCGCCATGGTTGCGGTAATGGAACAAGCTGATGTTCCAGCCGGCGCTCATGCTGTTGAGAAATTTCATCAGCGCGCCGGGGCGCTCGGGAAATTCGAAGCGGTAAAGAAGCTCGTTGTTGATCCCTGGTGAGTGGCCGCCCACGAGATGGCGAATGTGCCCTTTGGCCATTTCGTCGTCGGTCAGGTCGAGGGCCGGATAATTGTGTTTGTGCAGCTGTTCGAGCAGCTTTATCGACTCGGCGCGGGACGAGACCTGGATACCGACGAAGACGTGCGCGTCACGCTGGTCGTTATAGCGGTAGTTGAACTCGGTGATGTTGTGTGAGCCGATCAGCGCCACGAAGTTTTTTGTAGGCGCCCGGCTTCTCGGGCAGAGTGACGGCAAAAACGGCTTCGCGTTGTTCGCCGAGTTCGGCGCGTTCGGCGACAAAGCGCAGACGGTCGAAGTTGAGGTTGGCGCCGGAGGCGATGGCCACCAGCGCCTTGTCTTTCAGCTTGTGTGCTCGGGCGTATGCTTTGGCACCCGCGACCGCCAAAGCACCCGCCGGTTCGAGCACCGCGCGGGTGTCCTCGAAGACGTCCTTGATCGCTGCACAGATGGCGTCGGTATTGACCAGGACCATTTCATCGACGTACATCTGGCAGAGGCGGAAGGTCTCTTCGCCGACGTATTTGACCGCTGCCCCATCGGCAAAGAGGCCGACATGGTCGAGCCGGATGCGCTTGCCGGCGGCCAGCGAGCGCGTCATGGCGTCGGCGTCGCTGGCTTCAACGCCGATGATCCGGGTGTCCGGCCGTACCCGCTTGATGTAGGCGGCAACACCCGAAATCAGTCCACCGCCACCGACGCAGCAGAACACGGCATGAATCGGCTTGGCGTGTTGGCGGAGGATCTCCATGCCTATCGTCCCCTGGCCGGCAATCACCTCCGGGTCGTCGAAAGGGTGAACGAAGCTCAGTTTCTCGGATTTCTCGAGTTCGCGAGCATGCGTGAAGGCGTCGTCAAACGATTCCCCGATCAGCACCACTTCACCGCCAAGGGCTCGCACCGCCTGGATTTTGATCTGCGGCGTTGTCGTCGGCATGACGATCACCGCCCGACAACCGAGCTTGGCTGCTGCCAGCGCCACGCCTTGGGCATGATTACCGGCCGACGCGCAGATCACTCCACGTTTCAGTTTGTCGGCCGAGAGATGAAAGATCTTGTTGTAAGCGCCGCGCAGCTTGAAGGAAAAAACGGGCTGCAGGTCTTCGCGTTTGAGCAGTATCCGGTTACCGGTACGCGCCGACAGGCCGGGTGCAAAATCAAGGGGAGTTTCGCTGGCAAGGTCGTAGACCTGGGCGTTGAGTATTCTTTCGAGGTAGTCCATGGACATTTTGGCAGCGGCGGTGTGCAGCGAGGGAAAACGAGGATTCTAGCAGGTGAAGTGGTCGCCGATCACTTCGCGGGAGCTGCCTTACCTGCTTCTCCCCCGCCGGAAGAGCGTTACCGCGGCGTCGACCACGCCCTGGACACTGCCCGCATCGGCAAAGTGCTGGCGAAGGAAGCTGGCGTGGTTGCCTTCCGCGCTCACTTCGTGGCGTAGCTGCTCGAGTGCCCCGATGCTGTCCAGAACCGCGGCATGGGGTTCGAGTCTGGCGAGGGTGGCCAGGATGTCCTGGCGCAGCAGCCGACTCTCGTGGCTCTTGGGATGGACCAGCACGCCATCGAGGCCGAAGCGGCAGGCCTGGAAACGGTTGTAGTTGTAGACCAGATAATCGTCCTCGACCGGTGGTGCTTCGTCGCGTTGCAGGAGCATGCGGCAGAGCGCCTGCAGGTAGGCGGCGAGGGCCGCGGCGCGGTCCACGGTGAGCGGCGTATCGCAGACGCGCAGTTCAATCGTGCCGTACTCCGGTTTCGGGCGGATATCCCAGTAGAAATCCTTCATGCTCTTGACGACGCCGGTGGTTTCCATTTTCGCGAAGTAGTGATGCGCGAACTCCTGCCAGTCGAAGAGCAAGGGCGCACGGCCGCTCAGGGGGAAGGCAAAGACCGAATTCAGGCGTGCCGAGTCGAACTGGGTGTCGATCCCCTGGAAGAAAGGGGAAGAGGCCGACAGGGCGATGAAATGCGGCACGTAGCGATTCAAGGAATGCAGCAGGTAGAGCGCTTCGTTGGCACTGGTACAGCCAATGTGAATGTGTTGTCCGAAGACGGTGAACTGCTTGGCCAGGTAACCGTAGAGGGTGGAGAGCTGATTGAAGCGCGGATTGGGAAAAATGCGCCGCTCGGACCAGCGTTGGAAGGGATGGGTGCCGCCGCCGCAGACGGCGATGTTGAGACGGTCACCGGTACGCACCAGGGCGTCGCGGATGTCGCGCAGTTGCGCCAGCAGCTCGGCGTGGCGGTGATGCACGGCGGTCGAGATCTCGAGCATGCTTTCGGTAATCTCGGGCTTGACGTCGCCGGGGAAGGTCTTGTGGCCGAGCAGGTGGAGCAGGTCGCTGGCCGAGCCGGAGAGGTCGAAGTCGGTCCAGTTGACCAGTTGCAACTCGAGTTCGACTCCCATGCTCAGGGATGCGCTGGCCTTGAAGGACTCGAGGGGCATTTTCAGCGGCCCTCCTGCTGATGCGTTTCGCCAGCCCAGACCAGAGCCCGGCGCGTAAGCACCGGGCCAATCACCTCGAGCAGCAGGACGATCGCTGCCAGGCCGGCGACCTGATCGAGTGCGTAGAGCTTGAGGTGTCGGGTCTGTTCGAGGAGGACGATGACCAGGCCGGACATCGGCGTCATCGCCAGGCCGGTCAGCGCGCCTTTGCGCCAGCTGACGCCACTGGGACGGGCAAAGACGGTCGTCGCCGTCATCTTGACGGCCAGACGCAGCGCGATGACGGCCAATGCCAGCGTGAGTCCGCTGCGCACCTGCTGCCAGTCAAGCGAGGCCGCGACAAAAACGAACAACAGCACGGTCAGCAGGTCGCCAAGGGTGCCGAAGTTGCGCTGCGCTTGCGAGAGTATCGCGCGCCGGTGTCGGGCGACCAGTCCGAAGGCCAGCGCCGCCAGTAGCGGCGAGAACTTGAAAGCGTACGTCACGGCCGTCAGCAGCAAGGCCGCAACGGCAAAAGCGACGGTGGCATTGCGGTCGATGTTGCCCAGCTGGCGGAGCAGCGCCGGCACGGCCACGCCGAAGGCTGCGCCGATGCTGATCGATACGCCGACCACCACCAGACTGTTCCAGACGGCTTCGAAGGCGCTGCCGGCGCTGGCCAGCACCCAGTAGCCGACGATGGCCTTGAAAACGAAGAGGGAGAGTACGCAGTTGCAGGCGGTGAGGTGGAACAGGCGCTCGGTGACCTGGCCCGAGCTCTGCAGTTCGTTGGCCACCCGCAGCACGGCTGCCGGCGAGGTGGCCATGGCCAGCGCGGCGAGCAGCAACGAGGGGACGATTGGCAAGGCAAAGGCTTGCGCCAGCATGAACACCGCAGCAAAACAGCCGCTCGCTTCGGCTACGCCGGTGATTGCCAGCCAGGGATTGACCCGCAGCCAGCGCAGGTTGATGCGGTAGCCGAGCTCGAAAAGTATCAATCCGAAAGCGAAATGAGCCAGCAGAGCGATCGGCGTTCCCGAAGGGTTGTCGAGAAATCCCCCCTGGCTGGCGGCCATCACGAAGCCGGCGATGCCGTAACTGCTGATTCGCGGCAGCGATAGCAGGCGGTAGGCCAGTTCGCCGACGGTCCAGGCGATGGCAATCGCTGCCGGCCAGGCGATGCTCGCCAGGACGTCGAGCAGCGTTTCCTGAATCAAGCCGGCCGGCCTCGCAGACGGGAAAGTCCAGGCTGGCTGGCGAAAGCAGTCACCCGACAAGTGTTCCTGTACATGCGCCCTCCCAAGCTGATGGCGACAGGATACCCGAGGAAGCAGCAGTGCGACCGTCTGGAGCTGGGAGTTTTCCCCTGCCCGGCGGCCATCGCTGTTGCACTGCAATAAGCTAGAATTCGCCCTTTGCTGCTAGCCGAGAGTATCAATGAACGCACGCCTGCGCGAGATCCCCTACAACTACACCTCGTTTTCCGACCGCGAGATTGTCATTCGTCTGCTCGGCGCAGAAAAGTGGGCCTTGCTCGACCAGCTGCGTGCCGAACGCGTCACCGGTCGCTCGGCGCGGATGCTCTATGAAGTGCTCGGGGATATCTGGGTTGTGCAACGCAATCCCTACCTGGAGGACGATCTGCTTGCCAATCGCGAGCGGCGAGTGGCGCTCATCGCGGCGCTTCGCCATCGTTTGCGCGAGATTGAGAAGCGTCGCCAGGGTAACGAACGCGTGCAGCAACTGATTGTCGCCGCCGCGGCCGCGGTTGACGCTTTCGAGCGCCATTTCGACGATACGGGCAGGCTGCGCAGCAAGGTCAGAAAAGCCCTTTCCAGGCATACGCGCCACGACAATATTGCTTTCGACGGCCTGGCGCGCGTCTCGCACGTCACCGATGCCACTGACTGGCGCGTCGAATACCCCTTCGTGGTGCTCAACCCGGACAGTGAGGAAGAGATCGGCGCCCTGGTGCGTGCCTGCATCAAACTCGGGCTGACCATCATTCCGCGCGGTGGCGGCACCGGTTACACCGGCGGGGCGATTCCGCTGACGCCGCTGGCGGCGGTGATCAACACCGAGAAGCTGATGAACATCGGTGCCGTCGAGGAAATGCGCCTGCCCGGATGTGATCGCCCGTACGCAACGATCCGTACCGGTGCCGGCGTGGTCACGGCTCGCGTCGCGGAAGCCGCGACGGCGGCCGGCCGGGTGTTCGCGGTCGACCCCACTTCGGCGGATGCCTCGTGCATCGGCGGTAACGTGGCAATGAACGCTGGCGGCAAGAAGGCAGTGCTGTGGGGAACGGCGGTCGACAATCTGGCCTGGTGGAAGCTGGTCGACCCCAGTGGTCATCCGATGGAAGTGACGCGCATCGGCCACAACTTCGGCAAGATCCACGAACAGGAGACGGTGCGCTTCGAGATCAGGCGTTTTCGCAAGGATGGCAAGACGCTCTACGGCGAGCCCGAAATGCTGGAGATTCCCGGCTCAAGCTTTCGCAAGGCGGGTCTCGGCAAGGACGTCACCGACAAGTTTCTGGCCGGTCTGCCCGGTGTCCAGAAAGAGGGCACCGACGGCCTGATCGTCGCCGCGCGCTGGGTTCTGCACCGTATGCCGCAGCACGCACGTACCGTCTGCCTCGAGTTTTTCGGACAGGTACGCGAGGCGGTGCCGGCGATTGTCGAGATTACCGATCACTTCGCGCCTGGGGGGCGGCGGCAAGGACGCTGGTGTCCTGCTCGCCGGACTCGAACACCTCGACGAGCGCTATCTGCGCGCCGTCGGCTACGCGACCAAGGCCAAGCGCAAGGCGGAAAACGCCGGGCGTCCGAAAATGGTGCTCATCGGTGATCTGGTCGGTGACGACGAGTCGGCGGTGATGAGCGCGGCGTCGGAAGTGGTGCGCCTGTGCAATCTGCGCGGCGCCGAAGGCTTCATCGCCGTCGACGCCGAAACACGCAAGAAATTCTGGCTTGATCGCTCGCGCACCGCTGCCATTTCACGCCATACCAACGCCTTCAAGCTCAACGAGGACGTGGTGATTCCGCTGCCGCGGATGGGCGAATACTGCGACGGCATCGAGCGCATCAACATCGAACTGTCGATCGGCAACAAGCTGGCGCTTTGCGACGCCCTGAGCGAATTCCTGCAGGGCGACCTGCCCCTGCATCGTGGCGACGCCGAACTCGACAAGGAGCTGTTGATCGGCGAACGCCGAACGGCCGCGCTGGAAGCGGTGGCCAGTGTACGCACGCGCTGGCAGTGGTTGCTCGACAGCCTCGACCTGCCGCTGCACGAGGCCGAAGCGCAGTTCGCCAGACGTGGCCTCAGCAGTGGCGAGTTGAAGAATCGGGCGCCCAGGCCGACGCTTTTTCATCGCTTGCAGGACTACTCGCTGCGCGTTTCGTGGAAGAGCGAGCTCAAGCCGCAGCTCGAAGACATTTTCGACGGCGTCATTTACCGGCCGGTCGTCGAACGTATCGCCGCGATTCAGCAGCAGACATTGCGCAGCCGCCTGTTTGTCGCCCTGCACATGCACGCTGGCGACGGCAACGTGCACACCAATATTCCGGTGAACTCCGACAACTACGAGATGCTGCAGACCGCGTACGCCGTGGTCGAACGGATCATGGCGCTGGCGCGGGCGCTCGACGGCGTTGTCTCGGGCGAGCACGGCATTGGCATCACCAAGCTGGAATTCCTCAGCGATGAGGAAATCCAGCCTTTTCGCGACTACAAGGCCCGGGTTGATCCCGAAGGCCGCTTCAACAAGGGCAAGCTGCTGCCGGGCGGCGATCTGAGCAAGGCCTACACGCCGTCGTTCTCGCTGCTCGGCACCGAGTCGCTGATCATGGAGCAGTCGGAAATCGGCCACATTTCGGCGATGGTCAAGGACTGCCTGCGTTGCGGCAAGTGCAAGCCGGTCTGTTCGACGCATGTTCCGCGCGCCAACCTGCTCTACTCGCCGCGCAACAAGATCCTTGCCACCTCCTTGCTGATTGAAGCTTTTCTCTACGAGGAGCAGACTCGGCGCGGCGTTTCGCTGCGCCATTTCGACGAATTCAACGACGTTGCCGATCACTGCACGATCTGCCACAAGTGCCTGACGCCGTGCCCGGTCGATATCGACTTCGGCGATGTCTCGATCCGCATGCGCAATCTGCTGCGCGAGCAAGGCAAGAAGAAATTCGTGCCGGCGAAAGCGGCGGCCATGGCTTTCCTGACGATCAAGGATCCGGCGACCATCAAGCTGGTGCGCAAGCTGATGATCGACTGGGGATATCGGGCGCAGCGCCTGGCTTACCGGGCGGCGAAGTCGCTGGGTCTGATCCAGGCGCAAACGCGGCAACCGCCGGCGACGCTCGGTTCGCCGACACTTCGGTCGCAGATCATCCACTTCATCAACAAACCGATGCCGGGTGGGCTTCCCAAACGCACGGCGCGCGCGCTGCTCGACATTGAGGACGACAAGATTGTCCCGATCATCCGCGATCCGCAAAAGGTCAGCGCCCCGGATTATGACGGCGATGCGGTTTTTTATTTCCCGGGTTGCGGCTCCGAGCGCCTGTTTTCCCAGGTGGCCCTGGCCACGCAGGCGATGCTCTACGAGATCGGCGCGCAAACCGTGCTGCCACCCGGTTACCTCTGCTGTGGCTATCCACAGACGGCAGCCGGCGAGGCCGACCAGGGGCAGAGGATCACCACCGACAACCGGGTGCTTTTCCACCGCGTTGCCAACACCCTGAACTATCTGGATATCAAGACCGTCATCGTCTCTTGTGGCACCTGTATGGACCAGCTCGAAAAATACCACTTCGAGCAGATCTTTCCCGGTTGCCGTCTGCTCGATATTCACGAGTATCTGCTCGAAAAAGGCGTCTGCCTCGACGGCGTCAGCGGCAGTCGTTACCTCTATCACGACCCCTGTCACGTGCCAATGCGCACCATGCCCGGCATCAAGGTGGTCAACAGCCTGATGGCGCAGCCGGTAGAGCTTTCGGCGCGTTGCTGTGGCGAGTCGGGAACCCTGGCCGTGACGCGTCCGGACGTGTCCACGCAAGTGCGCTTCCGCAAGCAGGAGGAGATCGCCAACGGCGTCGAAAGGCAGCGGGCGGATGGCTTTGGCGGCCCGATCAAGGTGCTTACCTCCTGCCCCTCTTGTCTGCAAGGTTTGTCCCGCTACAACGATGACAGCGGCACAGAGGCCGACTACATCGTCGTCGAAATGGTCAGGCGCCTGCTGGGCGACGACTGGCTGGCCCGCTACGTCAGGCAGGCCAACAACGGCGGTATCGAGCGGGTGCTGCTCTAGAGCGCGGGCAGTAAACGCCGTGAGTGGCCTGCCGGGCGCCGTGGCGAGACTTTCGGTATAGAATGCCCGCCACATTGCGGCCGCCGGGCTAAGATACCTGCTCGCTGGTGCGGCTGATTTTTTACTCTCCCCCTGATCCTCGCGGATAGACCCCTGAGTGGTCGATTCCGCATCCTCATGGGCACGTCAAGAAAGCTGGTGGCCAGGATCGAGAAAATGTCTGGTTCTTCGTCGCTTTCCGCGGAGTCGCGAGGCGCGCGCGTGTTTGGGCGTTTCGCACCGGCGCTGTACGTCCTCGGCGTTCTGATCGCCGGCTTCGGTTGCCTGATGATAATTCCGCTCGCCATTTCCTGGCTGACCGCCGACGGCGCACATGACGCGTACGATGAAGCGGTGCTGATCACCATCCTCTGCGGCTTGCTGCTTTCTTTCTTCATAGGCCGGCAGCAACGCGAGATGCGGGTGCGCGAGAGCTTTCTGCTGGTCGCCCTGATCTGGGCGATCCTGCCCGCTTTCGGCGCCCTGCCCCTGTACCTGCACATTGCCGAGCTGACCTGGACGGACGCCTATTTCGAGGCCGTTTCAGGCCTTACGGCGACCGGTGCGACGGTCTTGTCCAGGCTTGACCAGCTGCCCGTTTCGATCAACTTCTGGCGAACTTTCATGCACTGGGTCGGTGGCCTCGGTGTTGTCGTTCTTGCCGTCGCCATTCTGCCCTTGCTTGGCTTCGGCGGCCGCGGCATGCTCAAGGCGGAAACCCTGGGCCGATGAAGGATTCCAAGATCACGCCGCGCATCACCGAGACTGCCAAGGGCCTGTGGGTAGTCTATGTGATCCTTACTGCTCTCTGCGGCATCAGTTTGTATGGCGTGGGCATGGAACCCTGGGACGCGATGATGCACGCCTTCTCGGTGATGGGCCTCGGTGGTTTTTCCAGCAAGGATGCCAGTCTTGGCCACTTCGACAGCCTCGATATCGAGTTGGTGGTCATCTTTTTCGCCCTGCTCGCCGGCATCAACTTCAGCACGCACTTCCTGGCCTTCTCGCAGCGATCGCTGCGTGCGTATCTGGCCGACATCGAGGCGCACTATTTCCTGGGCATTCTGGCACTGAGCATCCTGGCGCTTTCGGTCTACCTCTGGCCGGAGGCGATCTACGCGGATTTCCTGACGACTCTGCGTTACGTCGGATTCCACTCCGTGTCGCTGGCCACTTCGCTTGGCTTCGCAACGACCGATTACGTGCAGTGGCCCCTGTTCGGCCAGCTGTGGATCCTTTTCCTGGGCAGCTTCGTCGCCTGCTCGGGTTCGGCGGGTGGCGGGATCAAGATGATGCGCGCGGTGGTTCTCTACAAGCAGGTGTCGCGCGAACTGACGCGGGCCATGCATCCGCGCGGCCTGCAGACGGTGCGCTTCGGCGGGACGGTCATTCCGGACCAGGTGCTGCACGCCATCCTTGGCTTCATGTTCATCTACGTGGTCAGCATCGTCGCAATGACGTTGCTGATGGTCGCCACGCGGCTGGACATCATCACCGCGTTCTCCGCCGTCGTCGCCTGTTTGAACAACACTGGCCCGGGACTGAACCTCGTTGGTCCGGCGACGACCTACGCCGTGCTCACCGACTTGCAGACCTGGGTGTGCACCTGGGCCATGCTTCTCGGACGCCTCGAGATTTTCACTTTGCTGGTCTTGCTGGCGCCTGGCTTCTGGCGGAGTTAGGCCAGTCGCCGTTTGCCCTTCGCGCCACGGCGACGGCTGCCGCTAGCGCGCGAACGCGCGGCCCCACGATAGCTTGTGCGCAAGCCCGACTTTCCAGAGTGGTGTCAGCTTCCAGTAAGAATCGACATCAATAATCGCCCCGGTGGTTCCCATGGGTGCTTCGGGAGCCACTTAATCGATCGAAAAAAAAATTGGAGGAGGTAATCATGGAGGACAGTGGAAAGGCTTACTGGTCGGCGACCCTCGGGTTGTTAACCAAGATCCTGATAGTATGGTTCCTGGTCTCGTTCGGCGCGGGCATCCTGTTCGCACCCCGCACTCAATAGCATCCATCTGGGTGGCTATCCCCTGGGCTTCTGGTTTGCCCAACAGGGAGCGATGTACATATTCATCGCGCTGATCTTCTACTACCGGAAGAAGATGGGCGAAATCGACCGTCAATTCGACGTTCACGAAGAATAAGGGGCCAATATGGAACTGCAAACAACAATTTACCTGGTGGTCGGCGCAAGTTTTGCACTGTACATCGGCATCGCCCTCTGGGCGCGCGCCGGTACCACCAGCGATTTCTACGCTGCCGGAGGTCAAGTCGGGCCGGTGATGAATGGCATGGCGATCGGCGCGGACTGGATGTCGGCCGCCTCGTTCATTTCGATGGCCGGCCTGATCTCCAACATGGGTTATGGCGGCGGTCTGTTCCTGATGGGCTGGACCGGCGGCTACGTTCTCCTGGCGATGCTGCTCGCTCCCTATCTGCGCAAGTTCGGCAAGTTCACCGTGCCGCAATTCATCGGCGACCGCTTCTACTCGAAAGCCGCCAGCACGGTCGCTGTTATCTGCCTGTTGGTCGCTTCGCTGACCTATATCATTGGTCAGATGACTGGCGTCGGCGTCGCTTTCTCGCGCTTCCTGGGAGTGACGAGCGAAACCGGGATCTATGCGGGTATGGGCATCGTCTTTCTGTACGCCGTGTTTGGTGGCATGAAGGGGATCACCTACACGCAGGTCGCGCAATACTGCGTGCTGATTTCTGCCTACATCATCCCGGCAATCTTCATCTCGATCCAACTCACCGGCAACCCCGTCCCGCAACTGGGTCTGGGTTCCAACATCGTCGGCCAGGATGTCTCGCTTCTGCACAAGCTGGACATGGTGGTGACCGATCTGGGATTCGCCAACTACACTACGTCGGACGCCGGCGGCATGTTGAACATGTTCGTGTACACGATGTCGCTGATGATCGGTACCGCCGGTCTGCCGCACGTCATCATGCGCTTCTTCACGGTGCCGACGGTTGCTGCTGCGCGTAGTTCCGCCGGCTGGGCTCTGATCTTCATCGGCCTGCTCTATACCACCGCCCCTGCTGTTGCGGCGATGGCCAAGACCAACCTGCTGCGCACGATCACCCCGGGTGTGGTGATGGGCAATGCCGATCCCTACGCTGCCGACTCGCAACTGGTGTACGAGGAGCGTCCGGACTGGATGAAGCGCTGGGAGAAGACCGGTCTGCTGAAGTGGGAAGACAAGAACGGTGACGGTCGCATCCAGTACTACAACGACAAGTCCAAGAGCGATGCCTTCAAGGCCAAGGCCGAGGGTGCTGGCTGGAAGGGCAACGAGCTGACGGTCAACGCCGACATCATCGTGCTCGCCAATCCGGAAATTGCCCTGCTGCCGAACTGGGTGATCGCGCTGGTCGCCGCCGGTGGTCTTGCTGCCGCCCTGTCGACTGCTGCTGGCCTGTTGATGGCTATCTCGGCTGCGATCTCGCATGACCTGATCAAGAACGTCTTCGTTCCCGATATCAGCGAGAAGAACGAGCTGCTGGCGGGCAAGATCTCGATGGCCGTGGCAATTGTCATCGCTGGCTACCTGGGTCTCAATCCGCCGGGCTTCGCCGCAGGTACCGTTGCCCTGGCCTTCGGGATCGCGGCGAGCTCGCTGTTCCCGGCGATCATGATGGGGATCTTCTCGAAGAAGATGAACAAGGAAGGCGCTATCTGCGGCATGCTCGCCGGCCTGTTCGTCACCCTGTTCTACGTCTTCGCAGCCAAGGGTCTCTTCTTCATCAAGGGAACCGAGTACCTGGACCTGATCGGTGGGCCAAACAGCTTCTTCGGCATCACGCCGGAAGCCTTCGGTGCCATCGGAGCCTGTGTTAACTTCGGTGTTGCCTTCATTGTCGACAAGATGACCCCGGAACCGCCGGAGCACATCCAGGCAATGGTCGAATCGGTTCGCATCCCGCGTGGCTCAGGGGCTGTTACGGGTGCTCACTAAGCGCAGTTAGCATTATGATCATGCTGTCGTCCGGCCTCGAGTTGGCGGCAGCGGGCAAGAAGAGCCCCGCTGGCACTTTTGGCGGGGTTTTTCTTTGCTGCTTTGCGAAGCGAAGCGCATTGATTTCTGCGCGCTGGCGCGCGCAACAACAGGAGTAGTGGATGACTATCAGCGTCGCGATCACATGGATATTGTTTCTCGGCCTTTTCCCGATTGCCTTCTTCTGGCTGCGGCGGGCCTGGCGAATTCTCGTCGAGCGGGATTTTTCCGAAGTCGCGCTGAAAGGCGGCGTGAGCCCCGCGGATCCTGAGAAGTTTGCACCGTACGCGGCGGCCATCAACCTGGTTGCCGGCGGCATTGTGGTGGCCGTTGTTCTGATGATCGTCATCGGCGGCGTCGCGTACGACATCTGGAGCGCAATTGCCGGGTCGACGATCTGGATGAAGTTCCTTGCCGATTACATCCTCCGTCACCATGCTCACCCGACGATGTGGGGCAAGAAGAAGCAAGCGGCGTCCAAAGACCGTCCCTGACCTTCTCGGGAGTTTTGTTTGCCAGCGCTGCCGATTTTTTTTCGTCGTGCGGGCAGCGTGCCGCCCAGCGCTAGCGCGCGTGTCTGGGGTCAGGCGCCGCCAACGACGGTGTCAGGAGAATTTGCCGGCGGGCGTGGCTCGGCCTTGGCGTCCAGCTCTCTGGCCCGGGCGTCGGTGATGATTTCCAGAAGGGTGACGACTTTCTTGACGTCGCTCGTGGTGCGCGCCAGCTGGATTGCTGCGTCGGCCTCGCGCTGCGTGACCAGGCCGAGCAGGTAGACGACACCGTTTTCGGTCACCACCTTGACATAGACGGGGTTGAACTTGCCGGCTTCGACAAAGCGTGACTTGACCTTGGTGGTGAGGTAGGAATCGTTGCTGCGCGTCCCGAACGAAGAGATTGGCGCGACCACGAGTTCATTGTAAACGCCGCGCACTTCCGGTAGCGCGGCGACCAGCCGTTCCACTTCTGCCTTGGTCTGCTCGGACGCCACCTCGCCGGTAATGAGCACCTTGCCGTTGTAGCTGGTGAAGTTGATATGCGACTCGCGGCCTCCTAGCGGGCTGATCTGCAGCGCGGCCTTCCATTCGATGCTTTCGTCTTCGGTTTGGGTGCCCAGCGCCCGGCGGTCGACGGCGGCCAGCGTGGCTTGCGTGGCGCCGACGGCAAGCAACGAGATGCAACCCTGCAACATCGGTACCAGGAGCGCGCCGCAAATCAGGCTGGTGACCAGAGATCTCCTCATTCTTCAACTCCCATGAGCAGGCAATCGATGCCATCACAAAGGCAGTGGATGGTGAGTAGGTGCGTTTCCTGAATGCGTGCGGTGCGTTCAGCCGGCACCAGGATATGGACGTCGCCTTCGCGCAACATTTCACCGATCGCGCCGCCGCCCTTGCCAGTCAGGGCCACCACTCGCAGTTCGTTCTCGTGCGCGGCACTGATCGCTTCGACGACGCTGGGCGAGTTTCCTGACGTCGAGATGGCCACCAGCACATCGCCGGGCTGGCCGAGGGCACGGACCTGCTTGGCGAATACCATCCTGAAGCCATAGTCGTTGGCGATCGCCGACATGATCGACGAGTCGGTGGTCAGGGCAATCGCTGCCAGTTCGTGCCTTTCAGCCTCGAAACGGCCAACCAGTTCGGCGGCCAGGTGCTGCGCGTCGGCAGCCGAGCCGCCGTTGCCGCAGGCGAGGATCTTGCCGTTGTTGAGCAGGCAGGCGACCATTGCCTCGATCGCCTGGGCAATCGGTCCGGCGAGCAGTTCGATGGCGTCGAGCTTGGTCTGCGCGCTGTCCTTGAAGTGCTGGCTGATGCGAGTGATCAAATCCATGAGCTTTGACTCGACTGAAAGAAGAGTACGAGATCTTAACACCAGGGCGTCGACAAGATCGTGCAGTGGGAGCCGGGGTGCTCCGGCAGTGGCGAGCGGCGGCATGCCTCACCCTGCGGCAAAGGCGTCGCGCAACCATTCGATTGCCGCTTCGGAAAGGGCGTCCAGGAGCAGGCAGTCGAAGCGGCATTCGGGCTCCCGCCTGGCGCTATGCGAGGCCAGGTAATGGCGCGCAGCGAGGATGATGCGGCTTTGCTTGGCGCGGGTGATGCTGGCCGCTGCACCGCCGTAGCTGGTGTTGCGGCGCAGGCGCACTTCGACGAAGACGAGCACCTGTCGGTCCTCGCAGATCAGGTCCACCTCGCCGCCGCGGCAACGGTAATTGCGTGCCAGGATGCTCAGGCCGTTCCGTTCGAGGAAGGCCGCCGCCAGGCGTTCTGCGCGCAAACCCGGTGTTGCCGGGCGTTCGCCCGCCCCGGCCGTGCTATCTTTGTCGTTCACCTGCCGATGGATGGTCATGAGCGAAGAACTCCCTGCACTGTATGTGGTACCAACGCCGCTCGGCCATCTTGGCGACATGAGTCAGAGGGCCATCGATGTTTTGCGGCAGGTGGCGTGGGTGGCCGCCGAGGACACGCGTCATAGCGGGCTGCTACTCAGACATTATGGCTGTACTGCACGTCTGCTGGCGGCGCATCAGCATAATGAGCAGTCTGCCGCGCAACAGGTCATCGCGCGCCTGGCAAACGGGGAGTCGGTGGCGCTTGTGGTCGATGCCGGCACCCCCGCGGTGTCCGATCCGGGGGCACGGGTGGTAGCCAGGGTGCGCGCTGCCGGCTATCGCGTGGTCCCGTTGCCGGGGGCCTGTGCGGCGATCGTGGCGCTCTCTGCGAGTGGACTCGAGGACCCGCATTTCCTGTTCTACGGTTTTCTGCCGAACAAGGCGGGGCAGCGCGCCGAGGCCTTGCGCGGGCTGCTCCAGTTGCCCTACGCCCTGGTTTTCTACGAGGCGCCGCACCGCATTCTCGATACCGTGCTCGCCCTGGCGGATGCCTTCGGGCCGGCACGGACCGTGGTCCTGGCGCGGGAGCTGACCAAACTATTCGAGTCCATCCATGTCTGTCCGCTTGCTGAAGCGCATGGCTGGCTGCTGGCCGACGCCAACCGGCAGCGTGGCGAGTTTGTGCTGCTGGTTTCCGGGGCCGCATCGCTTGACGACGGCGTCGAAGGGGAAAGAGTCCTCAAGCTGTTGCTGGACGATGGCCTGGCGGTTAGCCAGGCGAGCCGCCTGGCGCACGCCATTACCGGTGTCGGCAAGAAAACCTTGTACGAATTGGCCTTACGACTCAGGGCTTGAGCGCTGCGCGGGTGGCAGTGCGACGCCGGTCGTGCCGCTGGCCGTTGCGTCGTCGGCTCGCCCAGGTTCGGCCGCGGCGAGAAAATCATCTAGAATTCAGACTTTTCCTCGCCGCGGTTCAAGAATGCAGATCACCCTTACTCGCCCTGACGATTGGCACCTTCATCTGCGCGACGGTGAAGCGCTGCGCACGGTTTTGCCGCATAGCGCGCGTCAGTTTGCCCGCGCCATCGTGATGCCCAATCTGCGACCGCCGGTGACCACCGTCGCTGCGGCTGGCGAATACCGGGCGCGGATCCTGGCGGCGTTACCGCCGGCGTTGTCGTTCGAACCCCTGATGACTCTCTACCTGACCGACCGTACGTCGGCTGATGAAGTGCGGCTGGCCGTGGCGAGCCGGTTCGTACACGCGGTGAAGCTGTATCCGGCAGGAGCGACGACCAATTCGGACGCCGGCGTCAGCGATCTCGACAAATGCGCGCCAGCCCTTGCCGAACTGGAGCGATCGGGGATGCCCTTGCTGGTGCACGGCGAGGTGACCGATCCGGAGGTCGACGTTTTTGATCGCGAAAAACGCTTCATCGAACGCGTTTTGGAGCCGCTGCTGGCGCGTTACCCGGGTCTCAAGGTCGTTTTTGAGCACATCACTACCCGCGATGCTGCTGATTTCGTGGGTAGTGCGGGGCCGAACCTGGCGGCGACGATTACCGCGCATCACCTGCTTTACAACCGCAACGCCATTTTTGCCGGCGGTATTCGCCCGCACCATTATTGCCTGCCGGTGCTCAAGCGTGAGACGCATCGGCTGGCGCTGGTGCGCGCAGCGACTTCCGGCAGCAAGCGATTCTTCCTGGGGACCGATTCTGCGCCGCATGCACGGACCAGCAAGGAGACCGCTTGTGGTTGTGCCGGTTGCTACACGGCGCACGCGGCTCTGGAACTCTATGCGGAAGCCTTTGCGTCGGTCGGCGCCCTGGATCGGCTGGAGGCCTTTGCCAGCTTCAATGGCGCCGATTTCTATGGTCTGCCGCGCAATTCCGGGACGGTGACGCTGGTGCAGGAGGACTGGCTCGTTGCCGAGGCTTTCTCCTATCTCGGCGACGATGCGCTGGTTCCGCTACGTGCCGGTGAGCGGCTACGCTGGCGGATGCTCGATTAATGTCGGGGCGTCTCCCTGCGTCGGCCGGCTCCGGGATTCGCTTGAGGAGATTTCCTGTGCTGCGAAAGACCTTGTTGTCCCTGTTTTTGCTACCCCTGCTGGTGGCCTGCTCCGATCAGCGTGCGTCCTTCGAGATCGACGGCTCCAGCCAGCACGCGCTGACGCTAATTCGCATCCAGAATTTTTTCTGGGAGAAGTCGGCTTCCTATTCCCTGGTCGCCGCGCGGATGCCGGAGTGCATGCGTCGCCATGACATGGGCAAGGCCGGTGCCACAACGCCGGTCGAGGTCTACGCCCCCGGGAACGGTGCCTGGATTCTCAAACAGGGGCGCCGCATGCTGGTCGTCGAGACGCGCACCTGTGAGGGCTTTGCCCGGCTTGAAGAGGCGCCGGCGGAGGGTATGGGTCCTTTACAGGGCAGCTTCGAGATGCGCAATGGCAGCTTGAGCTTCGTCGCCGCAGCGCAGAGCGATACGCCGACGAACGCTGGCGCGCCGGCACAGCAGTGAGCAGGTGAAGCAGTGAATCTGGCAGCGTGGCCGTCGCCGGGTGGTTTGTTCGCGCCACTGTCACCGCTCATCGAGGGCATTCCCTTTGCCCCGGAGCCGGCGTCGCTCGAACTGCTCAGCGCGCGCTGCGATCTACGTAGCGCTGGCGGTCAACGCCTGTCTTTCGTTGCGCCGCAAGGCGATGGCGTCGATTACGAAACGCGCATCTGGGTGCGCGGCGAGGTGGAGACGCGTCCGGGCAACTGGCACGATTTCTTCAATGCCCTGGTCTGGCTCAGTTTTCCGCTGAGCAAATCGACGCTGAATGCCTGCCACGTCGAGGCGATGGCGGTACCCGACGCGCGCTGCGGTCGCGGCCGCGATCGCGATGCGCTGACCCATTTCGATGAATGCGGCGTTGTCGTTGTCTCCTCCGACCACTCGCTGCTGGCCCTGTTGCGCGGCTTTCAATGGAAAACCCTGTTCTGGGAGCGGCGCCTTGATCTCGGTCGCACGCTGCGCTGTTTTGTCTTTGGTCACGCCACCTACGAGCAACTGCTGCAGCCGTTTCGCGGGCTGACAGCCAAGGCCGTGCTGCACGAGGTCAGTGAGGACTGGCTGCGCGCGCCGCTGTGCGAACAGTTGGCTGACGTCGACCGGCGTCTGGCGAGCGAAGTGGCGGCCGGACGACATCGCGATCCACGCGCTTTTCACCCTTTGCCACTGCTGGGTCTGCCCGGGGTGACGGAGGCCAACGAAAGCCCATCCTACTACGATGATGCCTGGCAATTCCGCGCGGGCCGAACGCGGCGACGGGTATAATCGGCGCGGGAAGTCGGTCAGGCAGCCGCTGGGCAAAAGGTTAACCCCTCGCGCCGAGAGGAAAGTCCGGGCTCCGTAGAGCAGGATGCCGGTTAACGACCGGGCACCGTGAGGTGACGGAAAGTGCAACAGAGAACAGACCGCCGATGTCCGCGCTCAGCGAACCGAGAGCGGGCAGGTAAGGGTGAAACGGCGAGGTAAGAGCTCACCGCAGGCGTGGTAACACGGCTGGCACGGCAAACCCCATCTGGAGCAAGGCCAAATAGGGAAGCACGGGCGTGGCTCGCGCTGCTTCCGGGTAGGCTGCTTGAGCGTGCTGGTAACAGTACGTCTAGAGGAATGGCTGTCCACGACAGAACCCGGCTTATCGATCGGCTTCCCACCTTTCTTCCCGCCTGACAGGCTGTTTTCGCGGCCGCTATTTCAACAATCCCCCCTCCATTTGCCTCCCTTTGGCCGCCAGTCGGCCGCGTCTAGCGCGCTTAAGGCGTGCGCAGGGCCGGTTTAGCCGCGCTTCTTGAGAAATCACTTTAACTACAGGAATGGCGCCATTGTTTTATAAAAACAATGCGCCTCTTGATGTGCTTCAGAAGTCGTCTATAAGTCCTTGTAGCTATTGAGAAAAGCACTGAAAGAGACCTTGCTTTCGTGCCAGCTTTGTCTTAAAGTGGGGACAAGTAGTAGAAAGTGGGAAATATTGCGGTGATCTCGGAAAGATTGCAGGGGAAGAGTTGGGGTGATGTTTCAGGGTGCGGCGGCGTTGAGTCTCGATGTGAAGGGCAGGCTGGCTATTCCGGTACGTCATCGGGAGGCTTTGGCCGCGGCTGCTGACGGCCGTCTGGTGCTCACGGCGCACCCGCATCGTTGCTTGCTCCTCTATCCCGAGCCGGCCTGGGAACCGATTCGCGACAAGGTTCTGGCTGCGTCGAGCATGAATCTGCAATCGGCCGCCATCAAACGCCTGTTGGTCGGTAATGCGCGCGAAGAAACGATGGACGCGGCAGGTCGCCTGCTTGTCGCTCCCGAGTTGCGTCAGTTCGCGGCGCTCGAAAAACAGGTCTGGCTGGTCGGGCAGGGGAGTCATTTCGAAATCTGGTCCGACCTCGGCTGGCAGGAACAGCAGGAAGCGGTCTTTGCCCTCAGCGACCAGTGTCTGCCGCCGGGGCTTGAGGATCTTGCGCTGTGAGCTTGTCGGCGCAGCATCAGACGGTCTTGCTGCGGGAGGCGGTTGCCGCCCTGGCGATAAAACCCGCCGGAACCTATGTCGATGGCACTTTTGGTCGTGGCGGACACAGCCGGGCGATCCTCGAAAGGCTGGGGCCGGACGGTCGCCTGCTGGCTCTCGATCGCGACCTGGAGGCGGTGCTGCCGGCGCGAGAGATTCAGGATCGCAGGCTGCTGGTCATGCACCAGCGCTTCGGCGAGTTGAGCGAAGCCTTGCGCCTGGCGGGAATCGACATCGCGGAAGGCGTCGATGGCGTGCTTCTCGATATTGGCGTCTCGTCGCCACAGCTTGATCAAGGGGAGCGGGGTTTCAGCTTCCGTTACGACGCAGCGCTGGATATGCGGATGGACACGACGCAAGGGGAAACCGCAGCGCAATGGTTGCAGCGGGCCAGCGTGCAGGAAATTACGGAGGTTATCAGGAATTATGGGGAAGAACGGTTTGCTGTCCAGATTGCAAAGAAGGTTGTGGCTGTTCGGGGAGAGCGGCCGCTTGCAACCACGGGCGAGCTCGCAGCCCTTGTACGCGAAGCCGTGCGGACCCGCGAGCCTGGCAAGGACGCGGCGACGCGTACCTTTCAAGCTCTACGGATTCATATCAATCAAGAACTCGAACAACTCACGCTAGTGCTGCCGCAGGCAATGACAGTCCTCAAACCGGGAGGGCGGCTGGTGGTGATCAGCTTCCACTCGCTCGAAGACCGGATCGTCAAACGCTTCATGCGCGACGGCGCCGCGCCCGAGCAGCTGCTGTCTACGAAGCTGCCCTTGCGTGCGGTCGATCTGCCGCAGCCGGAGCTGCGCCTGGTCGGCAAGCCGCTCAAGGCCAACGAAGAAGAGGTCGCTGCCAACCCGAGGGCGCGCAGCGCCGTCATGCGCGTCGCCGAAAAGCTCGCCCGGAAGGCGGCTTGAAATGGTGCGCCTGAATCTGCTTCTCCTCCTGGTGGTGATGCTCTGTAGCCTGGGCGTGGTGACTTCGCAACACAAGGCGCGGCAGCTCTTTCAGGAGCTTGACGTCCAGCACGAGCGTACACGCCAGCTCGAGGTCGAGTTGGGGCAGTTGCAACTTGAACTGTCGACCTGGGGAACGGCGCCGCGAATCGAGAAAATCGCCGTCGAGAAGCTCGGTATGCGCACCCCTGACGCCGAGACTCTGCTTCCCACGGCACCGATTGGAGGCGCGTCGCGATGATGCGCTTCAAGGCAAAAGTGTCCCACAAATTCGCCGAGAGCCCTTTGCTGGAGCTGCGCCTGCCCGCCTGGCGGTCGCGGCTGATGGCTTTGCTGATTCTCTTTTCCTTTGTCGTTCTGATCGGCCGTGCGTTCTACCTGCAAATACTCGACACCGATTTCTTGCAGGAGAAGGGCGAGTCACGCTACCGGCGTGACATCGAAATCACCGCCTCACGCGGACGCATTGCCGACCGCCATGGCGACGTGCTGGCCATTTCGACGCCGATGCGGTCGATCTGGGCAGTCCCGCCGGCGGTACAGTTAAGCGCCGAGCAGACGCAGCAACTGGCCGCGCTGCTGGAGACCGACGCGCAGGCGCTGACCCGCAAGCTGACGACTGATAAGCCCTTCGTCTTCCTTCGCCGCCAGATTCCACCGCCGGTGGCTGCGCAGGTGGCTGCGCTCAAGCTGCCTGGCATCGGTCAGGACCAGGAGTATCGCCGCTTCTACCCGACTGGCGAGATGACCGCGCACATGGTCGGTTTCACCGGGGTCGACGACAAGGGACTCGAAGGCGCCGAGCTGGCCTTCCATGGGAAATTGTTGGGCACGCCGGGCAGCCGTAGCGTGATCAAGGACCGGCGCGGCCAGATCGTGGAAGACGTCGGCTCTATCAAGCCGCCGCAGGACGGCGAAGATATCAACCTGGCCCTGGATTCCAAGGTACAGTACCTGGTTTATAGTCAGCTCAAGCAGGCCATTGCCGACAGCAAGGCAAAAGCTGGCGGTGCCGTTGTCCTCGACGCCAGGACCGGTGAAATCCTGGCCCTGGCGAACTGGCCGACCTATAACCCGAACAATCGTACGAGTCTTTCCGGCGCCCAGTTGCGCAACCGTGCCTTGACCGATACCTTCGAGCCCGGTTCGACCCTGAAGCCATTTACCATTGCCCTGGCAATGGAGACTGGGAAAGTCCGCTTCGACACGCCGATCAACTGCGCGCCTGGTCGTCTGCGCATCGGCGGTGCGACGATTTCCGATACTCATCGCTACGGCGTGCTGAGCGTTGCCGAGGTCATCCAGAAGTCGTCGAACGTCGGAGCGTCCAAAATCGCGGCCATGCTTCCGGCGAAAACGATGTGGGATATGTTTGACAGCGTCGGTTTCGGGCAGGTGCCGAGTCTCGGTTTTCCGGGCGAGGTCAGCGGTCGACTGCGTCCCTGGAAGACCTGGCGGCCCATCGAGCAGGCGACGATGTCCTTCGGCCATGGCATTTCGGTATCCCTGATTCAGTTGGCGCGCGCCTATACGGTTTTTGCGCGTGATGGCGATCTGGCGCCGCTCTCGCTCACCCGCGTTGCTTCCGCGCGGCCGCGTGGCGAGCAAGTATTCAGCCCGCAGACGGCGCGGGAGGTGCGCGCCATGCTCGAAATGGCTGTGCGGCCCGGCGGAACGGCTCCCAGGGCGCAGATCCCGGGTTATCGTGTGGCCGGCAAAACCGGTACCGCGCGCAAGCTTGAAGGCGGTCGCTACACAACCAAGAAATACGTCGCGTCCTTCGTCGGGTTTGCGCCGGCCTCGGATCCGCGGCTGGTCGTTGCCGTGATGATCGACGAGCCGCGCGGCAAATACTATGGTGGCGAAGTGGCGGCGCCGGTTTTTGCGGCGGTGATGGCCGGTACCTTGCGGACCCTCGGCATCGCACCGGATGCGCCGCTGGAGGTTGCGCAGAGCGGCAAGCCAGCGACCAAGGCCAGGTTGTGAGCCGGACGGATGCCCTTGTGACGGCCGACACGACCGCCCGCGCTATGCTGGCGCAGTTGGCGGCGCTTGGCGTGCTGCCCAGCGGCGCCAGCGACGACAGCCGCCAGGTCAGTGCTGGCGATCTCTTTCTCGCCTATCCTGGCGACCTGGCCGATGGCCGCAAACATATTGCCGCGGCTATCGCCGCGGGCGCTTGCGCTGTCCTCTGGGAGGCGGGTGCGGCTACGGACGATTTTGCCTGGAACGCCGACTGGCGGGTCGCCAATTTGCCGGTGCAGGGTTTGCGGTCACTGTGTGGGCCGCTGGCGGAGGCTGTTTACGGGCGGCCGAGTGAGCGGCTGTCGCTAATCGCGGTTACCGGCACCAATGGCAAGACCACCGTGACGCAATGGCTTGCCGCTTGCCACCCGCGCCGCTGCGCAATCATCGGCACCTTGGGCGCCGGCTTCCCCGGCCAGTTGCTCGATACCGGCTTCACGACACCCGAAGCGACGACCCTGATGCGCTCCCTGGCGCGCTTTGCCGACGACCAGGCTCAGGCCTGCGCGCTGGAAGCCAGTTCGATCGGCATTGCCGAAGGTCGCCTCGACGGCGCCCGCGTCGATATCGCCGTATTCACCAATCTGACGCGCGATCATCTCGACTATCACGGCAGTTTCGAGGCTTACGCACAGGCCAAGGCAGCACTCTTTACCTGGCCCAGGCTGCGCCTGGCGGTGTGCAATCTCGACGACCCTTTCGGGCGCCGGCTGGCGGCGCTCAGTTCGGCCACCAAAGTGGTCGCTTACACCCAGCAGGACAGCCCCGACGGTCGACAGGGAACGATTCGTGCCGAAGAGATCGAGGAAAGCATCGACGGTTTGCGCTTCCGGCTCTGTGCTCCGAACGGGCGCGCGATGGTCGAAACCGGCCTGCTCGGTCGCTACAACGTCTCCAATCTCCTCGCTGTTGCCGCTGTCCTGATCGATGCCGGCTTGACGCCGAAGGCCGTCGCCGAACGCTTCGCGCAGTTGCCCTCGCCAGCCGGTCGTCTGGAGAAGATCGGCGGCCGCAACGAACCGCTGGTGGTCGTCGATTACGCCCACACCCCCGATGCCCTGGACAGCGCACTGGGCGCCTTGCGGGCGGTGGCGACAGCTCGTGGTGCCCGCCTGATCGTCATTTTTGGCTGCGGTGGCGATCGCGACCGCGGCAAGCGACCGCTGATGGGAGCGATCGCCACAGCGCGCGCCGATCATGTCGTGTTGACCAGTGACAACCCGCGTGGCGAAGATGCGCAGACGATTATCAACGAGATTCGCGTCGCGGCACCGGCTGCCGAAGTCGTTGTCGATCGCGGCGAGGCGATCGAGCGCACCCTCCTTGCCGCGCACCCCGCGGATGTGGTGTTGATTGCCGGCAAGGGGCACGAGTCGTATCAGGAGATCTGTGGTCTGCGGCGGCCGTTTTCCGACGCCCTGCAAGCGCGTGCCGCACTCACTGCTCGTCAGGAGATGGCCGAATGAGCGTGATGATGGATCTCCTGGCCGTTGCGCGCGCAACCGACGGCCAACTCCTTGGCGAGAATGTCCAGTTCTGCGGGCTGTCGACCGACAGCCGAAGCAGCGCAGCCGGCGAGCTCTTTCTTGCCTTGCGCGGCGACAATTTCGACGGTCACCACTACCTGGCCGCCGCCAAGGCCCGCGGCGCGGTCGCCGCAGTGGTCGCCGCCGATGCCGTCGATGGGCTGCAGGAGCTCGCTCTGCCCTTGGTTAAGGTGGCTGAAACACGCTTGTCACTTGGCGCCCTGGCCGCGGATTGGCGCGGCCGTTTCACCCTGCCGTTGATTGCCGTCACCGGCAGCAATGGCAAGACGACGACCAAGGAAATGATCGCCAGCATCCTGAAAGTCGCCTACGGCGATGCGCTGCTGGTCACCCAGGGCAACTACAACAACGACATCGGCTTGCCCCTGACCTTGCTGCGGCTGCAGGCCGGCCATCGTGCGGCAGTCATCGAGATGGGCATGAATCATCCTGGTGAGATTGCCTATCTGGCGGGAATTGCGCACCCCAGCGTCGCCGTGGTGACCAACGCGCAGCGTGCGCATCTCGAGGGAATGGGCTCGCTCGAAGCGATCGCCGCCGAAAAAGGCAGTATCTATTCGGGACTTGACGAGAGTGGCATCGCCGTGTTCTGCGCCGACGACCAATGGGCGGAACTCTGGCGCAGTCAGAGTCGCGCCCTGCGGATGATGACTTTCGGCTTCGAAAAGGCAGCAGACGTCCGCGGTCGCTTCTATCTGCACGGTCTCGAAAGCCGGCTCAGCGTCGCAGCTGCCGGCGACGAGGTCGAGATTGTGCTGGCCCTGCCCGGGCAGCACAACGCCCGCAACGCGCTGGCCGCCGCCACCGCCTGCCTCGCCGCCGGAGTTCCGCTGGCCGCGGTGCAGGCCGGCCTGAGCGCTTTTCACGGTCTCAAGGGGCGGCTGCAAAGGCGCCTGGCCGTGCACGGTGCGCTACTCCTCGACGACACTTACAACGCCAATCCCGACTCGGTCCGCGCCGGCATCGACGTGCTCGCGGCAACCATCGGGCACAGCGTACTGGTCCTCGGCGACATGGGCGAGATCGGCGCGATGAGCGGCCAGTTTCACGACGAAATCGGCGGCTATGCCAAGAGCCAGGGGATCGATCGTCTATTCACCCTCGGTGAGGCGAGCGCTCTCGCGGCGCACAATTTCGGCAGCGGCGGCGAGCACTACCAGAACCTCGACAGACTGATCGCCGCCCTGATCGCCGAGCTGAACCCGGAAACCACAGTCCTGGTCAAGGGCTCGCGCTTCATGCGCATGGAGCGGGTGGCCGACGCCATTGCCTTGCCAGCGATTGCGGAGGGCGGCTGATGTTGCTGCTACTCGCCCAATGGCTGGCGCAGGATGTGCGCGCTTTCAACGTTTTCGGCTACATCACCCTGCGCGCCGTCCTCGCGGCGATGACGGCGTTGATCATTTCCTTCCTGGCCGGGCCGTCGCTGATCCGCTGGCTGGCAGCCAAGAAAATTGGTCAGGCGGTGCGCCAGGACGGTCCGCAGACCCACCTCGTGAAGTCGGGAACACCGACCATGGGGGGGGGCGCTGATCGTCGTCGCGATCTGTTTTACTACGCTGCTCTGGAGTGACCTCAGCAATCGCTATGTGTGGGTGGTACTGATCGTCACCGTCGGCTTCGCCGGCATAGGCTGGTACGACGACTGGCAAAAAGTGGTCAACCGCGACCCGCGCGGGCTGGCTTCACGCTGGAAGTACTTTTGGCAATCGGCGCTTGGTTTGCTGGTAGCCCTCTATCTTGGCCTCAGCGCCAGCGGTCCGGAACAGCTGCAGCTGATCGTGCCATTCTTCAAAACGGTGGCCTATCCGCTGGGAATCATTGGCTTCATCGTTCTCAGCTACCTGGTCGTCGTCGGCACCAGCAATGCAGTGAACCTCACCGATGGCCTCGACGGGCTGGCGATCATGCCGGCGGTAATGATCGCTGCGGCCCTGGCCATCTTTGCCTACGTGGCCGGAAACTCGGTCTATGCACGCTATCTATTACTGCCCTACGTTCCGGGTGCTGGTGAACTGGCCATTTTTCTCGGTGCCATGGTCGGTGCCGGGCTCGGCTTTCTGTGGTTCAACGCCTACCCCGCTGAAGTGTTCATGGGCGACGTCGGCGCGCTGGCGCTTGGCGCAGCTCTCGGCTCCGTGGCGATCATCGTCCGCCAGGAAATCGTGCTGGCGATCATGGGCGGCGTCTTCGTCGCCGAAACACTGTCGGTGGCCGCACAGGTCATTTACTACAAGCTGAGCGGCGGCCGAAGGATCTTCCGCATGGCACCGCTGCATCACCATTTCGAACTCGGCGGCTGGAAAGAAACTCAGGTCGTCGTGCGCTTCTGGATCATCACCATCATGCTGGTGTTGATCGGCTTGTCCAGCCTGAAGCTGCGCTGAGATGGAACTTCAGGGGAAACTGGTGCTCGTCATCGGCCTTGGCGAAAGCGGCTTGGCGATGGCCCGCTGGCTGCACCGGCAGGGCGCCCGCGTACGTGTCGCCGACAGCCGTAGCGCACCGCCGCAGGCCGACGCGCTACGCGCCGCTGTGCCCACAGCGGTCCTCTTCGCCGGGCCGTTCTCGGCCGCGGCCTTCGCGGGTGTCGAACTGATCGCCATTTCCCCTGGCGTTCCGGTACAGGAGCTGCTGCTTCAGGACGCTGTTGCGCACGCCATTCCCCTGGTCTCCGAAATCGAGCTCTTTGCCTGGGCGGTGCATCGCCTGACTCCGCAAGCTGCGCTGATTGCCATTACCGGTAGCAATGGCAAGACGACCACCACCGCCCTGGTCGGCGCCCTGTGCCGGGCCGCAGGCCGGCGTACCGCCGTCGCCGGAAATATCGGCCCGGCGGCTCTTGATGCCTTGATGACGGCCATCGATGGCGACGACTTGCCGGCGGTCTGGGTCCTCGAGCTGTCGAGTTTTCAGCTCGAAACGACGCACACTCTGGCCGCCGATGCGGCGACCGTACTCAATATCAGCGAAGACCACCTCGACCGCTACAATGGCCTCGACGACTATAGCGCTGCCAAGCTGCGTGTCTTTCAGGGGTGCGGCGTGATGGTCGTCAATCGCGATGATCCGCGCAGCCTGGCGGCCGCACGCAGTGACCGTCGTTGCGTCAGCTTCGGCCTCGGTGCCCCGGCGCAGGCCAGTGAATACGGAATCGCCGATGACTGCCTGGTTCGTGGTGAGGAGAAACTGATCGCGCTCCGGGAACTGCAGCTCGTGGGCCGTCATAATGCGGCCAACGCCCTGGCCGCACTGGCCTTGTGCGAGGCGATCGGTATCGATCCGCAGGCCGTAGTGCCAGCCCTGGCCGCCTTTACGGGTCTGGCGCACCGCGTCGAGCGGATTGCGGAGATCAAGGGGGTCCGCTATTTCGACGACTCCAAGGGAACCAACGTCGGCGCCACCCTCGCCGCGATCGAGGGCCTGGGCTGCAAGCTGGCCATCATTCTCGGTGGCGATGGCAAAGGGCAGGACTTTTCGCCGCTCCGTCCAGCGCTTGACCGGCATGCCCGTGCGATCGCCCTGATCGGGCGCGATGCGCCGCTAATCGCTGCGCTGCTGGCCGGCTCCCAGGTGCCGCTGCGGCGCTGCCTGGATATGCCCGAAGCCGTTAACTGGTGTGCCGCGCAGGCGCAACGCGGCGACGCCGTTCTGCTCTCGCCGGCGTGTGCCAGCATGGACATGTACCGCAACTACGCGCATCGCGCGGCAGCTTTTGCCGACGCCGTTCGTGGCCTCGAAGGCGAGGCAGCCTGATGTTGAGCACCTTCGATACGCCCCGCCGCCTGCCTTCCGAGATCGACCTGGCGCTCCTGTGGGGCACCTTGATCCTGCTGCTGATCGGCATGGTGATGGTCTACTCGGCGTCGATGGCGACCGCCGAAGCTGCCCGCGGCACGGGCCATCAGCCGGCCTACTACCTTGTTCGCCATGCCATTTTTCTGATCATCGGGCTACTCGCCGCCGCCATCGCTTTTCAGGTGCCGATGACCAGTTGGCAGCAGTGGTCCCCGTGGCTCTTTGTCGGCGGCTGCCTGCTCCTGGCCCTGGTACTGATCCCCGGTGTGGGCCGCGAGGTCAACGGCGCGCAGCGTTGGCTTCCTCTTGGCATCGTCAACCTGCAGCCTTCCGAGTTGATGAAACTTTGCGCCGTCCTCTACGCGGCCGACTACACGGTGCGCAAGATGCCGCACATGCACAATCTCAAGAAAGCTTTTCTGCCGATGGCTTGCGCCATGGTTGCCGTTGGCGTGCTGCTGCTCAAGGAACCCGACTTCGGCGCCTTCGTGGTGATCATCTCGGTTGCTTTCAGCATTCTCTTTCTCGGTGGCATGCGGGCGCGCCTGTTCGTCGTCCTGATCATCGTCCTGGCCGCAGCTTTTGCGGCGCTGATCATCTTCTCGCCTTACCGTCGTGACCGCATTTTCGGATTCATGGACCCCTGGGCAGACGCCTTCGGCCGTGGCTATCAACTGTCGCACTCGCTGATCGCCTTCGGCCGTGGCGAGTTGTTCGGCGTCGGCCTCGGGGCCAGCGTCGAAAAGCTGTTCTACCTGCCCGAAGCGCATACCGACTTCCTGCTCGCGGTGATCGCCGAAGAACTTGGATTCGTTGGCGTACTGGTGATTATCGTTCTCTTCGGGCTAATCGTTCAACGCGCTTTCGCCATCGGTCGCCAGTCGGTCGCCCTCGAGCGTCTGTATTCGGCGCTGGTCGCACAGGGAATCGGCGTCTGGATTGGTGTTCAAGCCTTCATCAACATGGGGGTCAACTGCGGTCTGCTACCGACCAAAGGACTGACCCTGCCGTTGATGAGCTTTGGTGGCTCGGGGATCCTGGCCAATTGCCTGGCGGTGGCGGTGCTGCTCCGGATCGATTGGGAGAATCGTCAGCTGATGCGCGGGGTCGAGCTATGAACGCGCCGGCTGTGAATGCTGCGGCGACCAACAAGACCCTGCTGGTCATGGCCGGAGGTACGGGTGGGCACGTCTTCCCGGGCCTGGCGGTGGCCGACCTGCTCAGCAGCCGCCACTGGAAAGTGGTCTGGATGGGCGCACCGGGGAGCATGGAAGCCAAGCTCGTGCCCGCGCGTGGTTACGAAATGGCCGAGGTCCGTTTTGCCGCCCTGCGTGGCAAGGGCCTGTTGCGCAAGATACTGCTTCCCTTTCATCTATTCTCGGCGTGCTGGCAGGCGCAGCGCGAGCTTCGCCGCGTGCAGCCCGACGTCGTCCTCGGGATGGGCGGTTACATCAGCTTCCCCGGCGGCTTGATGGCTGCCCTGTTGCGCTATCCGCTGGTGATTCACGAGCAGAACTCCGTCGCTGGCCTGGCCAACAGGGTGCTCGCCAGCTTCGCCGACCGGGTGGCCTGCGGTTTTCCGGATGTCCTGCCGAAGGGAGTCTGGGTCGGCAACCCCTTACGTGCGGAAATGAGCGCCGGGCCGGCGCCGGCAGTGCGCCTCGCGGGCCGCCAGCCACCCTTGCATCTGCTGGTCCTCGGTGGCAGCCTGGGTGCCGCGGCGCTTAACGAAATCGTTCCCAAGGGCCTGGCGCTGATCGACGCTGCGGCGCGGCCCGAAGTGCGTCATCAGGCCGGCGAAAAACATCTCGCGCAGCTACAGGAGAATTACCGCGTCGCCGGAGTGCAGGCCAACTGTGCGGCCTTCATCGAAGATATGGCCGCCGCTTACCAATGGGCTGACCTGGTGCTCTGTCGGGCCGGCGCACTAACCGTTGCCGAGCTGGCAGCAAGCGGCGTAGCGAGCGTCCTGGTACCGTTTCCGCATGCCGTCGACGACCACCAGACGGCCAACGCCCGCTTTCTTTCGCTGGCTGGCGCTGCCATGCTCCTACCGCAGAGCGAGTTGACGCCGGAAGCCATCAGCCTGCTGTGTAAATACGCCCCTGCTCAGCTCGAGCAAATGGCCGCGAAGGCGCGTCAACTGGCCAAGCCAGCGGCGACCGCAGACGTTGCACGGATGTGCGAGGAACTGGTTTAGTGAAGCATAAAGTCAAGAGTATTCATTTCGTCGGCATCGGCGGCGCCGGTATGAGCGGCATTGCCGAAGTGCTGGCCAATCTCGGTTTCACAATCAGCGGCTCCGATCTCGCCGAAAACTCGGTCACCCGGCGCCTGGCCGGACTCGGCGTGCGCACCGTGCTTGGCCACGCTGCCGAGAACATCACTGGCGCCGACGCGGTGGTCGTGTCGTCGGCGGTGAAGGAGGATAATCCGGAGGTTATTGCCGCACGGCAACGCAAGGTGCCCGTCGTGCCGCGGGCGCAGATGCTCGCCGAGTTGATGCGGTTGAAGCAGGGAATCGCCGTTGCCGGAACACACGGCAAGACAACCACCACCAGCCTGACGGCGTCGATTTTGGCCGAGGGCGGCATGGACCCCACTTTCGTCATCGGTGGCCGCCTCAACGCTGCCGGCGCCAACGCTCGCCTCGGCTCCGGCGAATTCCTGGTGGCCGAAGCCGACGAGTCCGACGCATCATTCCTGTTTCTTTCGCCGGTTATTTCGATTGTCACCAATATCGACGCCGATCACATGGAAACCTATGGCCACGACTTCAATCGCCTGAAGCAGGCCTTCGTCGATTTCCTGCAACGCCTGCCGTTCTACGGCGTTGCCGTGCTCTGCGCCGATGACGCCAATGTCCGCGAAATCATGCCCCTGGTGAGCAAGCAGATCGTCACCTACGGTTTCGAATCGTCAGCCAACGTGTACGCCGAGAATGTGGTCGCCGACAACGGCCAGATGCACTTCGATTGCGTTCGCGTCAATGGCAATATCAGCCGTTTTCCAGTGACCGTCAACTTGCCGGGCCGGCATAACGTTCTCAACGCCCTGGCGGCGATTGCGGTGGCCAGCGAACTTGGCATTGCCGACCAGGCGATTGTCAAGGCGCTGACCGACTTCACCGGGGTTGACCGCCGCTTCCAGCGTTACGGCGAGATCGGCCTGCCTGGTGGCGGTTCCTTCAGCCTGGTCGATGACTACGGTCATCACCCGGTCGAGATGCGGGCAACGATCGCCGCCGCCCGCGGTGCCTTTCCTGGTCGTCGCCTGCTGCTGGCTTTTCAGCCGCATCGCTACACCCGCACGCGCGACTGCTTCGAGGATTTTGTGAGTGTACTGAGCCGCGTCGATGCGCTCCTGTTGACCGAGGTCTATGCCGCCGGCGAACAGGCGATTGTCGCTGCCGACGGTCGCGCGCTGGCGCGCGCCTTGCGTGTCGGAGGAAAACTCGAACCGGTCTTTGTTGACCAGGTCGGCAACCTGCCGCAGGCGATTGTCGACCTCGCCCGCGACGGCGACGTGGTGATGACCATGGGCGCTGGTTCGATCGGCGGCGTCGCCGGCAAGCTGGTGGGTGGCTAGGATGACGACCCTGGATGCGCAAGATTTCGGTAAAGTGGCCGTTCTCTTCGGCGGCCGTTCGGCGGAGCGCGAAGTCTCCTTGAACAGCGGTTCGCGGGTGCTCGCAGCCTTGTGCCGGCAGGGGGTCGATGCGCAGGCTTTCGATCCGGCCACGCGCCCACTCGACGATCTGGCCGCCTTCGACCGCGCTTTCATTGCCCTGCATGGACGCTATGGTGAAGACGGGACGATCCAGGGGGTTCTCGAATTGATGGAAATTCCCTACACCGGCAGTGGCGTGATGGCTTCGGCGATCGGTATGGACAAGTGGCGCAGCAAAATGCTCTGGCATGCTGCTGGCGTGCCGATTCCCGACTACGTGATGTTGGCGGCGGATAGCGATTATTCCGCCGTCGAAGCGTCGCTGGGTTTGCCCTTGTTCGTCAAGCCGGCCTGCGAGGGTTCGTCGATCGGCATCAGCAAGGTCAAGCAGGCGGGCGACCTGGCCGCGGCGTACGCCGAAGCGGCGCGGCACGATTCCCTGGTGATCGCCGAACGTGCCATTCTTGGCGGCGAGTACACGGTCGCCATTCTTGGCGACCAGGCGTTGCCGATCATCAAGATAGAGCCGAGTACCGAGTTTTACGACTACGAGGCCAAGTATCTGCGCGACGACACGGCTTACCGTTGTCCTTGCGGTCTGCCGGAAAGTCTGCAGCGAGCGCTTGGCGCCCAGGCCTTGCATGCCTTCCGCATTCTTGGTGGCCGCGGCTGGGGACGGGTCGACTTCCTGATGGATGCGGCAACCGCAGACAGGACGTGCAAGGCCTATTTTCTCGAAGTTAACACCTCGCCCGGAATGACCGATCACTCGCTGGTGCCGATGGCGGCGCGCGCGGCCGGAATTTCTTACGACGAACTGGTGCTTCGCGTCCTTGCACTAGCTGCCCTGGGATGAGCGATGTGGCACAAACCGCAATTGATGACTGCCCTTGCCGACCTGCTCTTGCTGGCAGCCGGCGCCGCCTTGCTGGTTGCGGCAGTGATCTGGGGTGCGCCGCGGATGCGGCTGATTCCAGTCAACGAGCTGCAGGTGATGCACGAGTTGCAGTCGGTTCAGCGCAGCGAATTGGAGGAGTCACTCGAATCTCTGCTGGCCAGCAGTTTCTTCACCGTCAATCTGGAAGCTCTGCGGCTGGCGCTCGAGCAATTGCCCTGGGTGCGGCGAGCAGAGGTGTGGCGGAAATGGCCGGCGCGTATCGATGTCCGTATCGAGGAACATCAGGCCGTTGCGCACTGGGGCGAGGGGAACGGCGAGTTGGTCAATACCTTCGGCGAAGTCTTTCCCGCCTCTTTGCCCGACGAGCAGCGTCTGCCGCGGTTCTTCGGGCCAAGCGGGTCGGCGGGCGACATGCTGCGCCGCCACGAGGAGTTTGCCCGGCTCCTGCAGCCGATCGGTCAGCAGCCGGTACAAGTGGCTTTGTCGCCACGCCTGGCCTGGGCGCTGGCACTGGAGGACGGAATGTTGGTTGAGCTCGGTCGCGAGCAGGCGAAGGCGCCGATCCGGATGCGTCTGCAGCGTTTTGTCGACTACTACCCAACCCTGTCGGAAACCCGCCACGGGCGGCCGTTGGCGGTGGACATGCGGTATCCCAACGGCTTCGCATTGCGCTTTCCGGCCACTGCGGGTCACGAAGTCAAAGGAAAGAAATGAGCAGGGATAGCAAAGATCTGATCGTCGGTCTCGACATCGGCACCTCTAAGATCGTGGCGCTGGTCGCCGAACTCACCCCGGAAGGCGGGTGAACGTGATCGGCATGGGCCAGCAGGAGTCGCGAGGGCTCAAGAAGGGGGTGGTGGTCAACATCGAGGAGACCGTGGCGACCATTTCGCGCGTCCTGCAGGAGGTCGAACTGATGGCCGATTGCAAGGTGCGCGACGTCTATACGGGGATCGCCGGCAGCCACATCCGCAGCTTCAATTCGAACGGAATGGTGGCCATCAAGGACCGTGAAGTGACGCCGATGGACGTCGAGCGGGTCATCGAAACGGCGCGTGCGATGCCGATTCCGGCCGATCAGGAAATCCTCCACATCCTGACGCAGGAGTTCATTATCGACGACCAGGATGGCATCCGCGAGCCGATCGGCATGAGCGGGTTTCGCCTCGAAGTCAAGGTGCACATCGTCACCGGAGCGGTCTCGGCGGCTCAGAACATTATCAAGTGCGTCCGTCGCTGTGGTCTGGAAGTCAACGACTTGGTGCTGCAGCCGCTGGCTTCGAGTTGCGCCGTGCTCTCGGAGGACGAAAAGGATCTCGGCATCTGCCTGATCGACATCGGCGGTGGTACGACCGATCTGGCGGTCTGGACGCAGGGTGCAATCCGTCATACCTCGGTAATCCCGATCGCCGGCGACCAGGTGACCAACGACATCGCCATGGCCTTGCGCACGCCGACGCGCGAGGCGGAAGACATCAAGCGTCGCTTCGGCTGTGCTCTGGCAGACCTCGCCGACCCGGAAGATACGATCGACGTTATCGGTGTCGACGACCGCCCTTCGCGCAAGCTTTCCCGTCGCGCCCTGGCGGATGTCATCCAGCCGCGTGTCGAGGAACTCTTCGAACTGATCCAGGCCGAGCTTCGCCGTTCGGGGTTCGAGGACGTGCTGTCATCAGGCATCGTGCTCACCGGCGGCGCCTCGGTGATGCCGGGCATGATCGAACTCGGCGAGGAGATTTTTCACATGCCCGTCCGCTTGGGCATCCCAAAGTACCAGGGAGCACTCGCCGACGTCGTCCAGAGTCCGCGCTTTGCGACCGCTTGCGGCCTTCTGCTCGAGGCGCAGACGCAGCGCAAGCGGGGCTTGAAGGTGCGTGAAACGAGAGACGTGAAACAGGTTTTCGGGCGCATGCGCTCGTGGTTTGAAAAGAACTTCTGACCCGCGAGCTCTCCGGTGTCAGGCCATTAGCAACTTTCAGCAGTAAAAATAAGCTTTTTGCAGAGGAGACGATAATGTTTGAAATCATCGATAAGGAAGAACTGGGCGGGGAACGCGATACGGTGATCAAGGTCATCGGTATCGGCGGTGCCGGTGGCAATGCTGTCGATCACATGATCCGCGAAGGCGTCAATGGCGTCGACTTCATCGCCGCCAATACCGACTCGCAGGCGCTCAACCGCAGCGTTGCCGTGCAGCGCCTGCAATTGGGCAAGACCGGTCTTGGCGCGGGCGCCAAGCCGGAGGCCGGGCGTAGTGCTGCCGAGGAAGAGCGCGAGGCCATCGCCGCATCGCTGGCCGGTGCTCACATGGTTTTCATTACCGCAGGCATGGGCGGCGGCACAGGTACCGGCGCCGCACCGATCGTCGCCGAGGTGGCACGCGAACTCGGCGTCCTCACCGTCGCCGTGGTGACCAAGCCCTTCGGCTTCGAAGGAAAGCGGCTGAAAATTGCTGAAGCCGGTATCGCCGAACTGCAGAAGCACGTGGATTCGCTGATTGTCATTCTCAATGACCGTTTGATGGACGTTCTCGGCGATGACGTTTCCATGGACGATGCCTTCAAGGCAGCCGACAATGTCTTGCGTAACGCGGTTGGCGGCATTGCCGAAATCATCAATTTCCCGGGACTGGTCAACGTCGACTTCGAGGATGTGCGCACGGTGATGGGCGAAATGGGCATGGCGATGATGGGCTCGGCCAGCGCTGCCGGTGTCGACCGGGCGCGGATTGCTGCCGAAAGAGCGGTCGCTTCGCCTTTGCTCGAGGGAGTCAACCTCTCGGGGGCCAAGGGCGTACTGGTGAATATCACGGCCACCCGTTCGCTGAAGATGAAGGAAGTCAACGAGGTCATGAACACGGTTCGCGCCTTCGCTGCTGACGACGCGCACATCATCTTCGGTGCGGTCTATGACGAAAGTATCGACGACGAGATTCGCGTGACGGTGGTGGCCACCGGCCTGGGTCAGGCGCAGGCGAAAAGGCAGAGCTTTGAAGTGATCAACAGCTCGGTGACCCTGGCGACCGGTACTGACGGCCGTTACGCGCACGGGCAGAGTGTCGACTATTCGAGCCTTGACCAGACGCCAGCGGTGTTTCGCAAAGGGCGTAGCGCGACCGTCGAAGCCTTGGCCAACAGTGGTGTGGATCGTTGGGATATTCCGGCCTTTCTCAGAAAACAGGCCGACTGAAGCCAAACCTGCACTAACTCCTCTGCCGGGATCGGCGCGTTTCAAGGCAGTTCCGACTGTGTTAAAATGCGCCGATTCCATCGGTTTTTCAAGTACATGCTAAAGCAGCGAACACTCAAGTCCGTGGTCCGCGCCGCTGGCGTCGGCCTCCATTCGGGCGTCAAGGTAAATATGAGCCTGCGGCCGGCTGCGCCTGCGACAGGCATCGTTTTTCGACGTCTCGATCTCGATCCGGTCGTCGATCTGCCGGCCTCGGCCTTGCTCGTAGGCGACACGCGCATGTGTTCCTGCCTGGAAGTCGACGGCGCCAAGGTGGGCACCATCGAACACCTGATGTCGGCATTCGCCGGTCTCGGCATCGACAACGCCTTTGTCGATCTGGATGCCGCCGAAGTCCCAATTCTTGACGGTTCGGCGTCGCCGTTTGTCTTCCTGATTCAGTCGGCGGGGATCGAAGAGCAAGCGGTCGCCAAGAAATTCATTCGCGTCACGCGTCCGATTGAAGTCCGCGATAGCGACCAGTCCGGTGAGAAGTGGGCGCGTTTCGAGCCTTATGACGCTTTCGCCTGACTTTCTCGATTGGTTTCAATCATCCAGCGATTGACCGCACCGGGCAGTCGGTGTGCATTGATTTCGCCGACAACTCCTACGCTCGCGAAGTCGCGCGAGCGCGAACCTTCGGTTTCATGCAGGAGGTGGAGTGGTTGCGCGAGAACGGCCTGGCGCAAGGAGGCGGGCTGGAAAACGCCGTCGTGCTCGATGAGTACCGCGTCCTGAATGCCGATGGACTGCGCTACAGCGACGAGTTCGTGAAGCACAAGGTTCTCGACGCCATCGGCGATTTGTACCTGCTCGGGCAGCCGCTTTTGGCGTCATTTGTCGCCCACAAGTCAGGGCACGCACTGAACAACGCGCTGGCTCGGCAATTGCTGGCCACTCCGGATGCCTGGGAATACGTCAGTTTCGAAGACGCTGGCCTCGCTCCGCCGTCGCTTTCACGCTGGCTGGCCTTGCCGGCGTTCTGACGAGGTGTGGTTGCTGCGTCTGCTGGCGGTCCTGACGGTGATTACCGTTGCCAGCGGGGTGCTGATCTTTTTGTTTACTCGCGACGCGCGCTACCTGCATTTCGCCTGGCGTCTTTTTCGCTACGCGCTGATCGTCGCCTTGCTGGTATTCGCGCTTCTGATCCTCGAACGCGTGGCGGTCATTCCTCTCTAGCGGCGTGCGCCAGCAGATGTTCGAGCGCAGAGCGCAAAGACGACGCCGCCGGCAGCGAGTCGCTCAATGCCGTCAAGCGCTGGCTGGTCCTGGCGCTGAGCGGCTTTTGCTCCGCCGCGCGGGCCGCCGCGGGGCGGGCGCGAGCTTGGACTTTCACCTGAAGCCCCCTACACTCCACGCCCCGCTGCAAAAATTCATCGACCAGTGTCGGCGCCATCTGGCGTAGCTTGGTCGCCACGGCGCCGCTGCTGGCGTGGATAAGTACGATCCCCGACTTGTAATTGGCCACGCTGCTTGCCTGGCAAAGATGTGGCGGCGCGATCTCTTGAAATAATCCCGCCAGCCTGGCCAGGAGTCTGGCGTGTGCCAAGACCTTGCCAGCCCCTTCGGGTCCATCAAGATAGCTGTGCAATGAGTCCGTCATCGGGAATTTCTGGGAGAGGCAAGGCGTGCATCTTATTCTCGTCGCCAACCGTCTGGCAACCGCCAAGACCTTGACACCCGTAGTCTGGTGACGTAGCTGGTACTTTTCCCCCGCGGAACAAGGGCTACGGTCATGACTTCGATGATCTGGCGTATCTCGACAGGTGATGACTGTTAAGGCGATTTCTGTCAAAGAACATATCACCCTGCTTGTCTTTTCGCCCGTCTTCTGTATTACGACACAGGTACGTAGTTCGACTATGCGCCTGTTGTCGCGCCTTGAAGCCGACCGAAAATCCGACGCAATCTGGTACGTTCGTTTCCGGCAATCGCCTAACGACGTTCGTAGACGACGAAGTCGAAGGCGGGGGTACTCGCTGCGGTCGCCTGCTCGTCGCTGCCAGGCCCTTGGCAAGAGTCCTTGGCAGATGGCTTCCCCGCGCGACGCGAGATCTCGCGCCACTCGTCAGGCGGAAGGTCCGGGAAGTAGCTGTCTCCCGGACAGTCCGCGGCGACTTCGGTCAAGTAGAGCCGACCGGCCAGCGCCAGAGTCTGTCGATAGAGGTCGGCGCCACCGATGACGAAGGTCTCGCTGGCGTCGCCCGCGAGGCGAATGGCCTCCTCGATCGAGCCGGCCCGTGTTGCCCCGCTGGCAAGGTAAGCCGGATTGCGGCTGACGACGATATTGTGCCGCCTTGGCAACGGTCGAAACGCTGCCGGCAGCGACTCCCAGGTCTTTCGGCCCATGATCACGGTCTTGTCGCGGGTTGTTTCGCGAAAGTGTTTCATGTCTTCAGGCAGTTGCCAAAGTAATTGTTGCTGCCTGCCAATGGCGCCGTTTCTGGCAACGGCAGCGATCAGTACGATCATTTCCAGCCTCTCCGAAGGCGCCCCTGGCAGCGGCTGTCGGCGGCTATGCCAGCGGTCGGCATGCAGTAGCAGCAGTCGCTACGCTGCATCGGATTAGACCGCGACCGGCGCCGCGATGTGCGGATGCGGATCGTAGCCTTCGAGGCTGAAGTCCTGAAAACGGAAGGCGAAGATGTCGTCGATGTCAGGATTCAGTCGCATCGTCGGCAAGGCTCGCGTCGCACGCGTCAGTTGCAGTTGCGCCTGCTCGACGTGATTGCTGTAGAGGTGCGCGTCGCCGAAGGTATGCACAAAGTCGCCCGCTTGATAACCGCAGACCTGCGCCAGCATCAGGGTGAGAAGTGCGTACGAGGCGATGTTGAACGGGACGCCAAGGAAGATGTCGGCGCTGCGCTGGTAGAGCTGACAGGAAAGCTTGGCGCGCTGGTCGCGGTCAGTTGGCCCGGCGGGCGCGACGTAGAACTGGAAGAAGGCGTGGCACGGCGGTAGCGCCATGCGCTCGACGTCGGCTGGATTCCAGGCGCTGACCAGATGGCGGCGCGAATCAGGCTTGTTTTTCAGATTCTCCACGAGCGCTGCGATCTGGTCGATTTCGCCTCCCTGCGGGCTTTGCCAGTGACGCCACTGATGGCCGTAGACCGGGCCGAGATCGCCATTCGCGTCCGCCCATTCGTCCCAGATGCGGACGCCGTTCTCGCGCAGATAACGGATGTTGGTGTCACCCTGCAGGAACCAAAGCAACTCGTGGATGATCGACGGCAGATGCAATTTCTTGGTCGTCACCGCCGGGAAGCCGGCGCTGAGGTCAAAGCGCATCTGCCAGCCGAACACCGAGAGCGTACCTGTGCCGGTGCGGTCTGCCTTGAGCGTGCCCTGTTCGAGAACATGGCGCATCAGGTGGAGATACTGCTGCATGGTTTGAGCCTGTCGTTGATCCAGGCCGAATTGTAGAGTAATCGACCGCCGGGCGCAGTCCGCTGCCGACGCCGCTCGATTGCCCAGCGTGCTTCGCGCGACGCCGAGGAATCGGCTTGGCGGCAAGCGGGCGTCATTCGGCAGACGTTCGACCTCGTCCTGGATTACTGGTTTACAATTCGCGCTCCAACGGCAGTCATCCGCGATGAGGCTTCACGTTCCATAATGTTCAATTTCTTTGCGAAACGTTCAGATCATCCACTGGCTGACAGCAAGGAGCTGAAGCGAATTCTTGCCGAGTTGCACGTCGATAGGCCGGCAAAAGCCGTCGACGAAGTGAGCGGATGGTTCGATTCGCTCCAGCACAGCGAGAGCTTCCGCGTTGACCAGTATTTCGATGTGCTCCGCCAGCTTGATGAGGCGGCGCAGCGGCACCTGTTGGCTGTGGCTCGCGACTACCTGCTGTCAGAACGCCTGACGAAGCGGGAAGAAGAGCGGCTGTGGACGCGCAGCCACGGCTATTGGAGCCAGGTCGCGACCCTGTACACCGACTGCATCGAACGCGCCCAGCGGGATCCCAAGAGCAAGGCTGGCGACGCCTTCAAGGCCTTCCTGCCGCTGGCGCTTGTACGCGCGCAGGCGGCACGCCGCAATCAACTCAAGTGGTTGGCGTTTCGCTACGGTTCCGGTGCAGAAGACCTCTGGCAGGCGCTCGGCACAACCTATCTGGTGGCCGAAACTACGACTAACGCTCAGAAGCCGCTACAGCTCTATCCGGCGCGGCAAGGGCTGAGCACCGTGGCGGAGCAATACCTGCATGCAATTGTCTTCTTTGCCTCTTCGATGGATAGCTTGATGCCCGTGCAGATCGAGCTCGCTGACCGCCTGATTGCGCATTGCCTGCCGTACTTTGTTCTCCTGCCTGATTGTCGGCCGGACAGCGTCTATTGGGTCGATGCGGAAGCCGGCGCGCCACCGCTGCGACTGGCCCGTCACCCTGGTGTGAGCAGGCGTGGCTTGCGCTTCTTCTCCCCGGGAACGGCGCTAGCGGCGCTCGAAGGGCTGCTGCATCGGGTCGAGCACGGTGAGATTCCGTCCGACATCAACCTTGGCGGTGAGTACGCGCCGCGTGCGCTGTTGCCGGTACTTCGCCATCTGCGTCTGTATTGGGGCAAGTGCCCGCCACAGCGCCGCCATACGCGGCATGCGGTGAAAACGCGAATGCTCGTCCTGTATGGCTTTGATGACAGCTACTCGCTGTTCTCGGGAGCCGTGCCGCGCCCCGAGAATGAAGTAGCGATGGACAGCTGGGTGGTCGAGAACGTCAGCCTTGGCGGATTTCGTGCGCAGATTGACCATTCGGCGACTGAGCGCATCAACATCGGCGCACTGCTGTGTGTCCAGCCGGAGGGTGGCGACAACTGGATGCTGGGTGTCGCCAGGCGCTTCACCAGGCAGGGTCCTGACGACGCCTATTTGGGCGTGCAGGTACTCTCTCGGCAGGCGCTGAGCATTGAATTGCGGCCGCGGCGCAGCGGTTTTTCGGCGGCGGTGGCTATCCCGGGTATTTGGTTGCAGGATGGTAGGGAAACCGGAATCCTGCGCATCGTCTTGCCGCTGGCGGGCTTTAATGTCCGTGAAACGCTGGAGTTCAGCCATCAGGGCCAGCGCCGGACGCTGATTCCGATGGAGCTGGAGGAGGTCGGCAGCGAGTTCGAGATTGCTTGCTTTCGCGAGCAATCAGCGACCTGAAGGCTAGAAGACCTGGGGGGCGGCTCCTTGCCGCTAGCCTTGGGGGGCCGTTGGCCGCAGCGCTGATTTCGGTCGAAAAGCCTTGACCACCTGCGCGACGGTTTCGACGTAGGGGCCGCCAAGCAGATCGATGCAGTAGGGGACGGCAGCGAAAATGCCGTTCACCACGACCGTGCCATCGGCCGCTTTCACTCCCTCAAGGGTTTCCCGGATCGACTTCGGTTGCCCGGGCAGATTGAGGATCAGGGCCTTGCCACGAACGACACCCAGCTGACGCGAAAGGATGGCCGTCGGCACGAAGTTCAGGCTGATGCGGCGCATTTCCTCGCCGAAGCCGGGCATCAGCTTGTCGGCGACGGCGAGGGTGGCTTCCGGGGTGACGTCGCGTGGCGCCGGACCGGTGCCGCCGGTGGTCAGCACCAGATGGCAGCCAAGCTCATCAACCAGCTCCTTCAATGTTTCTTCGATGCGTGCCTGCTCGTCAACGATCAGGCGTCTTTCGCTTCGCCACGGGCTGGCAAGTGCCCGGCCGAACCATTCTTCGAGCGCCGGGATTCCCTGATCGGCATAGACGCCCTGCGCGGCGCGGTCGCTGATCGACAGCAGTCCAATCAGCAGTTGATCATCATTGATCATGCCCATCCTTTCCGGTGGCGCGGTCGTCGAGGATTTCCAGCCCTTTGAGGAACTGGAAAATGGCGCGGTAATTACGCGGCGACTTGCCTTGCTCCTGCTCGCTCAAGGCGGCGCGTCGCAGCGAGCGGAGACGCTGCAGATCCACCGCTGGGTAGGTCTCGGCAATTCCGAACAGCACCGCTTCGTCGGCCAGCAAGGCCGTTCGCAGGCGCTCGATACGGTGCAGCCTGCCTGTTTCCTCGGCCGAATCGCCACGCAGCGCAGCCAGCGCCTTGCGGATCGGTTCCGGGTCTTCGATATCGCGCATTACCCGGCCGATGTATTGCAGCTGTCGCCGTCGTGCCTCGTCGTGTCGGGTCATACGCTGTGCCGTACGGACGGCGGCGCGCAGATCCTCCGGGAGGTCGATTTTCTTTAGCCGATCGGGCGCCAGTTCCACCAGTTCCTCGCCGACGGCCTGTAATTCCTCCATGGCCCGCTTGCGCTGCGTTTTTGATGGCGGGCCGGCTTCTTCTTCGTCTTCTTCGGGGGGGGATCATCGGCGGCAGAGGGGGCTTTCCTGGTGTCGGTTGGGGAGAGGGACGTATCCAGACGCCGGAACGGACGGTCTGCGCGGAGCTGCTATGATAGCGACTTTTGCCTTTGGCCACCGCCCCATGTCCCCTCCCACCACCGCCGCCGCTCGCGAATCGCGGTTCAGCTACCGTTTCGAAACTCTGCAGCAGTTGGCGCGCGACGTTCTCGCGCATGCCGAAAAGAGCGGCGCAAGTGCTTGTGAGGTCGATGTTTCCGATGGCTTCGGTCAGTCGGTGACGGCTCGCCGTGGAGAGGTCGAAACCATCGAATACAACCGCGACAAGGCGATTGCCGTCGCCATCTATCTTGGTCAGCGAAAAGGCCAGGCGAGCACTTCCGATTTTTCAGCGACGGCTTTGCGTGAGACGGTCGAGGCGGCGCTGAACATCGCCCGCTTTACGGCTGCCGATCCCTCCGCCGGTCTGCCCGACGCGCGCCTGCTGGCCATCGACAGCGAGCGCCTGCCGGATCTCGATCTCTATCATCCCTGGTTGCTCTCGGTCGAAGCCGCCGTCGACCTGGCCAAACGCTGCGAAGCTGCCGCCTTCGCCGTCGACCCGCGGCTGAGTAATTCGGAGGGCGCGACGGTGTCCAGTCAGGAAGGGCATTTCGTGTCTGCCAACAGTCTTGGTTTCATCGGCGGCTATCCGACTTCGCGGCATTACCTGTCGTGTTCGATGATCGCCGGCAAAGATGGAAACATGCAGCGCGACGACTGGTACGCGATGGCCCGCGATGCGCAGGCCATTGGGTCGCCGGAGCTGATTGGCGAGCGCGCCGCCCAGCGCGCCCTGGCGCGGCTTGGTGCGCGCAAGATCAAGACCTGCAAGGTGCCGGTGATTTTCGAGGCGCCGCTTGCCTCGTCGCTGATTGGCAACTTTGTGCACGCAGTCAGCGGCGGCAGCCTGTACCGCAAGACCTCCTTCCTGGTCGATAGCCTGGGTAAGCGCGTGTTCGCCAGAAAGGTACAGATCAGCGAGCGACCCCATCTCGCGCGTGGCCTGGCCAGTGGCTATTTCGATAGTGACGGCGTCGCGACCAAGGATCGTGAAGTGATTGTTGACGGCCAGCTGCAGGGCTATTTCCTGAGCGCCTACACGGCGCGCAAGCTGTCGATGCAGACCACCGGCAACGCCGGTGGCAGTCACAATCTCATCGTTCATCCCGGCAAGCGGGATTTGCCTGGCCTGCTCAAGAAGATGGGCCGTGGCTTGCTGGTGACCGAGTTGCTCGGCCATGGCGTCAACTATGTTACCGGCGACTATTCGCGCGGCGCTGCCGGCTTCTGGGTCGAGGGCGGCGAGATTGTCCATCCGGTAGAGGAGATCACCATCGCCGGCAACCTTCGCGACATGTTCAGAAACGTGGCCGGCGTAGGCAACGATGTTCTGGTGCGCGGCTCGAAGCAGGTCGGGTCGCTGCTCATCGAGCAGATGAAGGTGGCTGGCGCCTAGCTTTTTCCGCGCTACGAATTTCTCTGGCCAGCTGCGCGACGGGCGCGCGGCCGGCCGCGGAGGCTCGGAAAATGCGTATTCCCAGGCAGACTGCTTTCGCTATACTCGGCGGGCAACTCGTGTAAAAAAAACCAAAATAGGAGACAAGACTGTGGAAAGACGTTCGTTTTTGAAGAATGCGGGTGTCGGCCTGGCGGCCGGTACCGTGGCCATGCCGGCGATTGCTCAGAATGCACCAACCATCCGCTGGCGTCTGGCGTCCAGCTTCCCGAAAAGCCTGGATACCATTTATGGTGGTGCCGAGTTCATGGCTAAGCGGGTCGCCGAAGCCACTGGTGGCAAGTTTCAGATTCAGGTTTTCGCCGGTGGTGAAATCGTCCCCGGGCCGGCAGTCTTCGACGCCGTCAAGGACAACACTGTCGAAATGGCGCACACCGCGTCGTACTACTTTTTCGGCAAGGATCCGACCTACGCCTTTGACTGCGCGATTCCTTTCGGCATGACCAACCGTCAGCTCGACGCCTGGATGCGTTACGGTAACGGCAGCACGTTGATGGGCGAGCTCTACGGGAAGTCGAATATCGTTCCGATTCCCTGTGGCAACACCGGTGCGCAAATGGGCGGCTGGTTCCGCAAGGAGGTCAAGACGGTTGCCGACATCAATGGCCTGAAGATCCGTATTGGTGGCTTTGCTGGTGAGGTGTTGAGCAAACTGGGCGCCGTGCCGCAGCAGATTCCGGGTGGCGATATCTATCCATCTCTGGAGAAGGGCACCATTGACGCGGCCGAATGGATTGGCCCCTACGATGACCAGAAGCTGGGCTTCAACAAGGTTGCCAAGTACTACTACTACCCGGGGTGGTGGGAGGGCGGGCCGCAGCTGTCGGTTTACGTCAATAGCGCCAAGTACGCCGAGCTGCCGAAAGAGTACAAGGCAATCCTGCATATGGCCTGTGCTGATGCGCACGTGGACATGATGGCCAAGTACGACGCCAAGAACCCGACGGCGTTGAAGCAACTGGTCGGCTCCGGTACGCAGTTGCGGCAGTATCCGAAAGTGATCATGGATGCTGCGTACAAGGCGGCCATGGAACTCTATGCGGAGACGTCCAAGGCGAATCCCGGCTTCAAGAAAGTCTATGACGACTACGCGAAGTTCCAGGCCGACCAGAACCTCTGGTTCGGGATTGCCGAAGGTGCCTACGTGAGCTACATGAACACCAAGCGCTAATTTCAGACTTCAGACTTCGTCCGTAGAGGGCCGCTTGGCGGCCCTCGCGATGAAGAAAAGGAAACGGAGGCCAATGGCCTCCGTTTCCTTTTCGGGTCAGCATTCCCTATATTCCTGTTGCCGTCGCGCGGCGACCTTCCCGCCGACGGCAGCCTGCCGCCTACTTTTCCTTGTTCTCCTTGAGCATGTCGAGAATAGCGTCGGTAGCCGCAGCCCCGGGCTTTTGCTGCTGTCCGTCTGGCGCGCCTTCCGCAGGCGCACCGTATCCGCCGCCACCTCCGTACGAGGAACTCGGCATCTCGATCTCGACCGAATCGAGATCCACCTTGACCTCCTTGTCGAGGCCGAAAGTCACCAGTTGCGGGAACGCAATCAGGATGCCGACCATGACGATCTGGATGCAGACAAAGGGAATCGCACCCCAGTAGATGTCGGTGGTCTTGACCGACGCCGGCGCGACCGAGCGCAGGTAGAAAAGCGCAAAGCCGAAAGGCGGATGCATGAACGAGGTCTGCATGTTCACCGCCAGCAGGATTCCGAACCAGATCAGATCGATCCCCAGTGATTCGGCAACCGGTCCGAGCAGCGGCACGACGATGAATGAGAGTTCGAAGAAGTCGAGGAAGAAAGCGAGCAGGAAGATCAGGACGTTGACCACGATCAGGAAGCCGACTTCACCGCCCGGCAGCCCGGTGAGGAGATGCTCGACCCAGCGGTGCCCGTCTACACCGTAGAAAGTGAGGGAGAAGACGCGCGCGCCAACCAGGATGAAGACCACGAAGGTCGTCAGCTTGGCGGTCGTATCCATTGCCTGCTTGAGCAGGCTCAGCGTCAGGCGTTTGCGCGCCAGGGCCATGATCAATGCGCCGGTGGCGCCCATGGCGCCGCCTTCGGTCGGCGTTGCGATACCCATGAAGATCGTGCCGAGGACCAGGAAGATCAGCATCAGCGGTGGCACCATGGTGGTCAGCACGCGTAGCAGCAGTTTGCTGCCATGCAGGGTGCGCGCTTCCGCTGGCAGTGCCGGTGCCCACTTGGGCTTGAAGATAGCGACCAGCAGGACATAGCCAACGTAGAAGAGGGTCAACACGATAGCCGGCAGGAAGGCGCCCTTGTACATGTCGCCGACCGACTTGCCCAACTGGTCAGCCATGATGATCAGTACCAGCGATGGCGGCAGGATCTGGGCCAGCGTTCCCGACGCAGCGATGACGCCGGTGGCGAGCTTGGTGTTGTAGCCGTAGCGCAGCATGATCGGCAGCGAAATCAGTCCCATCGAGATCACCGACGCGGCGACGACACCGGTGGTCGCGGCGAGCAGCGCTCCGACGAAGATGACGGCCAGCGCCAGGCCACCACGCATTGGGCCGAATAGCTGCCCAATGGTGTCGAGCAGGTCTTCGGCCATTCCTGATCGTTCGAGAATCAGACCCATGAAGGTAAAGAAGGGAATGGCCAGCAGCGTGTCGTTGTTCATGATGCCGAAAATACGGTCCGGCAGGGCCTGGAAAAGTTGTGGGCCGAGCAGGCCGAGTTCGATGCCGATCAGGCCGAAGAAGATGCCGTTGGCGGCGAGCGCGAAGGCTACCGGGAAGCCGACTAGCAGGAAGAGGACCATCGAAGCAAAGATGATCGGCGCCATGTTGTTGATCAGGAATTCGGTCATCAGAGTTCTCCCTGTTTGGCTTTGATGGCTAGCGCGAGTTCTTCTTCAGCGGTCGGCGTGTGCGACTTGGCGCCGGGATCCGGACACCGGCCCTGCACGAAGCCAATGCGCTTGATCAGTTCCGAAAAGCCCTGAATCACCAGCAGGAAAAAGCCGATAGGGACCATCAGGCGAACCGGCCAGACGGTGAGGCCGCCGGCGTTGCTCGATTGCTCGTTGGTTTCGTAGGCGAGGACAAAGATCGGCCACGACATGTACATGATGGCGATGGCCATCGGCATCAGGAAGAAAATGATGCCGAAGATGTCGATCATCGCCTGGCCGCGCCGGGAGAAGCGACCGGCGACAAGGTCGATACGCACATGCTCGTTGCGCATCAGAGTGTAACCGGCGCAAAACAGGAAAATCGCCGAGAACAGATACCACTGAATCTCGAGAAAGGCGTTCGAGCTGTAGTCGATGGTGTAACGCATGACGGCGTTACCGGCACCGATCAGGGTGACGATCAGCACCAGCCAGATGATGCTCTTGCCGACGCGTTCGGTAAGGCCATCAATCAGGCTTGAAAGCTTGAGTAAACCATTCACGGGAAAATCCTCCTTTGACAGCTGGAAACGCGGCCCTCGCAGAGCTGATCACATGCCAGTCGCCTCTTCATCGGGCGGCTTGGCTCGGCTGCGGTACCAAAAAACTATGGGCCGCAAACATGGCGGCACGATAGTCGGCCGATTATGGCACATCTTTTCGCTATGCAAGCGCGCTTGTTAAACATGAAAACCATGCTGACGGGGTGGTAAAAGGTCTTGCCGATCAGGTGTTTAGGCGAAAGCCATGTGCCAGCACAAGAGGCGTTGCGCTGGCGCCGAGCGAGCTATGCTGCCGTCGCTCAGCTGGTTTCTCGCTGGCGCAGTTCCGGCGCCTTGCCGTCGTCCGGCTGGATTCGATAGCGGGCCGCGTAGCGGGCTGGCAGAAAGCGCGCGGTGAGCAGGGCGGCGTCAATCAGATCGCTGATCAAGTGTGCATCTACCGCACGTATTCCCTGCGAGCGTTGCCAGCCCCTCACGCTGCGGGCGTCGATTGCGCTACCATGCCCCGTCAGATTGTCCTCTCCTGTTGTCCGTGCGCGCCATGACCCGCTGGCGCGTGCAGCAGGAGCCTCCCAGCGGAAGCACGATGCCGAAGAGTGAATGATGAATAGCCCCAGAACCGAAGTCGCCCGAACAACCCTGGCCGTCCTTTTCATCGGCGTGCTGATTGCCGCTTCGGGCTGGATCCTGAGGCCGTTTCTGCCGGCCCTGATCTGGGCGACGATGGTTGTCGTCGCCACCTGGCCGGTGATGCTGCGCGTGCAGCGACAGCTCGGCAACCGGCGTGCTCCGGCGGTGATGGTCATGACCCTGCTGGTACTCCTGGTCCTCGTCGTTCCCTTGTCGTTGGCCATCGCGACCCTCGTCGAGAACGCTCACCACATCGTCAGTTGGGGGAGGTTTGCCGCAAGCTTCGAGGTGCCGCCACCCCCTGACTGGGTTCCCAACCTGCCGCTGATCGGGCACAAGCTCGACCAGGCCTGGATGCAGCTGGCGGTGGCTGGAACCCAGGAACTGACGGCCAAGATCGCCCCCTATGCGGGCAATCTGACCAAGTGGTTCGCCAGAGAAGTCGGCAGCTTTGGCCTGGTTTTCGTGCAGTTTCTATTGACCGTCGCCCTGTCCGCAGTTCTCTATTCAGGCGGCGAACAGGCCGCTGACGAAATGCTGCGGTTCGGTCGCCGCCTGGCCGGTGAGCGCGGTGAAGGCGCCGTCGTGCTGGCTGGGCAAGCCGTTCGCGCGGTCGCCCTTGGCGTCGGCATTACGGCGTTTGTACAGTCGGTACTCGGTGGCATTGGCCTGGCCATCGCCGGCGTACCTTTTGCGCCCGTGCTGACTGCCTTGATGTTCATGCTCTGCATCGCCCAACTTGGGCCGACGCTGGTGTTGGCACCGGCCGTCGCCTGGTTGTACTGGAGTGGCGATACCGGCTGGGGCACTTTCCTCCTGGTGTGGACGGTAATCGTCGGGACCATGGACAATTTCCTGCGTCCGCTGCTCATCAAGCAGGGGGCCGACCTGCCCTTGCTGCTGATTCTCGCTGGCGTCATTGGCGGCTTGCTGGCCTTCGGTCTGGTCGGCATCTTCGTCGGCCCGGTGGTCCTGGCGGTCAGTTACACTCTGCTCGAAGCCTGGTTGCGTGATGATCCGATTCGGCCAGGTGCGCCGTCGGCGAGCATTGCCGAAGCGCCCGTCGCGGAGAAAAAGGGCCAATCGGCTGGCGGCTGATCGCTGTCCTTGCTGTTGTTCTCGGTCGGCGAAGTCAAGAGCTGGGCGAGGCCGGCGGCAAGGGGCGGCATGCTAGAATCCAGCGCCCTTCCGCCCAGCAACCATCCAGCAATCACCACTCTACTTGGGCTTTGTTATGTTCTCTGGAATCATCGCCGCCGTTGGCCAAATCACCGCCGTTACGCCTCGTGACGATGGCGCTGCAACCGTTCGCTTGACCATCGACGCCGGCAAGCTCGACCTTGATGACGTCGTGCTCGGCGATTCGATTGCCTGCAACGGCGTCTGCCTGACAGTGGTCGATCAACTGGGCCCGTGTTTCTGCGTCGATGTTTCCCCGGAATCTCTGGCCTGCACCGTTGGCCTCGCCGGACCTGGCCCGGTCAACCTCGAGAAAGCCCTGCGGCTGGCCGATCGCCTCGGGGGGCATCTGGTTTCCGGGCACGTCGACGGCATCGGCGAGGTCTTGCGTTTCGACCCGGTGGGCGACAACCGCCTGCTCGAAATCGGTGCCCCGCAAGCGCTTGCCAGGTATATCGCCCGCAAGGGGTCAATCACGGTTGATGGCGTCAGCCTGACGACCAACGCGGTAGACGGCGCCACCTTCACCATCAATCTGATCCCGCACACGCTCGAAGCGACCAGCTTGGGTCGCTTGCAGCCCGGTAGCCGGGTAAATCTCGAAATCGACCTGATCGCGCGCTACTGCGAACGGCTGTTGAGCGCCCATGAGGAGCAGTGAGGGCGGCCTGATTCGCGTTGGTTCGCGTCGCCCGTAACAAGCGCTCACGACTGATCGCCTGCGGAGGTTGTCGCGTCGACAGCGGCGCTCGCGGTCTGCAGGATTCTTCCAGGCAGGCAGGCAGGCAGGAATGGATCTCTCCCTGCACCAGCAGCGGACCGTCGTCGGCGCGCATCCCCAGCGCGAATGCGACCTGGCCGAGCGTGGGCCACTATCGGTGCCAGAAAGAATCCCTTCTCGCGCGTGAAGGCGGCACGGGGTCCGGCAATCCCTCCGCTCCTGCAAAGCATGCCAGCGCGCTGAAGATGACGGACCCCGTGACTTAGTTCATAACCAGCTGCCGGCTCGACGAGAGATACTTGATTCCGAAGTCGAGCCAGGCTGTGGATTCGCCTTCCCCGCTCCGAGAAGCCTTGCCGGGCTTCAAAAGCGGATGTGCGTCGCGTCCTCGGTTGGCACGGCAATGATTAGTGGTCATTGCTTAGCGTGCTTGTGCCCCCTGAAGCGCGGTCTGAAAAACCATCATTCAGTTACTTCGGAACGGAATCGTACCATGAATATCTCTTCTCGCAAGCCTGAGGCCTGCTCGAGGTCGACCGTAGCTGGCCGCATCCGCCGCTGTCTCGCTCCCGCCTTGTTGGTGGCTGGCTTCGCCGCCCTGGCGGTCAGTGCTTCCGACGCCAGCGCAGGCACCGTCTACCAGGACTGGAACTACGCCATCGACTCGTTTACTGACGGCTCCGGTGGGGCGTCTTACGAAGAGCGTGGCCTGGCCTTCCGCAAGATCGGCTCGACCGGCTACTTCGCGATCAGTGGCGGGATGCCGCTGGCGGGGGTGACCAACGCCGGTGCCCGCAATGGGAGCATTGCCCCGGGCGATCTCTATCTCAACTTCTCGTCGCACAATCTCGACACGCCAGGCGAGTTCAATGACCCCAGAGTGTTCGGAATTCGCTTTGCCAGTGCCAACGACTCGCTTGGCAACGGCACCCCCGGCGTCAGCAATACGACCCTTGGCTTGTTCAAGAACCTGAGCGTCGTCAATCTGACCTTGGCGAACCAAGGTTACGCAAGCTTGCAGGCTTACTACGATGCCGGCTTCGGGCGGCCCACGGGCAGCATGGGTGACCTGAGCTCGACCACCGACGTGACCAACTACTTCGGCAATCGCGACATCTATGCCAACATTGCCAGCGGCGCCCTGGTGTCGGCTATCAGTTCGCTCAACAAAATCCAACTAGAGAACCTGGGCCTTGATTTTGCCCACTTTGGTGCCGTCGGCCCACAAATCTTCGGCTTCTCTTTTGACCTCGCCGCGCTGCCTGGCGGGAAATTCACGGCGCATTTCTTCGAGGAATGCATCAACGATGGTATCGCCTTGTACGGCACTGTACCCGAACCGGGGACGCTCGCGCTCTTCGGCCTGGCGCTCGCTGGCTTCACCCTTCGCCGCCGTCGCTAGATTTGGCGCCTGGCCGGCGCACGCCACAAGGAGGTGGGCGAGGTGTGTGCCGATTCCCCCACATGAATGCTGCCCATCACCGCCGCACTTCGTGTCGGCATCGGTGTCGGCGCGGCTGCCAGCTAGGCCTGCCGAGTGCTCACCCCTAGCCATGGCAGCAGCACCGCCGCCGCATCTTCAGCGCCCGAGGGCGTCGGAATCGGCGGCGCGGCCTGGCGCCACAAGGCCTCGAGTGAGGGCAGCAGCCGACCGGCAAGCAGCTCGCCAGCGCTGATTTCCCTGCAGCGGCCGTGCGTTTGCAGCCAGTCGATCAGGAAATCCTGCTCTGGCCAGTCTTCACGGCGCAGGTAGAGCAGCGGCGTGCCGTTGCAGGCGGCTTCGGCGAAAGTGCCGTAGCCGGGCTTGGTAAGCACCGCGTCTACCGAACGCAAGACATCGGCGATCGATAGCCCGAGAGGTTCGAAATCGCTGACGCTCGGATGTGTGAGCTGCCAGGCCTGTGGAATCAAGCAGCGTACGCCGGGGATCGCTGGCCAGGCAGCAATGGGCAGCTCCTTCTCGAAGCCGCCAAAAGCGATCAGGACCAGGCGCTCGTCCTTGCCGCTGCCCAGCCGTTCGCGCAGGGCCTTCCGACAGTCGTTGCCGAGTGCGGCCAGCGGGCCGATGGGGCGTAGCCGTGGCAGGTCGGCCATGGCCATTCCCGGTGTCGCGCGCAGGAAGCACTCGGCACTTGCATACGCGTCCAGCATCTGGCGATGAATGGCCTCTGCCCACTTCTCCCTGGCGAAGAAATGGGCAAAGAGCTCGGCCCAGTTCAGCGAGCACATGGACACCGACGGGATGCCGGCGCGTGCGGCACCGGCCAGCGGCAGGTAGGCAACGTCGCTGAACACCAGATTGGGCTGCAGCTCGCGGAAGAGGCGGGCATCACGATCAACCAGGCGGTCCCAGTCGGCGTGCTGACGGCGATAGGCGAGCGCCGTCGCCTCGAGGTCGAGGCTGACGGCATCGTGCATCACGTAGCCGAAGTCGCTGCGCTCTTGCAGGTGGGTGAAGTCGGCCATGACGCGTGCCTGCAGCTTGTCGGTGGGCAGGCCGCTGCGGATGGTCAGGCGCAGTTCCGGCAAGCGCTTGCTGAGCGTGTTGAGCACCGGCGCCGCCTGCGCCAGATGACCGAATCCATGCGCCGAGATGTCGACAAAGAGGTGCGCCGGCTGCTTCATTGCTGGCCGGAGGATGAGACGAAGCGCGCCAGCATCGCGCCGGGCAGTTCCGTTGGCAGAGCAATCCACACCTTGTGGCCGTTGCCCGGAGCGACGCGGATTTCGGCACCGCCGAGGTTTTCCATGCGCTCCACCGTGATGACGCGATTGCCCGAGGGGTGGATGATCTCCAGCCGATCGCCGACCGAGATGCGGTTCTTTATGTCGATCAGCGCCAGCGCCCGCGCCGCGTTCCAGTCGATGACGTCGCCAACGTAGAGGCTGCGTCCCGACTCCGAGTGGCCACGCAGGTAGTTCTGCATTTCGTGTTCGTGGTGGCGCTGATAGAAGCCGTCGGTGTAGCCGCGATTGGCGAGGCCCTCGAGTTCGCCGAGCAGGCTGGGGTCGAAAGGGCGGCCGGCAACGGCGTCGTCGATGGCGCGCCGGTAGACCTGTGTGCTGCGCGCAACGTAGTAGGGCGATTTGGTGCGCCCCTCGATCTTCAACGAGTCGACGCCGATCTCGACCAGGCGGCGGACGTGCTCGACGGCGCGCAGATCCTTCGAGTTCATGATGTAGGTGCCGTGCTCATCCTCTTCTATCGGCATCAGCTCGCCCGGGCGCTCCTTCTCTTCGAGCAGCCATTCGCCGCTGCTGCTGCCCGTGTTAGCCATGCCGGCCGCGCTGCCCGCGTGGCCGGCGCCCATGCCGACAGCCGCCTCGGCGTCCGCCGGCTTCACTTTGTAATCCCAGCGACACGAATTGGTGCAGCTACCCTGGTTGGGATCGCGATGGTTGAAGTAGCCGGAAAGCAGGCAGCGGCCCGAGTAGGCGATGCACAGGGCGCCATGCACAAAGACCTCGAGTTCCATCTCCGGGCATTCCTGGCGAATCTCGGCGACTTCGTCGAGCGACAGCTCGCGCGACAGGATGACGCGGCTGATCCCCAGTTTGCGCCAGAAGCGTACCGCCGCGAAGTTGACCGTATTGGCCTGCACCGAGAGATGCACCGGCATTTCCGGCCAGGTTTCGCGCACCATGTCGATCAGCCCCGGGTCGGCCATGATCAGCGCGTCGGGCTGGAGCGCCACGACCGGCGCCATGTCGGCCAGGTAGGTACGCACCTTGCGGTTGTGCGGCAGGACGTTGCTGACCACGTACAGTTTCTTGTCGGCGGCGTGTGCTTCGCCAATTGCAGTGGCCAGCGTGTCGAGATCGCCGAAGGCATTGTTGCGCACGCGCAGGCTGTAACGCGGCTGGCCGGCATAGACGGCATCGGCGCCGTAGGCGAAGGCCGTGCGCAGCATCGTCGGCGAACCGGCAGGAGCGAGCAATTCGGGAGAGGTCGCGGTGGAGGGCGAAGCAGGGATCAAGGCTGAGATGGCAGGAATCCGGGGAGGGGGCGTGACAGGGTACTAAGAGTAGAATGCGGCGAATCGCGATTCTAACCGTATTTCTCGCCCCATTTTCCAGAGCACCAGCCCATGTCTGAAGAGATCCTGATCAATTTCACCCCGCAGGAAACCCGCGTTGCGGTCATGTATCAGGGCGCCGTGCAGGAACTGCACATCGAACGCTGCGCCAGTCGCGGCTTCGTCGGCAACGTCTATGTCGGACGCATCGTACGCATCCTGCCGGGGATGCAATCGGCGTTCATCGAGATTGGCCTTGACCGTACCGCTTTCCTGCACGTCGCCGATATCCGCGAGCCGCGGCAGAATGACGAACCGCTGCGGCCGATCGAGCGACTGCTCTTCGAAGGCCAGAGCCTCCTCGTGCAGGTCATCAAGGATCCGATGGGCAGCAAAGGGGCGCGCTTGTCCACGCAGGTATCGATTGCCGGGCGGATGCTGGTCTATCTGCCGCAGGAGAAGCACATCGGCATTTCTCAGCGCATCGAGAAAGAAGCTGAACGTGAAGCCTTGCGCGAAAAGCTCTCACGTCTGGTGCCCGAGGACGAACCGGGCGGTTTTATCGTGCGCACCATGGCCGAGAACGCCAGCGAAGCCGAGCTGGCCAAGGACATCGAGTACCTGCGCAAGACCTGGCGCGATATCCAGGCCCAGTCGACCACCGCCGCACCGCCCGCGCTGCTCTATCAGGAATTGTCGCTGGCGCAGCGGGTGCTGCGCGACTTCGTCAATCCCGAAACTTCCGGCATCGTCATCGACTCGCGCGAGAACTTCTCGCGGCTGACCACCTTTGCCGCCGAGTACACGCCGACTGTTGCGCCCCTGCTCGAGCATTACACCGGGCAGCGACCGCTGTTCGACCGGCACGGCGTCGAGGACCAGATTCAGAAAGCACTTGCCCGCCGGGTCGATCTCAAGTCGGGCGGCTACCTGATCATCGACCAGACCGAGGCGATGACCACTATCGACGTCAATACCGGCGGCTTCGTCGGCGTGCGCAACTTCGACGACACCATTTTCAAGACCAATCTCGAAGCCGCGCAGACCATTGCCCGTCAGCTACGTTTGCGCAACCTCGGCGGCATCATCATCGTCGACTTCATCGACATGGAGAACGAAGAACATCGCTCGGCAGTGCTCAGCGAGTTCAACAAGGCGCTGGCGCGTGACCATACGCGCCTGACGGTCAACGGTTTTACGGCGCTGGGTCTGGTCGAGATGACGCGCAAGCGGACGCGCGAATCGCTCGCGCACGTGCTGTGTGAAACCTGCCCAACCTGCGAAGGCTGCGGCGAAGTGAGAACCGCGCGTACCGTGTGCTACGAGATTCTCCGCGAACTGCTGCGCGAAGCGCGCCAGTTCGACGCGCGCGAATACCGCGTGCTCGGCAACCAGGCGGTCATCGACCGCTTCCTCGACGAAGAGTCGCACGGCCTGGCGATGCTCTCCGATTTCATCGGCAAGCCGATTTCGCTGCAGGCCGAGCCCAGCTATACGCAGGAACAGTACGACATCGTGCTGATGTAATTTTCGGCCGCCGTTCGCCAGGCGCTGCACGATGGCGTCGACTATCGGTATCGTTCGGCTTGACCCCTGGCGGGCTGGGTCCTATAATCTGCCGCCCTGAGGTGATGTAGCTCAGTCGGTTAGAGCGATGGATTCATAACCCATAGGTCGGTGGTTCAATTCCACCCATCACCACCAAAGAATCAAGCATTTAGCCCGGCCCAAAAGGTCGGGCTTTTTGTTGGGGTTACGCCGGGGTTACATTCGCTGTAACCAAGGGTGCGGGTCGCGCAAGAGATTTCATTCGCCCGGTTCGCATATCTGAGGCGGCGGACATGGCGGCCCGCGCTCAGGGCGTGGCAGTGATGACGCTATTGCTCCCGCTCTCGATGCCTCGCCCCGATGCGACGGAAAGCCATTTGCAGCAAGGCACGGCAAACGGTCGGCAGCGAAGGACCACATTCCCCGCCCCTCACCAGCCGTCGCCTGCGCCCACCTTTGCGGTGCAGTTTCCGGACAGCCTTGCGCATTGCTTCATCCGCCGGCTTTCGCCATTTTGCGAAACAGATTCAACACCGGCCGCGTGGATCATCGGCCACGCCAACACGCCGCCGTTTCAGTGACTCCAGCCAATTCGCCAATCCCGCCAGTGATACCCGGACACAAGCATCATGCGTGGCGGTCAGTCGCTCGAATGTGCGCCAGTGCATCCCCTTGGGCTTGTCGCCATCGGGATTCGCGATGCCCGCAGGCCAGCCCAAGCGGCGCCGAATGTTGTCAGCCTGCCGCCGCGCTCGATCGTCGGCCGCTTCCCTCTGGCTCGCATAAGCCAAGCGGTAGCAGTGGCGACAAGCGTAGAGCTTCCCGTGGCCGTAGAGAATTGCGACGCGCCGACTGCAGGACGGACAGACCCACCAGCACCTGGTTCCGCCATAGGTGCAGGGCGTGTGATCCATTAGGACGGGCTGCTCGACAGCGTGCCAAATGTCATCATTGCCGCAGCGGTATCGGTAGACGAGGACGACGCGCTGGATTTCCGCTTGCACCCGGATGTCGGCCACCGGGCGGCTGTTGACCGTCCACTGCCACCAGAAGCTGCGGCCAGGTATCAGTAGACCTGCACGTTGCAACTTCCGAATGTCCAGGGGGCGCGAATCTTCAGTGGTGTCCCTGCCACCTTGATGCCGCCGCCCACTGCCGCTGCCGCCCATATTCTTTTCTCCCGGATTTTGCCGAAATCATCAGGTAAGTTTGGCCATCGTTGTTGGCAAGAACTGCCTGAAAGCCTTGCCACGAAACGCATGGCGCCTGTTTTCGTTGCTGTGCCCTTTTCAGCTGTTGCGAAGCTCTTTCAGCTTCAAGAGTATGGCCAGCGTTCTCTCAAACTTGCGGTCGAGGTGCGTTTCGTAGCGGCTGAGCTTTTCCAGTCGGAATATGGGCAGCGCTTCGCCCAGGGTTTGCGCCTTGATCGCTGGAATCAATCTCGCCTCCTGCGCCAAACGCGCGTGCATTGGCTCAAGTGACTCGCGGATATACTCGTGCAGATCGTCGGCGGTCGCCGAGTACTCTTCCTCCTGGACCTGTACGTCCCACCAGTCGCGCGAGTCCGGAGTCAGTGCGCGACGTGCCTTTTCGTAGGCGTTAGCTCCACCTTTGTCCAATATCGCCGCCGCTCTACGCGTCGCGCCAAGGTCAATCTCCGCGTTGCGCTGGCGCTCAGTGGTTTCTTCTTGGCTTGCGTTCAGCAGATAAGGTAGGTCGGTATGCTCGCCGGTGGGCCCGTGCTCAAAAGGTGCGGCCGAAGGCATGACGCTGCGCGGACTGTTGACCACGTTCTTGATTCCCTCGTTGATCCTTGCGCCTTCCGCCAGCAGCACCCGCCGCTTGCGCCAGATGATCGCTGCCAGTTCTTCGATCAGATGCCGCTCCGTGATGCCTGCTGGTTGGTGTTCGTCGATCAGCGCCGCCAGTAAGTCGTCAAACTCGGAATGGTCCTCGTGCGCCAATACTGCGAGCTTGGAAAGAATGCCGTGTTTCATCGCATTGAAGCGCACCGCCTTGTAGTGGCCGGCTTTCCCGGCAGTTTCCGCGTCGTCGGTCGCGTGGCAAGGAATCACCGCGGAATTACGCAGTGCCACGCCTTCAATAGTTTCCATATCGTCGCCTCATTCTGTGATTGTCACGAATCCGTAACGTCGGCCGATTTCGGCCCAAGCGCGTTGTGCAGACTGCCGCGCTGGTTCCGACGATTCGACTCGCCCCAGCATAGTCAGCAGCGCCCGAAGGGGCGCGCTTTGCTCATCGCCAATAGCCTCGATTGCCGCTCGGGCGTCACGCATTCGCTGCGCACGTTTGCGCTCGGCAGCGCTCATCGGCTGTTCGCCCTTAGGTGGACGGCCGCGCTTGGCATCTTTCGCATGATCGTCGGTCATCGAACTGTCGTCTATTATGTGAGTGTCACAATAATAACAGAGTGTGGCACCGAGCCACCAGCGGAACGGCTATCCGAAGGCTCATGACTTGCGCGTCAGTGTAGTCAGTGCTCGCCGTTATCAATCGCGCCTGTAGTCCGCCTTCGTTGGTTGCGCGCAGCCGTAGTGAGCTAATATCCACACAACACAAAGGTCAATCATGAGCATCGTTCAAGCAAAATACGAGCAACTCGCGCCGCACGGGGCCTTCCTGAAGGATGTGGTCGTATTGGCGCAGGCTTGGAAGAAAACCCACGCTGCGATTCGTCGTCACAACTGGTATGCCGACGTGCTGGAACTCGACTGTTCCACAATTGACCTTGAACGACAGCTTGCGCAGTGGGCGTTGGCAGTGGCGAGTCCGACTTTCGCCCCAACGCCAATGATGTTGGTTCCGGCACCGAAGAATGCCCGCTGGGAGTTCCCGACGCCACCGCCACGTTCAAGCGCTCCTCTCGACCTTGAGGCTCTCCTAAACTCGGAACTGTCCAGTCAGGGTGACGCTGATGCTGACACCGACCAAGAGTTCGAGGCTTGGATGGTTGCCGAAGATGTACGGGGGGAGCGCGTCCAGAAGATCAGGCCTCTCGCACATCTCTCGATCCGAGACCAGACATTCGCTACGGCCGTGATCCTTTGCCTCTCGGATGCCATCGAAACTGCGCAGGGGGACCCCTCTGAGCGTGACGGCCTCAAGGCACAGAAGCAGGGAATCTTCAGCTACGGCAACCGGCTACACTGCCGCTGGGATCAGACTACACGCCCTCGGCCGAGAGCCTTCTTTAGCTGGGGAAACTCGCGGATATATAGCGAATATTTTCAGGACTATCGCATTTTTTCTTGCGCGTCCCCGCAGTGTCTGTTCGGAGTTGTCTGGGCGACTAAAAGACGCACACGAACTATTCATCATCTCGCTGGATATAAAATCGTTTTTCGACTGCATCGACCGCAAAGCGCTTATCGGTCAGTTAATGGTGCTTCACAATGAGTTTGTAGAGGGCTTTGGGTTGCGTGAGGACCTTCGGGCAGATGACGATTTCTGGAGTGCGACCGAACGCATCTTCAACTGGACATGGCGGTCCGATGACCAGCGCCTTGCGTCCGATGTAATGGGTTCTGAGAATCTTTTACCCACCGGCCTGCCCCAAGGTTTAGTCGCATCCGGATTCTTGGCCAACGCCTATATGGTGGGTTTCGATCGTCTTCTTGCTGCTACCATTGATGAGGAGGACGCCCAAGGAAGGGTCGTCATCCGCGACTACTGTCGGTACGTCGACGACATCCGGTTGGTGGTTGAAGCGCCTCGCCGAGAAGACGCCACCAACGTTGCGATGGAAGTTCAGAGCCGTGTTTCACAACTCCTCCAGAAGTATTGCGAAGGTATCGGCGCCACTACCACGTTCTCCCTCAATGAAGACAAGACCACCGCGAAGCCTTACAGCTCCATTTCCAAGGAAAATAACGTCTCTGCACTGATGGAACTCTACCAGGAAGCGATTAGCGGAACCTTCGACCTTGATTCATTGATTCAGGCGACCGGAGGATTGGACGGCCTGCTGTGGTTGTCCGAACAACTGGAGGATCCTCATGCACGAAAGCCGTCGTCTTTGCTGTTGGCAAATATTGCGGTGGCAAATACCGACGTTCGCGACGACACTGTAAAACGCTTTGCCGCGACTCGAATAGCTTCGACGCTCCGCATGCGACTGGCCATGACGGACACTGAGGGCACGCCGAGTACCGATCGCGCCATCAACGAATCGGTCACTGACGGCGCCGCGTTGAACCATGAATTCGAAGCGACGGCACGCAAGCTCATCAAGTGCGTATTCCACACCAAACTGGACACGGATTCCAGACGAAACTGGACAGTGATTCCACGGCAATATAGTTACTCAACCAAGTGTGAGCAGGGCCAGAGGCAACTGCCAGACATGCTCTTCAATTTATTCTAAAAGCATGGTCGAGCGAGCCAGCAGGCGAGCCGACCGTCTTGTCGGCGAGCACGCCGACAAGACGCCAGCATTGGCTTTTTGAAGGGCACGCATGGCGTGGTCGCCCCCTTGCCGGGCCCACATGCGGTCGTTCCGCTTTCGGTAGTCTAACTACAGCCGGCAGGTAGCTGTCGGTGAAAGCGGGACATGCAGCCGCGGATTACGAATAAT
>NZ_SPMY01000020.1 GCF_012939955.1 Candidatus Accumulibacter phosphatis
GTTAATGTGAAAGTCGCGCAAGCGACTCACGAAACTCCCTTCTCCCCTTGCGCGAGAAGGGGCAGGGGAAGAGGGAAACGGTCATGACTTTCATGATTTGGGGTGTCTCCACGTGTCATGACCGTTAATGTGAAAGTCGCGCAAGCGACTCACGAACTTCCTTCTCCCCCTGCGGGAGAAGGGCCGGGGGTGAGGCGGGGAATTCAGGGAGCTTGCTCCCCGCCCGGCGAACGATTCCGGCGTGCAAGCCGGAATGCGCACTGCAAGTGAGAGGGGAACGCTCATGACTTTCATCATCCGGGGTATCTCGACTGTCATGACCGTTAGCGCAGGACGCGCGCCAGCGCCGCCGACGCCATTTCACCGAGGCGTTCGAGGTAAATCGTTCCCATGCCGCTGTAGAAGCGTTCGCCGTCTTCGCTGCCCATGGCGATCATGCCGATCGTACCGCCGCCGTTGCGCATCGCGATCAAGGCTTGTGAGCGAATATGCAGGGAGGCTTCGCCGAACCATGACGAGGTCTCGAAGCCGGTGGTCGAGCCGCAGTAAGGGTGCCCCAGGGTTTCGGCAAAAGCCTGCAGTTCCTTGCTGACCTCGGTGAATTCCGGGAGCTCTTCGCTTTCGGCGGGGCGATCCCAGAGGCGCACGGCGACGTGCGGAACGGCAAGATCGTCGCGCAGGTGAAAATTCAGCGTGTGCAGTACCGACTGGAAGCTTTTGGCGGCGATCATGCCCACCGCCAGGCGGTGCATCTTTTCGCTAATGGCGTCGTTTTCCTCGCCGAACTGCAGCAGCTCGCCCATCTTGCTTTCGAGCTGCTTGTTCTTGTCGCGCAGCGCGAGCATCTGGCGCTCGGTGATCGAGATCGTCCGCCCCCCATGCGGGTGCGGAACGACCATATTGGTCATCAGCTCCGAGTGCTCGTCGAAGAACTGGGGATTGCTGTGCAGGTACTCTGCGACTTCGCTGGATTTCATACTTCGATTTCTCCCTTGAATACGGTGACTGCAGGGCCGGTCATCAGCACCGGGGTGCCGGGGCCATTCCAGGCGATACTGAGCAGGCCGCCACGCATTTCGACGCGTACCGGCGAATCAAGCAGGCCACGGCTGATGCCGGCGACGACGGCGGCGCAAGCGCCGGTGCCGCAGGCCAATGTTTCGCCGGCACCACGTTCGAAAACACGCAGGCGAATCGCCTTACGGTCGACCACCTGCATGAAGCCGGCATTGACACGCTGCGGAAAGCAGGGGTGTCTTTCGATCAGTGGTCCCTGTTCTTCGACGGCTGCCGTATCGACGTCGTCGACCAGCTGTACGGCGTGCGGGTTACCCATACCGACGGCGGTGATGGCGATTGCATGGTCGGCGATGCGCAGCGTCTGCAGGACATCGCTGCTGGCGCTGATGAATGGTATTTTCGCCGGCGCCAAAACCGGTTCCCCCATGTCGACGCTCACCATGCCGTCGTCCTCGAGGCGCGGGACGATGACCCCGCTCATGGTTTCGACGCGGATCTCGCGCTGGGCGCTCAGCCCCTGCTCATGAACGAAACGCACGAAGCAGCGCGCGCCGTTGCCGCACTGCTCGACTTCGCCGCCGTCGGCGTTGAAAATGCGATAGCGGAAATCGACACCCGGCTGGCGGGCTGCTTCGACGAGCAGAATCTGATCGCAGCCGACGCCAAAATGGCGGTCAGCGAGCAAGCGCAGTTGTGCTGGCGTCAGTTCGATCGCCTGACGAATGCCGTCGAGCACGACAAAGTCGTTGCCCAGTCCGTGCATTTTGACAAATGTCAGTTTCATGCCTGTTCAGGATCCGGCGGTGTGCACGCCGGCATGCGCTCGGCAAGTGGCGGGGGACGGTGATGATGGTCATGATCCGGGGTATCGCGACCTTTGATGACCGTTGGCAATGGTTTGGCCATTATAAAGTCGTCCATCACATAGCCGCCGCCAATATCGACGCAGACCGCGTCACGGACGACGAAGCCCTGTTTGCGGTAAGCGGCAATGGCTTTTTCGTTGCCCTTGTTGACGGCCAGGATCAGCGTTTCGCAAGCGGCCGCATGTGCCCGTGCGACCACCTGATCGATCAGGCGACGGCCAATCCCGAGGCGCTGTCGCTGCGGGTCGACGTAGAGCTTGTCAAGCTTCATTTCGCCGGCTGTGGCGGTCAGCAGGCAGGAGACGAAGCCTGCCAGCTGACCATCGACGGTCACCTGGTCCCACCATATCGTGGGCAGGCCCAACTCCTCCTTCACCAGTTGCGCTCGGTAGCGTTGCTCGAGCATGTAGTCGATCTGTTCCTGGCTGATGATTCCCAGGTAGGTGTGTTGCCAGACCCGGCGTGCGAGTGCGCTGACCGCTTCGACATCAGCGGCAGCAAGGGGTGAGATGAGGACCTTCATTCTGGCTCCGAAGCAATCCGCGCGTCGACCCAAGCCGCGTCGTCAGAGCACCGGCAGCAAGTTGCCGCCGGCGAGTGCCGGGGAGCGGCGATCGGTGACGACGCGTGATGAGCGAAAAGGACGAATTGTACCGGCTCAAGGCCCGGCTGGTCGCCTGCACGTGAAGCTCGGAAGCTCTACAGCCTGGCGCTCGGCCGGGCGCTGACGGCGGCGTACCAGCGCCGGGCGTTACTGGCCTCGGCAGGCAGCACGATCTTCAGCCAGCCGGCGAAATCGACGAGCACCAGGGCCATGATGTCGGCCGCGCTGTAGCGATCGCCGGCAAGGTAGTCGCGTCCGGCCAGCATCTTGTCGAACTTGGCGAGGAAGCGTTCGCCGCGCAGTTTGCCGCGTTCGCCGAGCGCCGGGATTTGCGCGTAGTTTTCGGCGCCGGTCAATGCCCGGTCTTTCATTCCCGGCAGGGTGTTGCGGACGGCCTCGGTAATCGCCTGCCAGCCATCGTTCTCGATATGCCACAGCAGGTCGGCGATCAGTGCTTTCTCGGTGGGCGTCGAGCCGAGCAGCGGCGGATTGGGGACGCTCTCTTCGAGATAGCGCCAGCAGCCCTGCGTTGAGGTCAGCCGTGTGCCGTCGTCGAGTTCGAGCACCGGTACGCTGCAGTAGGGATTGATCGCGCGGTATTCGGGCGAGAGCTGTTCGCCGTTACGGAGGTCTACCTCGCGGGTCGGGATCGCGAGTCCCTTTTCGGCGATGAACACGCGTACCAGGCGGGGGCTGGGGGCAAAGTTGCAGTCATGGAAGAGCATGGCGGGTTCTCCTGTCGATGGGCCGGTTAGCACGATATCGTTGCCGGGGGCGCGGGGTCAATCTGGGCGCGCTCACGGGTGTCAGTCCAGCGCCTCGGCCTGGTAGGCGCCGCAGGAAGCAAGGTCGGAGTTGCTGCCCGCCGGGAGTTGGGAAGACAATTCGCGCAGCGCGCTGCGCATGCCTTCTTCGAGCACCGGATGATAGAAGGGCAGGCGCAGCAGCTCCTGCACGCCGAGTTGGCGTTCGATGGCCAGTGCCAGGACGTGCGCCATGTGTTCGCCGGCAGGTACGCACATCTCGCCACCGAGCAGGCGGCCACTGCTCCGCTCGGCATAGAGGCGCAGCAAGCCCTTGTTTTTCTCGGCGGTGCGCGCCCGGCCCTGTCGCTTGAAGCTGGCTTGCCCGATGAGCACCTGCGCTGCATCGAGTTCGGCGAAGCGCTGGCCGACGACGGCAACATTGGGGTCGGCGAAGACAATCGCCAGCGGCGTGCGGCGCCGGAAGCAGCGCAGCTCGGTCGACGTGGCGTTGATGCCGGCGATGTGACCTTCGTCGGCGGCCTCGTGCAGCAAGGCCGCACGCCCGTTGGCGTCACCGGCCAGAAAGATCGGCAGGTCGGCGATCTGCAAGGTGTTGGGGTTTACCGGCGGCATGCCGCGCGCGTCGAGTTCGACGCCGAGTGCTTCCAGGCCGATCCCGGCGATGTTCGGGCGCCGGCCGATGGCGGCGATCACCCGGTCGACGATGACGCGCACACTGCCGCTGCGCACTTCGATCCCGTCGCCGGCGGGCGACAATTCGGCGCTGGCCGCGGTGTGCAAGGGGAACTCTTTCTGCAGCAACTCGCGCAAGGCTAGATCGACCGCTTCATCGCTCAGCCCTGCGAGTCGCGGGTTGGCCCCGAAGCCGGTGACTTCGACGCCCAGCCGCGATAGCGCCTGCGCGATCTCGACGCCAATGGCGCCCAGTCCGACGACCGCCATCCGGCGCGGCAGCGTCTCCATTTCGAACAGGGTGTCGGTGGTCACGATGCGCTCGCCAAAGGCGCGCCAGGCGTCCGGGATCAGAGGTTGGCTGCCGCAGGCGATGATGATCCGTCTGGCGTGGTAGCGGCGCTTGCCGACGGCAACTGTCTGCGCATCGAGCAGCGTGGCGCGGCCGGCGAGGCTGCGTTCGCCCAGGTCGTCGCTGGCCTTCACAGTGCCGGCGACGAAATCGTCGCGCAGAGCGCGCACACGCTGCAGTACCGCCGGCACGTCGATGCTCAGCGCGGCGCCGCCGCGAATGCCGAAGGCGTCGAAGCTGTGCCGGCGATGGAAGGCGTTGGCGGCCTCGATCAGCGCCTTGGAGGGCATGCAGCCCACTCGCGCGCAGGTCGTGCCGTAGGGGCCGTCGTTGATCAGCAGGAAGTTCTCGGTGCGCTTGCGCACTTCCTGCAAGGCGGCGAGGCCGGCAGATCCGGCGCCGATGATGATGACGTCAAGGGTCTTTTCCATGCGCGGGTTCCTCGCTGGGAAGCTTGTGCGGAGTCGCTGGCGGGCTGGCGATGGCGCCAGCGATCAGTCGTGATCGAGCTTCCTGTCAGTGAATAGCGTGTCGCGCAATTCCTTGTCGAATGTGGCGTCGTGGCGGCGGATCCATTCGAGAACCATCGCCGCGTGCTCCTTCTCCTCGTCGCGGTTGTGCTTGAGGATGGCGCGCAGTTCCTCATCCTTGCAGGCATCCATGCGCTGGTTGTACCAATCGACCGCTTCGAGCTCCTCCATCAGCGAGACAATGGCCCGATGCATGTCGCGTGTTTCGTCCGTCAGTTCCAAAACTGGTTCGTGGTAGCCTTCATTTGCCATTTTGCAATCCTCCGACAAGCCTTCGGGTTGAACAATAAATCGAGAATGAATCGGCGCTGGTCGCGTTTCCGGTAATGATCATAGACCAACAAGCGTCATCGCAGAAGCATGATGGGGTGTCGGCACCAGTATCGCGGGAGCTTTTCCGGCACGGCGCCCAGCGCGCCGCCTTCACTTCCCGGAAGCTCTTTGCCATGCGCGCAGCGAGGGCCGGGTTGATCGGCCAGAACTGCGTTCAGCCTTGTTGGAAAGCGATGGCCCCAGGCTCAAGTCCGATCCGGCGTGATCAGCAGTACGTCGGAAAAATAGGCGCTGCAGCGTCGCCGGTCGCCGGTCGCGGGCCAGCAGCGGCTATCGAGACACTGCTGCCTGGGCGCCAATAGAGAAAATGCGAAGACCTTGTTTCTGGTATCGCCGCGCAGGCCGCGAAGATGCATCGCGCACCCTGGCTGCACTTTTTCGCTAACATGGGTGACGCTGCCGGCTGCCAGTCCCTCCCTCACGCCCTCCACCAAGGCAATAGTTCAACGACTCGACTCCCTCATGGCGAATCTTCAACTGACTGACGCAGACCGTGCGGTGTTCTCTGCCGTTGCCGCCGCAGCGGCGCCACCCGGCACCATCGAGCGTGATTTCAATGCGCTACTTGATTACCTCGGCGCGGACGGCATCCCGGTTTCGCCAAAGGAATGTGAGTTTGCCATCGCCCGCTTGCCCGAACTCAATAAGCTCTTGACTAATTCGGCATCGATCGGCTTAAGCCGCGGCCGGCAGATCTCCTATCCGCATGTGGATGGCTTACACCTGCTGTTGCGCTTCAGTCGGCTGGGGAACATCGATCGTTCACGCAGCACGCCTCGGATGGTCCTCGATACAGGGATGCTGGCCAGGTGGCAGTTGCTGAATCCCACGGAGCAGTACTTCACCTTGCTCGAACGCTGGTGGCATCTTGCAGATTGCGAGAACGACTGGAGGGGGGCGGCGGCCGGCAGGTTCGCGGAATACCGTTACGAGCTCTTGAAGCGCAAGCGCCGCACAGTCGGGCGAGCAAGCAGGAATCGCCCGACCCCTTGTCATACATCCTGGGTATCAGGCAGATCGCGCTCATGCAACTGTTCGGTCTGCTTGACATCGAGTCGGAAACGGCCGCTGTCGGGCGAGGATGGAAGATCAGGCGAATCGCCGCGACGCGCTGGGGCTTGTCCGCCAGTGCCACCTACTTTAAGGCTTTCGGTGATAGCACCAACGATATGCTGGAGCGCCTTTTCTTTACTTCCGTCGAGAACTCGGCGGCGAAGGAGGAACTCAGCGAAGCGGATGCCGAGTTGCCGCCGTTTTATGCTTGGGCGAAGGTCGCGCTTTCGTCATTTCCCGCCTGGAAGAATATTCTCGGTGGAGTCGATGCGGTCGAGCCATTCCGCGGCAGCATGACCTTCAAGGTTTTACTTGGGCAGAGTGTATGGCGTCGCATCGTCATGCCTGCGGCAGGCAGTTTCGAGGATCTTGCCGAGTTCATTCTTGATACCTTCGAATTCGACGATGAGCACCTGTACCAGTTTCGCTACCAGGACGAGTACGCAAGCCTGCGCATGCTCGACGACCCGCGCTGTAGCGATGTCTATGACGATTACGCAGACGAAGTGACGCTGGCAGAGGCCGGGTTGTTTCCCGGGCAGGTCGTCGAATTCCGCTACGATTTTGGCGACAACTTGCTCTTTTCCGCCTCATCGCCAACGCGCAGCGTCAAATCGCTGGATTGCCACGTCGGCTGCACCTTCTCGCAATATGCCGGCTTACCCAGGCACCTGTTCATTGCGCGCGTTCCCTGCGGACAGTCGCGCATAAACCTGGCACCCGAGCCACTTGGCAACGAGTTCCTGCATATCCGGCTTACCCATGTAGTCGGTGAACAGCTCTTCATTCAGATCCATACGTTCGATGAACAGTGACTCCAGGACCTGCCGGAATACCAGTTGGAACTTGTCCAGCGAGTTGACTTCGGCTGCTTGCTGCAAGGACTCGTTCCGGCTGGCTGCCTCGGCAATCTGGTCGAAGAACAGTTGGTCTGCTTCGTTGAGTTCACCACCGAAACGCTGGTTGATGAAGTCTATCAAGCGTGACAACGAAAGGCGTTCCTCGCGCACCATCCCGGAACCCACCTCGCGTGGCCCGTCGAGAGCTTTGGCGTAACCCTCGTTCAGGCTGATTGAGCCTTCGCTGATCTTTTGCAGCCGGTAGTAATCGAGTTCGACTTCCTCGTCGAACTGGTATCCCGGCCCGCTCTTTCGCTTTGGAAGTTTCAACCCGAGGTGGCGCAAGTAGGTGAATAGCTTTTCCAGATCGCTGTCCTGGTAGGGAATCACCTGGCTGAGGAAGCCGTACAGGTTCCGGAAAGCCTGGAGCTTGCCTCGCCAGAGTTCAGCTTCCTCCTCTTCCGTGTCTTGCAGTTGCTTGAAGCGAGCGACTGCCTCGTCGAGGACCGCGTTCATGGCTTTGTGGTCACCGGGGCTCTGCCGCCGCTTGGGCGCAAAGAAAATTCGCGAGAAGTCGGTCACCTCTAATTGCCGGTAGATGCCAGTCGCATCAAGGTCGGCTTTTACCTCATAGAGCTTGTCCGCATCGACTTGCTCACCCATCACCGAGCCTTCGTAGTACTGCCGGAAGGCTTCCTGGATCTCTGCCGGGTCGTTGACGAAGTCCAGCACGAAGGTGTCGTCCTTCAGCGGATGTGTTCGGTTAAGGCGCGACAGGGTCTGCACGGCCTGGATGCCGGCCAGGCGCTTGTCCACGTACATCGTGTGCAGCATGGGTTGGTCGAAGCCCGTCTGGTACTTCTCGGCCACCAACAGCACCCGATAGTCAGGCTTGGCGAAGGTGTCGGGAAGCTCCTTCTCCTTCACGCCGGCGTTCATCTCGACCTCGGTGTACGACTTTTCGGGGGTCTTGTCGTCTTCCACCGTACCCGAGAATGCCACCAGGCTCTTGATCGGGTAGCCCTTCGTCTGGATATAGCGGTCGAACTCCTGTTTGTAGCGCACAGCCTCCAGGCGCGAGCCCGTGACGACCATGGCCTTGGCGTGGCCGCCGATCTTGTGCCGCGTGAAATGCTGGAAGTGCTCCACCATCACCTCGGTCTTCTGGCCGATGTTGTGCGGGTGCAGTCGCATGAAGCGGGCCAGCGCCTTGGCCGCCTTCTTGCGCTCGACGTTGGGGTCGTCCTCGGCCTTCTTGACCAGCTTGTAGTAGGTCTTGTAAGTGACGTAGCTCATGAGCACGTCCTCGATGAAGCCTTCGTCAATAGCCTGGCGCATCGTGTAGCGGTGAAACGGCTCGCCGTTGCGCCCGAAAATCGCCAGCGTCTTGTGCTTGGGCGTCGCCGTGAAGGCGAAGAAGCTCATGTTGGGCTGCCGACCACGCTTGGCCATGGAACGGAACAAGCGCTCCAGTTCGACCTTGCCCTCCTCTTCGGCCATCTCCTGGGCCTTCTTGCGCAATTCGGCGCCGCCCAGCACGCCCTTGAGTTCGGTGGCCGTCTCCCCCCGACTGCGAGCTGTGTGCTTCGTCGATGATCACCGCGTACTTGCGCGTCGGCAGGTGGCTCCTGCCGCCCTCGCCGCGCTCCTCACTCAGCTTGGCCAGCTGCCCGGAGACGAAGGGGAACTTCTGCAGTGTCGTGATGATGATCGGCACACCCGCTTCCAGCGCCTCTGCGAGCTGCCGCGAGTCCTCGTCGATCTTCTGCACCACGCCCTGGCGGTGGTCGAACTGGTAGATCGTATTCTGCAACTGCCTGTCCAGCACCACGCGATCGGTGATCACCACCACGCTGTCGAAAAGCCGTTGGTCCTGCGCATCGTGCAGGCTGGAAAGGCGATGCGCCAGCCAGGCAAGGGTGTTGCTCTTGCCGCTGCCGGCCGAGTGCTCGACCAGGTAGTTGTGGCCTACGCCCTCCACTGCGGCGGCGTCCACGATCTGGCGCACGGCTTGCAACTGGTGGTAGCGCGGAAAGATCAGGTTTTCCTTGCGCAGCTTCTTGCCGTCGTCCGCCACTTTCTCCTCAACATCTACATGCAGAAAGCGGGCAAGCAGGTCCAGCAGGCTGTCACGCTGCAGCACTTCCTCCCACAGGTAGGCCGTCTTGTAGTTGCGACCGGCCTTGTCGGGCGGATTGCCGGCGCCGCCGTCCGCACCCCGGTTGAAGGGCAGAAAGTGCGTTGCCGGGCCCGCCAGCCGCGTCGCCATGTGCGCCTCTTCCGTGTCCACTGCGAAGTGCACCAAGGTTCGCTTGGTGAACTCGAAGATGGGTTCACGCGGATCGCGGTCGTTGCGGTACTGGTGGATGGCATTGGCCACCGTCTGCCCGCTCAGCGGGTTCTTGAGTTCCAGGGTCACCACGGGGATGCCATTGACCGACAACACCACGTCCAACGATTTCTCGCTCTTCGGACTGAAGTGCAGTTGTCGGGTCAGGCCGAGCCGATTGGCCTGGTAGCGCGCCTCCAGCTCCGGGTTAAGTCCGTGCGCCGGGCGAAAGAACGCGACACGCAGGGTCTTGCCGAAACACTTGAAGCCGTGCCGAAGCGTGGCTAGGGCACCATGCGTGTCCAGCCATTTGCACAGTGATTCCAGAACGCGGTCCCCGGTTTGCGCACCGTGCAGGGCATCGAGCTTCTTCCACACGCTCTCCTGGGTGGCTTGGATGAACGCCAGTACCTCCGCTGCGAAGATGCTCCGCTCGCGATCGAAGCCCTGGCCATCGACGGGTGTAAAGCCATTGCCCAGCAAAACCGACTCAATGGCGGTTTCAAAGGCGGCCTCGCTGGTTCGGTTCACAAGATCATCCCTTACTCCCTCAACGCTTAAGTTAAAGATGCCAAGATTTCTTTAACTTAAAAGCAACTCAAGGTAACGTTGAAAAGCATAGCGCTGCTCGCCGTGCAGCGCCTCAAGCTTCTCCCGAAGCCTGGCTTGGGCAGTGCGCATGAACCCCGGCGCTTCAACCGGCAGAATCCCCCGATGACGGTCGAAGCCTTTGCCGTCGACCCACTTGTGACCGGCGTCGGGCACGACCGATTCGATGGCGGTTGCGATAGCGGCTTCGCTGGAACGCGTCATGGCTTCTTCCCCAAGACAAACTTGGCCTGTTCGCGCCGCAACATCTCGTAAGGCGTCGTAAAACGCAGATTCAAGCCGCTGCAGACGTTCGGTATCTTGATTCGTTTTGCCGAGTTCGCCGGCACCTCGTGGGTGACAACCGTTTGCCCGCGCGCCAGCGCATGCGCGATGAGGTAGAAGTCCGCCACCTGCAAGAAGGTATTGATCGCCGCCGGCTCGTACTGCTGGCCGGTGATCCAGGTGCTGACGGCGCCGAATTGCGCTGCGACCGCCGCATCGGTCTTGAGGAACATGCCGTCGCCGTGATCGCGTACCCAATCGGTGAGTTCATCACCGCCGGCGGCGATTTCGTCGCCTACCTTGTCGATACTGGCCACTTTTCCCGCGGCATGGTTTTCGAGCAGCCATTCCCAGAAGGCGGGGCAGAAGTCCAGCCCGTAGTGCAGATTCTTGGCCTGAATGAACACATTCGCATCGAGCAGGTAGATCACAGCATCACCCCCAACTCGCGCGCAGCCTGGTAGAACGTAGCGGATTTGCGCACGCCCAGCAGGCGGAAGGCATCCTGAAACAAGGTCTGCCCTTCCAAGGCGCTGCCTACCAGGGCCCGCGCAAAGCGCTTGCCGGTGCGCGCACCCAGGGTCCGGTAGAAGTCACCGCCGCCGCCAGTGCGCTCCAGCGTGCGCAGGCGTTCGACTTCCTTGCGGTAGTGCTGCCATAGTGTGGCTGCGTTGATCAGGCCTGCGTCGAACAAGCGCCGCAGCGCCACCAGCGTACTGACCTTGAACAGCCGAGCCAGGCGTTGAATTTCCTGTTCAATGGCTGCCTCGCGCTGCACCGCTTCTCGCATGACCGCCAGCGGCATCAGCAACTCAGCGGCGACCTTGTTACACCAGCGTTCGGTAGTTCGCTCAGGCACACGGCCGGCTTCAGCATCCGATATGCCGCTTTGTCCCAGGGCCAGATGGGCCAGTTCATGCGCCAGGCTGAACATTTGCGCTGCTTTGCTATCGCCTGCGTTCAAGAACACTAGGGGAGCTAGGTGATCGGCCAGGGCGAAGCCGCGAAACTCGTCGACATCGAGCTTGCGGTGACTGTTGGCACCAACAATGGAGCTGGCCATCACCAGCACGCCGGCATCCTCGGTGCGCGCGATCAATTGCCGCAGGGCATCGGTCCACGTCGGCAAGGTCTGTCGCTCGGTAACAGACAAGTCCAGCGTATCGCGCAGCTTCTCAGCCACGGCTTCAGGGACATCACCAACGCGGACCTCACCGACGAAGGGTACAGGCGGGAGACCATTGAGCTGGGCGTACTCGCGAAACCAGTCCTGGCGCCGCTGGCACAGGTAAACGGTATCCAGCAGGTCATTGCTCGGTTCGCGCACGGGCGCGTCGCGCAAGCTCCGGAAGTCCGGCACCGGCAGTTCCATGCGCGGTGGTTCGGGCAGGAAAAAGTAGCCGAACGGCGTATGGGTCATGCGGGCGAAATCTTCGATTTGCCTCAGCGTCGGTTGCGCCTCACCGCTGAGCCACAGCGGCCACTTGCGAAAACGCTTCACCAGCGCAAAATCGTCCAACCGCGCCCGCTCGGCGGCCCAGCGCAGCACCGGGATCGAGGCGGGTACGGTAAGGTTCATGGCTGCAGCTCCTCAAGCGGAATCTGGCCGGTCACGGCGGCGGTGATCAGGGCGGCGCGACGTTCCATCAGTAGGTTGAGTGAGTTTTGAATCTCCGACTGAAGCGGTTCAGCAACATCAAGCGACTTCCTTATATGGGCGCATATTTCCAACTGCTCACCGGTTGGCGGAACAGGAATTCTCATGTTGGCCAGTTGTTCGCAAGTGATTGCCCCTTTGGTACTGCCTGCACCATCGCTGTCGCTGCGAAGAAACGCATAGGCATGACCCAACCAGTGGCATAGATAACCCGGATGGAGCGCGTCGCAGTGTGGCTTGATGAACGCGAGATGCTGATTTATCGTGGCCTCGATGCCCAGCAGTGACGACAAGGCGCGCGTCCTTCCTTGTCCGGTGATGCCGACCAGTACAGCTGGCGGCTGGATCTTTGGCAAGTGGCATTCTTTCAGTGCGGTTTCAGTCACGAACCGACTTGCCTTTATGACGAGCGGCTCATTAACGACGGAGCTGTTCAGCCATGGGTAGCCATCGTCGCTCCAATAGCTGGCATTTTCAACCGAAGGTGTCGAGCCGTTGCCAACGACGGCCAAGTATTTGATGGGCTGAACTTCCCAATGCGCAGGAACCTCGCCCAGCCAATCCTGATCGGAGGGTTTCAGCGGGGCGTTGGGGTCGAGGCCGCGGGTGACGACGCGGCTGATGAGGGCTGCGCGCTTTTCTTCCAGCAGCGCCAGCATGCGTTCCTTCTCGGCGATCAGCCCGTCGATGCGGGTGGTCTCGCGGTCGAGGTAGTTGGCGATGCTCGACTGAGCGTCGATCGGCGGAAGGCGAATCTCGAGCGACCCGATGTAGTCCCAGCTGGCGCGAGGCATCTTGGCGCCGAAGGTTGACGCATCAACGGTCCCCACAAAGTCGGGAGTCAGTAACGAATAGAGCAGGAACCTGGGATGGAGGGATTCAGCGGGCCGCATCACGAGCAGCTCAGTAGAGCAGACGCCTTCGCACGGCACGTGGCAAGCCTTCGCCAAGTACGGGCGGAGCTTGCCGAACAGCACGTCACCTTCTCTGAACACGTTGGCAAGGCCTGAGTCCCCGTCGATCGCCTCATTCGACTTCGACGCAGCCTCAATGATCCTGCCCGTCCACGACTCGACGTTCTCAAGGCCAAGGTAATCGGCATGGTCGGAACTGGCGGACATGCGTTCATTACGTAGGGGCGCAGCGAACTTCAAGCGCGCGGGTCTCCATGCGTCAGGATGGGTGTTCGCAGTAGAAATCGTCACTGCGTCACCTCCCGCAGCAACTCCAAAATCCGTTGCTCCACGGCCGCAAGCTCAGCATCAATCACCTTTAGCGGCCGCGGCGGCTGGTACTGGAAGAACACGCGGTTGAAGTTGATCTCGTAGCCGATCTTGCCGATGCCGCCGTCCTGCTCGTCCAGGGTTGTGCGATCAATCCAGGCATCGGCCACGTAGGGCCGCACCTCGCGCAGCACGTAGCTGATGATGTCTTCATTCACCGGGATGTTTTCGGCGTCCTTCAGCGCCGGGTCGGATTCGTACTCGATGTGCCTGCCCTTGCCATCGGCGTGCAGGCCCAGCAGGGCGTAGAGCGCTTCCTTGCCGAGGTCGGCGGGCAGAGCCTGACCGGGGAACAAGGCGGCGCGGTCCAGCGGCTCGGCCTTGTGATGTTTGGCGATGACGGGCGCGGCCTCGGGGTCCACGATGGTAAAGCACTCGCGGAAGATCTTTCTCTGCGCCGTGCCCTTGGCGCCCTTGGCCCAACCTTCCTCGTTGTCAGGTAGGGTCTTGAACACCTGCTGAACAGCGTTCCAGGCCTGGTTCCAGTCCAGCAGCGCTTCGCTGCCAACTTCGTCCCGTGTCGCCTGCAGTGCATCGAACAGCTCGGGGCAGGTGTTAAGGAAGCGCTCGCGCGCTTCATCGGTGATCTGAAAGCGCAGGCGCAGCGGGCGCAGCACGGTGATGCGGCGGTAACCGAAATCCGCGTTGTCGAACACGCGGCTGGTCTGGCTTTCTTCACAAGCTCCATGTTCGCGGGTGACGACGTCGAGGGCGGCCTGGTCGAGATAGCGGCGCTTGTCGCCCAGGCTGCGCTTCATCGGCGTGTAGCGCTCGCGGGCGTCGATCAGCTGGATCTTGTCCTTGCGGTGCGGCCCCTTGCGGTTAGTGACCACCCAGATAAAGGTGCCGATGCCGGTGTTGTAGAACATCTGCTCGGGCAGGGCGACGATGGCTTCGAGCTGGTCGCGCTCGATGATCCAGCGGCGAATCTCGCTCTCGCCGCTGCCGGCACCGCCGGTAAACAGCGGCGAGCCATTGAAAACGATGGCGGTGCGCGAACCGGGCTTGTTGCGGTTGCCGGGAGCGTAGTCCTCGAACTTGCTCATCATGTAGAGCAGGAACAGCAACGCGCCGTCGTTGATGCGCGGCAGCTTGCCGCTGTAGCCGCGGAAGCTGGGCCAGCGGTCGATGATCTTCTTCTCCGCCTTCCAGTCCACGCCGAAAGGCGGGTTGGCCAGCAGGTAGTCGAAGTGCTGGTCGGGGAAAGGGTCGTCGGTGAGGGTGTTGCCCAGCACTACCTGGCCATCCTTGTGCCCCTTGATCAGCAGGTCGGAGGCCGCCACGGCATAGGAGCGCGGGTTGTAGTCCTGGCCGAAGACCTTGACCGTGGCCTGTTCGTTATGGGCACGAATCCAGTTCTGTGCTTCGGCCAGCATGCCGCCGGTGCCGCAGGCAGGATCGCAGATTGTGACGATGATGCCGGCCTGCGTGAGCACCTGGGTATCGGGCTCCAACAGCAGATTGACCATGAGCTGTATGACTTCACGCGGCGTGAAGTGGTCACCTGCGGTTTCGTTGGCAGCTTCGTTGAAGCGGCGGATCAGGTCCTCGAACACCAGTCCCATGGTGATGTTGTCGACTGTGCGCGGGTGCAAGTCGATCTCGGCGAACTGGGCGACGACCTGATAGAGGCGGTTGGATTCTTCGAGTTTCTCGATTTCCTTCTCGAATTCGAAGCGTTCGAAGATCCTGCGGACATTCTCGGAGAAGCTGTTGATGTAGTCAGCCAGGTGGCGGCCGATGTTGTCCGGGTCGCCCTTGAGTTTGTGGAAGTCGAGCTGGCTGTGGTTGTGGAAGCCGAGCGGCTTGCCGTCTTCATCCTTCGCCAGGTTGTTGAGAACGGCGTCGATGTTGGGTATGCGCTTGGCACGGAGCTCGGCGTAGCGTTTCAGCACCGCGTCCTTGCTGAGCGCCAGCACCGCGTCGAAACGGCGCAACACGGTGAGCGGCAGCATCACGCGCTCGTACTGCGGCGGGCGATAGGGGCCGCGCAAGAGGTCAGCCACGGACCAGATGAAGTTGGCGAGTTGTTGGAAACCGGTGCTCATAAACGAATCCTGCAATTAGTTGCCGCGTGGGGGATACGGCATGTGGTCCCGTCTACCCCCTGTCTTGCTGCTGATCAGAATCATCTTTTTTGCCCATTGGCTTGGCTCAGGCCTGGCCGATAAGCCGAGTTCTGAGCCAAGTTACGGAAGACGGTAGCGTGTGCCATTTCGTATCCCCGCTGAGTGCCGCTTGCCGTCTTTGAGCAGCTGTTCGATGCCGCGCCGGATACGCGAACGCTAAATCTCCAGACCGATGCGCTGGTGAATGTCACCAATCCTGGACTGCGGGTAGCGTCCAACATCTTCCACAATCAGAGCCAGTAGCCGGTGCGGCTCGATGCGCTTGAGTGTGGTGCCGCCAACAAAGTCCAGCTTGCGCAGCAGCATTGCTTCGACCGGGGCTAGCTCTACTGTATTGGTTAGTTCGCAGGCGGTGAGCGCATCGTAACAGGAGGCCGCATCAACGGCCATCGCTTCAGGGTTTGCGATGGCCCAAGCTGTCAAATGCAAGCAGCGGTGATTTGTGCATCATGCGCCAAGGGGGAGGCGGCGGCCGGCAGCGGCGAACCGGCCGCGGATCATGGCGCCGGACAAGAGTGCCGAATGCGCGCGGCTGTTGAGCGAGGGCAAGCGTCCTGCCGAAGTGGCGCGGTAGGTAGGCGTCCAGGAGTCGACGCTGCGCAAGGCGATCCGGCGCCAGGGCGTGCCGCAGTTGGCCCATTGCCGCAAGACACAGGGGAGTTGGAAGCGGCGAGCACCAAGAGTGAGCGCAGCCGGGCGGACGCGGAAGCCGCCGCGGGGATGGGCACCGCCTGCACGCGCGCCGACGAGCGGATCCAAACGGCGCTGGGATTGGCGACCGGTGCGACGACGCGCTTCGAAGCGCGTCAAGATGTGGCGATGGGAGGGCTGTTGGCCGGCCTGCCGGCCTTGCAGGCGCGTGTGCCGCCGGCCTCATGATGAATGTCGCGAGTTGCAGCTGCGGCCTCTCGTCGCGGATGAACCCCCGCACGTAGCCAATCAGCATTGTGTGATGTCCGTCTGGCTGAAATCTTGCCCCACGAAGAGCAGTGGTTCGCCCATGGCCTTGGCCAGCGCATAGACTGCGCAATCACCCAGATTGAGCTGGGCCGGATGGCCCTGGCCCTTCCAGAAACGCAGGAAGGCGGCATTGGCAAGGCGCGCCTGCGGCTCGTCGAAGGGCATTACCACGGCACCGATCTCGTCCAGGAAGCGCTGCAGCTTTACCGGCATATTCGGATGCTCGCGGGCATGGACCACGATGTGCGCTTCAAGCAGGCTGACCGCCGAGATCCGGCAGATCGAATGTGCTTCCAGTGCGGCGACAATACGCTCGCGTTCCGGTTCGCGCTTGAGCCACGCGAGGACGGCCGAGGTGTCGATCACCAGGAGCCGTGTTCGCCGTAGCCCAGGATCTCGTCGTCGCCGCGAATGGCGACCGGCATGCGCGCGGGCAGTGCGTCCACTTCGCCTGCCAGCTCCGCGAGGCGTTCGCGCAGTGGCCGCCTCCCGGCCGGCACGTCGCGCTGGCCGGCGAGGAATAGCAGCAGGCTTTCGCGCACGACTTCGGCGACGGGTACTCCCTTGGCGAGGGCGATACCATGCGCCAGACGCTCGATCTCAACATCTTCGATCACGATGGCCATGTTGCTCTCCTGTGACTCATACCCATGCTCTGAATCTTGCGAGAATAAATGATGATGATCACTAGCGTACTGGTGCTTCCAGTTCCTGAGGTGACTCCTGACTGGCCGGGCAATCCTGCAGCTCAATCCGCGTCGGGCCCGAGAGCAGCTCGACCGAAATCTCCGTCGCTGACAGCCGCCTGATTGCGCCGCTCAGCGGCGCGCTGAGTGGGCACTGCGCTGTTTCGACCAGGCGCTGGTCTTGCAGCGCGATGATGCGCAGGTGGCGGCGGCTTGGCTCCGGGACCAGCAACTGCATTCGGCCGGCGATGGGCAGCGCTAAGGACATGGCCAACTCGGACGAGCCGTAGACGTGATTCGAAACGCCGGCCAGTGCGGCGACCTCGAGCAACTGCTTTCCTTTGCGCCGGTAGATGCGCAGCGTGCCACTGCGATGCGGGGTGGTGACCGCGGCGATCTCGGCTTTTCCGTCGCCGTCGAGGTCGGCAACGCCAACCGGGTTCAGCCAGCGCATGGGCGTGCCGATGGGCGGCGACTGGGCGCTGATTTCGAGGCGGCCGTGGCGCAAGCCGATCAGCGCCAGGCGCGATCCGCTGTTGCGTTGACTGACGATAGCGAGGAGTTCCGGCGGCTCGCCGGCCGCCAGTGTGACCAGCCGCGGTGCCAGATCCTCGAACACTGCGTCCTTGGGAAGTTCGAGGGAATGGCGCTGGCCGCTGCTGGTGCTCGCCGTCAGGCGGGCGTATTCGTGGGGCCGGCCGAGTGCGAAATGGCCATAGTGCTCGACTGGCGCCGCGTACTGGCCGCCAGTAATCGTTTCGGCGTCGGCTGGCGAAGCAATCAGCGCGAGCAGAGCGCAGGCGAACAGCCCGCGTAGCGGTTGCTGCGCAGCGGCCGGCTTGCCGAGCGTTGCCGCTGCGCCGCCAGGCTTCACTCCAGGCTGAGAAGCTGCACGCTGCGCGCTGCGACCGGGCTGGTTTTCTCGCGTCGGCAGCTGGCAAAGGGCGCTTGCGCGCTGCTGTCGCAGAGCTGTTTCCAGACCCCGGGCGGGAGCAGGAAGGGAACCGGGATCTCGTCGCGATTGATCAGGCAGAGCAGGGTCGCGCCGCTCTCTGCCGGCGTGTCGGCGCTCGCCTCGGGAGCCAGTTGCAGGCCGAAGGCGCCGAGCTTGTTCGACTGCCAGTCGCTGATGCCCATCGGCCGGCCCGCGGGATGCCACCACAGCACGTCAGGCTGTTCGTCGCCGCTCGCTGCACCGCTCAGCCAGCCGGTCAGCCGCAGTTGCGGAAAGCGCTGGCGCAAGGCAATCAGCCCGGCGACGTAGTCGATCAGCGCCTGGTCGGCCTTCTCCCAGTCGAGCCAGGTCATCTCGTTGTCCTGGCAGTAGGCGTTGTTGTTGCCGCCCTGCGTGCGGCCGAGTTCGTCGCCACCCTGCAGCATCGGCACACCTTGCGCGATGAGGAGCGTGGCGAGTAGCGCACGCTGCAGGCGGCGGCGTTTTTCGAGCACCGACGGATCGTCGCTTTCACCTTCCTCGCCGCAGTTCCACGACAGATTGTGGCCGTGCCCGTCGCGGTTTTCCTCGCCGTTGAGCTCGTTGTGTTTTTCCTGGTAACTGACCAGATCGCGCAGGGTGAAGCCGTCGTGCGCGGTGAGGAAGTTGACGCTGGCTTGCGGTGCGCGGCCGCTATTCTTGAACAGCTCGCTCGATCCGGACAAGCGCTGTGCCAGGGCGCCGGCGGCGACTTCGCCGGTCAGCCAGAAGGCACGTACGTCGTCGCGGAAGCGGTCGTTCCATTCGCTCCAGCCGGGCAGGAAGCGGCCTAGCCGGTAGCCGTCGGGGCCCATGTCCCAGGGCTCGGCAATCAGTTTGACGTTCTGCAGCAGCGGGTCCTGGCGAACGGCGGCGAGAAAGGCGCTGTCGCGGGCCAGTGCGGCGGCAAGGTCGAAGCGGAAGCCGTCGATGTGCATTACTCCAACCCAGTAGCGCAGCGCATCCATCACCAGCTGCAGGACGCGTGGCTGGGTGAGGTTGAATGTATTGCCGCAGCCACTGTAGTTTTCGTAAGCGGCGAGATCACCTGGCGGCAGCAGGTAGTAGCTCTGGTTGTCGATGCCGCGAAAGGACAGCGTCGGTCCGAATTTGTCGGTTTCTGCGGTGTGGTTGAAGACCACGTCGAGGATCACTTCGAGGCCCGCAGCGTGCAGCGTACGGACCATGCTCTTGAACTCGGCGATTACCGATTGTCCATCGATGCGCGCCGCGTAACGCGGTTCGGGAGCGAAGAAGGCGAGCGAGTTGTAGCCCCAGTAATTGACCCGGCCTTCGTCAACCAGTCGTTGCTCGTCGAGGAAATGGTGCACCGGCAGCAGGCTGACGGCGGTGACGCCCAGGCGCCGGAAATGCGCGATCATCGTCGGCGAGGCGAGCCCGGCGTAGGTGCCGCGCAGCTTCTCGGGGAGGTCCGGGTGTTGCTGGCTGATGCCCTTGACGTGCACTTCGTGGAGCACGGTGTTGGCCCAAGGTGTCGCCGGTGGGGTGTCGCCGGCCCAGTCGAAACCTTCGTCGACGACGCTGCACTGGAGCCCGTGTGCCGGCTTGTCCGCTGTTGGCCAGGAAAAATCACCAACGACTTCGCGGGCGTAGGGGTCGAGCAGCAGGCGTTCGGCGGCGAAGCGCTGGCCGTTCTCGGGTGCCGCCGGGCCCTGCACGCGGTAGGCGTAGCGCAAGCCCGGTGCGGCCCCGGCGAGGTAGCCGTGCCAGACCTGGTCGCTGCGCCGTGGCAAGGGCAGGGCGCGCATCTCCTGGCCGTCGAAGACGCACAGCTCGACCGCTTCGGCGTGCGCCGAAAATAGCGCGAAGTTGACCCCCTGGCCGTCCCAGGTCGCGCCGAGCGGTGACGGTCGTCCGGCGACGAGGGCGAGCCTGGCCTTGGCGCTCATGCTACCCATTCGAGGAACAGCGCCGCGAGGGGGGGCAGGGTGAGGCGCAGCGAAAACTCGCGCCCGTGCGCGGCGACTGCTTCGGCGACCAGTCCGTCATGCCCGTTGCCGACGTTGCTGCCGCCGTAGTACTGCGAGTCGGTGTTGATGCGCTCGTAGAACTTGCCGGCATGCGGCACGCCGATGCGATAGCCTTCGCGAATGACCGGGGTGAAGTTGCCGACGTAGAGCATGGCGCGCGAACGATCACGCGTCCAGCGCACGAAGGCGACCACCGAATTATCGGCGTCGTCGGCCGCGATCCACTCGAAACCCGCCGGTTCGAAATCGACTTCGTGCAGGGCAGGACGGCTGCGGTAGAGACTGTTGAGGTCGCGAACCAGATTGCGGACGCCGGCGTGGTTGGGAAAATCGAGCAAGGCCCAGTCGAGGGAAACGGCTTCATTCCACTCGCTCCACTGGCCGAATTCGCCGCCCATGAAGAGCAGCTTCTTGCCCGGGTGCGCCCACATGAAGCCGTAGAGCGAACGCAGGTTGGCGAATTTTTGCCAGGTGTCGCCGGGCATCTTGTTGATCAGCGAGCCCTTGCCGTGCACCACTTCGTCGTGGGACAGCGGCAGGACGTAATTCTCGGTGAAGGCGTACATCATTCCGAAGCTGAGCTTGTTGTGATGGTAGCGGCGATAAATCGGGTCCTGCGCCATGTAGGACAGCACGTCGTGCATCCAGCCCATGTTCCACTTGTAGTGGAAACCGAGGCCACCCATTGACGGCGGTCGACTGACCATCGGCCAGGCGGTCGATTCCTCGGCGTAGGTGTCGGCTGCCGGGTGTTCCTGGCCGAGGGCCTCGTTCATGCGGCGCAGGAAAGCGACCGCCTCGAGATTCTCGCGACCACCATGCACGTTTGGCAGCCACTGCCCTTCGGAGCGGCTGTAGTCGCGGTAGAGCATCGAGGCCACGGCATCGACGCGCAGGCCGTCGACGCCGTAACGCTCGATCCAGAACAGCGCGTTGCCGATCAGGTAGTTGCTCACTTCACGACGGCCGAAGTTGTAGATCAGCGTGCCCCAGTCCTGGTGCATGCCTTCTCGGGGATCGGCGTGTTCGTAGAGGGCATCGCCGTCGAAGCGACTGAGACCGTGCTCGTCGGTCGGGAAATGTGCCGGTACCCAGTCGACGATGACCCGCAGGCCGGCGTCGTGGCAGGCGCTGACGAACTGGCGGAAGCCGGCCGGGCTGCCGTGACGGGCGGTCGGTGCGTAGAGCCCGAGCGGCTGATAGCCCCAGGAGCCATCGAAGGGATGTTCGGAAATCGGTAGCAGCTCAAGATGGGTGAAGCCCAGGTCGACGACGTAGGGAATCAGCGTTTCGGTCAGGCGTTGCCAGTCGGGAAAGCCGCCATCGTCGGCACGCCGCCAGGAAGCCAGGTGCACTTCGTAGATCGACACTGGCGCGCCGAGCTGGTCGCCGGCCGGAACGGGGGGCGGCTTCGACCGGTGGTGGCAGGGCGCAGACCACCGAGGCGGTCGACGGCCGCATCTCGGCTTCGAAGCCGTAGGGGTCGGACTTGAGGGGCAGCAGATGGCCGTGGCGAGAGCGGATTTCATACTTGTAGCGGGCGCCGGCGCCGACGCCAGGCAGGAAGATTTCCCAGGCTCCGCATTCGCGGCGCAGGCGCATCGGGTGGCGACGGCCGTCCCAGTTGTTGAAGTCACCGACGACGCTGACCCGCTGGGCGTCAGGCGCCCAGACGGCGAATGCCGTTCCGGCGACGCCGTCGATTTCGCAGAGGTGCGCGCCGAGGCGCTCGAAGGGACGCAGGTGCGAGCCTTCGGCGAGCAGCCAGACGTCCATCTCGCCGAGCACCGCCCAGAAACGATAGGGATCCTCGGTTTCCTGGACGCCGTTTTCCCAGGTGATGCGCAGGCGGTAGGCGAAATCGTTGCGACGACGCGGGATGACGCCTTCAAAAAACCCCTCGACGCCGTCGATGTCACGTTCCTTGAGTTCAGCGACCTCTTTCCCGCTCTTGGCGTCGAGCACCGCTACCGCCAGCGCCCCCGGTTGCATGCTGCGCACCCAAAGCCGCTTATCGGCGTCAGTGTGCATCCCGAGGATTGCATAGGGGTTGCCGTGTTCGGCCCGACAAAGAGAAATGATCTCTGCATTGTCAATCATTGACGCGTTTCCTCAGTTAATGTGAAAGTCGCGCAAGCGACTCACGAAACTCCCTTCTCCCTTGCGGGAGAAGGGGCAGGGGAAGAGGGAAACGGTCATGACTTTCATGATCTGGGCTGTCTCGATTGTCATGACCGTTAGTGAGTGTTCAAAGCTTCCAGGTGTCGTCGGCGTAGTCGCGGATCGTCCGATCGGCCGAGAAGGTGCCCATGCCAGCGACGTTGAGAATTGCCTTGCGCTGCCATTCGGCGGGAGTCAGGTAGAGGGCGTCGACGCGCGCCTGCGTGGCGACATAGTCGGCGTAGTCGGCGAGCAGCAGGTAGTGGTCGCCGTAATGGACCAGGCAGTTGAACACATCGTGATAGCGTCCGCGTTCCCCGGGCGAGAAGAAGCCGCCGTCGATCCTGTCGAGGGCTTCCTTGAGCGCCGGGTCGTTCTGGTAGAGATCGTTTGGTTGATAGCCGGCCTGCCTGATGGCGGCAACCTGTGCCGTGTTGTTGCCGAAAATGAAGATGTTGTCGGCACCGACCTGGTCGCGAATCTCGATATTGGCGCCGTCCTCGGTGCCGATGGTCAGCGCACCGTTGAGCGAGAGCTTCATGTTGCCGGTGCCCGAGGCTTCGGTGCCGGCGGTTGAGATCTGTTCCGAAAGGTTGGCCGCCGGCATGATCAACTCGGCGACGGAAACGCCGTAGTTGGGAATGAATGCGACCTGCAGCAGCTCGCGAGTGCGCGGATCCTTGTTCACCACCGCGGCGACATCATTGATCAGCCGGATCACCAGTTTGGCCATGTGATACGAGGAAGCGGCCTTGCCGGCGAAGATGATGCTGCGTGGTGCGACGCCGGCCGTCTCGCCACGCAGCAGCGCGTTGTAGCGGGTGATGACGTGCAAGACATTGAGCAACTGCCGCTTGTACTCGTGGATGCGTTTGACCTGGACATCGAAGAGGCTGTTCGGGTCGAGCGTGATGCCCGTTTCGCGGGCCACGTAGTCGGCCAGGCGCAGCTTGTTGTCGTGCTTCGCGACCGCAAAGGCCTTCCCGAAATCGGCATCGTCGGCGACGCTGCGCAGACCTTCCAGGCGGTCGAGATCGAGGCGCCACTCCTTGCCGAGGCGCTGGTCGAGTAGCGCCGACAGGCCAGGATTGGACTGCGCCAGCCAGCGCCGCGGCGTGACGCCGTTGGTTTTGTTGTGAAAGCGTTCCGGGTAAAGGCGGGCAAAGTCGGAGAAAATGGTTTGCACCATGAGGTCCGAATGCAGTTGCGAGACACCGTTGATGCGGTGGCTGCCGACAATGCTCAGGTGCGCCATGCGAACGCGTTTGTCTTTCTCGTGGCCACTGCCGTCGTCGATCAGCGACACCCGCCGCATGAGATCGATATCGCCCGGGTAGAGGCGAGCCACTTCGTCGAGAAACTCCTGATTGATACGGTAGATGATCAGCATGTGGCGCGGCAGCACGCGCTGCATCAGCGTTACTTTCCAGGTTTCCAGCGCTTCCGGCATCAGGGTGTGGTTGGTATACGAGAAGATGCGCCGGCATTGCGCCCAGGCGGCATTCCAGCCCATCGCGTGGTCGTCGACCAGCAGGCGCATCAACTCGGCCACGCCGATCGCCGGGTGCGTGTCGTTGAGGTGGATGGCGACCCTGTCGGCGAGGTTGTCAAAGCGGCCGTGCTCGTCGTGATGGCGAGTGAGGATGTCCTGCATCGAGGCCGAGACGAAGAAATACTCCTGGCGCAGGCGCAGTTCGCGGCCGGCGGCGGTGCTGTCGTTGGGGTAGAGGACCCAGGAAATGTTCTCGAAGCGGTTCTTGAATTCGGCGGCACGCTGGTAGTCGCCGGTATTGAAGGCGCCGAGGTCGATCTGCGAGGGTGCCGCCGCCTTCCACAGGCGCAAGGTACTGACCCGTTCGGTCCCATGACCGGGGATGACGTGGTCGAAAGCCTTGGCTTCGACGGCGTCGGCCGGGTGCCATTCCGCCCATTCACCACTGTGCTCGGCGCTGCCGCCGAAATGCACCGTATAGTGCTTGCCGGCGCGCGGGAATTCCCAGGGCGAACGATCGTGCACCCAGGCTTCCGGCTTCTCGACCTGCTGGCCATTGACGATCGACTGGGCGAACATCCCGTACTCGTAGCGTACGCCGTAGCCCCAGGAGGGCAGCCCGAGGGTGGCCATCGAATCCAGGAAGCAGGCCGCCAGGCGTCCCAGGCCACCGTTGCCGAGGGCCGCGTCGGGCTCGCATTCCATGACCTCGTTCAGTGACGGACCCGGCGCGGTGAACACGGTCGCTGCCTGCTCGCGGAGGTCGAGTGCCGACAAGGCGTTGTTCATCGCCCGGCCGATCAGGAATTCCATCGACAGGTAATAGACCCGCCGTGCCTTGTTTTCACGGTCGGCGTGCTGGGTGTTGACCCAACGTTTTGCCAGTTGCTCGCGGGCCACGTGCGCCAGCGCATGGTAGTACTCCGCCTTGCCCGCGACATCTCGGTCGGTAGCCACCTGACAGAGCAGCTTGTGGTCGATCTGCGCGCGCAGCGGCTCTGCTTCAGGATTCGATTCAACGGCTTTGGACATCAGGGAAGTACTCCAGTAGTAGGTTTCAAAGGCCATGCTCACTGTCGGCCAGGGCATGGGCGGCGCCCAGCAAGGCTGGCGTAGGCGAGAGCATTACATAGGTCGGGATTGCGGCCAAGTAGGCAGCGAAGCGCCCCTTGGTCTCGAAGCGGGCGCGAAAGGGTGATCGCTCGAAGCGCTCGCCGAGGCGAGGAATAATACCACCGCCAATATAGACGCCACCCTGGGCGCCCAGCGTCAGGGCCAGATTCCCGGCCAGCGAGCCGAGCATTGCGCAGAAGGTGTCGAGCACCGCGCTGCACTGGACATCTTCGTTGGCCAGCGCGCGGGTGACGATCTCGACGGTGCTCAGGGCTTCGCTGGCCCGGCCGTCGACTTCGGCGACCAGGTGATTGAGCAGCGGCAGGCCGCTTCCGGAAAGCAGGCGCTCGGCCGACACGTGCTGCAGTTCCCGCCAGGCGAGGCCGAGAATCGCCGCCTCGCGCCCGTCGGCGGGTGCCAGCGAGCAGTGCCCGCCTTCGCCGCTCAACGCCTGCCAGTGGCCGCGATCGAAGAGCAGGCCGGAGACGCCGAGGCCGGTACCGGGACCGAGTACGGCCTTGGCTGCCAGCGCGACGCTGCGCCCGCCGCCGACCTGCCGCAGGTCGCTCGCCGCAATCCGCGGCAGGGATAGGGCCAGGGCGGTGAAGTCGTTGAGCAGGAGCAGGCGATGCAGCCCAAGGCGCGCCTGTATCTCGTCGCGCGAGAAGGTCCACGCGGCGTTGGTCAGGCGGATCACGGGTTCATGGACCGGCGCCGCCAGGGCGATTGCCGCGGCACGCAAGCCAGGGCAGGCGACCTCGGCGAGATAGGCCTCGATGGCCTCGATCGGGCCGGCAAAGTCGGCGACGGCGAGAATGCGCACCTGCTGCGGCGTGCCACTCTCGTCGAGCAGGGCGAAGCGCGCGCGGGTGCCACCGATGTCGGCGACCAGCAGCGCGGTGGAAGCGGTGGAAGCGGAAAGGGAGGGGAAAGGGGAGAGGGAGTCCATGGAGCGGCGTCGGAGAGAGCTGCGGCTGACGCTCGCCCCTTTGCTGGCAAGGCGGCTACAGCTTCGCGAGGAAAATGCCCGGAGGGCGGTAAGCGCGGGCCGGGGCGTGAATTCTCGCCCCCGCTGCTGCGCCGATCAAAGAGCCATGTTGCCAGGCCGGACGATCCTCGTCGAACGAGTGCAAGCCTTTCCGGAGTCTGTCGGTTCGACGCGCATTCTGTCAAGCGCGAAGCGCAGCGGCCACGCTGCAGTCCGGCCCCGTTTGCAGCCAAGCGGCTCGCGGAGCCGTACAATCAGCAAGGCTGTCCGGTGATCGGCGCAGCCATCGCCCAAGCATTCGCCGCTGCGCTGGCGTCGGCAAAGTGTTTACCTGTGTGTTGTTTACCTGCCCGAGGAACCGCAGTGAAATCTGCCCGTCATGCGTCCCTGATCAGCCAGTTTGCCGAAGTCATCGGCGCCGAGCATGTTTTGAGCAGCGACGAGGCGATGTCTGCCCATCTCGGCGACTGGCGTGGACGCTATCGCGGCGCCGCCATTTGTGTTGTGCGTCCGGCTACCACTGCGGAGGTGTCGGCGGTGGTCCGCGCCTGTGCGCAGGCCGGCGTGGCGATGCTGCCGCAGGGCGGCAATACCAGCCTCTGTGGCGCGGCGACGCCGGGACCGGAAGGCGACACGGTGCTGATCAGCCTGAGTCGGCTCAGGCGTCTGCGGGCGATCGATCCGGAAAATAACACCATGACCGTCGAGGCCGGCTGTGTGCTGCAGACCTTGCAGGAGGCGGCGGCGCAGGCCGGACGCCTGTTTCCCCTGTCGCTGGCCGCCGAAGGAAGCTGTCAGATTGGCGGCAATCTGTCGACCAACGCGGGCGGGGTGCAGGTCCTGCGCTACGGCAATACCCGTGACTTGACCCTGGGTCTGGAAGTGGTGCTGCCCAGCGGCGAGATCTGGGATGGCTTGCGTGCTCTGCGCAAGGACAACACCGGCTACGATCTGAAGCACTTGTTCATCGGCGCCGAAGGTACGCTGGGAATCATCACCGCCGCGGTTCTGAAGCTCTTTCCCTTGCCACGGGCCAGGGCGACGGCCTGGTTGGCGATTGCTTCGCCGGCGCTGGCGGTGCGTCTGCTCGGCGACCTCCAGGCCCGCTTCGGCGCCCTGCTGACTGCCTGCGAGCTGGTCTCGGACGTCGCTCTCGGTTTGGTGTGCAAGCATTTTCCAACGGCCCAGGCCGGCTTCTCGGCAAGTCCCTGGTATCTGCTTGTCGAACTCTCCGGTGGCGATGACGATTCGTCGCGACGGCAAGCGTTCGAGGCTTTTCTTGCCGAGGCCCTGGAAAGTGGCACGATCAGCGACGCGGTCGTCGCGCAGAGTGGCGAGCAGGCGCAGCGTCTGTGGGCCTTGCGCGAGCATATCGGCGAAGCGCAGAAGATCGAGGGACTGAGTATCAAGCACGACGTCTCGGTACCGATTTCGCGCATTCCGGAGTTCGTTGAGCGCGCAGGACGAGAGCTGGCACAAGCGTTTCCCGATATCCGCATCGTCGCTTTCGGGCACCTCGGTGACGGCAACCTGCACTACAACCAGTCGCAAGCGGCAGTCGGCGAGAACGCCGTCTTCATCGCCGCGCAGGCGGCCGTCAACCGCATCGTTTATGAGTTGGTGCACGAGCTCGGCGGCAGCATCAGCGCCGAACACGGCATCGGGCAACTGAAGCGCGAAGAGTTGCTGCGCTACAAGAGCGCCGTCGAGATGGAGATGATGCGCGCAATCAAGCGGACGCTCGATCCACAGGGCTTGATGAATCCCGGCAAGGTGCTCTGAGCCTTGCCTTGCAGCAATCAGTGGACGGTCGGTGGCGTATCGGCAGAGGACGGGTGGGCAGCGAAAAGTTCGTCGATGGCCTGCGCGTCGAAGCGGTATTCGCGATTGCAGATATCGTCCTTGATGAGCACTTCGCCCTGCTCCTGGAGCGCCGCATAGATCTCTTCGCGGCCGAGCGAAAGCAGCAGCGAACGTACTTTTTCCCAGTCCTCCGGACAGTTGTGGACAACCGGTCGGGCCGGGAACAGGCGCACCGTTTCTTCGCCAAAGAGACGCCGCAGCAGTTCTTCGGCGGGCAGCGAGAGCAGCTCGCTCGACTTGACCGTTGCGGCCAGCGCTTCGATGCGCGTCCAGCCGTCGGCGTCGCGCTGCTCGGCGGTCGGAAGTCGCTGCAGGACGAGCCCGGCTGCGCCGTCCGCGGAAGCGGCGAGAAACAGGCGTGCAGGCAACTGCTCGGACTGCGCCAGGTAGTGCTCGAAGATTTCGGCAATGCTGTCGCCGGCGAGCGGCACGATGCTTTGGTAGGGCTCGCGCATCGACGGCATGTCCAGTACCAGTTGCAGCTGCCCGTCGCCGAGCAGCTCGGCCGCCGAGCCGTGGTCGATGGCGGCTGTGCATTTGGCCATGCCGCGGATCTGCAGCTGTTCGTTGCAGTCGATGACCAACAGCGAGAGCGCGCCGTTGCCGCGCACTTGAATGGTCAGCCGGCCCGGTTGTTTGAGCTTGTCGCCGAGCAATAGGGTGGTGGCGGTCATTTCGCCAAGCAGGCAGGCGACCGGCGCCGGATAGTCGCGCTGGTCGAGCATCTGCCGCCAGGCCGGACCCAGGCGGACGACGGCCCCGGCGATGTCGAGCTCTTCGAGCAGAAAGCGGCTGAGGGTGTCGTTAATCATTCTGTTTGCGTGGTTTCCGGGAGCGCCATCAAGTCCATCAACTCGCTGGCATAGCGTTGGCTATCGAAGCCGACCAGCAACTGGTCGCCGCAATCGATCACCGGTCGTTTGATCAGGCTCGGATGCGCCGCCATCAGCCGCAGTGCCCGGCTTTCGTCGATGTTGCGGCGTTGTTCTTCGGCGAGCTTTCGCCACGTCGTGCCGCGGGTGTTGAGCAGCAGCTTCCAGCCACAACGCTGGCTCCACGCGGCGAGCTGGTCTGCGCTGATCTCTTGTTGGCGGTAGTCCACGAACTCGAAAGCGAGGCCATGATCGTTCAGCCAGGTAAAGGCTTTCTTCATGGTGTCGCAATTCCTGATGCCGAAGATGCGTAGGCGGCGCGGCGAATGCTGGTCGGCGGTCATTTGTTTCGGGGCTGGCGAGCCCAAAGTCTCAGGATACGGCGAGCATCCGCTCCAGGGCCACGCGCGCCAATTCGGCCTCGTGCTTGGGAACCTGGATTGGGTTGACCAACTTGCCGTCGGCCAGATTCTCCAGCGTCCACCCCAGATGTTGCGGGTCGATGCGCTGCATGGTCGAGCACATGCACACCGTCGGTGCCATGAACTGGACGATCTTGCCCTCGTGCCGAACTTCTTCGGCCAGTCGGTTGACCAGGTTCAGTTCGGTGCCGACCAGCCAGCGGGTGTTCGGGCTGGCTTCCTTGATGGTGCGGACGATGTGCTCGGTCGAGCCGACGAAGTCGGACTGCCGGCAGACCTCGAAGCTGCATTCGGGGTGCGAAATCACCAGTCCGTCGGGATACTGGTTGCGAAAACGCAGGATGTGTGCCGGCTGGAACATCTGGTGCACCGAGCAATGCCCTTTCCAGAGCAGTAGTTTGGCGCGCTGGATCTGCTCGGCGCTGAGACCGCCCATTTCGAGGTCGGGGTCCCAGACTTCCATCTCGTCGAGCGCGATGCCCATCTTGTGGCCGGTCCAGCGCCCGAGGTGCTGGTCGGGGAAGAAGAGGATTTTTTCGCGACGCCCAAAGGCCCAGGTGGCAATCGTCCCGGCGTTCGACGAGGTGCACACGATGCCGCCGCGGGCGCCGCAGAAAGCCTTGAGATCGGCGGCCGAGTTGATATAGGTCACCGGCGTCACCTGCTGCTCGACGTCGAGCACTTCGCCGAGTTCGCGCCAGCAACGTTCGACCTTGGCGAGATTGGCCATATCGGCCATCGAGCAGCCAGCGGCGAGGTCGGGGAGAATGGCCGTCTGCTCTGGTTTCGACATGATGTCGGCGACTTCGGCCATGAAATGCACGCCGCAGAAAATGATGTATTGCGCGTCGGTTTGCGAGGCCAGGCGTGCGAGTTTCAGCGAGTCACCGGTGAGGTCGGCGTACTGATAGACGTCGGCGCGCTGGTAGTGGTGGCAAAGCAGTACGGCCTTGTTGCCGAGCCGTTCGCGGGCAGCGCGAATGCGCTGATGACAGGCGTCGTCCTGCAACTGGTTGAATTTGTCGAAGCTGATGGTGGCTGTTGGCATGTTCTGACACTCGGATACGCGGGGCAATCGCACAGAGCCCAGACCGGGCTCGCGGGAAAAAGTTCAGCTACGCCAGGGCAGGCCGGCGTGACGCCAGCCTCCGACCTTGCCGCGCTGGGCGTGCGCGTCCTTGTCGCCCTCGAAGCCCTCGAGCACGTTGTAGCAATCGGCCTGCGCTTCCTTGCTGGCCAGTGCTGCCGCATTGTGGGAACGTGCCCCGCTGCGGCAGATGAACATCAACAGGGCTTCGCGATCGACCTGTTGCTTGAGTTGCGCCAGGAAATGGAGGTTCGGCTTGTTGTCGGGATAGCTCTGCCATTCGATCTCGACGGCGCCGGGAATCCGCCCGACCCAATCCCACTCGGCGCGCGTGCGCACGTCGACCAATTTGGCTCCCGGTGCCAGTTGCCACACCTCGTTAGCTTCCTGCGGCGTCAGGGCGCCCGCGTAGGGGAGGCCCAGCTCGCGTCCGCGTTCCTGAGCCAGTTGCAGCAGATCGGTCAATCTTCCCATGGTGCCCACCGAGTGTCGTTGCATGAGGGGCGCAGTATAAACCGAGAAGCGGTCCTTGACTGTTCCCTTGCGCGCGCGGCTGGCGCGCACCTGCGGAGGGCGTTCCTTCTAGTTAATGCACCAGTGTGGTGCAAAAAAAAAGCTCAAGAACGCTGAATTGGCTTGTGGCACAATAAAACCCCCGTAGGGCATGGGCTGGCACGTTTTCTGCTCTCATCTCCCTCGTACCTATTTTCTACTGCCGCCGGTTGAGCCGGCACCTGTTCAGGAGACTCTGCAATGTCAAGCCCGCAAGATGTGATCAACATGGTCAAGGAAAATGAGGCGAAGTTCGTCGACTTCCGCTTCACCGACACCCGCGGCAAGGAGCAGCACGTAACCGTGCCGGTCAGTGCTTTCGACGAAGACAAGTTTGAAAATGGCCACGCTTTCGATGGCTCGTCGATCGCCGGCTGGAAGGGGATTCAGGCCTCGGACATGCAGTTGATGCCCGATCCGAGTACCGCCTACATCGACCCCTTCTTCGACGAAACGACCGTGGTCATCACCTGCGACGTCGTCGACCCCTCCGATGGCCGCGGTTACGACCGCGATCCGCGCTCGATTGCCAAGCGTGCCGAAGCCTATCTGAAAGCCAGCGGTGTTGGTGACACGGCGTATTTCGGTCCGGAGCCCGAGTTCTTCATCTTCGACTCGGTGGCCTGGAATGTCGACATGTCGGGCTGCTCCCTGAAGATCTACTCGGATGAAGCCGCTTGGTCGAGCGGCGAGAAATCCGAGGGTGGCGGCGGCTCTGGCCACCGTCCGGGCGTCAAGGGCGGCTATTTCCCGGTGCCGCCGGTCGATAGCCTGCACGACATCCGCTCGGCAATGGTGCTGACCCTGGAGTCGATCGGCGTGCCGGTCGAAGTGCATCACCATGAAGTCGCCACTGCCGGCCAGTGCGAGATCGGAACCGTGTTCAGCACGCTGGTCAAGCGCGCCGACTGGACGCAGCAGTTGAAGTACGTGGTGCATAACGTCGCCCATCAGTACGGCAAGACGGCAACTTTCATGCCCAAGCCGATCGTTGGCGACAACGGCTCCGGAATGCACGTTCACCAGTCGATCTGGAAAGATGGCAAGAACACCTTTGCCGGCAACGGCTACGCCGGTCTGTCGGAAACGGCCCTGTTCTATATCGGCGGCATCATCAAGCACGCCAAGGCGCTGAACGCGATTACCAACCCGGGCACCAATTCGTACAAGCGCCTGGTGCCGCACTACGAGGCACCGACCAAGCTCGCTTACTCGGCCAAGAACCGGTCGGCTTCGATTCGCGTGCCGCACGTCACCTCCGACAAGGCACGGCGTATCGAAACGCGCTTCCCCGATCCGATCGCCAACCCCTATCTGTGCTTCGCGGCGCTGCTGATGGCCGGCCTCGATGGTATCCAGAACAAGATTCACCCGGGTGAGCCGGCTGACAAGAACCTCTACGATCTGCCGCCGGAAGAAGATGCCAAGATTCCGACCGTTTGCGCCAGCCTGGAAGAAGCGCTCGCCGCGCTTGCCGCGGATCACGAGTTCCTGACCCGTGGCGGTGTTTTTTCGGAGGAGTGGATCGACGCCTTCATCGAACTGAAGATGGACGAAGTCAACAAGGTGCGCATGACCACCCACCCGGTCGAGTTTGATCTGTACTACAGCTGCTGATCAGGCGCTGTCGCGAAGAGGACGGGCTTGCCCGTCCTTTTTTTTCGTCTGCCGATTGCCGGGCTGCTGCGTTTGTATTAGTTCGGGTCATCCAATACACTCGGGTTTGACTCGCGATTTGGCATGAGGCGAGCCCAAGACCGTCGGGTGGCGGGTGGCGACCAAGGAATAGGACGACGATGAAAGCGCAAGACCTGTTTTTTTTCGAGCGCACTGCTTTCGCTGCTGGCATGGCCTGCCCTCGCGCAGGATATCTACAAGTGCGATGTCGATGGGCGAACGACCTACTCGAATGTTCCCACCACCAAATGCAGAAAGCTGGTTCTCGACCCAATCAACCTGGCGCCGGCGACCAAGGCGGCGCGGACACCAACACCCAGCAGCTTCCCGAAGGTTGACGACGACACGCAGAAGTCTCGCGATAGCGACCGCCGCCGGATTCTCGAGACCGAACTTGCTGCCGAGCGGAAAAACGCCGAACAGGCGAAGAAAGCACTTGCCGAGCAGGAGGCCGTGGTGCTGCCCAATGAGCGCATGCAAGGCGGCGCGATCAGTGGCGGCAAGCTTGAGGAGCGGCTGCTGCCGTACAAGGATAAGGTGGCGCTGCACGAGCGCAATATCGAGGCCATCAGCAAAGAGATTGGCAATCTGCGCTGATCATCGGGTGCTAGGCCTGCCGTCTTCCCCATGAACCATGTCTGAAACTTCCGCAAATCCTTTCGGTGGGCTCGACCTGCTATCGTCGGCCGTCATTCTGCTCGACGAGAATCTGGCCATCCGGTACATGAATCCGGCCGCCGAGAATCTGCTGGCGATCAGCAGCAAGGTCTTCGTCGGTTGCCCGATGGCGGGCGTCATCGAGTGCCCAGAGCGCTTCCTGGCAGCACTCGACAGCGCCCTGAACCATGGCTGGGACTACACTGGGCAGAATATCGACCTGCGCCTTACCGCTGGCGAGCTGCTGCGGCTGAACTGCACGGTAAACCCGGTCGATACTCCGCAAGCCCGCCTGCTGGTCGAATTGTGGCCGATCGATCAGCAGCTCAGGGCCACCCGGGAAGAGCGACTGGTCGAGCAGCAGCACGCGAATCGCGAACTGATCAGAAACCTGGTGCACGAAATCAAGAACCCCTTGGGCGGCATCCGCGGTGCTGCGCAGTTGCTCGAGCACGAACTCAACAACGCCGGTTTGCGCGAGTACACGCAGGTCATCATCAAGGAGGCCGATCGCCTGCAGGACCTGATGCGGCGCCTGTTGTCACCGCACCGGCCGATGCAGCCGGGACCGGTGAACATTCACGAGATCCTGGAAAGGGTGCGCAGTTTGCTGACTGCCGAGTTTCCGACCTTGCTCACCGTGCAACGCGATTACGATACCAGTTTGCCGGAGCTGATCGGCGACCGCGAGCAGTTGATTCAGACTTTCCTGAACCTTGCCAGAAACGCCGCACAGGCGATCCAGCGTCAGCCCGACGACAAGCTGCGCGGCTTCGGCCAGATCACTCTGCGCACCCGTGTCGCTCGCCAGACGACTTTGTTCAAGCGCCGCTATCGTCTGGCTCTCGAAGTGCAGGTGATCGATGACGGCCCGGGGATTGGCGAAGATATTCGCGAGCGCATGTTCTATCCACTGGTTTCCGGGCGAGAAGGAGGCAGCGGCCTGGGGTTGACCTTGGCGCAGAGTTTTGTCCAGCAACACCACGGAACGATTGATTGTGAAAGTCGGCCGGGGCGCACTTGTTTCACCATTCGCTTACCGCTTGGCTGATGTCTGGCAGGTTTCTTGCTTGGTCGTCAGTAACACTAGCCAAGCAAGCTGAGGAAGCGATGAAAGCAGTCTGGATCGTTGATGACGACAAATCAATTCGCTGGGTCCTCGAAAAGACCCTGTCCCGCGAGAAGATCCCCATGCGGAGCTTTTCGTCGGCCACTGAAGCCTTGTCCGAGCTCGACGCGGGCAGCGAGCCACCACAGGTGCTGGTCTCGGATATCCGCATGCCGGGACAGTCCGGGCTCGAGTTGCTGCAATTGTTCAAGGAGCGCTTCCCGGCTTTGCCGGTGATCATCATGACCGCCTACTCCGACCTGGAGAGTGCGGTGTCGGCGTTTCAGGGCGGCGCTTTCGAGTATCTGCCCAAACCCTTCGACGTCGACCAGGCGCTGGAACTGATTCGGCGAGCGATCGGCGAAAGCATGCACCAATCTGGTGCGCCTGATGAGGTCGGCCTGGTGCCCGAGATCCTCGGCCAGGCTCCGGCGATGCAGGAAGTCTTTCGGGCGATTGGCCGGCTCAGTCAATCGAGTGCCACCGTTCTGATTACCGGCGAGTCGGGTTCCGGCAAGGAACTGGTGGCGCGCGCCGTGCATCGTCATAGTCCGCGCGCCGAGCAAGCTTTCATCGCCATCAATACCGCCGCCATTCCCCGCGATCTTCTCGAGTCCGAACTGTTCGGCCATGAACGCGGCGCCTTCACCGGTGCGGCGGCGCAGCGCCAAGGTCGTTTCGAACAGGCCGAGGGTGGGACGCTGTTCCTCGACGAAATCGGCGACATGCCGGCAGAGTTGCAAACGCGCTTGCTGCGGGTGCTTTCCGACGGTCATTACTACCGCGTTGGCGGACACTCTCCGCTGAAGACCAAGGTCCGGATCATTGCCGCGACGCATCAGGATCTCGAGGAAAGGGTTCGCCAGGGGCTCTTTCGCGAGGATCTTTTTCACCGCTTGAACGTGATCCGCCTGCGTTTGCCCTGCCTGCGCGAACGCAGCGAGGATATTCCGATTCTGGCCCGCCACTTTCTGCAGAAAAGTGCCAGTGAGCTTGGCGTCGAGGGCAAGCGCTTTTCCGACGCCGCCTTGAAGCACCTTTGTGGGCTGGATTTCTCGGGCAACGTTCGGCAACTCGAGAACCTCTGTCACTGGCTGACGGTCATGGCGCCGGGGCAACTGCTGGAAATCACCGATCTGCCGCCGGAACTTCGCGAAGCGACGCCAGCGCTGGCGAGCAGCGACTGGCAGAGCGCGCTGGGCAAGGAAGTCGAGCGAATGCTGGTCAGCGATGCCGGTCAGGTTCACGAGAAGCTGACGCAGGCTTTCGAGCGGGTGTTGATCAAGCGCGCGCTGGCGCATACCGGCGGGCGCCGAATCGAAGCGGCACAGACCCTCGGAATCGGCCGCAACACCATTACCCGCAAGATTCAGGAGCTCGGACTCGATGGCGTTAACGCCAGCAGCGGGGAAGATCGCGAGGACTGCCTGCCGCGATAATCGGCGATAATGAGCCCTTGCTCCTGATGACGAAGCCATGAACGAATCCGCCACCAAGCCCGTTGCCACGTCTGACACGCATTTTGCCGCTGTCGCGGCGAGCAGTTGCCGAATTGATCCGCGCCGCGTGCATTCCCTGCTCGGCACGCTAAGCTCGCGTTTCACGCTTGTGGCGCTGGCCGAGTGCGTGTCGACCAACAGCGTGCTGCTCGAACGCGCCGGCCAGGGCGCCGCGTCGGGTTCCGTGCTGGTGGCGGACCGACAGACCGCCGGGCGCGGTCGACGCGGGCGCAGCTGGTTGTCGACGCCCGAGGCCAGCCTGACGTTCTCCTTGCTCTGGCGCTTCGAGGGCAGTGTTGCGCGACTCGCCGGCCTGTCACTGGCGGTAGGTCTGGCGGTGGCGCGTGGCCTGGCGAACAGTGGTGTCGGCGGCGTGGGCTTGAAGTGGCCGAACGACATTCTGCTCGCGGGCGGCAAGGTCGGCGGCATTCTGGTGGACCTCGAGGCGGCAGCAGACCACTCGCTGGCGGTAATTGGCATCGGCCTGAACCTGCAGTTGCCGCCCGACGGCGACGAGGAATTTCTGCATCGGCCGGCAGCGCTGGCGCAGGTGATGGCGCGGCTGCCAGATCGTCAGCAGCTGTTGGCACAACTGCTGACCGACCTGGCAGAGATCATGGACCGCTTTGCGGACGGCGGCTTCGCCGCTTTGCGCCGCGATTGGCAGGCGTATCACGTCTGGCAGGGGCGGCCAGTGCGCTTGCTCGACGGCGTGCTGGTTGACCGGCAGGGATTATGCATGGGGGCTGATAGCGACGGCGCCTTGCTGCTGCAGACGGACGCTGGCCTCGAACGTTGTCTGTCCGGCGACGTGTCGCTGCGGGCCGTATGATCGTCGCCATTGATGCCGGCAACAGCCGCATCAAGTGGGGCGTTCATGATGGCGACGGCTGGCTGAGCAGCGGCGCGCTGGCCACTGCTGACGTTGCCAGTCTGGCCGGAGTCGCTGCGCAGTGGCCGGCCGATGCCCGCGGGGTGGTCTGCAACGTCGCCGGGGCGACGGTCGCTGATACCATTTCGCGCTTGTTTGCCCGGCGCCACGCCGAGCTCGCTTTCCTGCATGCCAGTGCTGCGGCCTGTGGCGTAAGTAGCCGCTACGAGAATCCGCGGCAACTCGGTGCCGACCGCTGGGCGGCGCTGATCGGCGCACGTGCCGTTCGAGGCAGTGCCTGTCTGGTGGTCTGCGCCGGAACGGCGACCACCGTAGACCGCCTTGACGCTGCCGGGGTTTTTGCGGGTGGGCTGATTCTGCCTGGTTTCGACCTGATGCGTGCGGCACTGGCAAGTAATACGGCGCAACTGCCACTGGCCGAGGGCGTTTTTTGCGCGCAACCGCGCAACACCATGGATGCCATCGTCAGCGGTTGCCTGCAAGCGCAGTTGGGCGCGGTCGAGCGCATGTTCGACGAGATTGCCGACGAGCCTGACGCCCGCTGTTTGCTGACTGGCGGCGGCGCCCGGCGTTTGGCCGCGCACTTGAAGATTCCCTGCCAGTTGATGGACAATCTGATTCTCGACGGGCTGTTGCGCTTTGCTGCTTCGCAGGGGAGCTGAACAGCGTTGCGCGCAACGCTCTCGCTGCCTGTTGTTGCTCGCATTGCCGTTTCCTGCATGCCCTACTGACCGACCCTCTGCCGGGAGCGCTCATCCCGTGACCGCGGCGGATCACCAACGCTTGATTTCAGGAGATCACCATGGCCCTCATGGACTTCATCAAGAAGCAGTTCGTCGATGTCATTCACTGGACTGAAGAGGGCGACGGTATCCTCGCCATGCGCTATCCGTTGCAGGACATGGAGATTCAGTATGGCGCGCAGCTGACAGTGCGCGAGTCGCAGATCGCGGTTTTCGTCAATGAAGGTCAGGTGGCCGATGTTTTCCGCCCCGGGCGCTACCAGCTGACGACCCGGACGCTGCCGGTGCTGACCTACCTCAAGAACTGGGACAAGCTCTTCGAGTCGCCTTTCAAGTCGGAAGTCTATTTCTTGTCGACCCGCTTGCAACTCGACCGCAAGTGGGGAACGTCGAACCCGATCACCATCCGTGACCAGGACTTCGGCATGGTGCGGATGCGTGCTTTCGGCATTTATTCGTACCAGTTGAGTGACGCGAAGAAGTTCTACAGCGAGATTTCCGGGACGCGCGCGGAATACACGGTTGAAGATCTCGACGGCCAGTTGCGCAACCTGGTGATCAGCTCGATGACCGACCTCTTCGGCGAGTCGGGCGTGCCTTTCATCGATATGGCGGCCAACCAGGACGAGTTGAGTCGGGCGCTGAAAGGCAAGCTGGAGGCGGTCTTCGAGCGCTATGGCCTGCTTCTGGACCGCCTGGTCGTGCAGAGCGTGTCGCTGCCCGAAGAGCTGCAGAAGGTTCTCGACACGCGTATCGGCATGAACATGATTGGCGACCTCGGACGCTACACGCAATACCAGGTGGCGAGCAGTATTCCTCTGGCAGCACAGAACGAAGGCGGCCTCGCCGGCATAGGCGCCGGTCTCGGGGCCGGGCTCGGCATTGGCCAGTTAATGACCACTGCGATGGGGTCGGCCATGCCGGCGGCGGGGGTGCCGGCGGGGCAGGTGGCAGTGGTCGGTGCTTCGCCGCAGGGCGTTGCGGCGCCGACGGCAGCGTCAGCGCTCAGTGCCGACGAGGTGGTGGCGACGCTGGAGAAGCTGCACGCGCTGGTCGGCAAGGGGATCCTTTCGCAGGCCGAATTCGACGCCAAGAAGGCGGAATTGCTCGCTAAGTTCGTTTGAGCCGGGAGTCGGCGCTGGCGGGCCCGGGCGATTGCCGAAGAATGACTGCCGTAGCGGTCAGCGCGAGCTTGCGGGCAGTCCGCTCCAGATTTCGTTGAGGTCAGGAAAGTTCCATTTGGCGGGGTCTTCACGGCTGATGATCGTCTGCCGGCAGCCGGGACGGGCGAGATTGACGACTTCCGGGAGCATGCGGGCCGCGTGGCGCGTCGAGAAAAAAACCTTGACCTGTGGGTGAAGTAGCGACTTCTCGTTCTGCTCGATGACCACGCCGATGCGGCCGCAATTGAGTAGCACCAAGGAGCCGATCGGATAGATGCCGATGCTCTTGACAAAGGCCTGGAAGACCAACGGATCGAAATGGCCAGTGCTCCACTCGGCCATCTTGCGCAAGGATTCAGCGGGGTCCCAGCCGGTCTTGTAGGGGCGGTTCGAGGTGATCGCGTCATAGACGTCGCAGACGGCCGCCATTTTGGCGTAGACGCTTGTCGCAGCACCTCGCAGGCGCTTTGGATAGCCCGAGCCATCATCTTTTTCGTGGTGGTGGAGGACAACATCCAGGGCGACGGGGTCGATGTCGCTGCTCTGGAGAAGCATTTCGTGTCCTTTCTCCGGATGCGTCTTGACGATCGCAAACTCGGCATCGGTGAGCTTGCCAGGCTTGTTGAGGATGTCGAGCGGTATGGCCGCTTTGCCAAGGTCGTGCAGCAGGCCGGCGATGCCGGCCGATCGCACCTCTTCTTCGGCGAGACCGAGTTGCCGGGCGAGGGCGATCATCAGCGCGCAGACGGCCACCGAGTGCATGTAGGTGTAATCGTCGGCAGTCTTCAGGCGTGCCAGGCTGATCAGTGCGCCCGCGCTGCGGCTCACCGAGTCCGATATCTCGTCGACCAGTCGCCGCGCGCCGCCGGTGTCGACGGTCCTGCCCATTCGCGCTTCCGCGAACATTGAGGTGACCGCCTGCCGCGAGTTGGCGACAATTTTGGCTGCGCGCGTGAACTCTGCGGCGCTGGGAGCGCGTGCCGTGTCGCGCACGCTGTTTGCCGCAACTGCCAGTTCGGCGTCGACCTGGGCCTCGGACTCGGCGACCGAAACGACAGCTTCGCCCGGCGGCAGGTCGAGGCCTTTGGCACAATCGATCCACACTTCCCTGACGCTGCTGGCGCGGATAGTGGCAATGTCCTTGGCATCGCTGAGAACAAACGATGAGCGCCAGAAAGGGTGTTCCAGCCAGGGGCCGCAGAACTCCTTGAGGTACATGCCGACAGTCAGCTGCTGAACGCCGATTCGCTTGAGCATGGCGGGTTCTCGGTGGCTGCTCCACGCTGGAGCCAGCGCTAGTCTACACCGTATGCCGCAGCAAGAAAGGGGCCTCGCTGCCCCTTTCCCTGCTTCGCGAGCCGTATTTCTAGAGCCCGGCAGCTGCGCGAAGTGCCGCTGCCTTGTCGGTGGCTTCCCAGGTGAACTCGGGCTCGTCGCGGCCAAAGTGGCCGTAGGCCGCGGTTTTGCGGTAGATCGGTCGCAAGAGCTGGAGCGCCTGGATGATGCCTTTGGGGCGCAGGTCGAAGTGCTCGCCGATCAGTGCGGCGATGACTTCGTCGCTGACCTTGCCGGTGCCGAAGGTGTTGACCATCAGTGACACCGGCCGGGCGACGCCGATGGCGTACGCCACCTGCACTTCACAACGGTCGGCAAGGCCTGCGGCGACGATATTCTTGGCAACATGGCGCGCGGCGTAGGCCGCCGAGCGATCGACTTTTGACGGATCCTTGCCCGAGAACGCACCACCGCCATGTCTGGCCGCGCCACCGTAGGTGTCGACGATGATCTTGCGGCCGGTCAGGCCGCAATCCCCGTGCGGGCCGCCAACGACGAAGCGGCCGGTCGGGTTGACCAGATAGCGGGTTGCGCTGGTGAGCAGTTCCGGCGGCAGGACCGGTTTGATGATTTCTTCGATCACGGCTTCCGAAATCTGTGCGTGCGAGACGTCCGGGTCGTGCTGCGTGGACACGACGATGGTGTCGATCGAGACCGGTTTGCCGTCCACATAGCGGACCGTGAGTTGGCTCTTGGCATCCGGGCGAAGCCACGGCAGGCGGCCGTCGTGGCGAACTTCACCCTGGCGTTGCATGAGACGGTGCGCGTAATGGATTGGCAGCGGCATCAGCGACGGCGTTTCGTTGCAGGCGTAGCCGAACATCAGTCCCTGGTCGCCAGCTCCCTGGTCGAGGTCGATGCCCTGACCCTCGTCAACGCCCTGCGCGATATCGGGAGACTGGCGGTTGATGGCCGTTAAAATGGCGCAACTTTTGTAGTCGAAGCCGATGTCGGAGTTGTTGTAGCCGATGCGGCGAACGGTTTCCTGCGCGATTTCGCGATAGTTGATGTGCGCCTTGGTGGTGATCTCGCCGGAGATGACGACCAGCCCGGTCGACACCAGGGTTTCACAGGCGACCCGCGCAGGCGGGTCGTCGGCAAGAATGGCGTCGAGAATGGCGTCGGAGATCTGGTCGGCGACCTTGTCCGGATGGCCTTCGGAAACCGATTCCGAAGTAAAGAGGTGCTCTGTGCTCATGCTTTGATCTGCTCCAATGGAAAAACCCCGAAACGGCGGCGTTGCCGGCTCCGGGGTTCGAGCAGACGACGCTTTAGCAGTATTTTTTTGGCCGCACTTACGGCGTCCCCGCCCTGCAAGTTGTCCTGATTAACTCGGCGGAGGGATAATTATAGTTTTTCTCTGGCTGGCGGGTCAAACCTCAGCAGCTACCGGATCGCACCGTGATCACACTTTTTCGTTTCCTCAGCCGCTTGCCGCTTGCCTGGCTGCATTCCCTGGGCTTCGTTGTCGGCTGGCTGACCTGGCTGCTGTCGCCGACCTACCGCCGCCACATGCACGAGAACATGGTGCTCGCACTTGGCGCAGCAGAGGCCGGACGCCTACGTTCGGCAGCCATCGCTGAAGCCGGCAAGGGCATGCTCGAACTGCCACGGGTCTGGTTACGTCCGCTCGCCGAGACCTCCAGTCGGGTTGTCGAGGTGTCGGGGTGGGAATTGGTCGAAGCGGCTTCACGTCGAGGCAAGGGAATCCTCTATTTGACGCCGCATCTGGGATGTTTTGAGGTCACCGCGCAGTACCTGTCCACACATGCCCCGATCACGGTTCTCTATCGGCCGCCCAAGCAGGCCTGGCTGCAGACGATGATCGAAGCCGGGCGGGCGCGCGCGCAGTTGCACCTGGCGGCGGCTGATCTGTCAGGGGTGCGCGGCTTGCTGAAGGCGCTGAAACGCGGTGAAGCCGTCGGTATGCTGCCGGACCAGGCGCCGCGGGCTGGCGAAGGCCGCTGGCTGGACTTCTTCGGCAGACCGGCCTACACCATGACCCTGGCTGCGCGCCTGGTCGAGACCGGGGCGAGCGTGATCATGGTCTGGGCTGAACGGCTGCCCGCCGGCGCCGGTTACCATTTTCACCTGCAGGCGCCGACACAGCCAATCAGGGGCAGCATCGAAGAGCGGGCGCTACAGATCAATCAGCAGATCGAAGTGCTGGTTCGCCAGTGTCCGCAGCAGTATCTCTGGGGCTACAACCGCTACAAGCGGCGGCGCAGCAGTGCAGCAGCGCCGCTGGCGGAAGCCGGCGCTCAGCGGGACGTACAGCAGGGTGCCGAGCAGTGAGTGACTCTGCGCACTGTCGCTGCACCCTTGCCGCCAGCGCCGGGATTTCTTGATGCAGATCGCCTTCTGCCTTTACAAATACTTCCCGTTCGGCGGCCTGCAGCGCGATTTTCTGCGCATTGCCCTGGCCTGCCAGGCGCGCGGCCACAGTATCAGGGCGTACACACTGGAATGGCGTGGCGATGTTCCGGCGGGCTTTGAGGTGGTCCTGGTGCCGGTCAGGGCGCTCAGCAATCCGCGCCGCTACGCGAAGTTCAGTCACTGGGTCGGCCAGGATCTGGCGGCCCGATCCGCCGACCGGGTCGTCGGCTTCAACAAGATGCCTGGACTTGATGTCTATTTTGCCGCCGACCCCTGTTTCGAAGACAAGGCGCGCACGCTACGCAGTGCGCTCTATCGGCTGTCGGGGCGCTACCGCCATTTCTCCGCATACGAGCGCGCTGTTTTCGGGGCCGGGGCACGCACCGAGATCCTGCTGATCTCGCCACTACAAAAGCCGTTGTTCCAGAAGTACTACGCCACACCGGACGAGCGTTTTCATCTGCTGCCGCCGGGAATTGCGCGCGACCGCCGCGCGCCGGCAAATGCCGCGGCGATCCGTGCCGCTTTTCGGCACGAGTTCGCGCTGGCCGCCGACGATTTGCTTCTGCTGCAGCTTGGTTCGGGCTTCAAGACCAAGGGCCTGGACCGCAGCCTGAAGGCGTTGGCGACGCTGCCGGCAGCGCTCGCCAAGCGTTGCCGACTGTTCGCCATCGGCGACGACGAGGCGCAGCTGTTCCATGCCCAGGCGCGAGCGCTCGGCGTTGCTGATCGGGTGCGCATTCTGCGCGGACGCAGCGACATTCCGCGCTTTTTGCTCGGCGCTGACCTGTTGATCCATCCGGCCTACAACGAAAACACCGGCACGGTGCTGCTCGAGGCAATGGTCGCCGGCCTGCCGGTGCTCACCACCGCTGTTTGCGGCTACGCGCATTTCGTCAGTGATGCCGATGCCGGGCGGGTCGTGCCCGAGCCTTTTGAACAAGCCTGTCTCAATCGCCTGCTGGCGCAGGTCTTGAGTGACGAGCCAGCACGTCGGCAATGGCAGTCTCGCGCCCTGGCCTTTGCCGAGCAGGCCGACATCTACAGCAACGCTGAACGTGCCGCCGAGCTGATTCTCAAGGAAAGGTCATGAGCGGCGACGTGTTGTTCCTTGACGAGCCCTTTCGCTCGCTGTGGGCGGGGCAGGATCCCTTCGTCGCCGTCGAGACCCTCGAAGGCGAGATTTTTCGCGAACTCGAGGCGCGCCGCACCTTGCGAACCGAAGTCGGCGGGCGTGGCTACTTCGTCAAGATTCATCGTGGTGTCGGCTGGACCGAGATCGTCAAGAATCTTCTTTCGCTACGCCTGCCGGTGCTCGGGGCAGCGAATGAGTGGCGGGCCATCCAGTGCCTGAGCGAACTCGGCGTCGATAGCATGCACGCCGTCGCCTACGGGCGGCGTGGCCGTGACCCCGGGCGGCAACACTCGTTCATCATCACCGAGGAGCTGGCCCCGACGCTCAGTCTCGAGGACTTCTGCCTGGACTGGAAAGAGCATCCCCCGGAGCTACGCTTGAAGCGCGCGCTGATCGCCCGTGTCGCTGGCATGGCGAGGAGAATGCATCGGGCGGGCATCAATCATCGCGATTTCTACCTCTGTCATTTTCTCCTGCACCTTGACCCGGCACCGACCGCCGACCGGTTCAGGCTGTCTCTGATCGATCTGCACCGCGCGCAACTCAGAGGGCAACTGCCGGGACGCTGGCGCGACAAGGATCTGGCGGCTTTATACTTCTCGGCTGTCGACATCGGCTTGAGCAAGCGTGACCTGTTGCGTTTTTTTGGCGGCTTATTTTGCCTGTCCCTTGCGGCGTATTCTGCGCGATGAAGCGCCGCTGCTTTCGCATCTGGCGAGCGAAACACTTCGCTTGCAGGCACGTTTCGCTCGTAAGGTGGCGGCAGGGGAAATGACATGAGAAACTGGTGGGTGAATCCACAGTATGCAGCAAGCGAAGCGGGCGCCGTGTTTGGCAGTATCGAGCGCGTTTTTTTACTTGCCGGTGAGGGCATAGCCAACGATCAACTGAGTTGCGTGCTGCGCGTCGGCGTCGGCGACAAGCGCTACTACGTCAAGCGCTATAGTGGTAACGGCAAGACCATGCGCCGGCGCTGGTTCGGTCTGCGGCGCTGGCTGGGTCCACCGCGGGTGCGTGCCGAATGGCGGAACCTGCTCGCTTTTCGAGCCTGGGGTATTCCGACCGCAACCCTGGTCGCCTATGGCATCGAGCGGCGTTTTGGCGGCTTCGTTCGCGGCGCGCTGGTGACCGAGGAAATTCCGGATACGATGGATCTCGCCTACCTCGCTCACAGCGACGATCCGCGACTCGGCGATCATGCCTGGCTGACGCAGGTGTCGCAGCAGGTCGCCAGCCTGACCAGGACGCTGCACGACGCTCGTTTCGTGCACAACGATCTGAAGTGGCGCAACCTGCTGGTCGATGGCGGTGCGTCGCCGACGGTCTATCTGATCGATTGCCCGACTGGCAACTATTATCGTGGTGCCGTTCTCGAGTATCGGATCGTCAAGGATCTGGCCTGCCTCGACAAGCTGGCCAAGAAAAAAACTGTCGCGCAGTCAGCGCTTGAGCTTCTACCTTGATTACGCAGGCGAGGCGCGCGTTGGCGATGGTGATCGGCAGCGAATCGCCAAGATCGTTCACTTTTTCGATGGCCGAGAGTAGGCGCGGCGGGCGCTGCCGAGCGCCATCGCGCTGGCCATGAGCGTGCACGTGTTGAGCGATGCGAGAACGCTGCGCGCCGCCGGTCGCCAGCCACGACTGCCGTTTTGCGTGGCCCTTGCCGATGGGCGCCAGTTGAGCATGCGACGCCTGCTGCGTGTCCTGCCCGGCAAGCGGCTGGTTGGTGAGGCAGAACTCGACGGTCGGCGCGTGCTGGCCAAGCTCTTCGTCGGGCGGCGCTGCGAAAAACATTGGCGGTACGAGCGCGGGGGGCTCGAAGCGCTGCGTGATGCCGGCGTGCCGACCCCTGAAGTGCTCGCCGCAATGGCCATGGCCGGTGGTGGTTACGCCCTGCTGACTGTTTTTCTCGAAACAGCCGAGAGCCTTGCCGAAGCCTGGGCGCGGGTTTCCCGACGGGCCGCCGGGGACGGCGAGGCGCTGGCCGTACTGGCGCCGGCGCTGGGCATGCTCGGACGGCTGCACGCCGCTGGCCTGGTCCAGGACGACCTGCATCTCGGCAATTTTCTACGTCATGACGGCAGGGTGCTGGTCGTCGACGGCGATGCGGTGCGCGTGATCTGCCGCGGACAGGCCTTGGCGCCAGCCGACGCTGGCGCCAACCTGGCGGTTCTCCTGGCGCAGTTGCCGCCGGCGTGGGACCGCCAGCTCAGCGCTTTGCTGCCCGCTTACACTGCCGAGCAGGCCTGCTTGCCTGAGCAGGCGGTCTTGCAACGCAATATCGAGCGCGTCAGAGCCTGGCGCCTGGGGGACCTGCTGGCCAAGACAGTGCGTGAGTGCACGCTGTTCGCGGTCGAGCAGACAGGCGTACGCTTTTGCGCCGTGCGCCGCGAGGAAGCGGAAGTGCTGGCGCCCTTGCTGGCGGCGCCGGACCGCGCCATCAGCAGCGGCGAGGTGTTCAAGGATGGTGGCACGACGACGGTGGCGCGCATCGTGGTGATAGGCCGCGCGCTGCTGATCAAACGCTACAACCTCAAGAACCTGCGGCACGCGCTCGGTCGTCTGTGGCGTCCGAGCCGCGCCTGGCATTCGTGGCGCGAGGCGCACCGGCTGCTGTTCTTCGACATCCCGACGCCAAGGCCGCTGGCGCTGATCGAGGAGCGCTGCGGACCGCTACGCCGACGCGCCTGGCTGATTTGCGAGTACTGCCCGGGCCCGAATCTGCTGAGCCATCTGTCGGCCGATAGCGCGCCGCCGGCTGACGAGGGCAAGGCCATCTGCGAGTTATTTGCAGCTTTGTGCCGACATCGCATCAGCCATGGCGATCTCAAGGCCACCAATCTGCTCTGGGACGGCGAGCGCGTGCTGCTCATCGACCTCGATGGCGTCGTGCAACATCGCTCGGCGATCGCGCATGCGCGTGCCTGGCGGCGCGACCGCGCCCGCCTGTTACGCAACTGGCCGTCAGGCTGTGCACTGCAGCGCTGGCTCGACGAGCAGCTACCCGCCGCTTGAAGCCTCGCGTTGCCCCAGCGATCCGCTCGGGCGCTCGCTGGCGGCTGCCGATCAGCTGTCGGCGGGCTCGCTGAACTGCATTGCGTACAAGCGCGCGTAGTGGCCGTCGTTGGCCAGCAACTCGGCGTGGCTGCCGCGTTCGACAATGCGTCCCTGGTCCATGACCAGAATGAGGTCGGCTTTTTCGATAGTCGACAGGCGGTGCGCGATGACCAGTGTCGTTCGGCCGGCCATCACCTGGTCGAGAGCGCTCTGAATATGACGTTCCGACTCCGTGTCGAGCGCTGAGGTCGCCTCGTCAAGAATCAGGATCGGTGCATCCTTGAGCAGCGCCCGGGCAATCGCCAGTCGCTGCCGCTGGCCACCCGAGAGCATGACGCCGTTTTCTCCGACCAGGGTTTCGAAGCCGTCTGGCAGACGGTCGATGAACTCGCGAGCAAAAGCGGCTTCGGCGGCCTTTTCGATGGCCTCGCGCGGGGCCTCGGAAAGGTCGCCGTAGGCGATGTTGCTGGCGATGCTGTCGTTGAACAGCACTACCTGCTGGGTGACCAGCGCGAGGTGCTGGCGCAGGTTGCGCAGGGTGAAATCCTCGACATCGACCCCGTCAATGAGAATCTGGCCAGAGTCGTGATGGTAGAAGCGGGGGATGAGATTGGCCAGTGTTGACTTGCCGCTGCCCGAGCGCCCGACGAGGGCGATCATCTGGCCCGGTTCAACCGCGAAGCTGATCTGATCGAGAACGCGCGTGTTGCTGCCCGGATAGGCGAAGGACAGGTCTTTCACCTCCAGGCGGCCGCTGACTCGCTCCTTCTCGATGCTCCCGTGATCGGGCTCTGGCTCTTCGTCGATCTGGGAAAAAATGCTTTCGGCACCGGCCAGTCCTTTCTGAATCGTCGAGCTGACTTCGGACAGCTGGCGAATCGGCTTCGGTAACATTCCGGCGGCGGTGAGATAAGCGACCAGATCGCCTGCCGAGGCGTCGCCGCGCAGCGCCAGGACCAGAGCCAGCAGCACCGCCATCGCGGAAAAGGTGACGAACTGCAGCGCCGGGGTGTAGGTTGCGCTCGTTCTGACCATGCGCAGCTGCTTGGCCGTGTTGTCCTCGCTCGCTGTCCGGAAGCGGTTCGATTCGTAGTTCTCGCCACCGAAACTGCGGACCACGCGGTAGCCCTGGATGGTTTCCGAGGCGACGTGCGTCAGGTCGCCCATGGTCGCCTGTATCTTGAGGCTCTGGCGGCGGAACTTCCGGCTGGCACGGCTGACCATGACGCCAATGATCGGCAGGATGGCGACCATTACCAGCGTCAGTCGCCAGTTCATCCACAGCAGGTAGCCGAACAGGAAGATGACCGTCATCCCCTCACGGATGACGACCTTGATGGCATCGGTCGCGGCACCGGTGACCATGGTCACGTTGTAGGTGATTCGCGAGATCAGATGGCCGGTGTTGTGCTGGTCGAAATAGCCGTTCGGCAGACGTAGCAGGCTGTCGAAAAGGGCGCGCCTGAGATCGTGGATCAGCCCCAGCGAAACTCTCGCCAGATAATAGTTGCCGAGAAAGGAGCCGATCCCCTGCCAGGTGACGACGAGGACCAGCAGCAGAGGTATGCCGTAGATCAGGTCCAGATCACCGGTCAGCGCCGTCGTCTGCCGGCTTATGCTGCTGGGCTCACTCAGTTCATCGACAAAGTACTTCAGAATTCCGGCCATCATCGGTTGCGACGAGGCGAAGATCATGTAGCCCAGCAAGCTGACCGCGAACATGCCGAGAAAGGGCCGCAAATAGCCGAGCAGGCGAAAATAGATTCGTAGCGACGAAGTGGCTGGTTTGGCGGTCTTGCCGGCGGTTGTCAAAAGTGCTCAGTCCTCGGCTTCGCTGCCATCGTCGGCGGGCCAGATGGGTGCTATTTCGGCCGGTGCGTTTTCCTTGTAGAACAGCTCCCGGCCTGGCCCTTTGCCGTTATCCGGAATGGCCACCGAGACAATTCCATCGGGAGCTGGCAAAAAGGACTCCGGGACATCCTTCAGCGCCTTGCTCATGAAGCCAATCCAGATCGGCAGCGCTGCCGAGCCGCCCGTTTCTCGCCGGCCAAGGTTTTGCGGTTGGTCAAAGCCGATCCAGGAGCAGGCGACGACGGTTTGTTGGTAGCCACAGAACCAGGCGTCTACCTGGTCATTGGTAGTTCCCGTCTTGCCGGCGAGATCGCGCCGCTTGAGCGTCGCCGAAGCGCGCGCACCGGTTCCGTAGATGGTCACGTCGCGTAACATGCTGTCCATCAGGAAAGCATTGCGCGGGTCGATGGCGCGTAGGCGTTCGTCGCCGGCAGTCGTTGGCGCTGCCTGCGCCAGCAGCTGATTCTTGTCATCCAGGATCTGGCTGACGATGTAGGGCCGAATATGGTAGCCGCCGTTGGCGAAGACCGCGTAGCCGGCGACCATTTGCCAGGGGGTTGCCGAGCCGGCGCCCAGGGCCATGGTCAGGTAAGGTGGGTGTTTGCTGGCGTCAAAGCCAAAGCGCGTCACGTAGTCCTGCACAAAACGCACGCCGCTCGCCTGCAGGAGACGGATCGAGACCATGTTTTTCGAGCGGGCCAGCGCTCGCCGGATACGCATCGGCCCTTCATACTTGCCGTCGTAGTTTTTCGGTTCCCAGGCCTGACTGCCGGTGACCGTTGCCGGGAAGCTGATCCGTTCGTCGTTGACCACCGACGCCGCTGTGAAGCCTCTTTCAAGGGCGGCCGAATAAATGAAGGGCTTGAAGCTCGAACCCGGCTGCCGCCAGGCCTGGGTGGTGTGATTGAATTTGCTGCGGTTGAAATCAAAGCCACCAATCAGGGCGCGTATGGCGCCGTCACGCGGATCTGCGGCCAGGAAAGCAGCTTCCACCTCGGGCATCTGAACGATTCGCCAATTATCTTTTTCGTCGCTCTGGACGCGAATGATCGCGCCCCTGCTGAGGCGCTTGTTGGCCGGCGCCTTGTTGTCGATCATGCTCGCTGCGAACTTCAGGCCGTCGCCGCTGAGAGTGACAATCTCGCCGCCCCGCCGGTAGGCTCGAATGGTCTTTTTGCTCACTTCCAGGACGATCGCCGGGTGCATGTCTTCGGCGTCAGTGAAGTCCTGCAACAGTTCCTCGAGGGCCTCGTCCTGTTCCGATTTAATCCGGCTGATGTCGACGTAGCCCTCGGCGCCTCGATAGCCGTGGCGGCGGTCGTAGTCCAGGACCCCGCGGCGAACGCTGTCATAGGCCGCTTCCTGATCGGCCTTGAGAATCGTTGTGTGGACGCGCAGGCCGCGCGTATAGACATCCTCGGGAAAGCGTTCGGCGGCGATCTGGCGGGCCATTTCCGTGACGTACTGGGCGTGAATCGGTCGTTCGCTGACGTCGCGCTTGATCACCAGGGCTTGCGCCAGAGCTTCCTCATACTGCTCGTCGCTGATGAACTCGAGTTGCAGCATGCGCCTGAGAACGTACTGCTGGCGAATGCGGGCGCGCTTCGGCCTGGCCACCGGGTTGTCGGAGGAGGGCGCTTTCGGCAAGCCGGCAAGCATGGCCACTTCGGCGACCGTAAGGTCGGCCAGCGACTTGCCGAAATAGATCTGCGCTGCGGCGGCGAAGCCGTAGGCGCGTTGGCCGAGAAATATCTGGTTGATGTAGAGCTCGAGGATCTGGTCCTTGCTGAGGTTGTGTTCGATCTTGAAAGACAGCAGTGCTTCGTAGAGCTTGCGGGTGTAGGTTTTCTCAGAGGACAGAAAGAAGTTCTTGGCCACTTGCTGGGTGATTGTCGATGCCCCCTGGCGCTTGCCACCGCCAACCAGGTTGGCTTGTAGTGCGCGCAGGATGCCCAGCGTGTCCACGCCGCTGTGCTGATAGAAGCGCTCGTCCTCAGCTGCCAGGATGGCCTGTTTCATGATTGGCGGGACCTCGTCTATGCTGACTACGGCACGACGCTCCTCGCCGAACTCGCCGAGCAGATAGCCGTCCGCCGTGTACACCCGCAACGGTACCTTGGGGCGGTAGTCCGTAAGAATATCGAGCGACGGCAGGTTCGGGTAGGCCAGGCTAAGGACCACGGCCACCATGGCAAGGGCTATCGCGGCAAGGCCGACAACAACTACGATGGGGTATAGGATCCAGCGGAGGGCAGTAGGCAACACGGCGTCCGGAAAGAAAGGCAGATCCCGCTATTATATTGGCGCGGCCATGAAAAGGCGCGAAGATCAGCGTGGCGCTTGCCGCTCCTGTCCTCCTTCTCGCATCGCTTGGCTTGCCGCAGGTACCGAGGATGGCGCCCTGTGCACAACCGGACGGCGTCGCTGCCGTTCTTGGTCATGTCAATTCCCTGGCTAAGAACAGGCTACGCAAAATCAATGATTTTAGTGGTTTACGCTACACTCTTAGACTAAAACAAGATATCCAAGGCCCTAGCGGAGAAATTGCTTTACAGGTCGGGAGCTTGTTGCTAGCATCTAAAGTAGAATATCTATAAGTACGCTAACTACAAATTATTGAAGGGTTTTTTGGCCGGGGGTGGCGATTTGCAGCTTGATCTTTCGATCTTTAATCCCAAGGCGCGCTCCCTGATCGGTCTTGATATCAGTTCATCGTCGGTCAAGATGGTGGAACTGGCAAGCGATGCGAAAAGCGGTTACCGCGTCGAGCGCTACGCGATTGAGATCTTGCCCAGGGACGCTGTCTCGGATGGCAACATTGTCAACCTGGAAGCTGCGGCGGAGTCGGTCCGGCGCGCCTGGAAGAAACTGGCGACCGTTACGCGGCAGGTGGCCATTGCCCTGCCGGCGTCGCATGTGATCACCAAGAAGATCATCGTTGCCGCCGGGCAGAGGGAAGACGAGTTGGAAGTGCTGGTGGAATCCGAGGCCAACCAGTACATCCCCTTTGCTCTCGACGAGGTCAATCTGGATTTTCAGGTGCTCGGCCCGGTGTCATCGTCTCCTGACGAGATCGAAGTTCTTATCGCTGCGTCTCGTAAGGAAAAGGTGGAGGACCGTGTCGCTGTGGCGGAAGCGGCAGGACTCAAACCGGTGGTCCTCGATGTCGAGTCCTATGCGGTGCTTTCAGCGTTCCAGCTGATCGAAAAACAGCTTCCCGAGGGTGGCCCGGGCAGGATCATCGCCTTGGTCGACGTCGGTGCCAACGTGATGAACCTGACCGTGCTGCGCGATGGTCAGCAACTCTACGTTCGCGAGCAGGCGTTTGGCGGCAATCAGCTGACGCAGGATATTGCCCGCCTTTTCGGAATGAGTTTCGAGGAGGCAGAAGCAGAAAAGCGCCGCCACAATTTGCCGGTGGAGTACGAGGCCGAACTCTTGCGGCCGTTTCTTGAGTCCTTGGCGCTGGAATTGTCGCGTGCCCTGCAGTTCTTCTTTACTTCGACTCAGTTCAATCAGATCAACCACATCGTCCTGGCCGGCGGCTGCGCCGTCATTGCCGGGGCCGACGAAGTCGTCGCCTCGCGCACGCAGATCAACACTGTCATTGCCAATCCCTTTGCCAATATGTTGCTTGCCGATCGCGTGCGCGCCAAGAACCTGCTCACCGATGCCTCGTCGTTGATGGTTGCCTGCGGTCTTGCGCTGCGGAGGTTCGACGAATGATACGCATCAATCTCCTGCCGCATCGGGAAGAGAAGCGACGAGCGCGGCGACAGCAGTTCTATGCTGTGCTCGCTTTGATCACCGTTCTTTCCGGCCTGATCGTCTTTCTTGTCTACTCCGTGATTGGCGGCTATATTGCCGCCCAGGATGCCAAGAACGACTTCCTGCAGAAGGAAATCGCCGTCCTTAACAAGCAAATCGATCAAATCAATCGGCTCAAAGCGCAAAGTGATGCCTTGATGGCGCGCAAGCGAATCATCGAATCCTTGCAGCGCGATCGCGCCGAAGCGGTGCGCTTGCTGAGCGAGCTCGCCAAGCAGATGCCTGAGGGAGTGTATATCCGCTCGCTGAAGCAGGTCGGGCAGAGCATCCATCTGGTTGGCTACGCTCAGTCCAGCGCACGCGTTTCAACGCTGATGCGTAATATCGAAGGGCGTTGGTGCACTATTAGTAACTGCTAATATACTATATGACTAATCCCGCCATTTTGGGCGCGAACTCCCCCTATCCCCGTCCTACTTCATGCGGCAGGCGCAATTTGCCCCACCCCGACGGATTGCGGCATGCCCAGATAGGTAAAGGTGTTGATGATGGCGGCCCTGACGTGGGCTTCGGTCACTTGCCGCTCGAAGGTTCGGGAGTACAGGCTGTCACCCAACTGCTTCAGCCGGTACATCATGTTCTCGGCGATGCTGCGGCGGTGGTAGTCGCTATCGTTCTTCCAGCCGGCGCTGCCCTTGGCGGCGATCTCTTTGAGAATACCGTCACGGGGATGATCGTCGCCCCAGGGAACAGCACCGTCCCGCGGGGGAATGGTGGCACGGGCGTCGCGGTCGGCAATGGCGGCATGGCAGCCTTTGGTGTCGTAGGCGCCATCGGCGGACACTTGAGAGACTTCGCCTTCGACCTGGTCAAGCAACCCGGGGAACACTTCGCTGTCGCCCCAATCGGCCGTCGTCACTTCAAT